>CANLMX010000007.1 GCA_947492385.1 Planctomycetaceae bacterium | reverse complement strand
GTGCCCGCGCCGGGTGCGCTCGCGCTGCTTGCGCTCGCCGGTGCATCCGGTGGCCGTCGCCGCCGCGGTTGACGCTTGCCCGTGATGGGGCGCGACCCCGCGCCGTTCCATGCATCCAACGAGACGCGCCCGGCATCCGGGCGCGTCTCGTGCATTTGCGAACGGCGGGTCGGCTGGACGATGTGCCGATGCTCCGCGCCGACACCCGATCCGCCAGACGCAGTGCATGGCGTGGGACCGGATGCTCGTCGACCACATCACGCACCGCCCCGCTCGAGGGGCAGGGTCGGGGCCGCGGCGGAGTGACGGATGCCATGAGGCGCCAGTGGGTTACGCCTGCCCGAGCAGCCCGCCAAGCACCTCAAGCGCGGCGCGATCGACCGAACCGTGTTCGTCCGAGCTCCATTGCTGCATGCGGTGCGCCTGCGGAAGTTCCTTCGGTGGCTCCGCTTCGGGGCGAAGCGCATCGTGCACGGCCAGGTCCGCGTCGGACACCCGATGGGGGTCCTGGCCCCGACGCGTCATGCGCGCCTCGATGGTGGCACGGTCGGCATGCACGTCCACCAGTACCCAGCGGCTGCCGCGTGCCGTCGCCGCGGCCACCAGCGGCGCGCGCTGCGCGCGGGTGCGCTGCGAGGCGTCGATCACCACGGAACCCACTGCCGCCGCGGCCTGTCGCGCAAGTTCGCGGTACGTGGCGTCGGTCGATTCGCGCGAGTATGCCACTGGACCCGCGCGATCGGTGGGGTGGAGGCCGTGCATCGACTTCCGCACGACGTCGCTCGAGATCACCGTCGCCCGCATTGCGCGCGCAAGGTGCGCGGCGAGCGTGCTCTTGCCCGTGGCGGGCAGTCCCATGACGAGCACGGTCGCCGGGTCCACCGCGTACCCCGCCGCGAGCTGCGCATATGCGCGCACCTTCGAGGCCACCGTGCCGCGCTGGTCCGCGGGGGTCTCGGGCTGATGGAGCCGGATCGATTCCGTCATCGCACGGACGACGGCAAAGTGCATCCGGAAGAAGCGCGTGAGTTCATCGATGCCGCGCTCGTCCGATGCGGCGGCGTAGGCTGCGAGGAACGACTCGGCGAGGTCCGCGCGCCCGAAGCGGTCCAGGTCCATCGCCAGGAACGACGCGTCCATCACGCGGTCGGTGCACCGGTACTCGTCACGGAACTCGAGGCAGTCGTAGGCCTCGATGCGGCCGTCGAGCATGCACGTGTTCGCGGCCTGCAGGTCGCCGTGGCCGTCGCGCACGCGCCCCGCGGCCCGCCGCTCCTCGAGCAGCGGCGCAAGGCGGTCGAGCCACGTGCGGGCGCGCCTGTCAAGCGCGGCCACGAAGGCCGCGGGCAGCACCGCCGGCGAACAGGCCGCCGGGTGCGTGGCGTGTGCCGCGAGACGATCGAGGCAGTCGGCCTGGCGATGGCGGAGGACGTCAACGGCCCCGTGCATGCAGACGGAGGGCCCGTGGTCCGCCGCGTCGTGGAACGCCGCGAGCCTGCGCGCAAAGTCCTCGAGGTGGCCTGCAGTCACGCCGCCTGCGGGAATCAGTCGGTCGAGCATCCCGTGGGCGGGGAGCCTGCGCATCTCGACGGCCCATTCGACCAGCTCGTCGCCTGCGGTCGGGTTCCGAACCATCCGGAGCATGCCGTCGCGTCGCACGACCGCCGCAAGCCCGCGGTAGATCTCCGGCACCATGCGACGGTTGAGCCGGAGTTCGCGCTCGCAGTCTGCGCGCCTCAGCTCGAGCGTCGAGAAGTCGAGGAAGCCGAGGTTCACCGGCTTCTTCACCTTCCACGCGGAGTCGCCGACGAGGAACACCGCCGACGCGTGTGTCTGGGCGACGTCGACGCGTGCGCCGTGCGGCGGCGGGAACGCGACCGGGTCGCGCAGGGCGGCGATGAGCGCGTCGATCTCCACGTGGCCGATCGTAGGGTGATGCCGTGGATGCGTCCTGCGGACTGGGGTTATCGTGGGGGGATGTCCCTGATGCAGCGAGCCGTGGCCGTCCTTGCTTGCGCCGGTGCGTGCACGATTGCATGCGACGCCGTCGCACGCCGGGCTGCGGTCGGACCTCAAGCGCAATCCGGCCCTCCGTCCCGGTCCATCCGCGTCGCGGTGTTCGTGGACCAGCCGTTCGCATTTCAGGAGCCGTCCGGTCGCTGGATGGGATTCTCGGTGCTGCTGCTCGATGCGGCGGCCGTCGACGCGCACTTGGTCCTGAACATGCAGCCATGCGCGTCAATCCAGGAACTCTTCGACAAGGTCGCGTCGGGTGAGGCCGACATCGGGGTCGGCAACACCATGGTCACGGCCGCCCGGCTCGAGGTCGTCGACTTCACCCAACCGACCCTCGATGGCGGGCTCCGCGTGATGGTTCCCAGCGAGGGCTCGCACGCCGTCGCGCGCCTGTGGAGCGGACTCGTCCGAGACGGGCATGTACGGGTGATCGCATGGGGCGCGGCCATCACTGCGGTCGTCGCGACCGTCCTGGTGGTGGGCCTCCGGCGGTTCGACCGCGAGTTCACGAAGCGGTGGCATGAAGGGTTCGCCGAGGCCTTCTACCACGTGGTCTCGGTGACCATGACGGGCAAGACGTCGTACAAGGGATCCATTGCACCGGGCTGGATCGCCCGCCTCGTGGCGGCGCTGTGGCTCGTGTTCGGGGTTGCCTCGGTCGCATACCTCACGTCGAGCCTCACGAGCGTCATGACCTCGGAGTCCATCAAGTCGCATGTCGGTGGTCCGCGCGACCTGGCCGGCAAGAAGGTTGGCACGCTCCATGGCTCGGTCGGTGATCGGTACTGCGCCGAGCATCGGATCGACGTGCAGCGTTTCGCGACGGTCGAAGCGGCCGCAGGCGCACTCGTTGCGCGCGAGGTGGATGCGGTGGTCGCGGACGCCCAGTCGCTTGAGTACTTCGATACGTCGCACCCCGACGTTGCGGTGACCGTGGTGGGCGAGACGTTCGAGCGCCGCCACTATGCGTTTCCGGTGCGCCGCGGCGACGACGACCTGCGGCGCCGTGTGGACGCCGCCATCCTCTCGCTGCGCGAGAGCGGCACGCTCGACCGGATCCGCGCGCGTTGGTTCGGGCACTGAAGGTGCACGTCGCGGCGATGTGCGCGCTCAACGCCCCTGCGGCTGCGTCACGGATTCCATCACGCGTTCGAGGTTGAAGCTGCCGGGCTTCTGCCGCGGCGGGAACTCGCGGAAGCTCTGCAGCCAACGTCCGACGTACGCCCCCGCAGGCGCGATCATGAACATGCGGTCGAGGTACCAGCGCTGGTAGCCCACGGCGTGCTCGTCGCGGGCGCGCTCGAACGGGTCCATGCGCAGGTTCGTGAGGATCGGCGCGCGCAGCTCGACGAACGGCCGCTGCCACACCTCGAGCCCCTCGGCCTCCTGGAGCAGGAAGGTGGCCTTCCAGTTGCCGTAGCGAAGGGCCGCCACGCTGCCGTCGTCGGTCCAGTAGAGGAACTCGCGGCGTGGCCACTCGGCCTGGCCGCGGAGCGCGGGGCCCAGGTCGTACCCGTCGAGATGCACCTTGTACGGGCGCCCGCCCACCTCTCGGCCCGTTCGCAGGTCGTCCACCACGGTGGCGTTGCCCGCGGCCGCAAGCAGCGTGGGCAGCATGTCCTCGTGCGCGCCGATGTCGTTCACCACGGTGCCGGGCTTGATGGTTCCGGGCCAGCGAATGAGGCAGGGCACGCGGTATCCGCCCTCCCACTGCGTGTTCTTCTCGCCCCGGAACATCGTGGTGCCGCCGTCGGGCCAGGTGAAGGTCTCGGCACCGTTGTCGGTCGAGTACATGATGATCGTGTTCTCGAGCTGTCCCAGCGCCTCGAGCTTGGCCAGAAGCACGCCGATCTGCCGATCGTGCTCGGCCATGCCGTCGGCATAGATGCCGAGGCCGGTCTTCCCGTCCACGCCCGGAGCCAGGTGCGTGAAGATGTGCATCTTGGTGGAGTTCCACCACAGGAAGAAGGGCTTCTCGTCCTTGACCGCCCGCTCCATGAAGGCCATGGCCTTCGCGTTGACCTCCTCGTCGAAGGTTTCCATCCGCGTCCGCGTCAGCGGCCCCGTGTCCTCGATCTTGCCGTCGGCGAAGCTGTGGATCACGCCACGTGGGCCGAACTTCTTCCGGAACCCGGGGTCCTTCGGATAGTCGGGGTTCTCGGGCTCCTCCTCGGCGTTCAGGTGGTAGAGGTTGCCGAAGAACTCATCGAACCCGTGCGCCGTCGGCAGCATGTCGTCGCGGTCGCCGAGGTGGTTCTTGCCGAACTGCCCGGTGGCGTAGCCCTGCGACCGAAGCATCGTCGCGATGGTCGGGTCTTCCTTGCGCATGCCCTCGGGTGCGCCTGGCAGGCCGACCTTCGTCAGGCCCGTGCGGATCGGCGACTGCCCCGTGATGAACGCCGCACGCCCGGCGGTGCAGCTTTGCTGTCCGTACCAGTCGGTGAACACGGCACCTTCGCGGCCGATGCGATCGATGTTCGGCGTGCGATAGCCCATCATGCCCATGTTGTAGGCGCTCACGTTGAACTGTCCGATGTCATCGCCCCAGATCACGAGCACGTTGGGCTTGCGCGGCACGCCGCCGCCAGGGCGGGGGTTGGATTCTTCCGACGCGGCAACCGTGGCGAGCAGGGCCAGCAGGCATGCGGTTGCGCCGGTGCCGTGGTGGCGAAGCGAGGCGAGGAGCGAACCGAGGACTTGGATGGCGTTGGAGTGCATGGAGTACCTCATGGGGAACGTCGGCGGAGTCCGGAAGGATGAGCGGGCAAGGGACTGTAGCAGTGCATGGAGCGGCATGTTCTGCGGCATTCATGCGCGATTTCACGCGTGCAGGCGCATGTGGACGCATGCCGTACCCTTTTGGAATGGTGCTCGCTGCAGCGTTCGCCGCGTTTGGGTTGGTCGTCCCGCCGCCCCCTGCGATGAGCGCGGGTGCGGCGCCTCGCGGCATGGCGTGGATCCCCGGAGGCGAGTTCACGATGGGCGGTGATGACGCGTTGGCGCGACCGGACGAGCGCCCGCTCCACCGCGTGAGCGTGGACGGATTCTGGATGGACGTCACCGAGGTGACGAACGCGCAGTTCGCGGCGTTCGTCAAGGCGACGGGGTACCGCACGGTGGCCGAGCGGCCGGTCGACTGGGAGGAGCTGAAGAAGCAGGTTCCGCCCGGCACGCCGAGGCCTCCCGACAGCCAGCTGCAGCCGGGTGCGCTGGTGTTCGCGCCGCCCGCCGAGCCCGTCGACCTCTCTCGCTACGACCGATGGTGGACCTGGACGACCGGCGCGTGCTGGAGGCACCCGCGAGGCCCGGGCAGTTCGATCGACGGCAATGACGACGATCCCGTGGTGCACGTGGCGTTCGAGGATGCCGAGGCCTACGCGCGCTGGGCTGGCAAGCGGCTGCCCACCGAGTCGGAGTGGGAATTCGCAGCACGCGGTGGGCGCGACCGCGCGGTGAACGTGTGGGGGAATGAGCCGATCGACCCGAAGCGCGCGAACACCTGGCAGGGGCGATTCCCCGACCGCAACACCGCCGACGACGGCTTTGCGCTCGCGGCACCGGTCAGGTCGTTTCCTTCCAATGGATACGGGCTCTTCGACATGGCCGGCAACGTGTGGGAATGGTGCAGCGACCGCTACCGCCCCGACGCCTACGCGATGCGCGTGGAATCCGCGGGCGCCGGCGGCGTCACGATGAACCCGCGCGGACCTTCGACGCCGGTCGACCCGCGCAACCCGCATGCAACCGACAGCCGCGTGGTGCGGGGTGGGTCGTTCCTCTGCAACGATTCGTACTGCGCCAGCTACCGTCCCGCGGCACGGATGAGCCAGACGCCGGACACGGGGATGCAGCACCTGGGATTCCGGTGCGTGAAGGATGGCTCGCCGCCGGCAGCCCCTGCAGCGCCCACCGGACCGTCCGCGCGTTGAAGTGGGCGCGGCGCGGCTGAATGGAGCTGCGCACCCGTCAGCCTGCGTCGGGCCGCGCCCCGTACTTCGCCCGATACTCGGCGATCCGCGCGCGGTCCGCCTCGGTGAGCCGTGCGCCCATGTGCCCGATGATTTCGTCGATGGTCACGATGGCGGCCGTGGGCATGCCGAACTCCGCGCCAACCTCCGCCAGCGCGCTGCGCGCGGAGGTTTCGCCGGCGCGCTCCTGGCGGTCCACCGACACGACCAGCCCGGCGAGCGACACCTTCGCCGCAGCTCGCAGGATCGGCACCGTCTCGCGGATCGACGTGCCGGCCGTGGTGACGTCCTCGACGATGAGCACGCGATCGCCGTCGCGCGGGGCGTGGCCGACCAGCACGCCGCCTTCGCCGTGGTCCTTCGTCTCCTTGCGGTTGAAGCAGAAGGGCACCTCGCGCCCGCGCTCGGCGAAGGCGATCGCCACGGCGACCACCAGCGGGATGCCCTTGTAGGCGGGGCCGAAGAGGCAATCGAAGCCCTGGGGAAAGGAGCGTTCGATGGCATCGGCATAGGCGCGGCCCAACGTGGCCAGCTGCGTGCCAGTGCGGTACTTCCCCGTGTTCACGAAGTAGGGGGTCTTGCGCCCGCTCTTGGTGGTGAAGTCACCGAACGTCAGCACGCCTGCGTCGATCATGAAGTCCACGAAGGTGCGTTGGCCCTGGTGCATGGGGCGGGATGGTAGGGGTGGCGGACGGACGTCCCGTGAGGGTCTCGAATCACTCCAATGCGTGATGCCGACGTCCAAAGTTGGCCTCCGGCGGGAATGGGCGTTCCGGCGTCGCGTGTTCCCCGTTATTGTGACATTGCCTCGGCACATGCGGTCGCGGCATGACGTGAAACCCTCCCTTCCCGGCCTCCGAACCATCGACATCCGCGATCGCGCCGCGGTGGACGTGCTCGCTCGGCCGGAATGCGGCGGCGTGTTCGAGGTGATCCGTCGCATCGGTCGTCCGGTGCCTGCTGCCCAGGTGGCGGAGGCGTGCAACATGTCGCTGGGCAACGCCGTCTCGGCGATCGATGCGCTGGTGTCGGTCGGCCTGCTCGAGGCCGTCCGGCCGCGGGCGCCGCGCCGGGTGGTCGCGTTCCGGGCCACGTGCAGGCGGATCGTCGTGATCTTCGACAGCCGGGATGCTGGCGAAAGCGCAGAGGTGCTGCGGCTGCAGCGACTCGCGACCCGCGATGCAGAGGAGGCGCTGATGCGCAACGCGGTCCCGCCGATCGATGGCGTGAAGGGTTCCGCATGGCACCAGACCCGGATCAAGTGCCACCTTCGACCGGAACACCTCAAGGGGCTTGGGCAGCGTCTCCATGCCGTGGGGGAGTACCTGATGCAGGTTGCGCTGGAAGAATCGAAGGACGATCAGGCCAGTGCGCCGCTCTGCAACTTCGTGGTCGGGCTGAACCTCGTGCCGCTGGAGGTTCCCTTGCTCCCGAGTGCACCGATCGTGGCCGTGCCGCGTTCCGCACAGCATGCCGCCATCGCGTCGGAACCATCGACTCGGTTCGCGGGCTTGTCGGTGCGTGAACGCCAGGTGGCGGTGGCCTTGCGGGACGGGCGGACCCGAGTCGAGATTGCACGCGACCTCGGCATCTCGCCGAACACCGTCGGGACCGTCATTCGAAAGCTGTATGCGAAGCTCGGAGTCCATCGCCGCGCCGAGTTGGTGACGCGCTTGTCTGGGATCGCGGGAGGTTGAGGTGCCTGCCGCGCTCAGCGCGGCGCCTCGGTTGCGTTCGTGGCCGAAGGGTCCTTCCATCCCTGTTCGGCGAACAGGAACACCAAGATCCGGTCGAGCCGCGCCGACCAGCTGGGTTCGTCGTGCGTGCCGCCGGGCACCACCTCGGCGTGCAACCGGTCGTCGAGGCCCGCGGGCCCGGGCCGGATCGCCTGCTCGAACCGCCGCAGCGCGTCGTCGAGGCCGGCACGCTCCCGGTCGCCCATGCACATCCAGAGGCGGTCCGGCTGTGGGCAACGCGCGCGCCAACGCTCGATGACGTTGCCCTTGTTCCACCAGAGGCTTGGACTCACTGCGGCCACGCGCCCGAACGTGGCCGGATGCTGCTCGGCTGCCGCCAGTGAGATGATGCCGCCGAGGCTGCTTCCCATGATGGCGGTATCCGCACGCCCCGGGCGCGTGCGGTAGGTGCGGTCGATCATGGGCTTCAGTTCATCCGTGATCCATCGCAGGTACGCGGCGCCGTTGCCTCCGCGGCCCTGCGGCTTGTGGTCGCCGCGACTTTCGTCCAGGTCCTGGTCGGGCGTGTAGTCGGCGACGCGTTCAGGGGTGTTCCAGAGGCCGACGATGATGATCGGCGGGATGCGCCCCGCGCGCACCAGCCGGTCGGCCACCTCGTCGGCGTGCCACTCGCGCCCCATGAACGCGGTGGCGGGGTCGAACACGTTCTGCCCGTCGTGCATGTAGAGCACCGGATAACGGCGGGACGCGTTCGCCGCGTCCCCATAGCCGGGCGGAAGCCACACCACCACGTTGCGGGCACGGATGCCGTCCACCGCGGACGGCACGTCGGGGTGCATGCGGACGTCGCCGGTGATGCCGGGGCGTGGGGTGGCCGGACCCTGGTCGCCCGGAAGCGTGAGCATCAGTGCTGCGATTGCGGGTGCAAGCATGGCGAAAGCGTAGCCCCGGCCGGGCGGGTACAAGATGCGCTGCATGCTGGTCCCGAAGAACCCGTCCTGGTGGAGCATCGTGTTCCGGTACCGCGGCAGCGAACTGCCGCGCACGAAGTACCGCATCGTCGGCGTTGCGGTGGTGTCGGTCATCGTCACCATCCTGGAGGAGCGCCATGACTGGCACCCCAACCTGACGCCGCTGCCGTTCACGCTCATCGGGCTGGCCCTGGGCATCTTCCTCGGCTTCCGGAACAATGCCAGCTACGACCGGTGGTGGGAGGGCCGCAAGCTCTGGGGCGCGCTGGTCAACACCTCGCGGTCGTTCGCGCGGCAGGTCCTGACGCTGGTGGGACCCCCGGTGCAGCCCGGCACCGAGGCGCCCGACGTGGTCGCGCTGCGGCGCGAGCTTGTCATGCGGACCGTGGCGTTCGTTCATGCGCTTCGCATGTCGCTGCGCGGGCAGGATGCGTGGGACGAGCTCTCGCCGTTCCTCCCCGCCGACGAGGTCATGCGCCTGCGCGACGAGCGGAACGCGCCGTACGCCATCACGCAGGGCACGGCCGAACGGATCCAGGCCGCGCGCGCCCGCGGCTGGGTGCACGAGATGCACGTGCCGGTGCTGGAAGGTTCGCTCACGGCGTTCACGGACATCCAGGGCGCGTGCGAGCGGATCAAGGGAACCCCGATCCCATTCTCGTACACCACGCTGATCCACCGCATCACGGCCACCTACTGCTATGCGCTTCCCTTCGGGCTCGTCGACACGGTTGGCATCTACACGCCGGTGGTCGCCGTGCTGGTTTCGTACGCGTTCTTCGGACTCGACGTCGTCGGCGATGAGATCGAGATGCCGTTCGGCACCGACCCGAACGACCTGCCGCTGGGCGCCATCAGCCGGACCATCGAGGTGAACCTGCGCCAGCGCGTGGGCGACCGCGACCTGCCCGGTCCGTTGCACCCGGTGGACGACGTGCTCACGTGACGGTCGTGCGGTAGATTCAGGGGATGCTCCAGTCGCTCATGCAGCCGACGGCGTTCGCGCAGTTCATCGTGGCCGCGTTCATCGCGGTGCTGTTCCTGCAGTCCGGCATCGACAAGGTGCTGGACTTCGGCGGCAACCTGTCATGGCTGCAGGGGCACTTCGCGAAGACGCCGCTGCGCGGCCAGGTGAAGGCGATGCTGGTCACGGTGACGGTGCTTGAGGTGACGGCTGGCGCAGTGTGCGCGCTGGGTGCGCTGCAGGTGGCGGCGTCGGGCTCGACGCAGCTTGCGCTCTGGGGTTCGCAGGCCGCCGCGGCCACCGTGACCATGCTCTTCTTCGGCCAGCGCGTGGCGAAGGACTACGTGGGTGCCGCGGTGCTGGTGCCGTACTTCATCCTCTGCGTGGGAGCGGTGCTCCTGATGGCGCAGTGACCATGGGCGCGCCCCGGCCCGGACACGAGTACGTCCTCGGCACGCACGGCGCCGAACGTGACCGGCTGGCCCTGCAGCATTCGCTGTGGGTTGATGAGGCCCGGCAAGGCTGGCGCGCAGCCGGAATCGGGCGCGGGTCGCGCGTGCTCGACATGGGCTGCGGGCCCGGCCACGCGATGGAGGCGCTGCTTGCCCTGGTCGGCCCGACGGGCGGCGTCACCGGGATCGAGCTCTCGCCCGAGTTCGCGGCGCAGGCGCGCGCGCGTGCCGCTTCGCATGCGCGTCCCGACGTGGAGGTGCACGAGTTCGACCTGATGTCTGGACCGCTCCCGAAGCCGTTGCACGGGGCATTCGACGCAGTGTGGTGCCGCTGGGTGGCCATGTTCGTGCGCGACCCGTCGAGGCTGGTGCGCGCGGTGCACGACGCGCTGCATCCCGGCGGGTGCGTGGTGTTCCATGAGTACGTGCACTACGGGACGTACGGACTGCATCCCCACGGCGGGCGCGTGCGCGAGTTCGTGGAGCATGCGATGGCGAGCTATGCGGCCGAGGGCGGGGATGCGGACGTGGGTAGGCGCCTTCCCGCGCTCCTCGCGGAATCCGGAATGGAGGTTTCCTCGTTGCGTCCCATCGCGCGCGTGGCGCGGCCCTCCGACCTGCTGTGGAACTGGCCTGCGGGGTTCATCCGGACGTATTCAAGGCGCCTGCTCGAGCTCGGGCGCGTCGACGAATCGTGGGTGCGCGCGTTGAACGAGGAGCTCGAGCGGGCGGTCGCGCGCGCGGAGTCCATGCTGGTGGCGCCGACCGTGCTCGAAGTGGTGGCGGTGCGGCGATGAGCGCGCCGGCCCGAGGCTGATGCACATGGATCCCGCGGTCTGGGACCGTGCGATGGCGATGCAGGCGGCCGGGAAGGCCGAGGACGCGATCGCCATGGTGCGCGTGCAGCAGCGGCTGCGGCCGCGCGACCCCGACCTCATGAACCTGATGGCGGTTCTCCTTTGGGGCACCGGTCGCCTCGACGAGTCGCTGCGGTCCCTGGAACGTGCGGTGGCGCTGCAGCCGGCGAACGGCTCCTTCCTCAACAACCTCGGCGTCACGCTCTCGTTCATGAACCGCCTGCACGACGCCGTGGCGGCATGGGAACGGGCGACGTCCGTCGATCCGCGCAACCCGCTCGCATGGATCTCGCTTGCGGGCACGCTTCCCCGCATCGAGCGTGCCGCAGACGGCGTGACGGCCGGCCGTCGCGGCATCGAGCTTGATCCCGGTTCGCCGGCGGCGCACAATGCGCTTGCGAGCGCACTGAAGCACGCGGGATCGATGGCGGATGCCGTCGAGGCCGCGCGAGAGGCCGTCCGGCTGCAGCCCGACGATCCGCGGCTGCGGTCCCAGATGCTGCTCTTCATGAACTACGCGTCGATGCCTGCCGAGGCACTGGCCCGGGAGCATCGCGCCTTCGGCGCCGCGTGCCCGCCCGCGCGGGCGGCCGCGTCGACCACTCCCGACCCGGACCGTCCGCTACGGATCGGGGTGCTTTCGGGGGACCTGAAGGACCACTCGGTGGCGTTCTTCGTCGACGCGGTGCTCGACGCGGTCCCGGAAGGATCGACCTGCACGGCCTTCTCGACGATGGTGGCGCCCGAGGGCGACGCGGCCGCGGCCCGGCTCCGTGGACGCTTCGGCGAGTGGGTGGATGCGTGGAGGCTCACCGACGACGGCCTCGACGAGGCGATCCGGGCCCGGGAGATCGACGTATTGCTCGAGCTCTCCGGGCACACCTCGGGCTCGCGCCTTGCGGCGCTGCGGTCGGCACCCGCGCCCGTGATCGTCACGGCGATCGGATATCCCAACACGACTGGCCTGCCGGCGGTCGGCTGGAGGATCGTGGACTCGGTGACCGACCCGTCCGGGTCGGATGCGCATTGCACCGAGCGCCTGGTGCGCATCGATCCGTGCTTCCTCTGCTACCGCGCGCCGCTGGACGCCCCCGAGCCCGCCATGCCGGCGCCGGACGCGCCGGTCACGTTCGCTTCCTTCAACAACGCGGCGAAGGTCGGCGACGAGTGCGCTGCGCTCTGGGGGCGCGTGCTCGCGGCCGTGCCGGGATCGCGATTGCTCCTCAAGTCGGCATCGCTCGCCGACGCCGCGGTGCGTGCGACGGTCGTCGCACGCATGGAGGCAGCGGGAATCGCATCGGGACGGCTGGAACTGGTCGCCCGTACCGCGTCGCGTGCAGAGCATCTTGCGTTGTATTCGCGCGTGCACGTGGCGCTGGACACGGTCCCCTACAACGGCACGACCACCACCTGCGAGGCAATGTGGATGGGAGTTCCCGTCGTCTGCATGCTCGGCGACCGGCACGCATCGCGCGTGTCGGCGAGCCTGGTCACGGCGGCGGGGCGTCCCGAGTGGGCGGCGGCGGATGCGGACGGGTTCGTCGCGACGGCGGCGCGGCTTGCGGGAAGTCGTGAGGCGCTTGCGGCGATTCGGGTGGGCATGCGACCCGCGATGGAACGCTCGGCGCTCATGGATGCGGCCGTGTATGGCGCACGATTCCACGCGGCGTTGCGGGACTGCTGGCGCGAGCGGTGCCGCGTCCCGCGCGCCTGAGGTGCCGTTCTCGGGCCGTCGGGCCGCACAATCGGGGAATCTTCGGCGGATTCCGCTGACCCTCGTCCGCTTGGGTGCGTAGTGGGGTGGAGGAGCGTGGACCTCCGTTCGACAAGGAGTCACCGATGCGACATGCCATCGCCGTTGCCGCCGCAGCCGCGCTCTGCCTCGGTTCCGCAGTCCTGGGCCACGGATCGATGGCCGACCCACCGAGCAGGGTCTACAAGATCTTCCTCGACGGGCCCATGACACCGCAATCCGACGCAGCCCGGGCCGCGATCGCCGTGTCGGGAACGCAGGCGTTCTACGACTGGCACGAGGTCTCCCGCAACATCCCCGGTTACGACTATCGGGCGGCCATCCCGGATGGCCAGCTCGCGGGCGCAGGGCGCGAGAAGTACGCCGGTCTCAACCTGGCGCGCACCGACTGGTTCGCCACCCCCGTCACTGCGGGTCCGCGCATGTGCCGCTTCTTTGCGGCCACGCCGCACGACCCGAGCTTCTTCCGGGCCTTCATCACGCGGGCTGGGTACGACCCGCGACAGCCGCTGAAGTGGGACGACCTGGTCGAGATCCCCGGCGGCGAGACGGCCGAACTGAGGGGTTCATGCGGAAAGGGGAGCGGCGACTGCCATTGCGGGACGTCGGGTGCCGGCCTGAGTTACTACATGACGCTGCAGATTCCAGAGCGGATCGGGCGCCACGTGCTGTTCGTGGCGTGGCAGCGCGTCGATCCGGCCGCGGAAGTCTTCTTCTCGGCGAGCGACGTCGACTTCGGGGGCGTGGACTATGGTGACGGCGACGACGGGCCGGACCTTCGCGAGGCGCCGCTCACGGCATCGTTCGCGTGGACCAACCAATGGGCCGGCGGCGGGCAGGCGAGCATCACGCTCACCAACGGGACTCCGTACGAGGTCCGCGGCTGGAGGCTCGGCTTCGACTGGAGTGCCGACGTCAACAGCCTGTGGGGCGGGTCGTTCACTCGGGACGGAACCCGATACTCCGTGGTCAACGTCGGATGGAACGAGACCATCGCGCCCGGTGCCAGCGTCGAGGTCGGCTGCGTCGCGACGGTGCCCGTGCCGGGGCTGCTACCCACGAGCCTCGTCGCCTGGGGGACGGTCCCGGGCGGCCTGCCACCGTGCGCGGGAGACGGCAACGGCGACCGATCGGTCGATGCGGCGGACCTGGGAATGCTGCTTGCCGCCTGGGGCCGCACCTCGGAGTTCGACATGAATGCCGACGGCACGACCGACGGGCTTGATCTTGCGGTGCTGCTCGCAGCGTGGGGCGCATGCAAGTGACGGCGATCTCCCCGGGGCGGCCGCCGGCATCCTCGGCGGCCGCCCCTGGCTGGCCTGGCGCACTTCGGCGCTCAGCGCTTCGACGGTCCGGCATTGCCGGCCGGCGAGATCGGGATGTTCCTGGGTCGGATCTCCGGCCGCTTGGGCACCCGGACGGTCAGCATCCCGTCGCTCATCTCGGCGGACGCGCGGTCCGGGTCGACCGTCTGCGGAAGGTCGACGATGCGCCGGAACGAGCCGAACCGGCGCTCGCACCGGTACCAGTCCTCGCCCGACGTTTCCTCCTCGGCGCGTTTCTCGCCCGCGATGAGCAGGGCGTTCCCGACCATCGAGAGCTCGATCTCGGCTTCGGCAAGGCCCGGCATCTCGGCTCGCACGATGAACTCGGCGTCGGACTCGCTGACATCAACCAGCGGCGCCCAGCCCTCGATGCGGAACAGCTTTGGCTCGATGATTGGTTCGGTGAGCATGGTCTCGATGGTCCGTTCCATCTCCTCGCGGAAACGGCTGAGCTGCGAATCGGTGGGCGCCGTGCGGCGCGAGATCGTGAGTGTCATGGCGTTCCTTTCGTCGGGGGTTCGGTGCGTTGCTTCCGGTGCGGTTTCGATCCGTGGTTCAGGAGTACGGATCGACCACCAGGCGGTCGTCGATGCCCGTGACGCCCGCGGCGGAGCCTGCGACGCGCTCGACGGCGTTTCGGTCGGCCCAGCTCTGGACGGTGCCGCTGAGCGTCACCACGCCATCCTTGACGGCCACGGTGATCTTCCGTGCCTCGCGCTCGGCCCGCCGCTCGAGTGCGCGCTCGATCTGCAGTCGGATCGCGGACGGGTCGATGGGCCGCGTCTCGACGGTCATGCGGTTCACCACCTGCCGGACGCCGGCGATGCGAGCGACAGCGCGCTCGGCGTCGCCCCGGTGGGCCCAGGTGTCCACGGTGCCCCGGAGCGTCACGATGCCCCCGGACACGGTGCACGCGATGCGGTCGTCCGGCAGGTAGGAGTCCCACTGCAGGCTGTCGCGCACGGCACGCGCGATGTCCGCGTCGCTGCGCATCGTCTGTGCGGTGGGCGCGACCGTCATCTCGTCGACGACGTCGAGCACGCCCTGCACGCGGTGGACGGCATCGACCAGGCTGATGCGCGAGGCAAGCGACGGCGCCTGGCCGGTCACGGTGACGACGCCGGACTCGGCCGACACCTTCACCGGGATGTCGCGGATGTACGGATCCCACTCGATCTCCGAGATGACGTCGGCCCGGATGCGGACGTCGGACTTGACCATCGGCGTGGCAGTGATCGGCATGGCTCCTCCGTGTGGCGCGCGGCGCGTCGTTGGTGCCGTCGGCCCGGACTTCGGGCCGAATCATCGGGCACCATCACACCCTATGGAACGCGTGGCGTGGTTTGAAGCGGGTGGCGCGCGGGATGTTTCCGCGTTCAACCGATCAAAGACCGAATGGGTACGTCCCCGGCTCGGGGTCGTCGGTCGCGCCGCACGGAAGGGCGTCCACCGCATGGGTCTCGGGAAACCACGCCCACTCGTCGAACTGCGCCGGAAGCGATGCCGAGAAGTAGTGGCTCGCGAGCTCGGTGTCGGATCGGTAGACGACGCCCACGGCACGTTCGAGCATCGGCTGGGCGAGCGCCTCGCGGATGGGATCGCGGCCGAGTCCTCGCATGGGCAGGAGGAAGGGGCCTGGGCGGGCAAGCGAGCAGGCGCGCTCGTAGCTCTCGTGGTGCGACTTGCGGAGTTCGCGCACCTGCATCGGGCCGTCCCACTCCAACGCCGCGGCGACCGTGCCGCGGTCGGTGCCCATGCCGATCAGGTAGGCGCCGTCGCCGAACGCGGTCCGTGCAAGGGACCCGAGGCTCGTCTCGCCGCGGGCCCCCATGTCGGTCGCGGCGGCGTCGCCGACGTGCGAGTTGTGCGCCCAGATCACGGCCCGGGCTGCGGGGCCCGCGTGGTCGATGGCCGCCTGCAGCGTCTCGAACATGTGCAAGTCGCGCAGGTTCCACGACTCGCGCGAACCGACGTACATCGCCCGGTAGTAGCGCTCCGCGCTGCAGACGAGCGCCGCGTTGCGCTGGGCGTCAAAGAGGTCGTCGTGCGGCGTGCGCGCGCCGTCCAGGCGGGTGCGCAGCAGGTCCTCGAGTGCCTCAACCACCTGTTGCTCGCACCCGTCGAGCGAACCTGCGGCGACGGCGCGTCCGTAGCGCGCCGGGTCGTCGGACCACGGCGAGAGGCAGCCGTAGCGGCGGCGTGCGCGGGCGGCAGCCGCAGGATCATTGGCGTCCAGGAAGGCGAGCACGGCCTCGATCGAGCGGTGCATCGCGTAGATGTCGAGCCCACGGACACGCGTCGCGGACATTCCCGGTGCGCCATGGCGCGCGCGGAGCCAGTCGACGAACTCGGCCGTCTCGCGGTTTCGCCACATCCACGAGGGGAATCGTGGAAATGCGCGGGCGCGCTCTTCGGGCGATGCAAGGCCGCGCGCGTGGCGGTCCACGATGGCGGCGTCGGGCCAGTCGGCCTCGAGCGCGACGACGGTGAATCCCTTGCGCTCGATGAGCTCGCGCGTGATGCGGGCCCGGAGCCGGTAGAACTCGCTCGTCCCGTGCGTCGACTCGCCGATGAGGACCACGCGGGCACTGCCGATGCGTGACATCATGGGCCTGAGATCGATGGAGTCGACCGATTCGAACGGCTCGCACGCCACGTCGATCGCCGCGGCGGCGATCTCCGCACGCACGGTCGACTCCCGTGACTGGCGTCGCTTGGTCGCTGGCCGCGGTGGGCCCGAGCTCCAGCCTGCGGCGCCGACAAGGGGCACGAACCGCACCGCGCCGAGCGATTCGCGTCGCAGCGTGCCGTCTGCCTGGCGCGTGATGCGCAGGAGCTCCTGCTCCTGCGGGCGACGGCCCACCGGGATCACCAAGCGGCCACCGGGAGCCAGTTGCTCGACGAGGTGCGGCGGCACGTCAGGGCCGCCCGCCGAGACGACGATTGCGTCGAACGGAGCGCGCGTCGGCACGCCGACCGAGCCGTCACCCTGCAACACGGTGACCTTGCGGAATCCAAGTCGCTCGAGGCGGGAGCGGGCAAGCTCCGCAAGCGCGGGGTGGCGCTCGATGGCCACCACCTCGGCGCCCAAGCAGGCCAGCACGGCGCTTGCGTACCCGGATCCTGCGCCGACCTCCAAGACCCGGTCGGCCGGGGTGATGCATGCCGCTTCCGCCATGAGCGCGACCACGTAGGGCTGCGAGATGGTCTGGCCGTCCTCGATGGGAAGCGGGAGGTCCTCGTAGGCCAACGCCCGATGCTGCTCGGGAACGAACTCCTCGCGCGGAACGAGCTCCATCGCGGCAATCACGCGTGGATCGACCACGCCGCGCGAGACGATCTGTGCACGTACCATTCCCCTTCTCATGGCGATGGCGGCGTGGACGCTCATCGGCCGGCCTCCACGAGGCCGTGCTGCGGTGGTTGCGTCATGGCATGCACCGCGCGCTCGGCCTCAAGGCGGTTGAGGACGGGATTGCCTCCAACGGCATCCTCGATGGCCGACGCAATGCAACGGATCACCGACTCCGTCACGTCGATGGCGTGTGCAGGATCGGAGAACGGTCGCACGACGATGCGGCCGTCGTGGTGCGGTTCAAAGGAGATCGAGGGGCGTGCGGCGGTTGGATTTGGATGCGGAAGCATGGACACGATGCTCCTTGCAAAGGAGAATGCGCGCGACTGGGAAGTTTGCTCGCATCCAAATTCCGGAGAAGATGGATTTTTTCCAAATCGCCCCATTTGCGAGAAGGGGCATTGCGTTTCAGGGCGCAACACCTTAAGTTCGCGTTTTGATGCACCACGTCACGAATCACGCAGTGCTCGGTGCGATTCGACCTGCCCAAGCCGCGAATCGCACGCGAAGCAAGGTTCGGAAGGCCAGGGGACCCCGTGCGACGGTTCCTACCTTGGCTGCCCGGGAAGTGGGGCTGGCGCCCCTGCCTTCGGGGGATTCCGCTCCCTTCATTCGTTTCGGCCCCTTGCTTTCACTCGCGGCGTCGTACTTGCACTCGGATGCCGCAATCCTCCTCATCCGCGCGACTGACGACCGGCATCTGCGCGCTGCCTCATGGTGTGGCCTGACGCCCGAACAGGCCGTCGGCGTGCTGCCGTTCATGCAGTCGGATCACGAGCTCATCGCCCTTGCGAAGCCGTGGGCCGTGCCGGACGTATCCCGCGACCGCAGCGGCCGTTGCGGCTTCACGCTGCTGGCGCTCGAACCCGCGGGATTCCGGAGCTTCGCGTCCATTCCGCTGACCACCGTGGCTGGGGACACTGCGGGCGTGCTGGCAGTCATGGGGCGCAAGCGGGCCCGGTTCGCACGCACCGCCTTGGATGCCGCCAAGGTCATCGGTGAACATGCCGTCGAACTCGCGATCATCCATGAGGAGCTGCGCGGGCGCCGAGTGGGCGAAGCGCAGCTTCGCGCGCTGGTCGACAGCCTCCCCGAGGCGATCATCCGGTTCGACGCGGCCGGAACGGTGGAATCCTCAAGCCCCTCGGCCACCGTGATCCTTGGCCATCCGGCCGAGGACCTGATCGGGCATCCGTTCCATGCGCTGCTGCATCCAGCTGACCGCGCACGGGTTCTCGACCCCATTGCCGAGCGTGCGGCGCGCGGAGGCCCCGTCGCGTTCGGGCGCAGCCACGAGGTTCGCGTGGTCCGTAAGGACGGCCGCGCCATCCACGCCGAACTCACGATCTGCGAGATCGAGCCGCGCGCCCGGTTCGTCGGAATCATCCGCGACGTGGACGATCGCCGTTCGACGGAGGCGCGCCTGCGCCAATCCGATCGCCTGACGGCGCTCGGGACGCTTGCGGCAGGGCTCGGGCACGACATGAACAACATGCTGCTGCCGATCCGCGCCCACCTGAACGCGATCGAGTCGATCGCGGTGCCTGCGACGCCACGGACGGCGGCGCACGTCGGCGAGATCCGCCGCGGCGTCGACTACCTGCAGCAACTCGCGGACGGGCTTCACTACCTCGCGACGGACTCCGGGCCGGCCCGTGATCATCGAAACGGGACGGACCTGGCGCGTTGGTGGGCGAGCACGGGATCGCTCCTGTCGCGCGCGCTGCCTCCGCTCACGGTCGTGAAGAGCGCCATCCGGCCCGACCTGCCGAGGGTCCAGGTTTCCGAGCAGGCGCTCACCCAGGCCGTGCTGAACCTGTTCGTCAACGCGGGCGAGGCCATCAAGTCGGCGAACCGGCAGGGTGGAGGACGCGTCTCGGTGGCAGCCCATGCTTCGTCGGATGGACGCTCGCTGGACGTCTCGGTCACGGACAACGGCGTCGGCATGGACGAGGATGTCCGCAAGCGCGCGTTCGACATGTTCTTCACGACGAAGGCCCGTGGGGTCGGCTCCGGCCTGGGGCTTGCGCTCGTCCACCGCGTGGTCACCGAGGCCGGAGGCGCTGCATCGATTGAGTCGGCACCTGGCGTCGGAACCACGATGCGCCTGCGGCTTCCGGTCGTCGAGCTGGTGCCACGGGGAACCGGGGGACGGGTCACGGTGAGCCTGGCGGACGGTCGGGCGGGTGCGTTCGCGTGCGCCGCGCTCGAGGCGCGCGGGCTCGTGGCAATTGCAGCGGACGATGCGGGGCCCGACACCGACGCGTGGATCGCCGATCCGCGCATCGTCAGTGCCGCGGTCGCAAGGCGATGGGTCGACGCGCGCGCGGGGCGCGTCGTCATCCTCTTCGGTCGCCTCACTCCCGTGGCGCGTGCGCGCTGGCGCGGGATTGCCCGCCTGATGCTCGATCACGGACACGACTTCGATGCACTCCTGGTCTGCGTCGACCGGGCGTGCAACGTCATTCTCAGGGAAAAGAAGGAACCAGATCATGGAACTCCCGACTGCGACGGTTGCCATGGAGGCCACGGAGGCCCCGATCCAGCGAGTGCTTGCCCGCAAGAAGGCGATGATCCCGTCGACGGGGACGTCGGAGGTGGTGGTGCGCCTGATGTGCGTGGATGATCATGCGCTGCTGGTGCAGGGACTCAAGGTGCAGGCCGAACTCGACCCCGGCATTGACTTCGTCGCGAGCCTGCCGGATCCGTCCCGGGTGCTTGACGAGGTGGCGCGCGTGCAGCCGGACGTCGTCACGTTCGACATCGAGATGCCCGGTCCGGACGTGTTCGAGACCGCCGATCGCCTGCGGCACCGCTTTCCCGAGGTGCGGTTCGCGTTCCTCAGCGCGCACGTGCGCGACACGCTGCTCAGCGCCGCCTACCGGTGCGGGGCGTCCGGGTACTTCGCCAAGGGCGACGACCTGCGCGACATCCTTGATGGCCTGAAGCGCATCGCGCGCAGCAAGCGCGGCACATTCGTGATGGGTCCCAAGGTGATGGCTCAGTGCCCCGCCGCGCGCGCGGTGCGTTCGGCTCGGCGGACGCGGCGTGCGGCGAAGGACGGGGACCAGGTGCTGAGCGCGGTCGACCGCCTGAGTTCGCGCGAGATCGAGGTGCTCCGGTGCATCGGCAACGGCATGTCGCGCGTCGAGATCGGCAAGTCCCTGTCACGGAGCCCGAAGACGATCGACGGGCACCAGGAGCGCATCATGCGCAAGCTGGGGATCGATACGCGCAACGAGCTGATGCGGTGGGCGATCCGCGAGGGCATCGCGAACGCGTGACGCGTGGTGGATTCGTCCGCGGGGCGGGGTGATGTCCCTGCGGACGGATCCCTGATGGGGCATGCCGAAACGTGCGAAGTTCGGCGTGCCCCGGCCGGGGACGGTGAAAGCTGCAGGGGGCCTCCGTAGGTTTGCGTCTCGGTCGGCGTCGTGCGCGCAACGGTCGGTCCGTGGCGTGGCGCGGCGGCGGCTGAAGCGCCATCGACCCGAGGATTCGCCCATGCACCAGTCCGTGTCACGAAGCGTCGTGCCGTCCCTCATCGCATCCGCGTTCGTCTCTGCCGCATCCGCCGCGGTCTCGACCGCCAACTATGCACCGTGCGGTTCCACCGAAGGGCTCGGTTCGTTCCGCGCGTCCGTCGTGTACGACCATGGGGGCGGCACAAGCGCGACGCTGACCATCGCGCTGCTGAACGACACGGGCCCCGGACTGGGCGGGTTCATCACGGGTCTGGCCCTCAACGGCGGCATGGGCGTCACGTCCATGTCGTTCGTCACCTGCGACAACCGGTCATTCGACGGCCTTTCGGCGCCGGTGTCGGCGGCGCCCTACGGCGATTTCATGGTCGGGGCCGCGATCGGCTCGAGCTGGCTCGGTGGCGGCAGCCCCGTCGCCGGCATCTCGGTGGGGACGACGACGACCTTCGTGTTCACGATGGTCGGATCCGCCGTGGACTTGGCCATGCTCACGGCCGAGGATTGCCTCGGCGGCGAGGGGTATGCGATGGCCGTCCGGTTCCGGGGCGGCATCGGCGACTGGTCCGACAAGGTGGTCGGCTGCGCACTTCCCGCACCGGGCGCCGTTGCATTGCTTGCGGCGGCTGGGCTGGTGGGGTCGCGTCGGCGCCCACAGTAAGCGCTTCAATCGCCCGCTCATCCCCGGTCGCACGGTGCGTTCGCGCGCCTTGCGGCCGGGGGAAGGGCGTCACCGCAGCGCGGCCGCCCCACGCGGGCGCGTCCACGCAGCCACCGTGACGGCCGTACCGGCCGGCAGCACGATGCCTGCGGGCCACATCCATGCCGGGTGCGGGATCAGCGCCAGGTTCGTGACGCACGCCACGAGCAGCAGCACCGCGACCGCGACGCCGAGCGCCAGGTGCGCCCGCGCCGCGATGCTTCCGGCGAGGAACGCGCCCGCCGCCCCGCCCAGCATCCATGCGGCCAGCACGTTCACGAACGTGCCCACGGGGACGGTCGGCAGCGCATCGCGCATGGCGGCGCGCCCCGCCTCGACGTCCGTCTTGGCCAGTTCCACGGCCGCAGCCATGGTCTCGCCCGGTGGGAACGCACGGAGACCAAGTGATTCGACCGCGGCGATCGTCGCCATCATGATGACGAGTCCTGCGGGAAGCGCAAGCACGAATCGGGCGGTTCTCATGGCGCGGATGCTAGGGACGGACTCAACGCACGGCTTCGGACCACCGGGCAACCACCTCGCGGAGTTCCGTCTCGGATGCCTCCGCGGCATCGGGTCCGAACCACTTGAGTTCGAGGGTCCGGATCTCGTCGCGGAGCCCTCCGACCTGCGCGTCGCCGAGCGCCGCGGCGCGTTCGCGCTCGAGCCTCCTCAGCGACGTCACCACGCCGAGCGCGGTGAGGCGGCCGGGCGCCCATCGCACCTCGGGTATTGCACGCGGGCCACCAGGCTTCCTTCGAAGCACAAACCACGACGCCACGGCCAGGAGTCCGGCACCGACGGCGCCGAGGACCCATGCAACTCCCATCCGTCGTTCGACGGGCACGGAGCTGCCTGTGACCGTGACAACGTCCAGGTCCTGGTAGGCCTTCGAGACGAGCGTCGCATCACGGTCCGCCGCGAGCCGCGGAAGCACGAACTCCCCGCCGGACGGCATGCCCGTGGGGACGTACGTGACGCGCCAGGTCCGTTCGATCGGGAGCCGGTACATGCCGTCGGCGTCCGGTTCGGGGTATCCGTCCTTCGGGGCGCTCGGCTGCCCGGTCATCATCATCGTGCGCATCGATGCGGGGTCGCCCGCCGTGACCACCACCGGCGGATCCGCGACGATGCCATCCGCCCCGAGCTCGAACCCGGCCAGCGGCGCGTCCAGCCCCGCCAGCGCGTCGCGCAGGTTCGGAACGACGCCCTTGCCCCGCATGCGGACCTCGAGCGTGACGCCGTCCTTCGCACCCTCGGAAGCACCTCGGACGTCGACGAGCTGCTCGACCTCGAGGCCCTCGCAGGGGCGGGACGTGGCAGCATCGCCCACGACCAGCGGGACGGAGTTGCTGACGATCTCGAGCGTCACGGGGCCGGCCTGGTCGGTGAACTGCATGTCGACGCCCACCGCGGGAAGCGCGGCGACGGCGGGATCCTTGCGCGAAAGCACCAGGTACGCCAACGGCTTCTCCATCCAGCCGCCTTCTCCGCCCTCGACGACGCCACGCGGCGGCATGTAAGGATCGAAGAACCCGATGGCCTCGATGTCGAACCGGTCGGCCAGCGCACGTTCGATCGACTTCTGGAGCTCGTCGCGGTGGTTCACCTGGCGGAACTGGTTCCCGACGCGCGCGAACACGCCGTTCATCAGGTACTTCGAGAATCCGCCGGTCTCGCGGTCGACCGAGTTGGTGAAGCGGAGCGAGACCAGGGCGCCGAAGGGACGGCCCGCGCCGACGCGGTCGTCGCCGTCCACGGCAAGCCGCAGCTTGATCTCGTCCTTCACGAGGTCGCGGTAGAGCTCGTCCATCGACCGGAGTGATGCGCCTGCAGGATGGTCGCCGATCACGCGGAGCGCATGGTGCACGAGCCGCTGCTTCACCTCGGGCGCCGACTGCGCCACCGCGTCCTGCACGGCGGCCGCGAACGCCGCGACGTGCCGCTCGTATGCCTCGGCGTCGAGCCGCAGCATCGCCTTGCGCAGGAGGTCGACCTGGTCGTCCTGCGCGGTGCCCGCGCGCGGTAGGTCGTCAGGCCGGATGAAGTTCAGCTGCGCCGTGCCCATCGCGGACCCGAACCACCGCAGAAACACGTCCGGCTCGTCGCGTGCATCGCCGCGCGCGAGCGCATCCACGTATCGGTTCGCCGCGTCGGCGAACGCCGCGAAGGCCGCCTTTCGGTACTCGTCCTGCCGCGCGGGGTCATCCACCTTCTTCGCCTGCTGCCGGAACTGCAAGCGGTCGAACGTCAGCGACGCCTGCATCGCGGCGAGCTGCCACGATTCATCCTGCTGCGCCGCGGCCGATGCGACCAGGTCGATCGCCACGCCATACCCGCGGTCGACGAGCTCGGCGATCTCGGAGTCGGACCGCTTCGTTCCGGACGCGTTCTGCGCCTCGCGGCTGCGCCAGTCGCCTGACAGTGCCTGTGCCATCGTTGCGGCCAGGCGCACCGCGGTCGCCGGAGGCATCGCCGGGATCGGCCCGAACGTTCGTTCGATGGCCTCGCGTTCGTACGCCTCCGTGCGGGCATGGCATGCCTCGAACGCGCCGACCACGCTGGGAAGTTCGCGAGGCTCGATGCCGGCGGTGCGCAGCGTGGCGAGCAGGGCATCGAGCTGCTCGAGGTTGCGGCGCTGCCGACCGCGCGTGAGGGGTGCCATGGGCATGGCGTCCCGGTAGAACGCGAAGAACATCGCCATGCGTTCATCCATCCCGGTCTCGGGCCGGAGTCGCTTGGTCCACGTGGAGAGGAACGCATCGGCGAACGCCCGGGCGTCCGCGGGCGATGCCGCCACGGCCTGGTCGAGCATCCGCAGTGCGCGCTCGGGCTCGTCCGCGGCCACCGCGATGCCGATGCACGCCTTGCGTGCGCGCACCGCCAGGCTCGGTTCGAGCGCGCCGAGCCACCGCTCGCCGGGGATCGCACGCTGGAGGAGCTGCGACTCGCGCGCCACGAACTGCTGCGCTCCCTTCTCGGCCACCGCCTGCTCCATCTCGCCGACGAGTGCCGACGTGACCATGCGCAGCGGGATCCGCAGCGACTGGAGGTCCACGTCGTCACGGGCAAGCAGCACGTCGATCGACTCCTTGAGGCGAAGCACCGCCTGGGCGCGCTCCTCGACCTCGAGCTGCATATTCCCGATCGCCGACGCCGTGAGCGCCAGCTTCTCGAGCGCCGCGGGGCCGAGCGCCGGATTCGCGAACACCCGGGCCAGCCACTCCGTGGCCTGCGCACGCGGGACCGATCCGAGCTCGGCGATCGCGAGCCCCAGCGACTCGCGGCGCACGTCGATGGCGGCGCGCTCCATGAGCGTTGCCTCGGCGAGCAGCCGGAAGGCCTCGGAACGGAGCGCATCCGCCTCCTGGCCCTCGCCGGCGCGCTGTGCGAGCATGAGCGCGTGGCGCGCGTGCACCACCAGGAGCGCGGCATCGCCCGCGGCGCGCGCCTCCTCGACGGGCGTGATGAACTCGGTCGATTCCGCGAGCAGCCCGGCCGCCGCCAGCAGGTCGACGGTCCGGCGGCGCGACTCGGCATCGCGCGAGCCGAAGCGGCCCTCGCCGGAACGCAGCGCCGCCATGAGCGGACCGGTGCCGTTGCGCGCGGCCGCCTGCGTCAGGATCTTCGACAGCGCCGCGAGCTGCCACGGCTTAAGTTCGGCGGGGGACGCGTCCGCCAGCGCAAGCACCTCCTCCGGCAGCAGCCCCTGGTCGCCCCGGTTCAGTGACTGGAGGATGGCCGCGTAGATCGGTTCCGCGACCGCCGCCGGAAGCTTGGCGAGGAACTCGCGCACGGCCCCCCACTCGCCGGCCATCACCTGCAGGTGAAGCCACTTGGCCATCTCCTGCGGCTGCGCGGCCTCCGCGTTCGGGTGCGGCACCTGGCCAAAGCCGAGCTTCGCCCGGGCCGCGAGGACCGCCTCGGGCTTGCGCATGAAGTCCATGCCGCGCATCGCGCCGGCAATCGCCTGCCCGCGCTGCGCCTGCTGCGACCTCGCGGCTGCGAGGCCAAGCGCCTGGTCGAGGTCGACCCCGAGGTCGCGGTAGTACGCGCGCATCGACTCCTGCCCGGCGGGGTCGAGCGATTCGAGCATCCGCTTCAGCACCTCGGTTTCCTGCGGCGTGAACGGCGTGGCCATGCCTGCGGGCGGGGGTGCCATCGACCCGGCCGCCGGTTCCGGTTCCTCGGGCGGGGGCTCGGCGGACATGTCGGGTTCGTCGCCGGCTTCCATTCCGAGCGGCGGCTCCGGCGGGACGGCCATCCTCGCCGGCATGATCCGGGCGGCAGGCATCACCTGGCCCGAAACGTGCGGCCAGGGGGCGAGGGTCGAGGCAAGCAGCGCAATCAGCGCGATCCGAGTGTCGATGTGCATGGAAGTTCCCGTCGTGTTCACCAGCCGTCCCCGATCTCACCCTGCATTCCCGCGCCCTTCGAGGGCTGGCCCTGTCCGGGCCGCTTGCCCTTGCCCTTTCGCGGTGTCAGCCCCTTGCATGAACCGGAGGGGCAGTCCTTGGGCTTCACCTTGAGCGCGACCTGGTCGCCTGCGCTTTGCTCGAGGTCGAGCACCAGCTCCACGTTGCGCTCGAGGTCGCGGATGCGCTCGGCGGACGCGCCGCGCGCGCGCGCGCCCTCGGCGAGGTACCGGAACTGCTCGCGCGCATGACGTGCGGTGTCGCGCCATTCGTCCTCCGGACCGCCCGCGAGCCGCTGCAGCCGCGCGCCGTGGTAGTACGCCGTCGCAAGTTCCTCGCGCACGGCCTGGTCGAGCGCGGAACCGGGCGGCATGCCCGCGGCCAGCATGTCCTCGAGCTCGTCGGCGCCGGATGCCACCTCGCCCGCGCGTACCAGTGCGACGGCCTTCGCCATGCGAACCTCTTCCGCCTGCGGCGCACCGGATTCGGCCAGCAGCGCCTGCGCCGAGCCGAGCGCGTCGGCGACGCCCATCCACGCCGCGCTCGATGCGGCGTATGCGGCTTCCTCGGCCGCGACGGCGTCGAGTGCGGCGCGATGCAGCGCCGCGTCGCCGCCGGACTCCGCCGCCCGCGCCCGCGCGGCGACCGCCGCGACGTGCAATGCGTGCGCCGCGGACTGCAGCGACTCGGCTTCCTCCTGCGCGGCATCGGCCTTCGCGACCCATGACGCGGCCTGTTCCACGCGCGACGCGCGCTGGCCGGGTCCGTAGTGGAAGGCGAGGAGCCCGACGGGCACCAGGGCCCAGGCGGTCCAGAGCAGGCCGTTGCGGTTCATGCGAATCTCCCTTCAGGGTGTTCGGTGCGGCGGCGCCGAGCACCCGGCTGTGCGTGCCACGCGCCGGGCGCGCCGAAACGCACGAGGGCGGGTGCGAGGGCCCCGAGCATCGTCGCACCCGCCGCGAGCGACGCGAGCCCGAGCTCTCGCTCGCCCACGCCCGATGCGGTGCGCGGCGCGATCGACGTCAGCCTGTCGAGCACGTCGCTCGGCAAGTGGCGCACGTTGCCGTCGTGGTACAGGCCGTCGAGCCGACCCGCCAGTGCCTTCAGCGTCCATGCGTCCTGGCGCGACGCATGGCCTGCGAGCACGGTCGGCCGGCCCGGATCCCCCACGCCGATCACGATCGCGTCGGCGATCGACGCGGGCCTGCGTCCGGGGTTCACGGGCTTGGCGAGGTCGCCGTCGGAGATCACCACGAGCGTCGTCGAACCGCGTGCCCATGGTCGCGCGATGTCGAAGGCCTCGTCAAGCGCCGACTGCATGTCGGTCTCGCCCGGCTTGAATGCCGTGTAAAGCGGAAGACCGTCCATGAGCCCGGCGACCAGGTCCTTGTCGTCCGAGGTCCGCAGCATCACGGCGGCCTTGCTGTAGAAGGCCACGAGCGTGACGCGCGTGTCGGCCATGTCGAGCCGGTCGAGGACGCCGCGGAGCACCTTTCCGGCCCACACCCCGCGCATTTGCTTCTGGACTCCCGGGCCGGCGTCGGTCAGGTTCATGCTCGGCGAGACGTCGAGCACCACCAGCAGTTGCCGGGCCGCGCGCGGATTGGGTTCGGCGCGGTGCGCCGTCGGGTCCCAGCGCGCCAGGACGACCGCCCCGAACGCGGCGAGCCCCATGCCGGCGGTGCGCACGGCCGGTGCGGCGCGCGCCCAGCGCGCGGGCGTGCCCGAGGGACCGAAGGCAAGCCGTGCGACGCGCGCGGTCCGGCGCGCATGCCGGCGCTCCGCCGCGAAGGCAAGCAGCGCAGCGGCCAGTCCCGTGACGAGCGCGATCACCATGGGACGTACCTCATGCCCAGGAGGCCGACCGCGTGGATCGCGACGAGCGCCAGCGCCGCCATCGCGAACGGCCGGAAGTGGTCGAGCGGCACCGTGCCGGCGGGCGCGAAGCGGGCGGGCTTCATGCGGTCGATGTGCGCGAAGATGGCGCGCATGCTCGCGGCGTCGGTGGTCGCGAACGCCTCGCCGCCGGTTTCCTCGACGAGGTCCTCGACATCCTGTGGGACCGCGGATTCGTCGATGTGGACGTGGTAGACGACGATGCCCGCATCGCGCAGCTCCTGGCCGATCTCGCGTGCGGCACCCCCCGAGAGGTCGCCGCTCTGGCCGTCCGAGACCAGCACGATGAGCCGGTCGCCGTCCTTCGTCTCCGCCACCATGTTGCGCGCGCAGAAGCGCAGCGCGGCGCCGATCATCGTGCCGCCCATGTGGGAAGGCTGGTTCATCGGGTCCGCGAAGGGCAGGGCATCGCGGATCGCCTGCAGGTCCTTCGTGATCGGCAGCCACCGCACCTGCTGCACGCCGAACATGGTCAGCCCGAACGCGTCGCCCTCGCGTGCGTGCGTGAACTCCTCGATCGCCTTCGTCGCGAGCTCGTAGTTGCGGCCCCCCATGCTGCCGGACACGTCAAGGCAGATCTGGATGTTCGTGAGCGACCGCTCCGCCCGAGGTTGGGCCATCACCTGCGGGCCCGCCAGCACGGCGATCGCGACGGCCATCAGCGCGATCGGCGCCAGGTCGAAGGCGGCGAGTGTGCGGCGAAGCCACGGACGATCACCCGCGCGCGCGCCATCGACGGGCACCGTCACTCCCGGTTCGCGCGCGAGCACGGTCCATGAGAGCACCACGGGGACCGCGAGGAGGAGCAGGACCCACGGGTGCGCGAACGTCATTCGCCGGCCCCCGTCCCGAGGCGGAGCGCGTCGATCTCGGCAAGTGCCGTGGCGCGGTCGCCCGGCGTCGGCGCATGCAGCCAGCGCTCGACCGCGGCCACCGCGCGCGCCGTGCGGGGGTCGGCACGCATGCGCGCCGCACCGTGGGCGGCGTCGACCCCGGGCCCGTCGCCGTGCGCCTCGCGGACGGCCTGGATGAGGAGCAGCTCGAGACGCCCGCGTGCGTCGACCGACGGCTCGGCCTCCCGGGCGCGCGCGACCTCGCCGAGCAGGCGTTCGACCGCGGTGGGCGCGCGCGTGCCCTCGGTCTGCGTCGGGGCGGGCCGGCGCCGGAGCGCACGCCGCGCCAGCACCACCGCCGGCACGGCGCACCAGGCGATCGCGGCCGCGACCATGATCGCCCGGTAGGGCGTGCCCACGTTGAGCTCACGACCGATGCGCCCGTACAGGTCGGTGCCGGCATCCGGCGGAAGCTGCGTCTCGACCGAGACGATGATCGGAGGCACGCCATCGATGCCACGGCCGTCGGTGCGCTCGAGCAGCGGAAGCAGGTCGTGCGTGCCCGCGACGAGGCCGACGTATTCGACGCGCGAGCGGCCCGCGCCCAGGGGAATCACGCGGATCGTGAGCGGTGCCCCGTCGTCGCGCACCGGCTTGGCGCGGATGGTGATGCCGGGGTGGTCCACCTCGACCGACCCGGACGCGCCGCGATGGCCGGTGCCCGAGGCGCGCACGACGCCCGGGGCGTCCTGCGTCGCCGCAGCCGCCGCGGCATCGAACGCGGTCATGGCCGCAAGCGCCGCGCCGAGCGCGCATGCATGCACGCGGCGGCCCGTCACGCGCGCCCCCGCGCGAGCATGCCCCGCGTCGCCAGGAACCCGCGCAGCGCGGGAACGAACGGTCGGTCCGTCGCCAGCTGCAGGCAGTCGGCGCCGCAGCGAAGGACCGCGGCATGGACGTCCTCGGGCCGGCCGAGCGCGGTCGACGGTGAGGCCGTGAACGCGCGGCCGGTCTCGGCCTCGCGCCCGCGGACGAAGCCGGCGCGCAGAGGGCCCGACTCAGCCGGGTCGACCACGTGGATGACCACGCAGTCGTGCCGCTGCGCGGCCTGCCCAAGCGCGGGCAGCGCCTCGGGGCAGTGCATGTCGGTGATGGCCACGACCACGCTCGCCCGCGCCGCGCGCGCGGCGACGGTCCGCAGCCGCTCGCCCACGTTCGTCCCTTCGCCATGCCCGATGCCGCGCAGCGGCTCGAGCGCGTTCCACAGGTCCGCGCGCGCGAGGCTCGGAACCACGGGCACCGAGCGCTCGCCACCGCCGACGATGGCCACGGGACTCATGCGCCGCTGCGCGACGAGACCGAGCGACGCCGCGACCCACACCGCGAGTCCGTGCTTGCTGATCGGTCCGGACCCGACCGACATCGAGGCCGAGGTGTCGACCACCAGGTACACGGCGGTCCGCTTGAGCGCCTCGTGCTCGCGGATGAACGCGCGCCCGGCGCGGGCGGTAACGCGCCAGTCGATGCTCCGCACGGGGTCGCCCGGCACGTAGGGCCGGCTGCCCGCGTACTCGAGCCCGCTCCCGACCAGCCGGGACGCATCGCTTCCGAACGCCAGGTCGTCGGCCAGCCTTCGCACCACCATCTCGAAGTTGCCGCCGGCCAACCCTTCGGGGGGCGGAAGCGTCGAAGCGGGTGGCTCGGCCGCCTTCATGTTCACGCGAGGTTGGCCAGCAGTTCGCGCAGCACCGCCGACGACGTCCGTCCCGCCGCGAGCGCGCGGTAGGTGAGCCGCATGCGGTGGAGCATCACGTCCTCGGCAAGCGCGAAGAGGTCCTCGGGGATCGCGTAGTCGCGCCCGTGGATGTAGGCGCGTGCGCGCGATGCGTGCACCAGGCCGATCGCCGCGCGCGGGCTGCAGCCGAGCTCGATCTCGGGGTGCCCGCGCGTGAGGTTGACCAGCTCGACGCAGTCACGGACCAGGACGTCGCTCACGTGCACGCGCTGGACCGCGGCCATCGCCTCGGTGAGGTCCTTGATGCCGGTGCGGCGGCCGTCGCCGATCGCGTCGAACGCCGACATCGGGATGGCCCCTTCGCCCTGGCGCTTCAGGCGGAGCGCCAGGCTGCGGCGCACGACCTCCGCCTCGTCGGCCGGGGCCGGGTAGGTCAGGCGGTGCCGGAGCATGAAACGGTCGAGCTGCGCTTCGGGCAGTTCGAACGTGCCGGCCTGCTCGACCGGGTTCTGCGTCGCGATCACCAGGAACGGGGCGGGGAGTTCGTGCGTCGTGTCGCCGATGGACACGCGCCGCTCCTGCATGGCTTCCAGCAGCGCCGACTGCACCTTCGGCGATGCGCGATTGATCTCGTCGGCCAGCAGCAGGTTGGTGAAGATGGGGCCCCGGTGGATGCGGAACTCGCCTGAGCGCTGGTCGAGGATCTCGCTGCCCACGATGTCTCCGGGCAGCAGGTCGATCGTGAACTGCACGCGCGCGAACCGAAGGTCGATGGCCTTCGCCACGCTCTGCACCAGCAGCGTCTTCGCGATTCCCGGCACGCCCTCGAGCAGCAGGTGGCCACCCGTCAGCAGCGCGATGAGCACGCGCTCGACCACGGCGTCCTGGCCGACGACCGTGCGCGCGACCTCGGCGCGGACGTGGTCGACGAAGGGGCAGCGCCCGGTGGCGGGCTGGATGGGTGCGACAGTCATGGCTTCTCCTTGGCGTCCGACGCGGTGCCGGCGAGCAGTTCCTCGATCATGGCCTTGGCGCGGTCCGGGCGCACGCCCGCGGCGTGGACGACGCCCGAGCGGTCCACCAGGACGGTGGCCGGCAGGAACTCGACGCCCCACGCACGCATGGTCTCGCCGCGCGACGCGGCACCCTCCGCCGCAGGCGCGGCCTTCGGGGGGGCGTCCATCGCGACGGGTGCGCCGCTCTTGGCGGTGGTGCGCGCGGCCTCCATCGCCGCCCGCTCGGCCGCCGAGTCGCACACGACCATGAAGATCACGCCTTGGGACGCAAGCTCGTGCTCGAGCTTCGCGAACTCGGCCAGCTGTGCAGCCGCGAGCCCGCCGCCCGGCGACGTGAAGTGGATCGCCATCACGGAGCCTGCACGCCGGGCCTGTGACGGTTCCTCGCCGATCCACTCGCGCGCGGAGATCAGAGGCGCCGGTCGTCCCTCGCAGGCGCGCAGCGACGCGGGGCGCTTGGTTCCGCCCAGCATGGAGTCCGAGGGTGGGCCGCCTGCCGCCTCCGAACTGCCCGCCGCAGCCGGCGCCGCTTCCTTCAGCAGGAGGTCGACCACGTCCTTCACGTGGCCGGGCATGAGGCCTGCGGCGCGCACGGTTCCTTCGCGGTCGATCACCACGTAGGTCGGCCAGAACTGCACCTTGTATGCGGCGGCCGAGGGCCCTCCCGCCTTGTCCTTCGCAACCGCGTAATTGACCTTCTTGTCCTTGACCGTCCGAGCGGCGTTCTGCCAGCCCGAGTTCGAGTCGTGGACGCCGATGAACACCAGGCCGTCGTTCTTGCGGTCCGACACGAGCTTCACGTTCTCGGGGATCGACGCCATGCATGGGCCGCACCAGGTGGCCCAGAAGTCCACGACCACCACCTTGCCCTTCAGGTCGCTGAGTTTCACCTCATCCCCGATCCACGACTCGACCTGCAGTTCGGGCGCCGGCTTGCCCTCGAGCTGCTTGAGCGGAGCGGGGCGGTTCGATCCCTCGAAGAACCAGGCGTCCGGGATCGCGGGCGGCGCGGAATGCGACGCGGACGCGATCCCCAGGACGGCGGCCAGCAGCCAGTTGGCGGTCATGCCCGCATTAGACTCCACGCGGAGGAATGCCGCCATGGTCGAAGTCACCGTTTCGTACGAAGGAAACCTGCGTTGCCGGGCCGTCCATGGCCCGTCCGGGTCGACCATCCTCACCGATGCCCCCGTCGACAACCATGGCAAGGGCGAGGCCTTCTCGCCGACCGACCTGCTGGCGGCCGCACTGCCTGCCTGCATGATGACCATCATCGGCATCGTCGGCGAGCGGCACGGGCTGCGGCTCGAGGGCATGCGTGCCACCACGCGCAAGGAGATGTCGACCGAGGGCCCGCGGCGAATCCGTTCGCTTCGGACGCGCATCGAGGTGCCGCTTCCGGCGTCGCATCCGCGCCGCGAGGAACTCGAGCGCGCGGCGCACACGTGCCCGGTGCACAAGAGCCTGGCGTCCGAGATCGACGCCGGCGTGGAGTTCGTGTGGAACGGGTGAGGATCGGGGCCACGGCGTGCGCGATGGCGGTGGCCCTCGTGGCCGCGTCGTGCGGGCCCGGGGCCGACCCGGGGCCCGCTTCGCCCGCCACGCGGTCCGCGACCGTCGTGGGGACCCTCGCGCTCCCCGTTCCCGCCGATGGCGCACCCCGCGACTATCCCGGCATCCACAACGCGGTGGCCTTCCATGAGGGCTTCGTGTCCGGTTCCGTGCCCGAAGGCGATGCGGGATTCGACACGCTCCGGGCGATGGGCGTGCGCACGATCGTCAGCGTCGACGGTGCCGCGACCGATGTCGCGCGCGCGCGCGCGCGCGGCATCCGGTACGTGCACCTTCCGATCGGGTACGACGGATTCGACGCCGGCCGCCGCATGCAGCTGGTGCGTGCGGTGCGGGACGCCATGCGTGACGGCCCGGTCTACATGCATTGCCACCATGGGAAGCACCGCAGCGCCGGGGCGGCCGCCACGGTGGCGGTCGCGCTCGGGTGGCTCACGCCCGATGCGTCGATGGAGCGCATGAAGGTCTCGGGAACCGCGCCCGGTTACACGGGGCTCTATGCGTGCGCCGCGCGCTCCGTTCCCGAGCCCGCGCCGGCGATCGATGCCGTCCCCGCCGACTTCCCGGAGGTCACGCCACCCGCCGGCTTCGTGCGTGCCATGGTCGAGGCGGACGAGGCCATGGAACACCTGAAGGCCGTCGAGCGCGCGGGCTGGGCCGTGCCGCCCGACCATCCGGACCTGGTCCCCGCGGCCGAGGCCGGCCGCCTGGCCGACCTGCTGCGGCTGCACGTCGACGGCGATCGCGCGCGCGCAAGGCCCGCGGAGTTCGGGGCCATGCTTGCGGCGAACGCGGCCGAGGCGCAGCGGCTCGAGGACGCACTGCTGGCGGACCCGCGCGATGCGGCAATGCTCAGCCCGCAGCTGGCGCGCATCGGCGCCGGCTGCAAGGACTGCCACGTGAAGTGGCGTGACTGAGCGGCGCGCCTCAGGCCCCGACCGGCGATGCCTCCGGCTTCGGGGCCATCACCCCGAACCCGACGCCGTCGAGGAACTCGACCTTGCCGGTGGCCACGTCGTACATCGCGCCGACGATCGCGATCTCGCCGTTGATCGCCATGGACGCCAGGGTCGGGCTGTGGTCCTCGATCCATCGGATCGTGTTCCGCACGTTGATGGCGGCCACGCGGTCGACGAACTCGGGGTTCGACGCGTCGCGTCCTTCCTTCGTCCGGCTCTCCATGCGCACGGCCTCGGAGATCGGCTCGGTGATCGAGCCCAGGTTCGTGAGGCCCGTCGCCTGCACCGGGTCAAGGCCCTTGGCGACGAAGTCGCACGTGGCCTTCACGGCGCCGCAGCGCGTGTGCCCGAGCACGACGATGAGCTTGGAACCGGCCACCTTGCACGCGAACTCGAGGCTTCCGAGGGCCTTCGGGCTGGCCACGTTGCCGGCGAGGCGCACGCTGAAGATGTCGCCGATGCCCTGGTCGAAGAGCAGCTCGGCCGGGGCGCGCGAGTCGATGCAGCTGAGGATCGCGGCCATCGGGTGCTGGCCCGTGCTGGTGGCATCCACCTGGCGCACCAGGTCGCGGTGCAGGCGCCGCCCCGACGTGAACCGGTCGTTGCCTTCCTTCAGGAGCGCCAGCACCTTTGCAGGCGTCAGCGACGCCTGCACCTCGCGGGTGCTCACGTCCACGTACTGCACCATGTCCTCGATCGGGTAGCGCGACTTGAACCCGACGAGGCTGACGACCACGCCGCGGCCGGGGGCCGTCTCGTTCACGAACTCGTGGATGAGCGCCAGGATGTCCGGGTCGACGTAGTCGGTCATGCGGCCGTCGATGAGGACGTGCTCGCCGCGCTTGAAGCCGCTGAGCGTCGAGAAGAGCTGCGCCCGGTTCAGGAACGTCGCCTGGCTGGCGAGCTCGACGCGATGGACGATGCCGCTGGCGTGCTCCTCGCGGATCACCTTGAAGCCGCGGCGGAGGTTGCTGAGCAGGACGAAGCCGAGGCTCACGAGCAGGCCGAAGATGACGCCGGTGAGGAGGTCGGTCGCCACGATGGCCACGACGGTGCCGACGAACGGCAGGAACTGCGTCCAGCCCTCGGCCCACATCGAGCGGAAGAGCTTGGGGTTCGCGAGCTTCCATCCCGTGACCACGAGGACGGCGGCGAGGGTCGCGAGCGGGATGCGGTTGAGGAGCGCGCCCATGAAGAGCACGCTGGCCAGCAGCAGCATCCCGTGGAACACCGCCGACCAGCGGGTGCGGGCCCCGGCGTTCGCGTTCACGGAGCTGCGCACGATGACCGAGGTCATCGGAAGCCCGCCGAGCGCGCCGGCGAGAAGGTTCCCGGTGCCTTGCGCGAGGAGTTCGCGGTTCGGCGGCGCGCTTCGGCGCAGCGGATCGAGCTTCTCCGTGGCCTCGAGGTTGAGGAGCGTCTCGAGCGACGCGACGATCGCAAGCGTGATGCCCGCGGTCCAGACGGCCGGCTTCGCGAGGCCCGACCAATCGGGCGTGGTCAGGAGGCTGGACCATGCAAGGCCGTTCTCACCGACCACGGGTACCGACACGAGGTGGCTCGGCTCGATGGCCCAGGCCGCGCCGTTGCGAGCCATGATCTCGGAGATCGCGGTCCCTGCCAGCACCGCGGCGAGCGGGCCGGGGAAGAGCGTCCGCTTGAGCGGGGTGCGGTCCCAGACGACCAGCACCGCAAGCGACGCAAGGCCGACGGCTGCCGCACCGGGCAGGAACGCGCGCGCCGCGGAGGCGAGCGCCGTGAACGTGTTGTCGCCGTCTTCCTGGAAGAAGCTGAAGTCGCCCTCGTAGTCCTTGTCATGGCCGACGAGGTGCGGCACCTGCTTGAGGATCAGCAGCACGCCGATCGCGGCGAGCAGGCCCTTGATGACGTTGGTCGGGAAGTAGTTCGCGAGCGCGCCGGCCTTCACTAGGCCGAGCACCAGCTGCAGCGCGCCGCCGATGCAGACCGCCACCAGGAACGTCTCGAACGAGCCGAGCGAGGTGATCTGCGTGAGGACGATCGCCGCAAGCCCGGCTGCGGGCCCCGAAACGCTGATCTGCGAGCCGCTCAACAGGCCCACCACCAGCCCGCCCACGATGCCCGACACCAGGCCCGCCATTAGCGGGGCACCGGATGCATGCGCGATGCCGAGGCACAGCGGCAATGCCACCAGGAACACCACGAGGCCGGCGATGAGGTCACGGAGAAGGGTGGGCCCTTCTTCGCGCGTGGCGGCGATCGATGTCTGCGAAGGGGAGTTGCTCATGGCCAGGCGCCAAGGGTAAGCAAGACTCCATCCAAGCGAGCGTCCAATATTGGAATGATGCCTCGAAATGCCAGCATTCGGTCCAAGAATATCCGACAGGGCCCTCGTCAGGAGGAAGATCCCCCGCGTGATCGGCCGGCTGCATCGCCGCCCGCGATCATGAGCCGCTCATGACACGGTCGGAAGCTCGAACCCCGGTCGATACTCCCGACGCACGATGGTGCGATTCGCCTCGGCGTGGTTGGTGATGGCGCAGGCGGTGCGGTCCCACCGAAGCTCCTGGCCCGGGAAGCGTGCCGCGCGGCAGCACAGCACGCCCGCCTCCGCCATCCCCGCCGCGGCGGTGAACGGGGACTGCACGAACGCTCCCGGTTTCCCGATGATGCGGTCGACCCAGGCGTGCCAATGGTTGCGCGCCACGACCTCGCCCTGGCCCGGGATGGACTTCCAGTCAACCGGCGTGCCGCCGATCCAGCACTGGATGGCGCCTTCGGGCTCGACCAGCAGCACGCCGCCTTCGCACACCACCAGCGTGCCGATGCCCGGCCACTCGCCTGCGGGAAGCCCGAGCGCGGCGCGCGACGGCGCCTGGCTCTTGTCGCAGTAGTGCACGACGAACCGTTCCCGCGCGAACCGTTCGCCCGTCACGGGGTACGTCAGCGTCGAGTGCACGTGCTGGGCGTGGTAGAAGTCGCTCGGCGTGCGCGTGTGCGAGATGACCGCCACCGGCGCGGGCAGGTCGTACGCGAAGTACAGGACGTCGAGCAGGTGCGTGCACCAGTCGCCCAGCTGGCCGGTTCCGTAATCCCAGCTTGACCGCCACCGCAGCGGGACCAGGCCTTCGCGGTAGGGCGCATCCTGCGCGGCACCGAGCCACAGGGTCCAGTCGAGGTTGGCGGGCGGCGGCGTCGGGTCCTTCAGCCCGCCGTACCAGAAGTACCCGTCGCCCCGGTCGCCGGGGCCGCTGATCCAGACATGGGCCTCGACGGCCTTCCCGAGGAGCCCGCGCCGGAGGATGTCGACGGCGTGCTGCCGACCGGCCGGCCCCATCCGCTGGTTGCCCACCTGCGTGACCAGCGCCGGGCGCCGTGCCACCGCGTCCAGCATGGCCGGAACCTCCGAAAGCTGCTGCACCAGCGGCTTCTGGCCGTAGACGTGCTTGTTCGCGCGCAGCGCCCAGAGCATGATCAGTGCGTGGTTGTGGTCGGGCGTGCACACCACCACCGCGTCGAAGCGGTCACCGTGCCGGTCGAACGCCTCGCGGAAGTCGCGGCACGTGAATGCGTCGGGATGGTCCTTGGCGACGCCCGCCAGCGCGTCCGCGTCGACATCGCAGAAGCCCGTGAACGCCACGTCGGGATGCTGCTTGAGTTCGTGCCGATCGGCCGGCGCGATGCTGCCGCCGACGCCCACCTGCAGGAGCTGCAGTTTGCCGAGCGCGCCCGAGCGGATGCGCCTGCGTGGGGCCGATGCCGCATCCCATGCAGCCGTGACCGAGGCAACCGCGGGCAGCGCCATCGCCGCCCCGGCCGCGAAGGTGGCGCCCGAGAGTAGCGTCCGACGATCAATCATTCGATCAGTCCTCGAGGTCGATGCCGGTGATCGTGTCGCCGACCTTGATCTTGTCGACCACCTCGACGCCCTTGATCACCTTGCCGAAGCACGTGTGCTTGCGGTCGAGGTGCGCGGTGTTGTCGCGGGAGTGGCAGATGAAGAACTGGGAGCCGCCTGTGTTCGGGCCCGCGTGCGCCATCGAGAGGACGCCGCGGTCGTGCCGCTGGTTGCCGCCCGAGGTCTCGCACTTGATCGTGTAGCCGGGACCTCCCGTGCCGGTGCCCTGCGGGCAGCCCGCCTGCACGACGAAGTCGGGGATCACCCGGTGGAACTTGATGCCGTTGTAGAAGCCCTTGCCGGCGAGCTTGCGGAAGTTGGCAACGGTGTTCGGGGCGTCGGCGTCGAAGAACTCGACGACCATGTCGCCCTGGGACGTCTTGATGGTGGCCTTGGACATGCCCCGAGGATAGCGGCCGCCCCGGAGGGTTGCCTTACAATCCCACGATGCTGAACGACGCCACCATCGTCTACACCCACACCGACGAAGCGCCCGCGCTGGCAACCTACTCGTTCCTCCCGATCATCCGGGCGTTCACCGGCCCGGCCGGGATCTCGGTCGAGCTGCGCGACATCTCGCTGGCCGGCCGCATCATCGCCGCGTTCCCCGAGATCCTGAAGCCCGAGCAGCGGATCGGCGACGCGCTGGCCGAGCTCGGCCGGATGTGCCTCACGCCGGAGGCGAACATCATCAAGCTCCCGAACATCAGCGCGTCGGTCCCCCAGCTCAAGGCGGCGATCGCCGAGCTCCAGAAGCAGGGCTACGCGATCCCGGCCTACGTCGACGAGCCGCGCACCGACGCCGAGCGCGACGCCAAGGCGCGCTACGACAAGGTCAAGGGCAGCGCCGTCAACCCGGTCATCCGGGAGGGCAACTCGGACCGCCGTGCCCCCAAGGCGGTGAAGGACTACGCGAAGGCGAACCCCCACAAGATGGGTGCCTGGCCGGCCGATTCGAAGGCGCACGTCGCCTCGATGGCATCGGGCGACTTCTTCGGCAACGAACGTTCGGTGACGGTCGCCGCCGACACGTCCGTGCGCATCGAGTTCGTCCCCGCCGGCGGCGGGGCGGCGACCGTCCTCAAGGACGGCATCAAGTTGTCGGCCGGGGACATCCTCGACGGCACCTTCATGAGCCGCCGGGCGCTCCTCGCGTTCCTCGAGCGCGAGGTCGCCGACGCGCGCGCCACCGGCGCCCTCTGGTCGATCCACCTGAAGGCCACCATGATGAAGGTGTCGGACCCGATCATCTTCGGCCACGCGGTGCGCGCGTTCTTCAAGCCGGTCTTCGAGAAGCACGGCGCCACCCTCGCGCGACTGGGCGTCGATCCGAACAATGGCTTCGGCGACCTCGTGGCGAAGATCGCCTCGCTTCCCGACGCCGAGCGTGCCGCGATCGAGTCGGACATCGCCGCAGTGCACGCGGCGGGTCCGGCCATCGCCATGGTGGACTCGGACCGCGGCATCACGAACCTGCACGTGCCCAGCGACGTCATCGTCGATGCGTCGATGCCCGCGATGCTGCGCGAAGGCGGCAGGATGTGGAACGCGCAGGGCAAGACGCAGGACGCCAAGGCGATCATCCCCGACCGCAGCTACGCGGGCATCTACCAGGCCGTCATCGATTTCTGCCGGGCGAACGGCGCCTTCGATCCGCGCACCATGGGGAGCGTGCCAAACGTCGGGCTCATGGCCCAGGCCGCCGAGGAGTACGGGAGCCACGACAAGACCTTCGAGCTCAAGGCCGCGGGGACCGTGCGCGTGGTCGATGCCTCCGGCGCCGTCCTCATGGAGCACGCGGTGGAGCAGGGCGACATCTGGCGAGCCTGCCGCACGCGCGATGCGGCGGTGCGCGACTGGGTGAAGCTCGCCGTCGCCCGCGCCCGCGCCACGGGCGCTCCGGCGGTGTTCTGGCTCGACGAGAAGCGCCCGCATGACGCGCAGCTCCTGGCCAAGGTGCGGCGCGATCTCGCCACGCACGACACGACGGGCCTGGACATCCGGGTGATGGCCCCGGCCGATGCCTGCCGCTGGTCGCTCGAGCGCATGAAGCAGGGGCTCGACACGATCTCGGTCACCGGCAACGTGCTGCGCGACTACCTGACCGACCTCTTCCCGATCCTCGAGCTCGGGACCAGCGCGAAGATGCTCTCGATCGTCCCGCTCATGAACGGCGGCGGGCTCTTCGAGACCGGCGCGGGCGGCTCGGCCCCGAAGCACGTGCAGCAGTTCCTCGCGGAGAACAGCCTGCGATGGGACTCGCTCGGTGAGTTCATGGCGCTGGCCGCGAGCCTGGAGCACCTGGCGCAGCGCACCGGCAACGCACGGGCCGCGGTGCTCGCCGAGGCGCTCGATGCCGGCACCGCCGAGTACCTGCGCAACAACAAGGGCCCGGCCCGCAAGGTCGGTGACCTCGACAACCGCGGCAGCCACTTCTACCTGGCGCTCTACTGGGCGCAGGCGCTTGCCCGGCAGACGAAGGACCGCGCCCTGGCGGAGCATCTCGCGCCGATCGCGGCGGATCTTGCGGCAAACGAGCAGAAGATCGTCGCCGAGCTCAACGGTGTGCAGGGCACGCCCATCGACGTCGGCGGGTACTACCACCCGGATCCGAAGCTCGCGGCGGCCGCGATGCGTCCGAGCGCGACGCTGAACGCGATCATCGCGCGCGGCGCCCCGGTGGTGGCCTGACGGCGGCACGGCGGCCTCCCCGTCGTTCCGCGGCGCATCGATGGGTTCCCCAAAAAAGGTGTAGGCCCCGATCTCTCAGGGCCACACTCCTTTGCTTCAGGCTCGGTTTCCCGTCGAGCCGTCGGCGTTTGACGCATCCCTGAGTCTCCCGTTCAGGAGCGCGTCGCGTTGTCGGCCGTCAGTCGGTTTCCCGTCGACTGAGTGGCCTTCAGTTCTGTCGGCGGGTTCCCGTCCGCCATCCAGAAGTGCCCCCGACGACCTACTGAACGCAATCGAAACTCCCCGGCCATCACGGCCGAACGAGATTTCTTCCTGATGGGTCCATTCGGGGCTTCCTGGGCCTCCAGGGGGGCCTGACGCCCGATTCCGTCCAGTCCACGCCTTCGGCGGGGCCGGCGCGTTCCCGCCTCAAGCAGGGGGTACCCTCCGCCGATGGCCTCCGTCCGCCCCGAAATCGTCGTCGAAGGGCTCCATAAGTCGTTCGGCGGCAAGCCCGTGCTTCAAGGGGTCGACGTCACCGTCGAGAACGGGGAGATGGTGGCGATCGTGGGCGGGTCGGGGTGCGGCAAGACGGTCCTGCTGAAGCTGGTCATGGCCCATTACCCGCCGGATTCGGGGCGGGTGCGGGTGGCTGACCATGAATCCCCGACAGGGCCGGGCGGGGCCGCGCCCCTGGTCGACATGGCCACCCTCGACGAGGCGGGCCTCGACCGGATCCGGACCCACTGGGCGGTGGTCTTCCAGCGCAATGCCCTGGTCACGGGCGACGTGTTCCACAACCTCGCGGTGCTTCCGCGGGAGGTCAAGGGAATGTCCGACGAGGCCATCATGCCGCTTGCGCGGAAGGCGCTGTCGGACGTCGGACTCGACCCGGATGCCGTGATGCACCGGGACCGCGAGGAGCTCTCCGGCGGCATGGCCAAGCGCGTCGCGATCGCGCGCGCGATCGTCATGGATCCGGTGATCGTGATGTACGACGAGCCGACCGCGGGGCTCGATCCCGAGATGTCCGCGCAAATCCACGCGCTCATCGGCGCGACCCATCGTGCGCAGCCCGCGTTCGCGGCCGGCCGCGAGGGTGCGGCACGGACGAGCGTGATCGTCACGCACGACACCGAGCTGCTGCGCCGGCTCCGGCCGCGCGTGGTGATGTTGCATGCGGGTCGTGTGCTGTTCGACGGGTCGTTCGACGCCTTCGCGGCAAGCGACGACCCGCACATCCTGCCGTACCGCGCGCAGATGGGGGCGCTCCACGAGGACGGCGGACACGACCTGGCGCCGCCGCCCGGCGAGCCCGGGACCGGGCCGTCCGCCGGGCGCCCGGGCTGATCACCCGGCGCGCGGGCCCCGCAGAGCGGCCTCGATTGCCGAGGCCAGCCGGATTCCCACCAGCGACTCCTCGTCGACCACGCGGTGGGCTCCCTGGCGTGCGATGTCCTCCGCGGTGTCGCGGTAGCGGGATCGCGCGATGACCATGGCCGTGGGCGCCAGATGGCGCACGAGCGACGCGACGTGGCCGGCCACGTCCACGTCGGCCGTCGTCACCGCGACCACGCGGGCACTGCGCACGCCGGCGTGCTCGAGCACGTCCGTGCGGCGTGCATCGCCGAGGTGCGCGTGCGCGCCCGCCTGCCGGGCCTGCGCGACGAGCGCCGGGTTCGAATCGACGACTGCCACGGATGCGCGTCGGCGCGGCGGCAGTTGCGCGAGCGCGCGCTGCCCGGCAGGACCGAACCCGACGATCACGACGTCGGGCCGTTGGCCCGGGGCGTGGTCGCCGGGGGCCTGCGGCGTGCCTGGTGCGCCCGTGCCAGGTTCACGCGGCACCGAGCGCGAGAGCCGCTGCGCCCACGTCACCATGAACGGCGCGAGCGCGAGCGATCCGATGGTCGACGTCACGACGAGCCGGTGCGCATCGCCGTCGAGCAATCCCCCGTCTCGCGCGACCTCGGCGATCACGAAGCTGAACTCACCGATCTGCGCAAGGCAGAGCGCCGCAGCCGCGGCGCTTCGTGGCGAGGTTCGGCACATGCGTGCGGCTGCGAATGCAAGCAGCGACTTCCCGGCCACGATCGCCGACACCGCTGCGAGCGTCGCCCAGCGGTGTTCCCATGCCCAGGCAGGATCGCCCGCTAGGCCGACCGACGCGAAGAAGAGCGTGAGCAAGATCGTCCGGAGCGGCGTGACCTCCGCACGGACCTGTGCGGCGAAGGGTGATCCGCCGAGGAGCACGCCCGCGACGAACGCGCCAAGTGCGGGGGAGAGGCCCGCGGCCTCGGCGCCGAGCGCGCTTCCCACTGCGCAAGTCACCGCGAACACCGCGACCAGGTCGCGATTGCGGGCGACGCCGCGGCCGCCGAGGAACCAAGGAAACACCCAGCGCACGAGCACGACGTACCCGGCGACGAGCACCACGGCCCACCCGGCCGTCCGCGCAAGCGTGGACGCCGCATCGGCCGCGCTCCCGCCTCCGGCCAGCAGCGCCACCATCACCACCAGCGGCACGACCGCGAGGTCCTGGGTCAGCAGCACGCCCATCGAAAGCCGCCCGTGGGCTGAGTCGATCGCGCGTTGCTCGACCAGGAGCCGCATCACGACCGCCGTGCTCGACAGGCTTGTGATCGCCCCGAGCGCCGCGGCGGCGCGCCACTCGAGCCCGAGGGCAAGCCCCGCCGTCATGCCGCCCGCGCACGTGACCGCGACCTGCACGGCACCGGTCGCGAAGGTCCGCGTGCCGAGCGCGCGAAGCCGGCCCATGCTGAACTCGGTCCCGATGGAGAAGAGGAGCGTGGCGGCACCGAGCTCCGCAAGCGCCGAGATGCTGCCCTCGGAACTCACCCATCCGAGCACGCCGGGGCCCACCACGGTTCCTGCCAGCAGGTATCCGAGCACCGCGGTCTGCCGAAGCCGTTCGGCCAGCGCCCCGAGCGCGAGCGCCGCACCGAGCAGCACGAGGATGGCGACGAGTGCGTCGTGCATGGCCGTTCGGACGCGTGAAGGCTAGCCGCGGCGTACCCTGCGGGAATGAAGGACAAGGCGGAGATCGTCCGCGATTGGCTGCCCCGCTACACGGGGCGCAGGCTCGAGGAATTCGGGCACTACGTGCTCCTGGTCAACTTCTCGAACTACGTCGAGCTCTTCGCCGAGCGGTTCGGCGTCCCGGTCGCGGGCCGTGACCGGCCGATGCTCTCCGCCACGGCCGAGGACATCACGATCCTCAGCTTCGGCATGGGAAGCGCGATGGCGGCCACCACCATGGACCTGCTCTCGGCGGTGTCACCCAAGGCGGTGCTCTTCCTCGGCAAGTGCGGTGGCCTCAAGAAGACGAAGGTGGGCGACTTCGTGCTTCCGATCGCCGCGATCCGCGGCGAAGGGACGAGCAACGAGTACATGCCGGCCGAGGTGCCCGCGCTCCCCAGCTTCCGGCTCCAGCGGGCCGTGAGCGCGTCGATCGTGAAGCACGACCGCGACTACTTCACGGGAACCGTCTACACGACGAACCGCCGCGTGTGGGAGCACGACGCGCGGTTCCGCGACTACCTGCTCCAGATCCGTGCAGAGGGAATCGACATGGAGACCGCGACCATCTTCCTGGTCGGGTTCGCCAACGGCATCCCGAAGGGCGCGCTGCTCCTCGTCTCCGACAACCCGATGACGCCCGAGGGGGTCAAGACCTCGGCGAGCGACCAGACGGTCACCGAGCGCTTCGTGAAGCAGCACCTTGACATCGGCATCGACGCGCTGCGCGAGCTGCGCGACCGTGGCGAGAGCGTCAAGCACCTCCGGTTCGAGTGAAGGCGTTCAGCGCCCGCTCGCCGCTGCGGCGCGTCCCGGCTGGTACGCGACGCGCTCGAACCCCGCATCCCGGCACGCCTGCATCGCGGCCGCCACCCCCGCCACCGACACGTCGTCCGACGCGCGGAGCACGATGCCAGGTTCCTTCGGGAGCCCGCGCAGCATCTCGGCGATCGCGACGCGGCCCCGCGCGCTGCGCGTGCCGATGCGCGCGACCTCGGCTCCGCCCTCGAGCGCCAGCGCGAGCACCTGGGGCGTGAACCCGCCCGAGTCCCCGCTCACCGGGCTGCCGCTCCCGATCGCCGCAGCCAGTTCGCGCTCCTCGGCATCGATGCTTCCTGCAAGCAGGAAGTACATGAGGATGAAGAGGATCACGTCGATGAACGCGATCAGCGGAAGCCGCATCTCCGAGAGCTGCAGCAGGTGCGCGTCCTTGCGGGCGGCGGCCGTCACCCTCACGGGTCGCCCTCCGACGCGACGGCGATCGACCAGTTGGCAACCCCGGCCTCGGCCAGACGTGTGGCCAGGCGGTTGAGTGCGGCCGCCGGCGCGGCACGGTCCGCGCGGACCACCACGCCGCTGTGGCGCGGCCCGCTCCCCCGCTGTACGGCGGCCACCCGTTCCGCAAGCGCTTCCGCCTCGACGGGCTCGCCCATCACCGTGAATGCGCCCATGCGGTCCATGTCGACCACCAACCGTGCCGCAGCGGACTCGCTCGGCGGCCGCGCGCCGCGCTCGGCGGGCAGGTCGATCGGCCGCAGCTCGGAGTTGGCGAACTGCGAGCTCAGCATGAAGAAGATGATGAGGAGCAGGATGACGTCGATCATCGGCGTCAGGTCGAACGACGCCTCGGATGCATCCGGTGCCCCTGCCATCACGCCCTCCGCGCGGCGCCTGCGGCGCGCTGGGCGGCACCGATCCCTGCGGCAAGGTCATCCGCAAGCGGCTCGAGGTCGGCCACCGCGACGTCGGTCACGAGCCGGTCGATCCGCTGCCGGAACAGCGCGAACGCCACCGTTGCCGGCACCGCGACCACGAGTCCCTGCGCGGTGTTCACCAGCGCGAGCGACATGAACCGCGCCAGCTCGGTGGACCGCGCCGCGCCCTGCAGCGACCCGATCGCGTTGAAGGCGCCGATCATGCCGATCACGGTGCCCAGCAGCCCGAGCATCGGGCCGACCGCCGCGAGCACGCCGAGCCCGTTGTTCAGCCGGTGGAGACGCATGGCCTCCACCTGCGCCGCATCCTCGATCGCGGATCGCGCTTCGAGCGCGCCCATCGGGCTTGCCGTGCAGCGCCTGATCGCGGCGGCCATGACGCGTGCCACGAACGACTGCCCCGGCTCGTCCGCGCACGCCTTGGCGGCCGCGGCGACGGCGCCCTTGCGGAGCTGCTCGGAGACTTCCTTGGTGAACCCCGGCGGCGACAGGACGCCGCGTCGGAGCGCAAGCAGGTTGCGCACGATGAGTGCCACCACCACCACCGAGAGTCCGATGAGCAGGTAGCCGAGCGGCCCGCCCGCGCGGACGTACTCGAACAGGCTCATCGAGCCTGCGGCGACGGCATCCTGCGCAAGGATTGCTGGGCTTTCGCGCATCGACGCAGCGTATCCGCGCGCCCGGAACGCGCGCAGGCGGCGGCCTTGGGGCCGCCGCCTGCGGAATTCATGCGTACGGGCGGGGATGCGTCAGTTGCACGCACCCCAGTTGGCGAGCAGCACGCCGAGGTCAAGTCCGTCGACGTTCAGGTCGCCGTTCAGGTCCGCGCTTCCGTTGGCGCCCCACTGGCTCAGCATGCCGCCGAGGTCAAGTCCGTCGACGTTGCCGTCGCCGTTGATGTCGCCATCGCAGGGCGGGAGCGCGCACGACAGGACGAGCGAACCGGCGCCGCTTTCGGTGCCGGGCGCGCCGACCCGCACGTACCACGTGCTTCCCGCGGTGACGTCCCACGTTGCGCTGCTCGCCGTGCCGCATCCGTTGTCGTTGCAGGCCACCACCGCCGTCCCCGTCGGGCACGTGGTGCCGGCGTAGACCGCGATGTTGGTGTCGAACGCCGTGCCGCACGTGGCCGCGGTGGCGGTGCCGGTGCAGGGGGCGGTGAAGCGGAACCAGACGTCCTTGTTGATCGTCGTGGTGGCCGCGGCGTTGCAGCTCGAGGGGATCGCGGGCGTCGAGTTGGTGGCGCCCACCGTGTTGAACGAGAACGTTCCAGCGCCCACCGCGGTCGCGCCCGAGCAGTTGTCGTTCGCCGGGGCCGGGGTCGAGACGCTGTAGGTGAACGAGTACTCGTTGCGCGTGTCGGCCGCCAGGTACACGCGCATGAGCAGCGTGTCCGAACCCGATGCGTTCGTGTACGTGAAGACCTCGTTGTTCGTGGTGCCTGTGCGGTTCACGAGCACGGGGCCACCGCACGCCGACTGGATCGATGCGTTGATGTTGCCGTTGGCGTGAGTGAACGTCATGTTGACGCTCAGCTGCCCGCCGTTCGGAACCTGGAGCACGTACCAGTCTTCGTCAAGGCGCTTCACGACGAGGGACGAGTAGGTGCCCGGCGCCACCGCGCGCGCCGTAGCGCACGTATCGTTGTCCTCGAGCGCGTCGTCTGCACCCGCGGCCATCGAGCTCGCGAACCCGGTGCTCGACAGGTTGACCGCGGTGTCCCAGCGGCCATAGCCGTCGTCGGCCTGCGGAGTGGCGCAGAAGCTGCCGCCGCACGTGAGCACGCCGTACATCTTCTTGTCGCTCGCGCGGTAGATCGCGCTGCCCGACGAGCCGCCTTCGGTCACGCCGGTGGTGGTGACGCCGTACTGCGTCGCCGAATTCCACGAGAGCGACGACCAGTTGCTGGTGGGGCTGCCGCAGTTGAAGGAGTTGGCGTTCTTCGTGCCGAACGAGATCCGCTGGTAGCTGCCATCGGGGTGGTGCACGCCGACCGACGCGGTGTTCGTCGGGATCGACGCGCTGGTCCAGCCCACCCAGAAGACGTTGGCGGGCAGGGTGGGGCGCACCATCAGCAGGGTGCAATCGCTGCCGGCGTAGGTGCGGACCAGGTCGCCGCCCGTCACGTTGCTTCCGGCGGCCGCGGAGGCCGAGGCGGCGCAGGTGTTGCGGCGATAGAAGAAGTTGAACTGGCAGCTGTTGGCGATCGACTGCGTCGCGATGCAGTGGTTCGCGGTGGAGACGTAGGGCGTCTCGTCGGCGGCCGTGGTGGCCGTGAGCTGCCCGGAGCAGAGCGAGCCCGTGAAGATGAGGCGCACGGTGCCGTTGGACTCGTTGGACCAGTCGGGGAAGCAGATCGGGTCGAGGTGGCAGGTGCCCACGGCCACGCCGCCCTCGGTCACGCGCACAGCAGACCAGATGTCCCGGTAGCCGTGGTAGTAGTCGACTCCGGTGAAGGGCAGGGCCGACGCCTTCTGCCCGGCGGGCACGAACCACTCGACCAGGATGCGCGGCGTCGGCGTCGACATCGCCCAGGCCGTGCCGTCGCCGAACTCGCCGATGCCCTCGATCGGGCCCACCACCGAGTCGGGCCAGCCCGGGCTCGAGAGGCGCATCTGCTGCCCTGCCGGGAGGTTGATCCCGGTCAGGAACAGGCGCGCGGTGTGCGCGTTGTGCGAGACGATCTCGGTGCGCCACAGCCGGCCGCCGGGGACGTCGAGCCACTGGCCGTCATCGACCGTCAGGTGCGCCGCGATCGGCACGGCGAAGCGCAGCGGCTTGCGGCCGCCGATGCGCACCTCGAGGTCGTCCTCGGCGAGGAAGAACTCGTTGTCCTGGTTCGGCATCCCGAACTCGGGTGCCGGGATGATGTCCACGCCGAGTTCCGCGCCGAGCGTCGGGAGCGATGCCGGTGCGGCCCACGCCGGGCCTCGCAGCGCGTGGCCACTGGCTTCCATGATGCCGACCTTGCCGCCTCCGAATCCGCCCGAGCCGTCGGCGTGGACGCCACCCGAGATCGCGAACGCGGCGGCGAACGTGCACGTCGTGGCACGCAGGATGGTCTTCGTCTTCATGTGGGGGTGTCCTCGTTCGATGGTCCGATGCCTCGCAACGTCCCGGCGTCGCGTCCGGTCCGCCCCCGGGATGTGGTGGATTGCGTGATCACCTTAACCCGTGACCACGCGGAGTCGACTCTCAAGACGGACGAATCGCCCAGTGTGTTCGGATGGTATTTCCGGACTGTTCCCAGCGTTCCCCAAACGGGGCCAGTTGAGTGATTATTGGACGTTCCGGCGCCCGCGCACGACCCATGCCACGGCAACCGTCGCCGCGGCCGCGGCCGCGATCGCGGAAATGACCACCATGCGCTCCGCTCGGCGGCCGATGCCGTCGACCGCTTCAGAGAGCGATCGCAGTTCATCGCTGATCCGATGCTGGCTCGTCGCGACCGAATCGAGCCGGGTGCCTGCGCCTCCGAGAGCGTGCTCGACGGAGTCGACCCGTTCGACGATTCGGCGCACGGACTCGGTTTCGAGCAGCATCCGCGTGGTCCCATCGAGTTCCGTCGCGATGGCGTCGGGCGTCCGGGCAAGCAGCCACAGCGCTTGCGTGCCGAGCAACCGTGCCAGTTCGAGCTGGCGCGCCGCGTCCGTCACGGGGCTGAGCATGTCGGGCGGCGTGTCCGGCAGGACGAGATCGGCTGCATCGCGCGACTGCGCGATGTCGTCGAGCCGCATGAGGCTCACCGACAGCAGGTCCGGATTCGCGCGTTCGAATTGATCGATCATCCGGTCGAGCGCGGCGAGTTGCTGCGCCGTGAGGTGCTGCTCCGCGATCGGTTGGACAGCCGACTGGATCCGACCGTAGAGCACGTCGCTGAGGTCCGGCATGAAGTCGGGCGCCACGCGCGTGCGATTGCACGAGGCAAATCGTCCGACACGGCACCAGATGTACATTTGGACGAGCCCATCGCTTGGGCTCGGGGCGATCGCCATCGATCGCATGGTGGTTCCGACGCCCGCCATGATTCGCGACACCGCGGCGACCTGTATCGAGGTGAGCTTCCTGTCCACGACCGCGTGCGCGTAGACATCGCGGATGATCCCATGGCCGAGGTCGGCGACCTCCATGAGCTGGACCCCGAGCACCGTTTCCCGGCGCAGTGCATCCTTCTCGTGGGCCGTGTCGGGCCGGGAGGCGCAGGCTCCGAGAGCGAGCGTGGCGACGATCATGAACGAAGCGGCGGATTTCACGGCAGGGAGGGTACATTTCGCCCGGAGGCTCCTTCCCGTGCATCGCACCGTTCCTTGCCTTGCGGCGGTCGTCGCCGCGCTCGTGATGCACGCGTCTTCGAGCGCCGGCGGCGGGCCCGGTGATGCCCGCGACTGGGACGCGTTGGTGCGCGATCCCGCGGCCCGCGTGGAGTGGATCGACGCGCGGACGCTCCGGCTTCACCCGAGGGGTACGGGGCATGCGGTGGTCGAGGTCGACGCCGCCACCGGCGCGGTCCGAGTCCCGGGCGAGGCGGGGCCCGAGGGCGCCCAGGCAGCTGAAGCAGCAGGCCCCGCGGACGCTGGCGAGGGATCAGGGGCGCCGCCCGCAACGCACGTGCCGGAACCGCCCCTCCCCGAGGTCGCCCGCGCCCTCGCCGGTCCGTGGATGTGGTCGCCTGACCGCGCGCATGTCGTGGCGTGGGAGGTGATCCCCGGCGACCGCCGGCAAGTGACGCTCGTGGAGAGCGCGCCGCGCGACCAACTGCAGCCGAAGGTGCGCACGATCGATTACCTGAAGCCGGGCGACCGGATCGAGCAGCGATGGCCCCGGCTGTTCGCCGCCGACGGCACGGAGCGCGTGCTGGACCGGTCGCTCTTCGCCAACCCATGGTCCATCGACGAATGCCGCTGGTCCGAGGATGGCCGCACGTTCTACTTCCGTTACAACCAGCGCGGCCACCAGGTGCTCCGGATGTGCGCGGTCGACGCGGCGACCGGCTCGGTGCGGAGCGTCGTCGCGGAGGAGTCCCCCACGTTCGTCGACTACGCCCACAAGGGCTGGATGCACTGGCTGTCCGAGCGAGAGCTCCTCTGGATGAGCGAGCGCGACGGGTGGAACCACGTGCTGCGCGTCGATGCGTCGACCGGCGAGATCTTCGCGGTGACGAGCGGTCCATGGATGGTGCGCGAGGTGGAGCACATCGATGCGGGCGCTCGCATGCTGCGGCTGTGCGTGATGGGGATCGACCCGGCGCAGGACCCGTACCACCGGCACGTCGTGCGCGTGCCGATCGACGGTGGCGAGCCCGTCCGGCTGACGGTCGGCGATGGCACTCACCGGCTCGAGTGGTCGCCCGACGGGGCGCACTACGTCGATACGTGGTCGCGCGTCGACCACCCGCCCGTGCACGAACTCCGCCGCGCGTCGGACGGTGGGCTCGTGCGCGAGCTCGGGCGTGCGGACGCGTCCGCGCTGGTCGCCGCGGGATGGACCGTGCCCGAACGGGTGGTCGCGAAGGGGCGCGATGGCGCAACCGACGTCTGGGGCGTCGTGTGGCGGCCGTGCGGCACCGCAGGCGACCTGACGCCGCGCGCCGTGGTCGAGCAGGTCTATGCGGGTCCGCAGGACTTCTTCGTGCCGAAGCAATGGTCGGCGTGGCCACGCGTGCGCGAGCTCACGCGCGAGGGATTCGTGGTGGTGCAGGTCGACGGCATGGGCACCAACTGGCGCGGCAAGCGGTTCCACGACGTCTGCTGGAAGAACCTGCGCGACTCGGGCCTGCCGGACCACGTCTCGTGGCTCCGGGCCGCCGCCGCCACGCGTCCATGGATGGACCTCTCGCGCGTCGGCATCTACGGCGGAAGCGCCGGGGGGCAGAGTGCCATGCGGGCGCTGCTGGACCATCCGGACGTCTATTCCGTGGCCGTCGCGGACTGCGGGTGCCACGACAACCGCATGGACAAGATCTGGTGGAACGAGCTCTGGATGGGCTGGCCCGTCGACGAGAGCTACGAGCGGTGCTCGAACGTGGTGGATGCCCCGATGCTTCGCGGCACGCTGATGCTCGTCGTCGGCGAGCTCGACGACAACGTGGATCCCGCAAGCACGCTGCAGGTCTCGGCCGCGCTGGTGCGGGGGGGGAAGGACCATGAGCTTGTGGTGATCCCCGGCGCCGGCCACGGCGCGGCGGAGACCCCGTTCGGCTCGATGAAGCGCCGCGAGTTCCTGAAGCGGCACCTGCTCGGCACGCGCTGAACCGCCCTCAGCGGGGGTCGCCGAGGAGTCCGGCCCGATCGAGGATCGATCGGGCGAAGGGATCGTCGTCCGCTGCGGTGCGCAGCGCATCAAGCCGCACGTACGCGTAGTCGAATCCAAACGCCGGCTTGCGCACGACGTGCCATGCGTTTCCGTCGTCGACCACGATGCTCACGAATCCCGGTGCGAGCCCGGCGGCCACCGAGAGCGCGACGCCCGCGACGGGCAGCACCCACAGCGCCGATCGCGGGACGCCTGCACGCTCGGCCCGCTGCCGCACCGCGACGATCCACGTGCGGGCGATGGCGAATTCGAGGCTCAGTACGCCCAGGCCCGCCAGCAGCAGCGGGATGCCCGGCCCGGGCAGCACCAGGAGCAGGATCCCTGCGAGGGTCATGCTCCCGCCGACCGCGCCGATGACGAACCTCCGCACCCGGAGGCTCGTGTTCGCCCTGACCCATGCGAGGAAGTCGCGCACGATGGCGAGGATACGCACGCGGCGGGATACGATGGCCTGCCCGGCGCCGCGCGCCTTCCGCACCGAACCACGACGAACACGCCATGGCAGCACCCTCGAAGTCCGGACCGAAGAACGAGACGCAGATCATCTACTCGATGATGGGCGTCACCAAGGAGATCGACCGGAGGAAGATCCTCGACAACGTCTCGATCTCGTACTACTACGGTGCGAAGATCGGCGTGCTGGGGCTCAACGGAAGCGGCAAGAGCACGCTCCTGCGGATCATCGCGGGGGTCGACAAGGCCTACGAGGGGAAGATCACCGCTGCGGGCGGCTATTCGATCGGTTACCTGGAGCAGGAGCCGCTGATCGACGACACCCGCACCGTGATCGAGGTCGTGCGCGACGGCGCCAAGGCGACCTTCGCGCTCCTGAAGGAGTACGACGAGATCAACGCCAAGTTCGGGGAGGACCTGACCCCCGAGCAGATGGACAAGCTGATCAACAAGCAGGCCGAGGTGCAGGAGCGGCTCGACCGCCTCGACGCATGGACCATCGACAGCCAGCTCGAGATGGCGATGGAGGCGCTCCGCTGCCCGCCGCCGGACCAGCCGGTGAACACGCTCTCGGGCGGCGAGCGGCGCCGCGTGGCGCTGTGCCGGCTGCTGCTCACGAAGCCCGACGTGCTGCTCCTCGACGAGCCGACCAACCACCTCGATGCCGAGAGCGTCGCATGGCTCGAGCAGCACCTGCAGCGGTTCGAGGGCACCATCATCGCCGTCACGCACGACCGCTACTTCCTCGACAACGTGGCAGGCTGGATCCTCGAGCTCGATCGCGGGCAGGGGATCCCCTACAAGGGCAACTACACCGGCTGGCTCCAGCAGAAGAAGGCGCGCCTGGCCGTCGAGGAGAAGCAGGAGTCCAACCGCCAGAAGGCGCTCGCGCGCGAGCTCGAGTGGATCAACAAGAGCCCGCAGGGCCGCATGGCAAAGAGCAAGTCGCGCGTCGAGCGGTACGAGCAGCTCGTCAGCCAGAACCAGAAGGAGAAGGCCGCCGAGGTCGAGATCTTCATCCCGCCGGGCCCGCGTCTCGGGCAGCTGGTGGTGGAGGCGAAGGGGCTCACCAAGTCGTATGGCGAGAAGCTGCTCCTCGACGACGTGAGCTTCTCCATCCCCGCAGGCGCGATCGTGGGGATCATCGGCCCGAACGGCGCGGGCAAGACGACGCTCTTCCGCATGATCACGGGGTCCGAGCGGCCGGACGGCGGCGAGCTGCGCGTCGGCGAGAGCGTGAAGCTCGCCTACGTCGAGCAGAGCCGCGAGACCCTGCCGAACGACAAGAACCTGTGGGAGGCGATCTCGGGCGGCGACGAGAAGATCATGCTCGGCGGCGTCGAGGTCAACAGCCGCGCCTACGTGGCGCGATTCGGGTTCACGGGTACCGACCAGTCCAAGGTCGTCGGGAACCTCTCGGGCGGCGAGCGCAACCGCGTGCACCTGGCGCGCATGCTGCGCCAGGGGGCCAACGTGATCCTCCTCGACGAGCCGACCAACGACCTCGACGTCAACACGATGCGCGCGCTCGAGGAGGGCATGGAGAACTTCGGCGGCTGCTCGGTGGTGATCAGCCACGACCGGTGGTTCCTCGACCGCGTCGCGACGCACATCCTGGCCTTCGAGGGCGACAGCAAGGTCCACTTCTTCAACGGCAACTACTCGGGCTACGAGGAGGACCGCCGCCGGCGCCTGGGAATCCCGGCGGACGCCCCGCCGCGTCGGCTGCAGTACCGGGCGCTCACGCGCTGACCGCGCGGCGCCCGCCCGGCAAGGACCGAGAATCGGGCAATTCGCCGCGATTTCCTCCGTGGCGTGATGGGCCAGACGCCTGGTTCGCGTCTTCATCGGTGTTGGGGGGCCAATCCAGGCATCTCCCGCGGCGCAGGCGTGCGTCGCGGCCACACTCCTCGCCCTTGGGAACCACCGTTCCCGAGGGCGAGTGTGCTTCATGCGCCGAGGGGCTCGCTCCCGGGCAGCCTGGGCCGTGAGGATTCCTATCCTCCTTCCCATGCCCACCGCCCGACTGATCGCCGGCATTCCCGCCACCAACAAGAGCCTGTTCCATGCCGTCCGGTTCAACGTGGGTGACCCGGCCGCGTGCATCGACTTCCTGCGCGACGGCCAGGCACCGCATCGGGTCTTCATCTGCCGCGACATCGAGATGGACCGGGCCCGCCGGCAGGCGCGCGCGGACGCCGTGGCATGCCCGCGCGACTTCGAGCCGCACGGAGGACTATCCGGCGACCGCGAGACCGCGACGGCGCAGGCGGTGGCCGAGTGCCTGCGCCGCCAGGGCATCGACCGGGTCGAGGCCGATCGGACGCTGCCGTTGATCTACGCCGAGCACGTCCGCCGGGCCGGCATCGCCGTCGAGTACGACCCCCAGCTCGGCGTGATGAGCCGCCGCACCAAGGACGCGCAGGAGGTGGAGTGGCTCGCCGCCGCCCAGCGCGCCACCGAGGACGCGATGCGCATGGCGTGCGAGACCGTGGCGCGCGCCGTTCCCGGCCGTGACGGCGTGCTCGTGCACGACGGGGAGCGCCTGACCGCCGAGCGCCTCCGGTTCATGATCGACGTGCACCTCCTGAGGCTCGGGTTCCAGAACCCGCCGTCGATCGTCGCGTGCGGTGCGCAGGGCGCCGACTGCCACGAGCACGGGCACGGGGACCTCCGGACGGGCGAGCCGGTCATCGTCGACATCTTCCCGCGCTGCATGAGGACGCTCTACAACGGCGACTGCACGCGCACGGTGGTGAACGGCGAGCCTCACCCGGAAGTGCGGCGCATGCATGCCGCGGTGGCCGAGGCCAAGCGCGCGGCGATCGCGAAGGTGCGCGCCGGCGTCACCGGCGAGGACGTGCACCGCGAGACGCTGCGCGTGATCCATGCACACGGGTTCCCGGCCGGGATGCCGCCCGCCGATGCGCCGGACACCTGGTGCGGCATGACCCACGGCACGGGCCACGGCATCGGGCTCGACGTGCACGAACCGCCGCTGCTGGACTTCAAGGGGCCGGCGCTGGTCGTGGGCGATGCCGTCACGGTCGAGCCCGGGCTGTACGGGCGTGCCCACGGCGGGCTCCGCATCGAGGACATGGTCGTCGTGGAGGAGGGCGGCTGCCGCAACCTCGGGTCGCTCTTCGAGGGCCTCGACTGGCGTTGACGCGGGCGGGCGGTCCCGCGGCGCAACGGTGCGTCAGTCCTCGGCGCTGCGCTTGCGCTTGGTGGGCGGCTCGATGTCGGCGGCGAGCTCGGATTCGTCGACGCCCGCGAGTTCCTCGTCCAGCGCGTCCGCGTGCTGGCTGCGCACGAAGCCCTTCGAGGCTTCCCGGCACAGCGACCCCAGCAACTGGTGCAGCTTCTCGTGGTCCGGCACGGAGTCGAGGGCCGAAAGCACGAAGTCGATCTGGCGGTCGAGCTCGATGCCCGTGTCGAGCATCGCGATCGCCGCGTCGCCGAGCTGCTCCATCGCCCCGACGAACCACTTGGGGTCCGGCTTGTCCCATGCCTTCGGCGGCTCGATGCGGGTGCGTACCGTCACCATGCCGATCGCGACCACCGGGCACAGCCCGAGCCGCGACCGCGGCTCGCGGCACATCACGGCGATCGGAACTTCGTGCTTGAGCGCGGCCAACCGGAGCCGGCGCGCATCCGCGCCCACTGCGGGCGGCTGCACCAGGTAGCACCCGGGCTTCAGCGGCATGTCCTCGGTGATCTCGGCACCCGATTCGAGGATCGTGAGCTTCTTCGCGCCCAGCGCCTCCTGCACGCGCTGGCGCCGCGCCTCCTGGAGCGGAAGGGCCACCCGGGCCATCGTCCCGAAGTCGTCCTGCGCGCGCGCGAGCTCCATGGCGCGCACCGCGAGGCGCTCGGCCTCGAACCACTGCGACCGCCGAAGCGCCGCCTCGGCACGGTCCATGATCTCGTCGACCTTCTCCTGACGGGACGAGGCGCTCATCCGGGGGATGATAGCCGTGCCGGGGTCACCCGCGGCGGTGCCGGTCGTCAGGTCGCTGCGCCTCGAGCGAGCGGCCGTGGACGCCACGGGCCTGCGCGTTCACCGCGTTGACCAGGATCTCCACCGAACGCACGCCCGGGTACTTCGCGAGCAGGCCGCTGATCTTCTCGGCGAGGCTCCCGCCCCGGTCCCGGAAGATCCGCTTGTAGGCCTCCTTCATCGCCTCGATGTCGGTCTCGGTGAATCCGCGGCGCGCCATGGCGATGTGGTTGTGGCCGCGCACCTCGGCCGGATTGCCCTCGGTGATCATGAACGGCGGGACGTCCATCGACACCCGGGCCATCGCGCCGACGAACGCGCACGTGCCGATCACCACGAAGTGGTGGATGCCCGCGCCGCCGCCGATGTTGGCATGGTCCTGTACCACGGCATGCCCCGCGAGCATCACGTTGTTCGCGAGGATGCAGCCGTTGCCGATCACGCAGTCGTGCGCGACATGTACGGTGCCCATGACGAGGTTGTCGCTGCCGATCCGCGTCCAGCCGCCTCCGTTGCCGGTGCCGCGGTGGATGGTGACGTGTTCGCGGATCTGGTTGCGGTCGCCGATCTCGCAGTGGCATTGCTCGCCGGAGAACTTCTTGTCCTGCGGCGTGCCGCCGACGTACGCGAACGGGAAGATTCGGTTCTGGCGCCCGATGCGCGTGTGCGACTCGATCACGACGTGGCTATCGATGACCGTCCCCTCGCCGACCGAGACCTGCGGGCCGATGATGCTCCACGGGCCAACGACGACGTCCGGGGCGAGCCGTGCGCTCGGGTCGACGATCGCGGTGGGGTGGATCGAGGGGGCTCGTTCGCGGGTCTGCGTCATGCGGTTCCTTGCGGATTCGTCACTCGAAGTCCTGGTCCACCATCATGAAGCGGATTTCCGCCTCGGCGGCGACCTTCTCGCCGACCACGGCGCGCGCACGCACGGCGGCGCTGCGGCTGGTCGCCCGCATGGTCTCGACCTCGAGCACGAGCTGGTCGCCCGGCGTCACGGCCTTGCGGAGCTTCACCTTGTCGAGCGAGAGGAGCACCGCGACCTTGCCGGTGTGTTCCAGGGTCTGGCTCAGCAGGATGCCCCCCATCTGCGCGAGCGCCTCCACGATCAGCACGCCGGGCATGATCGGGGTGCCCGGGTAGTGGCCCTGGAAGAAGGGTTCGTTGATGGTGACGTTCTTCACGCCCGTCGCGCGGCGCCCGGGCTCGAGCTCGAGCACGCGGTCGACGAGCAGCATCGGGAACCGGTGCGGCATCAGCCGCCCGATCGCGCGGGCGTCCATCGCCCGTCCCTCGACCAGCACGCGCGCCTGCCGCGAGCGCTGCACGGCGCGGAGCAGGCGCATGCCGAGCTGCCGGTTCAGCCCGTGCCCCGACCGGTTCGCGACCACCTGGCACTCCACGATCGTCCCGACGAGCGACAGGTCGCCGATGCAGTCGAGCATCTTGTGGCGCACCGGCTCGTCGGGGAAGCGGTACGCGTTGTCGATGGGGCCGTCCTCGCCGATGACCAGCACGTCGCGCGGGGTGAGGTGGCGGCACATGCCCGCCTGCCACAGCGCCTCGGCCTCCTCGCGCAGGGAGAACGTGCGGGCGGGCGCGATCTCCGCGAGGTAGTCGTCGCGCGCCGGGTCGAAGCTCCACGCCTGGTGCGGGATCCGTGTCGCGTTGCGCCCGTAGTCGAGGTCGTACATCACGCGCATGCCCGCCGGGCTGTCGGCCGGGATGGCGGCGATCGACGCGTCGCCCTCTTCGACCACGATCGGTTCGAGGAGCTTGAACGTGCGCCGCGGCGCGTCCTGTTCCGCGACGCCGCCCGGGCGGATCGCGTCGACGAACGGCATGGCGCTGCCGTCGCCGCACGGGAGCTCGGGCCCGTGCAGGCGCAGCAGGGCATTGTCGATGCCGAGCCCCCGCAGCGCGGACAGGCAGTGCTCGACCGTCTCGATGGTCGCCTGGCCGCTCTTCAGCGTCGTGCGCCGCGCATTGGGCACGACGTTCGTCACGAGCGCGGGGATCACCGCGGGCCGGTCAAGGTCGGTGCGCTCGAACACGATGCCGTGGTCCGGCGGGGCGGGCAGGATGGTCAGGGTCGCCTCGCGCCCGAGCAGCAGGCCCTTGCCCGCGACGGTGGCCGCTGACGCGACCGTGCGCTGCCTCGGCGATCCGACGACGTCGGGCCGCATGGCGGAGGGCTGGGCGGTGGCGTGGGCGCTGGTCACGGCGATCGGGCTCGTCTCGCGGCCCGGGCGCCCCGAGGGCGCGTGGCCGCGCGTCAGGCGTCCTTCAGCAGCTTCAGGAGCGGCTTGGCGTTGCCGGCGAGTTTACGCAGCGCGGCTTCCTCCCGCAACGCGCCCCGAATCTCCTGCGCGGGATAGCCGCCCCAGGTCTCACCCGCCGGGATCTCGCACATGACCGCCGCACGCGCCGCGATGCGCGCACCCGCGCCGATCCGCATGTGCGGCGCGATGCCCACGCCGCCGCCCATCTGCACGCCGTCGCCCACCACGGTGCTTCCTGCGATCCCGGTCTGGCCCGAGATCATGCACATGCGGCCGATGACCACGTTGTGGCCGATCTGGCAGAGGTTGTCGAGCTTGCTCCCGGCGCCGATCCGGGTCGCGCCGAACTTGCCGCGGTCGACCATGCAGCCCGAACCAAGCTCCACGTCGTCCTCGATGACCACGTTCCCGAGGTGGGGGATGCGCAGCACCGACCGGCCGTCGGCGCTGGCGCGATAGCCGAATCCGTCGCCCCCGATGACCGCATTCGCGCCGACGATGCAGCGGGCGCCGACCGCGCAGCGCTCGCGGATCACGGCCCCCGAGTGCACGATGGTGCGCGCCCCGACGGACACGCCCTCGTACAGCACGGCGTTCGCGTGGATCGATGCACCCTCGCCGATCGAGCAGCCGGCGGAGATCACCGCGCCGGGGCCGATGCGTACCCCGGCCGCGAGCTTCGCCGACGCGTGCACGCGTGCGGCGGCGTCGATGCCCGCTTCGGGAAGCGGGTCGCCCGTGAAGAAGAGCTCGAGCACCGGGATCATGGCAAGGTCGGCGTTCTCGACCTCGATCACGGCACGGGTGGCGGCGTCGTGCGCAGGAAGCTCGATGCCGCGTGCCACGATCGCCGTTCCCGCCGCGCCCTGCGCCCAGCGGTTCGCGTTCACGAGGTCGCCGACGAACGTGAGCTGCTCGGCGCCCGCCTCGCCTGCGGTCGCGAGGCCCCGGACGGGCCGGTCCGCGGGACCGCGGAGCGTGCCGCCCACGAGCTGCGCGATCGATCCGGACGTATGCACGGCCTGGCTCACGGCTTCGGCGCGGCGGGGGTGGCGGTGCCGGCGGGCGGCGCGGCCGGGGCCATGGGCACGGTGCCGCCGCGGGCCTTGAAGTCGGCGTTGGCGCGGGCGATCACCGCCTCGGTGATGTCCATCTCGGCATTGGCGAAGAGGAAGCGGCGCGAGTTGAGCTGCTGCTGGGTGGCCGCCAGCCCGGCGGGCTCGACGGGGACGAGCGCGTCGTTCACGACGACGTAGTCGATCCCGGAATCCTTCGCGACCTCGGATGCGGCGGTGCGGATGTGCACGTACAGCTCGCGCATGGCGGAGGCGCGCTCGGCCTCCATCTTGAGCTGGCCGAACTGGTCCTGGGCACGCATCGCGCCGACCGCGGCCTCGACCTTCTTCAGGGTCTCGTTGTACGGCGGCGAGCCGGGCTTGTAGCTCTCGAGTTCGGCGTTGAGGTCCTGGAGCTGCCGGCTGAGGCGGTCCTTCTCGGCGGTCATCCGCTCGCCGACGGACTTGATCGCGGCCTCCATCGACTTCTGCTCGTCGACCGAGGCGAACGCGCGCGCGATGTCGATGCTCGCGACCTTCGCGGGGCGGTCTGGGAACGCCGCGGCGGCGGCGAGCGCGGCAACTGCGGCGCCTGCGAGGAACGTGGGCAGTCGGCGGGAACGCGGGGCGGTGCTCATGGGGTGGTCCTCGGTTCGGTTCACTTCGGCGTGGCGGCGGGCGCGGGTGCCGGCGCGGGTGCGGCGGCGGGCGCGGACCCCACGGGGCGCGCGGCGCTCCCGTGCGCGTTGTTCATGCGCACGACCAGCTGGTCGGTCACGTCGATCGACTTCGCCGCGAAGAGCACGCGGCGGCGCACGATCTGCTCCTGCGCCTGCGCCTCGAGCGGCGACTTCGACTCGCGCTGCAGCTGGATCTCGCCGACGCCGTCGTTGACGAGGATCGCGTCGTAGCCCTCGGCCTCGGCCAGCTTCTGGCACTCGGCCCGGACGTTGCGGTACATGCTCTGCCACATGAGCGCGCGCTCGCGGTCGACCTCGATCTTCTTGATGGCTTCCCACTGCTCGAACTGCAGCTGCTCGAACGCGACCTTGTCGCGGATGGCCATGCGTTCGGACTCGGCCGCGGCTTCCATGGTGCCTGCCATCTCCTCGAGCCCCTTGCGCCGGGCGGAGAACTCCTCCTGGATCTTCTTGCCCAGGGCGGCGATCTGCACCTCCCAGTCGGCGCGCTCGTCGAGGCGCTCGATGACCTTCACGAGATCGACGACGGCGACGCGCGTGGGTGCGGGCGCGGTTCGGGCGGACGCGCCGGCCTGGCCGGCGAGCGTCGCGACGATGGCGCCGATCGCGGCCGCTGCGGCGGCGACGGCGGTGACGGAGTTCCGGTGCATGGGGTCGGAGTGTACGTCGGGCCGGGATCGACCCGCGGCCGCGGCGGCGGGTCAGAAGGGCAGGTCGATCGTGAAGCTGAAGATCTGCTCCTCGTCGAGTTCCTGCTTCACGATCGGGTAGGCGAAGTCGAGCGCGATCGGGGCTTGGCCGAACTGCGGGATGTAGATGCGCAGTCCCCCGCCGATGCCCACGCGGTACTCGTTCAGCCAGTTGTCGTTGTTCACCGTGCCGCTGTCGACGAACGCGACGACGGCGATGAAGTTCGCGAGTACCGGGACCTCGTACTGGGCGCCCGCGAAGAACATGAAGTTGCCGCCGACCGGGGTGTAGGTGGTCGATGGGCCGATGGTCGCGGGGGGGTTGTCGCCGATGACCTCGTTCGACTTCGGGCTGACGGTGCGGAACGCGAACCCGCGCATCGTCCGGCCGCCCATGTACCAGCGCTCGAAGACGGGCGCGTCGTTGGAGAAGATGTACGCGGCCTGGCCGCGCAGGCGCAGGATCTGCTTGCGGCCGAGGAAGTCCTCGTGCACGGTGAAGAACTGCGTGAGGTTGACGCCGACCTGCGGGTAGTCGTAGTCGCCGCCGAACGCGCCGTGGTACCCCACCTGCAGCTCGAGCTGCGTGCCGCGCCCGGGGCGCTGGATGTTGTCGACCTCGGTGCGCGTGAGCTGCGCCATCACCTGGCTGACGTAGGACGGGCCTCGCTGCTCCCAGATGTCGACCGGGGTGTTCGGCCCGAGGTTCGTCAGCTCGACCGTCTCGACCCGGGGATTCAGGCTGAACGTCCAGAAGTCGCCGATCCGGCGGCTGAGCCCGAAGATGCCGCTGGTGCGGTTCTCGTTGAATCCCTGGAAGACGCGGTTGCGGTAGTTGATGCCGAAGTTGCCGCCCCAGTCGCCGTCGAGCAGGTGCGGGTCGCCGATCGTCAGGTTGTAGTTGCTGACGTCGATGCCGGGCGCGATGGCCAGGTTGAAGGTCTGCCCGGCGCCGCGGAACGCGCGCCCGCCGAGGAACTCGTCCCAGCTGCGCGGATAGTCGGCGAGGTCGAAGTTCTGCGCCTTCACCGAGACCTCGCCGAAGAAGCCTGAGTCGGTGCCGGCGCCCACGCCGAAGTTCACCGAGCCGGTCTGCTTCTCCTTGATCTCGACGAGCACGTCGCGCACCGTCGGGTCCTCCGCGTCCGGCGTCTGTGGGGTCACGCGCGGCTCGCGGAAGATCTGCGACGCCTCGAGGCGCTTCTCGGTGTTCTCGAGCTCGCGGCCGTCCATCGGGCGCCCGGGCTGGAAGCGCACCAGCCGGCGGATGACCTTGTCGCGGGTCACCACGTTGCCCTGGACGTGGACAAGCCCGGTGACGAAGGCGCTGCCCTCGCGCACCGACACGAGCATGTCGACCTCGGGCTGCTCGCCGACCCGGACGTAGTTGTCGAAGACCCGGACGTCGATGTAGCCCATCACCTGGTACGCCTGCTCGATGGCCTTGCGGGTCTTCTCGATCAGGTTGCGCTGGTACGGGTCGCCGCGCTGGATCACGGCCAGGTTGCCGATCTGCTCGCGCGTGAGCACGCGAGGCGGGGCGCCGCCCTCGCCCTTCACGATGATGTCGCGCAGCCGGTACCGGCGGCCTTCCTGGACCACGAAGACCACTTTCACCTCGCGCTGGTCGTTGCTCAGCTCGATGCGCCGGTCGACGCGGACGTCCATGTAGCCGTTGTCCTTGTACCAGCGGTCGAGGGTCGCCACGTCCTCGATGAGGAGCTCCTCGTCGAGCTCGCCCTTGCGGAACAGGAACACCCACGGCTTGGTCTTCAGCTGCGCCTCAAGCTGCTCGCCCGGGAAGGACTCGTTGCCGACGAACTCGATCTCGCGGATGCGGACTCGCGGTCCCTCGATGATCTGGAAGAGGAGGAGCCCCTGGTCGAGCTTGCTCTCGTCGACCTTCACCTCGACCAGGTAGTTGCCGCGCGACTTGTACAGCTCCTTGATGCGCATCACCGACTGCTCGAGCAGGAAGTCGTCGCGCGGCGCGCCGGTGACCAGGGGCACCGCCTTGCGGAGGTCCTGGTCCGTGACCACGTAGTTGCCCGCGAAGTCGATGCTCTCGACGATCGCCTGCTCGTCCACCGTGTAGGTGACCTCGACCGAGCCGTCCTGCAGGATCATGGCGTCCGCCGAGACCTGCCCGAAGCGGCCGAGACGGTAAAGCGTGGAAACGTCCTGCTTGACGACCTTGGCGTCGAACGGCTGGCCCGCGGCGATGCGGACGTTGTTGCGGATCTCCTGCTCGCTGCTCTGGTTCTTGCCGCGGATCACGATCCGCACGCCCGAGACGGGCCGATCGGCCAGCGCCTCGTCCTCGACGTCCATGGCGCGCGCCGGCCACGCGAGCGACATCGCGAGCGCGAGCGCCAGCAGCAGCATCAGCCGCCATGACGCGCGGCGGCGCGCTGGCCCGTCCGGGCGCACGTCCCGGCGGGGCGGCTCATGGTGCGTGGGGCGCATTCGTCTCGTCGAGGATAACCGCGCCGCGGACGCTTCGGCTACCCTTGCTGCAATGACCACCGCCACGCTTGCCCGCACGCCCTTCCACCCCTGGAGCGCCGAGCGCGGCGCCCGATTCGTCGACTTCGCCGGCTGGGAGATGCCCATGTCGTACGGGTCGATCATCGACGAGCACCATGCGTGCCGCACGGGAGCGGCGTTCTTCGACGTGAGCCACATGGGCCGCGTCCGCTTCACGGGCCGCCACGCCCGCAAGTTCCTCGATCGCGTGTGCACGCGCCAGGTCAAGGGCATGGAGCGTGGCATGGTGCGCTATTCGCTCGTGTGCAACGAGCGGGGCGGCGTGCGCGACGACGTGCTCGTCTACTGCTACGAGGAGGACGACTACATGCTGGTCGTCAACGCCTCCAACCGGCTGAAGCTGCTCGACTGGTTCCGTGCCGTCAAGGAGCGCGAGAACATGACCTTCTCGATGGAAGACGTCACGCTCTCGACCGCGATGGCCGCGATCCAGGGCCCAAAGGTCATCGAGATGGTGGGCACCATGAGCCGCGAGATCCCGTCGCTCAAGCGCTACCGGTTCGCCGAGAAGAGCCTGATGGTCGCGAAGCTCACGGTGAGCCGCACCGGCTACACCGGCGAGGACGGCGTGGAGCTCGTGATGGGGTCGACCGTGGCCAAGTTCGTGCTGCCGATGCTCCTTCGGGAGAAGGACGGCGTGGCCGCGGCGGTGCGTCCCTGCGGCCTTGGCGCGCGCGACACGCTGCGCACCGAGGCGTCGATGCCGCTCTACGGCCACGAGATCAATGAGGAGACCGACCCGCTGAGCGCCGGGCTCGAGTTCGCGGTGAAGTTCGACAAGGGCGCCGACGGCGACGTCCGCTTCATCGGCCAGGACGCGCTCGAGCGCATCAAGGCCGAGGGCACGCGTCACCGGCTGGTGGGCTTCGAGGTGGAGGGCCGGCGCGCCGCGAGGCAGGGCATGGGCATCCATCGCGGCGGCGAGCACGTGGGCCACGTGACCAGCGGCTGCCTCAGCCCGACGCTCGACAAGGTGATCGCCATGGGCTACGTGCCCACCGAGCTCGCGGCCGAGGGCACCGAGTTCGAGATCGACCTCGGGAAGGCGCGCACCTCGGCGCGCATCGTCAAGATGCCGTTCTACAACCCGGTGAAGGCGAAGTGAGGCGAACGCGCCGTCACCCCTGAGGTGGCGCGTCCTTGCGCTTGCGCCCGGGGCGCTTGCGGGGGGCCTCGACGGGCATGTTCTCGCGGAAGAACCGCGTGGGGCGGTCGTCGTTGAGCTGCTGCTGAAGCTTCTTCAGCGCCTCGACCTCGATCTGGCGCACGCGCTCGCGGGTCAGGCCGACCTCCTGGCCGATCTCCTTCAGCGTGAGCGGCTCCTTGCCCTCGAGGCCGAAGCGCAGGCGCAGCACGCGCGCGTCACGCTCGTCGATCGACTCGAGCAGCTTCGTGATCAGCGCGAGGTCCTCGCGCCGCTCGACGTCGCGCTCGGGGGCCACGCCGCGCGTGTCCTCGAAGATGTCCCCGAGGTCGGAGTCCTCGCCGTCGCCCTTGGCGGGAGACTGGCTGGGCGCGTGGTACGCCTTCACCGCGCGGCGCACGATCAGCAGCTTCTTGACCGGCAGGCCCATCTCCTCTGCCAGCTCGTGGACGGTGGGCTGGCGGCCGAGGCGTTCCTCGAGCTTGCGCGTGGTCTGCTTCCAGCGCGCGATCAGGTCCACCATGTACGCGGGGATGTGGATCGGCTGGACGGCGTTGATCAGCGTGCGCTTGATCGCCTGCTTGATCCACCAGCTTGCATAGGTGCTGAAGCGCGCCCCCTGCGCGGGGTCGAATCCCTCGACCGCCTTGATGAGCCCGATGTTCCCCTCCTCGATGAGGTCGGAGAGGGGGAGCCCGCGGTGCGCATAGTTCTTGGAGATCGAGACCACGAGCCTCAGGTTCGCGGTGATCATCCGCTCCTTCGACTCCGGGCACTCGTCGTTGATGATCTTCCAGCCGAGCTCCTTCTCCTGGTCGGGAGTCAGCAGGGAGACCTCCTTGAGTTCGCGGAGGTAGAGCTGGAGTTCGTTCTGGACACCGGGCCGCGCCATACACCCTCACATTCAGCGGACCGTCCCGAGGCCACATCCTCGGGAACTTGGGCCCTTCATCGTACGCACCCTTTCGGCAATCGCAAGGTTCCCCTTTGGCGCGGACCTGAACGAATCGCACACTTTCGGCAAGGAGCCTTCCCCGATGGAACTGCCGGACGACGATCACGGCCCAGGCGGACCGCCCCTTCCGGGGGCCGGGGGAGACGCGGGCCCGCCCCGTGGCCGGGAATCGGGCGATTCACGGGATCCGGGTGGCGTTACTGACGGTGCAGAGCCGTCCCCGGACGGCTCGTTGGGGCCGGAGTTCGACCTGACCCGACTGCTGCAGTCGTGGCCCGTCGGCGGGAACGGCCCGACCGTCCGCATGGTGCGGACGGCCTCCGGAGGACGTGCGATCCAGGTGCGGCTCGAACTCGGGATCCTGCAGATGGCGCTCGAGGGGCGCCCCGACGGACTGCGGCCGCACGGGGCCGGCTCGCTGCTCGACTGGCACACCGCGCGCCGCGACGCGCACCGCGTGCGCTCCGGAGGCGACGAGGGCTTCGAACTGTCCGGAAAGGAATGCGAGGGGCTCCGCGAGGAGGGGGTTCAGGTCTACCACCGCTACGTGGCCCTGTTCGCGCTCGGCGAGCACGAGGCGGTGGTGCGCGACACGATGCGCAACCTGCGGATGTTCGACCTGTGCAGGGACCATGGCGCGAGCCACGCCGACCGCACGGTGCTGGAGCAGTACCGGCCCTTCGTGGTGATGATGCGGGCGCGTGCGCAGGCCGCGATCGCGCTCGCCGTCGCGGACGCGCGTGGGGCGCTCGCGGCCGTCGACGCCGCGCTCGCCGAGATGCGGCTGCACTTCGACGCGCACGGACCCCACGACGGATTCGACCGCTCGAACGAGGCGAACCTGCTCCGCGGCATGCGCGACGCGCTGGTTCCGCGCCTTCCGACAAGCCAGCGGTCCGAGCTCGAGGATCGCCTGCGGCGCGCGGTGGATGCGGAGAACTTCGAGCTCGCCGCGATCCTGCGGGACGAGCTTCGTTCGCTCGAGGACTGACGACGCTCAGCCGTTTCGCGCGGCGAGTTCGAGGAACTGCGCGGCGAACTCAGGCCCGCCGAGTGCGTCATCCATGGCGCGCAGCCGTGCGATGCGCGGGGCGATCGCCTCGCGCGACCGGCCCGTTCGGTCGAGCACCTGCAGCCGCCGAAGCTGGCAGAGCCACCACGACGCCGAGCGCTCCGGCACGCTGCGGGCGACGCGGTCGTAGGCCGCCATCGCCTCTGCAAGGCCGTCCGGCGCGCCGATGCCCCACAGCGCCTCGGCAAGCGCCAGCAGCAGGTCGGCCCGCTCGCCGCGCGCCGCGATCGCGCGGCGCGCGACGGGCAGCGCGTCGCCGTGCAGCCCCGCCGACACCAGGGCGCGCGCGAGCACCTCGTCGCGGTCGGGCGAGGGAGGCGCCATCCGTCCGATGGCGGTGGCGAGCCGCCCGGTCTCGGCCGCGCGACGTTCGTCCGGACGTTCGGATGCGAGGGTGCCGAGGTCGACGGCGCTCATCCGCCGCAGGACACGGGCGGCGGCGTCGGCCGCGGCGACGGGATCGGCGCGCACGGCACCCGCGACCCGTGCGTCCGACTCGATGCCGCGGCCCGAGAGCGTGAGGGCGCGGATCCGCTCCTCGAGCAGGCGGTCGCGCAGGGCGTTCGGGAGTGCCGCGTCGGTCGCTACGCGGTCGAGCACCGCGATGGCCCGGTCGGGCGCCGACTGCTCCGAGAGCGCGTCGGCTGCCGCGATGGCGAGGTCCGCGCGCATGGCGGGGTCGGGCATCGAGCCGCGGTCGGCGCGGTCGAGCGCGTCGAGCGCGCGTGCGGCCCGGACCGCGGCCGGCTCGCGCGCGGCGGCGGGGGCGTCGGGGCTCAGCGAGACCGCCGCCAGCTCGACGCGCCATGCGCCGTGGTCGGGGTGGTCGGGGAATCGCGCGACGGCGGTCGTGAGAACGTCCGACAGCAGCGCGGCGTCGCCGGTGCCCCGTGCCGCGGAGACCGCCGCGTCGATCGCGTGGCGCGACGACGGCTCCGCCGGGCAGGCGCGCGCGTAGTCGAGCAGCGCACGTGCGCCCTCGGCCGGGCTGCCTTGAAGAAGCAGCGCACGCCCGAGGCCCAGCATCGCCGCGGGCCGCACGCGCTCGTCGAGGGCAGGATCGGCGACCGCTGCGCGCAGGGCGTCCACCCCGGCGGCGCGGGTGGCCGGTTCGCGCGACTGGGCCAGCGCACGGGCCGCACGCGCGACCGCGTCGTCGAGCCCCTCGGCGTGGCGCGCGATGCGTCCAAGTGCGGCCATCCGCACCGACTCGCGCGTCGCAGGCGACGCGGCGGTCACGGCGTCGAGCCACCCGGTCCACGGCGCGGGCATCGGGCGTGCGCCCGCCGTGGCGTCGAGCGCCGCGGCTCGGGCAAGGCGGTAGTCCAGATCGCCCAGCAGCAGCCGACCCTGGTCGTCGAGCCCCGGCGCCGCGCGCCCGCGCAGCGCGTCGAGCGTGCGGCGGCGCCCCGCGGCGTCCGGGGCGCTCGCGTCCACCGAGCCGGCGATGGCAAGCAGGCGAAGGCCCTGCGCGACGCGGGCGTCCGCGAAGATGGGCTGGAGGATGGCCGGCGCCTCCGCGCGGCGGTCACCCTTGGCGAGCGCAAGCCCGAGGCACGTCTCGGCGAGCGGCCGGGCCGCGGGCGGCACGCCCGGGCGGAGCGACTCGAGCCGCGCGGCCGCGGACGCGGTGATTCCGGGCGCATCGGCCTCCGGCAGCGCGCCCGCCCACGCCGCGAGCGTCGCGGCGCACGCACGCACCAGCGGGATCCGCCGCACCAACTCCACGTCGTCGAGCCGCCGCATGAGCTCGGGGTCCGCGCTTCCGTCGGCCAGCACCTCGCGAGCCGCCGCATCGGCGTCGCGCACGCGCGCCAGCGCCTCCCGCATGAGCTCGGCCGCGCGTGCGCGCTGCGCGTCGTCGGCAAGGCCCACGATGGACGCGATGCCGGAGCCGTCGGCGCCCAGCCCCAGGGTCAGCGCATCCTCGGCGGCGTCGGCTTGCCAGATGGCACGGCGTGGGTCAGCCGCCTCGAGCAGGGGCTCGCGAAGCCGGCGGAGCCGAGCGTAGGCCGCCGCGGCCGCCGCATCCGTGCCGAATTCGCGCCGTGCATCGGCGCGCGCGGAGTCGACCGTGCGCGCGACGTCATCGAGCGTCGGTGCGGCCGCGGGTTCCTGCGTCCATCCCGCTCCCGCAAGGGACGCGACGAGCACGACCGCCGCGGCGGTGCCGCGCGAGTGCACGCTCACCGCGCTGCCCCCGCGGGTGCGGTGCGCCGTTCGAACCCGACGTTTCGGTACCCGGCAGCGGTGGCCGCGTCGAGCACCGCGACCGCGGCCTCCCAGGGGGCATCCTCCGCCGGGGCCACGACGATCGGGAACGACGGCTCGAACATGCCGCCCGGGCTGCCGACCCCGCGGCATTCGCGTGCGAGCAACTCGCGCAGCTCGGTCAGTCTCATGGTGCGTCCGAGCGGGGTGCCCGCGCGGACCGATCCGTCCGCGAGCACCTCGATGCGGAGCGATTCGTCGTCGAGCGCGAACGGGTCGCGCGCAGGCGCGGGCGCCGGCGCGGCGCCATCGGCCGCCGGAGCCTGCGCGGTGCGGCGGGCCAGGTCCATCGCGATCACGCGCTCGTCGGTTCCCCAGCGCGTCGTCGCCATATAGAAGATGAGGAGCAGGAACACGACGTCGATCATCGGCGTCAGGTTGGTCCGCAACGTCGTGCCGACGCCGCGCGCGCGTCGGCGCGACGGCCGCCCGGGCAGCGTGCGCGCCTGCGCGGGCCCACCTTCACGGGCGGTGGCCGCCAGGCGTTCCAGCGCCCCGAGCGTGCGCGCGCGGTCCTCTGCCGCCGTCGCATCAGCCATCGCCGCCTCCCGCGGGCAGGACCACCAGCCGGACCCGGACCCGCGACCGGTCGACGCCGCTGAGCGCCAGCGCGTCGGAGACCGCGTCCATCGCCGGCCGTACCCACGAGTACGCCGTGGCGCGGTCCGCCCGCACGTTGACCTCGAGCGCGGGCTTCGCGCGGATCGCCTCCGCGAGCGTGCGCGCGAGCTCGGCGAGCCCCCCGGCATCGGGCCCGAACTCGCGACGTCCCAGCCGGTACGCGGCGGCGCCGCTGTCGCGCGCAGGCACCACGTTCACGACCAGCCGCTGTGCGTCGCCCGGACGCCCCGGCGCGTCCGAGGCCGTGCGGGGCAGCGACAGCTCGACGAACTCCGCACTTGCCACCTGGCCCACCAGCACGAAGAACACGATCAGCAGGAACGCCATGTCGATGAGCGGCGTCAGCTGCGCCTCGATGTGCGCGGGACCTCGGGAGTGGATGCGGCTTGCGCGCATCAGGCGTTCGCCCGCACGTTCGTGGCGTCGGCGGGGCGGAACCGGGCCACCGTCCGCTCGACCTCACGGCTTGCGGCGGCGCCGGCCGCGTCGATCCGGTTACGGACGATCGCGAACGACCCGAGCGCGGGGATCGCGATGAGCAGTCCCCAGAAGGTGGTCACCAGCGCCGTTCCGATCCCGCCCGCCAGCGCCACGGGGTCGGCCGTTCCGCCCATGCGTGCGATCGTGAAGAACGCGACGATCATGCCGTAGACCGTGCCGAAGAGTCCGATCATCGGTGCGACTTGCCCGAACACGTTCAGCACCTCGATCCTCCGGAGTCGCGCCACGACGAGCTCGTCCGCCGCGGACTCGGTGGCGCGCAGCATTGCATCATGGCCGCCGGGCGCGGCCTCGAGCGCCGCGTGGAGCATGCGGCCGTAGTCGCCGCCCTTCGAGCGGCTGGCGTCGAGCGCTTCGGCGAACCGCCCGTCGTCGATCGCGCGCCGGAGCGCCGCGGCTTCCTCGGGAGGCATGATGTCCTCGGTACGGTTCGACGCGAACGCGATCCAGATGAGCGCGACGCTCGCCACGCTCATCGCGATGAGCACCCAGATCATCGCGCTGCCGATCCAATCGACGCGGACCTCGCCGTCGGTGGTCCGGTCCATGCTGACGAAGAACGCGGTCCCGAAGCTCGACTCGGCGAGTGCAGGGCCCGCGAACGCGAGGAATGCCGCGCAGGCGGCGGCGATGACGGTGCGGGGGTGGGTGGTCTTCATGGTGATCGTTGCGTCGCCGATGCGGGGCGCCGCGCGGGCACCAGGCCCAGCGCCGCGCGGTCGAGGAGAAGGTAGCCCGCAGTCCCGCCGTGCGCGGTTCCCACGGAGCGGAGCATCCCATCCGCCGATGCGTCGGCGAGCTCGATGCAGAGGAACGACGCCGCGCGCGCCCCCCCTGGGCCCGGCGGATTCAGTCGGTCGGCCGCGGGCGCGAGCCCGGCGAAGGGCGAGCGTGCTGCCGGTCGGCGCGATGCAGGCACGCCGCGCGCGACGATGCACACGGCGTCGGGGCTGAACCCGTCCCACGCGCGTTCGAGCGCGGCGCCGAGGTCCGCGGTGCCGCCCGGGGCCGCGCGCTCGGTGAACCAGGCGAGCGCGGCGGCCACGTTGCCTCGCGTCGCCAGGGCCGGCGTGCCCGGCGCCGTCTCGACCCCGCCGCCCCGCGCGACCACGAGCACGAACCGCTGCTGCGCGTCGAGCGCGGCCAGGCGCTGCGCAAGCACCGAGCGCGCGGCAGGCAGCGCCCCGAGCAGGCGACCGCCCGCGTCCACCACGAACGCGACGCGCGCACGGTCGGTGGCGAAGCTGGCGGCCCGGAAGCTGCCCGATGGCACGTCCTCGAAGCCGAGTCCCGTCGCGATGCGGGGGGCCGGCGCCGATGGCCCCGCCGGCTCGGGTGCCATCCGGGCCAGTCGGTCAGCTGCGGCGCGTGCGGCGGAGGCCGCGTCCACCTTGGCGCGCCCTGCCGGGCCCATGTGCATCGGCGAGCCGCCGGGCACGGGCAGTTCGGGCGGGGCGGGCACCACTCCGGGCGGCGGGGGAGGCGTCCATTCGGCGACCAGCACGGGCGGAGCCTCGCGGCGCATCGCGCGCGCGGCGGTCACGCCCATCGCTGCCAGCGCGGCCGCGATCGCCACGTGGAACACCGTGGATGCGAGCACGGCGACGACCGGGCTTCGCGGCGCGATGCCGGCCTCGGCGTGGGTGCCCGTGTCCGCGGCGGGTTCGCTCATGCCTGCTTTGGCTTCGCGCCCGAGCGACGGGAACGCCGAAAGATGGCGCGGTCGAGGCTCATGGCGCCGGGGCCGATCAGGAACAGGCCGAGCGCCAGGACGAAGAGCCCGAGTTGCGCGAACACCAGGTTCGAAAGGTCGGCGCCCATCGCGAACGGCCCGCTCGACTTGAGGCCCGGGAGCGCCGTCATCACGAAGAGGCCCGCGAGCATCACGGACATCAGCAGGCCCCACACGCGCGTGAACATGCCGAGCAGCGCGCACACGCCGCCGACGAGCTGCACCGCTGCCGCGCCCCAGGCGAGTTCCACCGGGAAGGGGATCGACGCGCGATCGACGAGGAGCGCCAGCGTGTAGAGGCCCCGTTGCGTAAGCGGCGCGAAGGCGCTGGCACGCGCGGGCGCGGCGGCCGAGGGGGTCGCCGACGGGACGGTCGTGGGTGTCGCGGGGGCCGCCGGGGCCGCGGCCCCGGGCGACGGTGCGGAGTTTGTCGCGGGCTCTGCGGGTTGCGGGGCATCCGTGGCCGGCGCGGCGGACGGCTCGGGTGGCGATTGCCACGGCTCGGAGGCCCATCCGCGCACGGCCCCGAGCGCGACGTCCGACTTCGCGGGGTCCGGGTCGGTGATGCCTCGCACGCCGAGTTCGCGAAGCCGGCGGGCTTCGGGGCCGGTGTACTCCACGTCGCGCATCAGATTGTTCCAACCCTGCGGCAGGAACGCCAGGCAGAGGACGAGCCGGGCCAGGAGCGGCAGGATGTTCGTCGCTGCGAACTGGCTCGGGGTCATGGGCGCGGAGTCTAGGGCCGAGCCGGGAAGGGCGGGGGATATGCTCGCGGCAGATCCACGCACGCAATGACCAACCAACCGCCAACGAACGTTCCCGGCCCCGACACGGCCGCTTCCGCCCAGGAGCCGGTCGCGACCGCCGTCTCATTCGACTTCCGGACCAAGGAGTGTCCGTCCATCGAGCCGTCGGACGCGCGTGGCGCCATGGACGCCGGCCGCTTCGTGTGGATCGACGTCAACCTCGCGCGTGCCGACGAGGCGCGGCGGTTCGTCGAGTCGCTCGGGCTGTGCCCCGCGGACCTCTTCGAGGACGCGCAAAGCCGCGAGCCCGCCACGCAGATCGCGCGGTACGAGGACTTCATCCACCTCGTGCTCACGGGGTGCCGGCTGCGCGACCGGTCGTTCGACCTCGAGCGCGTTGACGTGCTCTTCGGCGAGCGGTTCATGCTGACGCTCCGGCGCGGGCAGCCGCAGTTCCTGGCCGCCGTGCGCCGCGAGTACCGGTCCGACTTCATGCGCCACGCGCAGAGCCCGAGCTTCCTGCTCTACGAGCTCTGGGACCACCTGATCGACAACTACCTGAACGTCCACAAGGCGTTCGAGGATCGCGTCGAGGCCGTGCAGCGCGCGCTCGTGGGCGACGCGGACGAGTCGATCTTCGGCGAGGCGTCGGAGCTCGGCGTCGATCTGCTGCACCTTCGCAAGGTGGTGCTGCCGGCGCGCGCCGTGCTCACGGATCTCTCCTCCCGCAAGTCGACGTTCGTCAGCGAGGCCACGCAGCCGTACCTCGCCAACATGGTCGGTACGGTCGAGCGCGTGCTGCAGGACGTGCTCGTCGACCGCGACGTGCTCTCGGGAGCGCTGAACAACTACATGTCGATGGTGGCGCACCGCACCAACAAGGTGATGGGCAAGCTCACGGTCGTGAGCGTGATCTTCCTGCCGCTCACCTTCCTCTGCGGCGTCTACGGCATGAACTTCGAGGTCATCCCCGAGCTGAAGTGGGCGTGGGGATACGGCGGGTTCTGGATCGCGGCGCTCGCCATCGTGCTGGGCCTGATCGTGGTCATGCGGCGGATGAAGCTGCTGTGACCGGCGGCGCCCCGCGCGCGCGTACGATCCCGGGAGTCCGCGCGCGGGCGTGGCGGAATTGGCAGACGCATCAGATTTAGGTTCTGATGGGGGCAACCCCGTGCAGGTTCAAGTCCTGTCGCCCGCATTCGAAGGCAGCCCATGAGCGTTCCCCGCACCGATCCGTCCGCCGCGCCGCGCACGTTCGCCGTCGACGGGTGGTCGCCCTCCTCGTGGCGCGCGCGGCCGACGCTGCAGCAGCCCGAATGGCCGGACGTGGCGGTCCTTGCCGCCGCACGCGCTGACCTTGCGCGGCTGCCACCCCTGGTGACGAGCTTCGAGATCGAGTCGCTTCGCGCGCAGTTCGCGGAGGCGGCCGCTGGCCAGCGGTTCATCCTCCAAGGCGGGGACTGCGCCGAGACCTTCGACGCCTGCGAGTCGGGCTCGATCGCCGCTCGGCTCAAGGTGCTCCTCCAGATGAGCCTGGTGCTGGTGCAAGGTGGGCGCCGGCGCGTGACGCGCATCGGCCGCTTCGCGGGCCAGTACGCGAAGCCGCGCTCGGCTGACCTCGAGACCCGTGACGGGGTGTCGCTCCCCGCGTATCGCGGCGACATCGTGAACGGCCCGGCCTTCGATGCCGCGGCCCGCGCGCCCGATCCGCGCCGGCTCGTGCGCGCGCACGAGCGTGCCGCGCTGACCCTGAACTTCGTGCGTTCGCTCGTCGACGGCGGGTTCGCCGACCTGCATCACCCCGAGTACTGGGATCTCGACTTCGTGCGGCACTCGCCGCTCGCGGCGGACTACCAGCAGCTCGTCGATCAGATCGGCGACGGCCTCCGCTTCATGGAGACCCTGGTCGGCGTCAACGTGGCGCAGGTCCACCGCGTGGACTTCTTCACGAGCCACGAAGGCCTCGTGCTCGACTACGAGGAGGCGCAGACGCGCCAGGTGCCGCACCGGCCGGGTTGGTGGGACCTGAGCACGCACTTCCCGTGGATCGGCGTGCGCACGTCGTCGCCCGACGGTGGGCACGTCGAGTTCTTCCGCGGCATCGAGAATCCCGTCGGGCTCAAGGTCGGTCCGGACACCGATCCGGCGGCCCTCGTCCGCACGGTCGAGCGGCTCGATCCGTACGGGACGCCCGGGCGCGTGGTGCTCATCACGCGCTATGGTGCGCACGCAATCGCCCGGCACCTGCCGTCGGCGATCGACGCGGTGAGGCGCTCGGGACGGCCGGTGGTCTGGGTGTGCGACCCCATGCACGGAAACACGGAGACCGTGGTGCCGCAGTCGGGCGCGGGCAAGGGCGTTCCGGTGAAGACCCGGAAGTTCGCGCACATCCTCGCTGAAGTGGAGCAGGCCTTCGAGATCCACCGGGCCGCGGGAACCTGGCTCGGGGGCGTGCACGTGGAGCTCACGGGCGACAACGTCACCGAGTGCACCGGCGGTGCCCGCGGGCTGTCGGATGAGATGCTGGCCGACGCCTACCGGTCGCCAGTGGACCCGCGGCTGAACTACGAGCAGGCGCTCGAACTGGCGATGCTCATGGCCCGGCGAATGAGGAAGTAGGCGGCTGAGCGCCGCGCGTTCGTCCGGGTCCTCGTAGACTGTGCGGTCCATGCCGCGACAGCCTCGACGCGTTGTCATCACGGGCACCGGGACGGTCACGCCCTTCGGGCAGGGCATCGGCGCCACCTGGGCCGCCCTGTGCGAGGGACGCTCCGCCGTCGCCCCGTGCCGGACCTTCGACTTCGGCGGGTTTCCGACGCCCTTCGTGGCGCAGGTGCCCGACGAGCTCTTCGACGCCAAGGCCGTCGTTCCGAAGTCGTACCGCAAGGCGACCAAGGTCATGTCCCGCGACATCGAATTGGCGGTCGGCGCGGCGTTCGAGGCCGTGCGCGAGGCCGGGCTGGTCACGAAGGCGCACGAGCAGGGCTCGGTCACGATCCCGCCCGCCCGCTTCGGGTGCCACATCGGCGCGGGGCTCATCGCGGCCGAGGAGAACGAGCTGACGTCGGCGCTCGCCACCGCGCGCTCGGCCGACGGGTCCTTCGACTTCGGTGCCTGGGGCACCGAGGGAATGAAGAACCTCACGCCGCTCTGGATGCTCAAGTACCTGCCGAACATGCTGGCGTGCCACGTCACGATCGTGCACGATTGCCAGGGGCCCTCGAACACCATCACCTGCGGCGAGGCGAGCAGCCTGCTCTCGCTCGGCGAGTCGATGCGCGTCATCGGACGGGGCGACGCGGACGCGTGCATCTCCGGCGGCGCCGAGAGCAAGACGAACCTGATGGGCATGATGCGGCAGCACTACGCGCGCCGGCTCGCGGCCACGGCCCCGGGCGAGGATCCCGCGACCGTGGTGCGGCCGTTCGCCGCCGACGCCAAGGGCTGCGTGCCCGGGGAGGGCGGCGGGCTGCTGGTGCTCGAGGCGATGGAGACCGCCGCCGCGCGCGGCGCGACGGCGCTCGCCGAGCTCGCGGGCTTCGGTGCGAGCCAGAGCTTCTGCGCGGACACGCTCGGCGTCGAGCCCGAGGCCGACGGCCAGGGCATCGTCGACGCGATCGAGGCCGCGCTGGCCGACGCCGGCATGGACGCGGGCGGGATCGACGCGATCATTCCCTTCGGGACGGGCGTCGCGATGCTCGATGCCGCCGAGCGTGCGGCGATCACGAAGGTGTTCGGCGCGCGCGCCGCAGCGGTGCCGGTGATCACGCTGTGCCCCGGGATCGGCAACTGCGGCGCGGGCGCCGGCGCCATCGCGGCGTCGGTCGCCGTCCGCGCGCTGCGCGAGCAGCGGCTTCCGGCACGGATCAACTGCGCCGACGCGGGCGGGCTCGATGCCGCGTCCGCGCCCGCGCGCGACGCGACGCTCCGCGCCGTGCTCGTGTTCACGCCGAGCCTCGGCGGGCAGAACGCCGCCGCCGTCATCAGGAGCATCGCATGAACGCGCCCCGCATCGTCGTCACCGGCACCGGCTGGATCACGCCCCTCGGCCACGACATCGAGGGCGTGTGGAAGCGGCTCCTGAACGCGGAAAGCGGGATGGCGCCGATCACGCGCTTCGACGCACGCACCTTCCCGACGACCTTCGCCGCCGAGGTGCGCGACTACGACGTCGCGCGCTTCGTGAAGGACGCGAAGGTGCACGCGACCGCCGGGCTCAACAGCCAGTTCGCGCTCGGTGCGGCCTCGCAGGCATGGCGCCAGGCGGGACTCGACCGAACGCCGCCGCGCGACCCGCGACGCGTGGGCCTGTACCTGGGTGCCGGCGAGGGCGTGCTCGACACCGCGAACTACGTCGGATCGAACCTGGCCGCGTGGGACGCGGCCGCGGGCACGGTCGATGGGCGGCGCTGGGCCGAGGCCGCGCTGGCCTGCATGACGCCTGCGCGCGAGATCGAGCAGGAGCCCAATATGCCGCTGGCCCACCTGGCCCGCGAGTTCAACGCGCGCGGTCCTGCCTACAACTGCCTCACCGCGTGCGCGGCCAGCACGCAGGCGATCGGCGAGGCATTCAGCATCCTTCGCCGCGGCGACGCCGACGTGATGGTCGCGGGTGGGACCCACACCATGATCCACCTCCTGGGCGTCACGGGCTTCAACCGGCTCACCGCGCTCAGTGAGTTCAAGGGCGACCCCACCGAGGCCAGCCGCCCGTTCAGCCTCGACCGCGGCGGCTTCGTCATGGGCGAGGGCAGCGGCATGATCGTCCTCGAGACGCTCGAGCACGCGCAGGCGCGCGGCGCGACGCCCCTCTGCGAGGTCGTCGGCTACGGTTCGAGCTGCGACGCCTATCGCATCACCGACATCCAGCCCGAGGGCCGCGGTGCCGCGGTCGCGATGGAGGCCGCGCTCCGCCAGGCGGGCATCGACCCGCACGCGCGCGACGCGCAGGGCCGTCCGCCCATCCAGTACATCAGTGCGCACGGGACCGGCACGAAGGAGAACGACTCCATCGAGACGCGCGCCGTGAAGCGCGTGTTCGGCGAGCTCGCGCGCGAGATCCCGATGAGCTCCATCAAGAGCATGATGGGCCACCTGATCGCCGCGGCGGGCAGCGTCGAGTTCATCACCTGCGTGCTCGCGATCCGCGACGGCATGGTGCCCCCGACGCGCAACCTGCGGGTTCCGGACCCCGAGCTTGACCTCGATTACGTGCCGAACGCGGCGCGCAAGGTCGCGGTCGACGTCTGCGTCTCGAACAACTTCGGCTTCGGCGGGCAGAACGACTCGCTCGTCGTCAGGCGGTTCATCGCGTGAACGAGGCGAGCCGCGGTGGCGTGGCCGCCGGTGGTAGCCCGACGCGCCCACCGCGCGCCCCCTGGCAGCGGAGGGTGTTCCTCGGGTTGCTGGTCGCGGTGGCGCTCGCCGCCGGCGCGGTGGCCCTGGCGCGGCGCGTGCCGTCCTGGTGGGCGCCCGTCGCGCGCGAGGCGCCCGGCGCGCTCGACGTCGCGCGCGCGCTCGAGCAGGGCATTGCGAGCGAGTCGACCCGGGTGCGCGGGCCGGGTGCGCAGGCGTGGACGGTGCGCGTGCGCGCCTCCGACGTGAATGCATGGCTCGGCGCGCGGCTTCCGCAATGGCTCGAGCACGACCGGAGCCTGCCGTGGCCCGATGGGGTCAAGGCCGTGCAGCTGCACCTGGACCCGCGGGGCCTCGCGCTCGCGGCGGACTGGAACGGCTTCGTGGTGGTGACGCGCTGGACCATCGACATGGCCGCCGCGCCGGGCCGCCCGGGCGCCGCGACGCTGCGCGCGGGCGGCACGTCGGTCGGGACCCTTCCGGTGCCCCTTGCGGGGAGCGTCGGCGGGTGGTTCATGCCGGAGCTCGCGGCGCCGGTGCCGCTCGAGACGCGGCTTGGCGACGGTCGCCTCATCCGCGTCGTCGGCGCGGAGTTCCTCGACGGCGAGGCGATCCTCGACTGCGAGACGGTGGCCACCGCGCCCTGATCGGCCGCCGCTGGGCCGCCGCGGCACCTGGCGGGGACTACACTTCCGCTCCCCATGGCCCAGGTCACCATCAACGGCAAGGCGTACGGCTTCGAGAAGGGCGAGAAGATCCTGCAGGTGGCGCTCCGCCACGACGTGGAGATCCCGCACTACTGCTACCACCCGTCGATGTCGATCCCGGCGAGCTGCCGCAT
>CANLMX010000006.1 GCA_947492385.1 Planctomycetaceae bacterium | reverse complement strand
TCCTCGTCGATCATCTGGACCTTCGGCGGCTTGTTCGGCTTCTTCTCGTCGCGCTGGAACTTGAGGTTCGTCTGCAGCGGCGCCTCGAACATGTCCCAGCCGTTGCGCTTGCGCTCGGTCTCGTCGATGAGCTCGATGCCGAGCTCGTCCAGGAGCACGATCATCTCGTCCACCTTCTCGGGCTCGACGAACTCGTCGGGCACGCAGCGGATGTACTCCTCGTACGTGATCCACTTGCGGCCGCGGCCGAGTTCGACCAGCTGGCGGAGGACGGGGGTGAGGTCAGAGAGGGCGAGTGACACGGTCAGGGTCCAGTTCTCAGGAGGTTCCGGGAGCGATCTAAACGCAAGCAGAACACATCGGCCATCAAGCGTGTAAGGCGCAAAAACACTCGAAACGAGTCACGTCGGTCGGTCCGAATCTTCCGAGGGCTCGTCCCTCGGCCGCAACGGTCGCATGCCCCGGGCGCCGGGCAGGCGACCGAAGGCAGTGGGGTCTCGGCCCCGATTGCGGATGGACTCAAGACGCGCCGAAATGGCTTCCGGTTCGCTCGCATCCGTCCGAATTCGGGACAATCGTTCCGATACGCCGCTCCGGACGCGCCGGATGCGCTCCAAGGCGTCCACGGCGTCTTGGAGGCGCTCGAGCGCGTGGTTCTCGGACTCGGCGCGTCGCTGGCCCACCAGGACCAGGTCCACCACGAGGCCCTTGTCGTCGGCCTGGCGCAGCTCCGCGATGACGTCGTCGGCGCTGAATGGGTGGCGATCCTCGAGCCAGACATGGATGGCGTCGGCGATGGCCCGGGCCCCGGGGTCCAGGAAGGACTCCGGCGTGACGGCCTCGCAGAACGGCAGGGTCGTTCCATCGTCGAGCCTGACACGGGCCGCACCTGCCGAGGGCCATGCGAGCACCATCGCCAGCACGTCCCGTTCGGCGGCACGCCGTGCCCGTGCCTGCGGCACCGTGAACCCCTGGTCCTCGAGGCTCACGCGCGGCCGGCCGGCGGGGGCGGCCGCGGCGGGTGCCGGGTCCGGCACGGGCGCGCGCGGCGCCGGTGCACGGACGGCGTCGAGTGCGGCCTGCAGTTCGCGTTCCGGGAGCCCGGTGATCGCGGCCAGGTTCGACATGACCATGGTCCGACGCAGCCCCGGCATCTCGCGGAAGCCGAGTTCGACCAGGCGCGCCAGCACGGCCTCGATCCGCTGCTGTCGCGCGCTCAGTCCCTCGGCGGCGCGGAAGCCCGCACGGAACCTCCGCACGAAATGCACCAGGGCATCCTCGCTCGCGGCAAGCGCGGCGTCGAACCGCGCGCGCCCGTCGGGTTGCCGGAGCAGTTCATCCGGATCCAGGCCGTCCGGCAGCGTGCAGATCCGCACGTCGACCGTCTCGGCAAAGAACACCTCGATGGCGCGGTCGGCCGCCTTCTGCCCGGCGGCGTCGCCGTCGAAGAGGAGCACGATGCGCTCGGCCATCCGCTTGAGGACCCGTGCGTGGTCGCGCGTGAGCGCGGTGCCGAGCGTGGCCACGGCGTTCGTCACGCCGGCTTCATGGCACGCGATGACGTCGGTGTAGCCCTCGCAGATGACGGCCGTGCGCGAGTCGATGATCGACTTCTTCGCGAGGTGGATCGCGTACAGGCCGCGGCCCTTGTGGAACACGGCGCTCTCGGGGCTGTTCAGGTACTTCGGCTCGTCCTCGGGGTCGATCTTGCGTGCGCCGAAGGCGATGGGTGCGCCCATCTCGTCGCAGATCGGGAAGATCACGCGATTGCGGAATCCGTCGATGGGGCCCTGGCGGCCTTCGCGCACCAGGCCGGCCGCCCGGAACGCCTCCTGGTCAGGCACGGCCTCGTCGCCGCGCGCGCCGGCGCGGTGCTCGCGCAGTCGGTCGAGGTGGCGCACGAACGTGTCCCATCCTGCCGGGGCCGCGCCGAGCCCGAACCGTTCCTGCATCGCCGTGCTGATCCCGCGATCCGAGAGCGCCTCGCGCGCGGCTGCGCCGTGCTCGGGATGGGCCAGCGCCTTGCGGAAGAAGTTCGCGGCGACCGCGTTGGCGCGGAGCAGGGTGCGCCGCCCGCCCGCGGGTCCTTCGTCGCCACGTGCCTGGCGGAGCTCGATGCCCGCGCGCTCGGCGAGCGTGCGCAACGCGTCGATGAACTCCATCTTGTGGTAGTTCATCATGAAGTCGATCGCGTTCCCGGCGGCGCCGCACGCGAAGCACTTGTAGAAGCCCGCGCCCTTGTGCGTGACGACGGTCATCGAGGGCGAGCGGTCGTCGTGGAACGGGCAGACCCCGACGTGTTCGCGCCCCTTCGGCTTCAGCTGGACGTGCTCCCCGACGAGCGCCACCAGGTCGGTGGCGTCGAGCACCCGGTCGCGGTCGGATTGGCCGAATCCCGTCTGCACGTCGCGTGTTCCGGCGCGTCCTGCGCCGCTCCATGACCGTCGGGGCCGGTGGGTGCGGACGGCCCGCGGCACGATGCCGCAGGCCCGAATGGCGAATCACGGACGGCCCAAACAGGCGCCCGCAGCCATGCACTCCGCCCATGCAAAGATGGGCTCAATGTAGGCCTGGAATTCCGGGAGTCAACGAATGGCGGCGGAATCGCCGCGCGGATCAGGCGCCGGCGGCCGCACGACGCTCGCGCGTGTACGTGTACGCGCGCTTCATCGGCTTCACGACCAGGCCGGACCGGATCGCACGGACCGTCGCCTTCACGCGCTTGCGCGTGCCGTCCTCGACGGTGTCCACGGTCTGCAGGTTCGGCTTGAAGGTGCGCTTCTTCACCGACGTCGTCTTGAGGCCGACGCCGCCGAGGTACTTCGCCTTGCCGCGGATCTTGAGGACGTTTCCGGAAGAGGTCTTGGCGCCGGTGAAGTGGCAAACGCGGGGCATGGCTGATCCTTCGTGGTGAGGCCCGTTCGGTCGGGCGAAGATCGGAGAGGATAGGCCAACCCGCGCCACGAGGCAAGGGGGCATGCGCGTGGTTATCGGATAGGCGGAACCGCCGCCGAAAGGCCCGCCGCCACCAGGAGCTGCCCGCAGCCCTCGGCGTCGCTGGCATCGAAGGAGCCCACGTCGTGGCTGTCGATGTCGAGCACCGCCCACGCCGTGCCGTCGGGGCGCAGGCACGGCACCACCAGTTCGCTCCGGTCGCGCGGGTCGCAGGCGATGTAGCCGGCGCCCAGGTCCGCAACGTCCCGCACGACCAGGCACTTGGCGGCGACCAGGGCCTGGCCGCACGCCCCGTGGATCCCGATGGGCGAGCACGCGGGCTTCGGCCGTCGGGCCGCCAGCGTCAACCTGCGGTCGTCGGGCTCGGCCGGGTGGTCGACGTAGAAGCCCACCCAGCTGGCGCCCGTGCGGGCGAAGGCGTCCCACCACAGGTCGACGAAGGCATCCATCCGCTCGCGGTCGGTCCGGAGGCCGGCGATCGCTCGCGCGGCATGGAGCAGGGTGGCGTGGTCGCGCACGTCTGCCCGGGCTCAGGCGCTCTCGCGCTCGCGGCGGCGCAGCTGCTGGAGCGGCACGCCGCGCTCGATGCTGCGCGCGTCGATCGTGTAGACCGCGTTCGCATTGTCGAGCTCGGGCAGGTGGTACATGAGGTCGATCATGATCTCATCGACCACCGCACGCAGGGCGCGGGCGCCAGTGTTGCGGGCCAGGGCGCGGTCGGCGATCAGCTCGAGCGCGTCGTGCGTGAATTCCAGACGCGCGCCCTCGAGGCTGAACATGTGCTGGTACTGCTTGGCGAGCGCGTTCTTCGGCTCCGTGAGGATCTGCACCATCGCCTCGCGCGAGAGCGGGTGCAGCGGGCAGAGGATCGGCAGGCGCCCGACGAGCTCGGGGATCATGCCGAACTCGAGGACGTCGTCGGGGGTGACCTGGGCGATCATCGCCGAGCGCTCGGCCACCTTGTCGTCGAAGGCCTGGGCCTCGGTCGAGAATCCGATGCGCTTGCGGCCCACGCGCTTCTTGACGATGTCCTCGATGCCGTCGAAGCTCCCGCCGCAGACGAACAGGATGTTCGTCGTGTCCATCTGGATGTACTGCTGTTCCGGGTGCTTGCGGCCGCCCTGCGGGGGGACGTTCGCGGTGGTGCCTTCGAGCATCTTGAGGAGGCTCTGCTGCACGCCCTCGCCGCTCACGTCGCGGGTGATCGACACGTTCTGGCTGGTCTTGCCGATCTTGTCGATCTCGTCGATGTAGATGATGCCGCGCTGGGCGCTCTCGAGGTCGAAGTCGGCGGCCTGCAGCAGCTTCAGGAGCAGGTTCTCGACGTCCTCGCCCACGTATCCCGCCTCGGTGAGGGTGGTGGCGTCGCCGATCGCGAACGGGACGTTGAGGATGCGCGCGAGGGTCTTCGCAAGCAGGGTCTTGCCCGTCCCGGTCGACCCGATCATCAGCACGTTGGACTTGTCGAGCTCCACCGGCGACTGCTCGTTGTCGAGCTGCGAGAGGCGCTTGTAGTGGTTGTGCACGGCCACGGACAGCGCGCGCTTGGCATGCTCCTGGCCGATCACGTACTGGTCGAGGAACTCCTTCATCTGCCGGGGCGAGGGAATCTGCCCGAGCTGCGGGCGGCTGCCGCTGACGCGGCGGCGCTCCTGCTTGAAGATGTTCGCGCAGAGGTCCGTGCAGTTGGTGCAGATGTAGACGTCGTTCGGGCCCTCGACCATCGGGCCGACCTCGCGGCTGGTCTTGCCGCAGAAGCTGCACGTGGTGACCTTCTTGCCGCGGAAGCCGCCGTCGTTGCCGCTGCCGGAACCGCCCGCGCCGCTCGGTCCGCCCGCGCCGCCACCGGACCCGCCGCCGAACCCGTCTCCCGCCCCGTCGCGCCCGTTGCGCCTCGTCGGCCCGTTGGTGGCCTCCGGCTGGGGGCGGGGCGAGCGTTCGTTCGGCATCGGGTTCGTCACGGAGTGCTCCTGTGGGCCACGCCGGGAAGCGGCGCGGACCGAGAGTCTATCGGCCCGCCGGGCGGCTCCCTCCAGCGACGTTCGCGGGTTTCCGTGCAGCGATGGTTCAGGGACGCTGCCCGCGGCCGTCGCCCCAGTCGGTGCCGCCCCGCCGGGCGCGGTCGCGCTCGGCGGCTTCGCGCGTCTTGTGGATCATGATGTCCCGCGCGGTCTCGAACTCGCGCTCGGTGATCTCGCCCTGTTCGCGCATGCGCCGCAGGTCGTCGAGCGTGAACGCGGTCCTCGGGGTCTCGAGCGGGGCCTTGGCATTGCGGCGGGCCCACATCACGATGAGCCAGCCGCCGAATGCGATCGCAAACAGGAGCCCGACACCGAGCCAGAAGAAGATGCTGGACCTCGAGGCATCCACGCGTCAGCGTTCCGCCGCGGTCAGGCCTTGCCGGCCCGCGCGTTGGCAGCCTTCTGCTTCTCGGCGACCACCTTGTTCCATTCCTCCGCCGGGATGTCCGTGGCCTTCGCCTTGGACAGGACGCGGTCAAGCACCTTGGCCTCGCGGATGGCCAGGGCCATCTCGTTGAGCCGGCCGCTCTGCTGGAGCTCGGCGCGCAGCGCGTCCGGGCGCTGGCCGCGGGTGCGCGCCATCTGCGCGATCTGCCCGTTGACCTCGGCCTCGCCGACCTCGATGCCGAGGTCCTGCGCCAGCTTCGAGAGGATGAAGAACACCTTGAGCCGGCGACGGGTGTCGGCCTCGCTCGCGCCGCGGATCTCCGCGACGCGCTTCTCGACCGTGGCCTCGTCCAGGCCCTGCGAGAGGAGCTGGATGCGCGCCATCTCGAGGTTGCGGGCGATCTGCGCGCCAGACATCTTCTCGGGCAGCTCGAAGTCGACCTTGTCGGCGAACCACTCGGCGGCCTGCTCGCGCATGGCGGCGCGCTGCTCCTGGTCGCGCCGTCCCTCGAGCTGCAGCTTCACCTGCTCGCGCAGGTTCTCGACGCTGCCGAGCCCGAGGCTGTTGGCGACCGCTTCCGGCGCGGCCGGGGCGATGCGCTCGGCCTGCGCGGGCGTGAATTCCACGGTGATCTCGGCGTTGCGGAGTTCCTCGCGCTCGTGCACGGCGGGACCCTTCGTCACCAGGGCGACGGTGTCGCCGACCTTGCGTCCCGTGAGCTTGGGTCCGAGGTCGTCGAACATGAGCCCCAGCACCTGGCCCTTGCCCTCGTCCTCGGCATCGGGAACCACCACCAGGCACTCGTCGGCCTCGAAGTAGGGGTCCTTCTGGGCGCCCTTCACGCGCACCACGGCCTTGCCGACCATGCGGTCGAGGTTCTCGAACGGGCCGTCGATGCGGCCGGGGGTGCCGAAGCGGTATCCGAGGCGCCGGATCTCCTCGTCGATGAACTTCTCTTCGACCTCGGCGACGGGGCGCTTCACCTCGACGTCCTCGAGCTTCGGGAGCGTGATGTCCGGCACGATCTCGACGTCCAGCGTCACGGCGAGCGCCGCACCGCGCTTGAGCTCGGGTTCGCCCGCCTTCTCGTCGAGCTCCGGGTCGGAGATCGGCTGCAGCTTGTGGTCGGTGAGCGCCTTGGTGTACGCCTCGGTCAGCAGGCGGCGGCGGAGGTCCTCGAGGATCGACGCGCCGAAGCGCTTCTCGATGAGCGCGATCGGGGCCGTGCCGCGGCGGAAGCCGGGCAGCTGCACGTCGTTGCGCGCGGCCGAGTAGGCGTCGCTGATGCCGGCATCCACGGCCTTGGCCGGGATGGTGATCTTCAGGCGCTTGCGGGCGGGGCCGACGGTCTCGACGACGACGGTGGTCTCGGTGGACATGGTGGTTTGGCTGCGGAGTTGCGAAAAGAACAGCGGAAGGGGCGGAGTATACGCCCCTTCCGCGGAGGGTCAGGAGGGTCCGATCACTTGAGGAGGAGCATCTCGGCGTACGTGGGCATCGGCCACGTGTCCGCCGGGGTGACCCGCTCGAGCGCGTCGCAGGCGGCGCGGACGCGATCCATCGCCGGGACGACGCTGTCGCGGAGGAACCGCATCTCGGCGACCTCGTCCTTGTGGTGCCTGGAGGAAAGGGTCTCGAGCTCCTTGGTGGCCGACCGGAGCTCGTTCACCATCGCCACGTACGCCTTCAGCTCGGCCTGCGTCTCGGCGCAGTCGACGTCCGCGGCCAGGGTGGCGCTCACCGTGGTGGCGAGTTCCTCCTGGGCGCGCAGTGCGGCGGGCAGCACCTGGGTGCGGGCGACCTGGACCAGCGTGCGCGACTCGATGCCAAGCACCGTGCAGTAGTGCTCGACCAGCACGTCATGGCGGGCGGCGAGCTCGCGGGCGTTCAGCACCTTGTACTTCGCGAAGAGGTCCTTCGCCTTCTTCGTGGCGAACGCGCCCAGGCAGTCGGCCGTGCTGCGCATGTTCGGCAGGCCGCGCTTCTCGGCCTCCTTGTGCCACGCCTCGCTGTAGCCGTCGCCGTCGAAGCACACCCGGCGGTGCTTCTTGATGACGTCCTTCAGGACGGCCTTCACCGCGGTCTCCAGCTTCGCCTCGGAGGGGTTCCTGCCGGCCTTCTTCTCGAGCTCGGTGGCGATGACGTCGAGGCTCTCGGCGATGATCGTGTTGAGCACGGTGTTCGGCCACGCGACGGCCGCAGTGGAGCCCACGGCGCGGAACTCGAACTTGTTTCCGGTGAACGCAAAGGGCGACGTGCGGTTGCGGTCGCTCGCGTGGCGCGGGATCTGGGGCAGGGTGCTGGCGCCGAGGTCGAGCTCGCCGCCCGACTTCGTCTTCTTCGGCGTGCCGTGCTCGAGCTGGTCGATGATGTCCGTGAGCATGTCGCCCAGGAAGATGCTCATGATGGCCGGCGGGGCCTCGTTGGCGCCCAGGCGGTGGTCGTTCGCCGCGCTCGCGATCGACGCGCGGAGCAGGTCGGCGTGCATATCGACGGCACGGATGACCGCGGCCAGAAACACGAGGAACTGCATGTTGGTGTGCGTCTCCTCGCGAGGATCGAGGAGGTTGACGCCGGTGCTGGTGGCAATGGCCCAGTTGTTGTGCTTGCCGCTGCCGTTGATGCCCGCGAAGGGCTTCTCGTGGAGCAGGCATTCGAACCCGTGCTTGCGGGCCACCATGCGCAGGACCTGCATGGTGATCATCTGGTGGTCGACGGCGATGTTCGCGTTCTCGAAGGTCGGCGCGATCTCGTACTGGCTGGGCGCGACCTCGTTGTGGCGGGTCTTCACGGGGACGCCGAGCTCGAACAGCCGCGACTCGACCTCGGCCATGAACATGAGGACGCGGTCGGGGACCGCGCCGAAGTAGTGGTCATCGAGCTGGTGGCCCTTGGGGGCGCTGGCGCCGATCAGCGTGCGGCCCGTGAGCGCCAGGTCGAGGCGCGACTCGAACTGCTCGCGCTCGACCAGGAAGTACTCCTGCTCGACCCCGAGCGTGCCGGCCACGTGCGTGACGCCCTTGTCGGTGCCGAACAGCTTCAGGATGCGCATCGCCTGGGTCGAGAGCGCCTGGATCGAGCGCAGGAGCGGGGTCTTCTTGTCGAGTGCCTCGCCGGTCCAGCTGACGAACGCCGTGGGGATGCAGAGCGTGATGATCCCCGAGGGGTTCTTCATGAGGAACGCCGGGCTCGTGCAGTCCCATGCGGTGTATCCGCGCGCCTCGTAGGTGTCGCGGATGCCGCCCGAGGGGAAGCTGGACGCGTCGGGCTCGCCGACGATCAGCTGGTTGCCGGAGAACTTCTCGATGGCGCTGCCGTCGGCCATGGGACTCAGGAACGCGTCGTGCTTCTCCGCGCTGATCCCGGTGAGCGGCTGGAACCAGTGGCAGTAGTGCGTCGCCCCGTGCTCGATGGCCCAGTCCTTCATCGCCACCGCGACGGTGTTCGCGATCGCCGGGTCGAGGGGCGAGCCCTCGCTGATGGTGCGCTGCAGCTTGGCGAACACATCGCTCGGCAGTCGCTTCAGCATCGTGTCGCCGCTGAAGGTCATGCAGCCGAAGTAGTCTGACGCGCGCGTCGGGTTGAGGAACGTCGAGGTGTTGTCGTTCATCGGATCGGCCAGGTGGTTCATAGACGGGTGCATCGGTGGGTGGGCCTCCTGAGCCCAAGTCAATAACGCTAGACGGACCCGCACCCCGAATCAAGGCCGTTTTCGTGTTGATTTCGAGTGTCCGCGTCGCCTTCGCCCCGGGGTGCGTGACCAAGCGGCTGCCTGCGCCTCCGCCGTCACCCCAGGATCGACCGACGCCGGCGCACGTAGTCCCAGACCACGAACCGGTCGAGTTCCTGCCCGGCGACGAAGAACACGCGCCCGCCGGTGGACTCGGCCATGCGGTGGGCGAACTGCACGTCGTCCTCGCTCTGGTTCCATGAGGGCAGCAGGAACACGTTGATCGTGATGCCGGCCTCCTTGCAGCGCATCGCCTCGCGCATGGTCGCGCGCTCGGTACGGGGGTCGGGCGGATAGAGCATGTACAGGTCGGTGCCCTCGAAGTGCGCGGTGGGCAGGCCGTCGGTGATGAGCATGACCTGGCGGTTCGGGGTGGGCCGGCCGGTGAGCCACTGCCGCGAGAGCTGCAGCGCGCGCTGGATGTTCGTGAAGTGCGGCGGCAGGTCCATCTCGGTGATCGAGGGGTCCGACATGTCCGCGCGCAGTCGCACCACGGGCTCGCGCAGGGTGACGGGCTTCGGCATCACCTGCGGGACCTCCGCGGGCGACCGCAGGCGCGCCACCGTGTACATCTCGACGAACTGCAGGAAGTCGCCGGGGTACTCGCTCCGAATGAGGCCGTCGAGGGCCAGCGCCATGCGCTTGGCCTGCACGTACTGGCCGCCGTTGCGCATCGAGCCCGACATGTCCATGATCACCGCCGTGGCGCACTTCGGCTGGTTGCGCGTGCGATGGACCACCATGTCCTCGCCGCGCATCCGCACCGGGGTGCCGGGCGCGCGCGGGCCCGCGCCTGCCTCGCGCACCATCGCGTTGACCAGCGTCTGCGGGATGTCCAGGTTCGCCGGGCTGTCGCCGAACTCCCAGGCCCGGGTCCCCGGCAGCTCGACCGCACCGTCCGGCGACTGGATGCCCGCGTGGCGGCCGCTGCGCGCGGCCTGCAGGTCCCCGAAGATCGTGGCAAGCAGCCCGCGCTGGTAGAGGCGCATGGCCTTCGGGCTCACCGACCAGCCGCCTTCCGGTGTCCGCTGCATCCCCGCCTCCTCCGCGAGGCGCTCGAGCAGCTCATTGACGCGCCGCTGCGCGTCGCGCAGGCCGTCGACCTGCTCCTGCGGGGCGAACCGTTCGAGCGCGTCCATGTCGATGATCGCGGGCCTCGCGTTCTTCAGCGCCTCGCGAAGCTGTTCGAGCAGGCGCTCGATCTCCTCGAGCTCGGACTTCACCTCGATGGCACGTTCGGCGTCGAGCTCCTCGCGCCCGGAGAACGCCCATCGCGACGCGAGCTGGTCGAGTTCGAAGCGCTCGCGCAGGCGCTCGAGGGCGACGGTCAGCGCACGCTGCTCGCGCGAGCCCTCGGGAAGCCGGTACCACAGCCGCTCGAGGTCGCGGAGCTGCCCCTGCGCAACCGCGCGCGCGATGCGCTTGGCCACGTCCCCATCGCCCGGGGGCACAGCAGTGCGCGCGGCGCGGTCGAACGCCGCGGCGGCCTCCTGCCGGGCGGGCTCCGGGTCGTAGGTCGCAAGGATCCGGTCGCGCCTGGCCTCGAGCATCGCGATGAGGGCGTCGATGCTCGGACCCAAACCCTGCACCTGCGAGGGGTCGATGCGGATGGCGTTCGCGAGCTCCTCGTCGGTGAAGCGCCGCATCGATCCCATGGCAAGCATGTGCTCGAAGGCGCCGCGCGCGGCGGCCCCGGGGTCCGAGGGCTTCGCCGACCCAAAGCGCACCGCGTCGTAGCCCAGGTACGTGTGGTACGCGCCGCCCAGGGGTTGGCCGGGAGGGACGGTCACTTCAGTTCGTAGGAGGTACGCCCATGGCGAACGGTGCGGCTGACGCGGTCGGTGGCCCACAGCCCGGCGAGCACGAACTCCGCGCACGAGGCGCGCACGGCCGGGTCGCCGCTCGCATTCACCTCGAAGGCCTTGTCCCATGCCTCGGGCACGCCCTGCATCCGCTCCGCGTAGTTCGCGCTCGGGATCAGTTCACCCACCTCGATGCGCACGCCCTTGGCGAAGGCCTCGGCGATCGCGGGCAGCCCGTGCTCGTCGACGTACTCCTTGAAGACGTTCCCGACCGCCTCGGCGACGATCGCGTCGATCACGCGGCGCTCGTCCATCTGGTGGGTCCCCATGAGGTCGAGTTCGAGCTTCCCCAGTGAGGACGAATGCAGGTGCGACAGGTCGCTGATGCGGGGCACCGCCGGGCGCTCGCCGAGCTGGATGCCGCGGCGACGCGCGCTTGCCACCATGGTGCGCCAGTTGGCGGCGCTGAACCGGGCGCTGACGCCGGAGGCCTGGTCGACGAACGTGCTGCGGCGGGCGGCCACCGAGATCTCCTCGACCACCCGGTCCATGAACGGCGGGACCACGACCGGGTGCGCGCCGCCGAGATCCATGCCGGCTTCCTGGCGCGTGATGGCGATGCCCGCGTCGCGGTCGCGCGGGTAGTGGGTGACCACGGTGCTCCCGATGCGGTCCTTGAGCTGCGGGATCACCTTGCCCGAGCGGTTGTAGGTGCTCGGGTTCGCGCTGAAGACGAGCATCACGTCGAGGTCGAAGCTCACGGGGTATCCACGGATCTGGACGTCCCGCTCCTCGAGCACGTTGAAGAGCCCCACCTGCACCAGTTCGTCCAGGTCGGGCAGCTCGTTCATCGCGAAGATGCCCCGGTGCATGCGCGGGACCAGGCCGAAGTGGAGCGCCTCCTCGGCGCCCATCGAGGTGCCCGCGGCCAAGCGCGAAGGGTCGATCTCGCCGATCAGGTCGGCGAACTTGGTGCCGGGCGCGAGGCGCTCGGCGTAGCGCTGGTCACGGTGCCACCACGCGATCGGGACGCGGTCGGCCGGCTGCGAGGCGACCAGTTCGCGCCCGGCGCGGGTGATCGGCCGCTCGGGGCACTCGTGGACGGGCGATCCGGGGAGGTCGAGGTACGGCAGCCACTCGTCGAGGAACGAGGGCAGCATCCGCATCAGGCGGCTCTTGCCCTGGCCCTTCTCGCCGAGGAACAGGATGTCGTGGCCCGCGATGATCGCGGTCGCCAGTTCCGGAAGCACCGTGTCGTCGTAGCCGAGGATGCCGGGGAAGAGGGCCGACGCCCCGCGCTCGCCGCGGGCCACCGCCGCGGAGAGCGCCTGCTCGAAGTTCGAGCGCAGTTCCTCCTTCACGGACCGGGGCGTCCACCCGGTGGCTCGGAGGGCTGCAAGCGTGGTCGGCGCGGGCGCGGTCGTCATGGAACCGGGTTCGCCCGCGGAGCGTGCGTGGATTCCCCTGCATCCAGGGGGCCCGCGCCGGCGGGCATCAGAGCTTCGTGCTGTCCCGCAGCCAGCCCTTGCGCCAGAAGTAGGCGACGAGCCCGGCGGCGGTCAGGGCCATGAGCCCCAGCGCAAAGAGGTACCCGTACGGCCAGTCGAGCTCGGGCATCCAGTCGAAGTTCATGCCGTAGACGCCCGCGATGAAGCTGAGCGGCATGAACAGGGTGGCGATGATGGTCAGCACCTTCGAGGTCTCGCCGAGGCGCAGGTTGACGCTCGTCATGTAGATCTCGAGGAGGTCGTTCGCCATGTAGCGGTCGGTCTCGATCTGGTCGAGCGCGCGCGCCACGTGGTCGGCGAGGTCGCGCAGGTACGGGCGCACCTCGGCATCGAAGACGCGGTCCATGCCGAGCATGCTCATCGCGAGGTCGCGGATCGGCAGCAGCGCCCGCCGCATCTGGACCAGCTCGAACCGCGCACGCCGGATCTGCTGAAGTTGCTGGCCGGTGGGCCGGCGGAAGACCTCGTCCTCGAGGTCCTCGACCATTCCGCCGATCCGGTCGACGGCGGGGAAGAACCCGTCGACGACGGCGTCGGCGAGCGCGTATGCCAGGTACGACGCGTCCGTGCGTCGAAGGCGACCCGAGCCCGCACGGATGCGCGCGCGGACGCCGTCGAGGCAGTCTCCGCCAGGTACACCCTGGAACGCCACCACGAACCGGCCGTGCAGCCAGATCGCAAGCTGCTCGGTCCAGAATCCCTTGCCTTCGTCATGCGGCATCGGCAGCACGATGAACGTGGCATCGCTGTACGTCTCGACCTTCGCGCGCTGCGACATGTCGGTCGCGTCCTCCATCGCCAGCGGATGGATGCCGAAGCGGTCGGCGATCGCCTTCAGGAGCGATGCGTCGCCAAGGCCCTCGATGTTGACCCAGACCACTGGATGATCGCCGGCGGCTGCATCGATCCCTGCGACGTCGGTGACCGTGCGCTCGACGAGCGAGTCGGGCCCGAAGGCCATCACGGTGACGACGGTGGGAGCGGCATCGGGCTCCACGACCAGCGTTCCCGGCGACGTGTGGAGGCTCGCGGGCTTGCGCAGCCGGCGCCGCGCGAGCTTCGCCGTGAGCGCCCCGCGGCGAAGCGCAGAGCCGACGCGTTGCTGCACTGCGCCGACCACGGGGAACTGGCTCATCGGGTGCCTCCCGTCGGGTCCGCTGCCGTTGCGTGGTCCGCGGCCTCGAGTGCAGCCCACGCACACCACGCCAGGAGCACCGCACGCGCCGTCCACGCCGCGGTCCGGATCCAGTTGGTGCCGACGAGCCGCGCATGGGCATCCACATCGAAGCCACGCGCCAGCGTTCCATGCATCGGCACCTGGAGCAGGAAGGTGGAGAGCCACGCGATGCCCACCAGCGCGACACCCGCCCATGCGGCCCATGCGGGCATGAATCGCGGGCGCGCCATGAGCAGCAATGCAGCGGTCAGTGCCTCGATCAGCATGGCAGGACCGACCATCGGCGTGATCATGCGCGCGTGCGCACCTTCGTAGGAGGCGAAGCCTTCGCGCCCGACGCGGTCGAACAGCGGGTAGTGCACCAGTTGGATCGTCCAGATGAGCCCGGTGAGGAACCAGGTGCTGGCGAGGTTCGCGACGAAGAGCAGGGCCGGGGCGGTCATGAGGGCACCTCGATCCATTCGAACGCCCCGGTCGATGGGACCAGCGTCGCGACGGTGAAGGGCCGCGCGCGGTGCAGGGCACCGGGGTTCAGGATGCGCGTGGATGCCTGGCGCTCGTCCCGGCGCTCGTGGGTGTGGCCGTGCACCAGGTAGTCGGCGCCTCCCGAGACGGCCGCTCGCATGGCGGCAGGCTCATGGCCGTGGGTGAAGGCGATGCGCTTGCCGTCCAGCTCCAGCTCGCCCGACAGGCCGTGCACGGCGATCCCGAGGTCGGCGGCGTATCGACCGAGCGTCACCGCGTTCCAGTCGCAGTTGCCCCACACGAGGTGGCTGTCGAGCCCGGCCAGCTGGTCCAGCACCAGCTCGTCCTCGACGTCGCCGCAATGGATGAACGTGGTGGCCCCGCGCTCGCGCAGCGCCTGCAGGGCGCGCTTGGTGCGTTCCCAGCGCGCGTGGCTGTCCGACAGCAGGCCGACCGTCACGGGCATGCAGGTACCTTACCCCGTCCCCATGAGCCAGGCACCCGTCACGCGCTTTGCACCATCGCCTTCCGGCCACCTTCACGTGGGGGGCGCACGCACGGCGCTCTTCTGCTGGGCCTACGCGAAGGGGCGGGGCGGCAAGTTCATCCTGCGCATCGAGGACACCGACCAGAAGCGCTCGAGCGGCGCGGCGAGCGTCGGGTTCCTCAAGGACCTTGCCTGGCTCGGGATCGACTGGGACGAGGGCCCCGAGCACGCAGGCCACGGAGGCGGCACGCACGGCCCGTACTTCCAGAGCGAACGGCTTGACCTCTACAACCGCATCCTCGGGGAGCTGGTCGAGGCCGGCAAGGCGTACTACGCGTTCGACACGGCCGAGGAGCTGGAAGCACGGCGTGCGGAGGCAAAGGCCGCGGGACGCGCCTACCGCTACGACGGCTCGTCGCAGATGGCGCTGCCGAAGGACGAGGTCGAACGGCGGCTGGCGGCCGGCATGCCTGCGGTCATCCGCCTGAAGTGCCCGCCGCAGCCGATCACCATCAAGGACGAGATCCTGGGCGAGGCCACGCTGCCGGCGGGCGAGGTGGACGACTTCGTGCTGCGCAAGGCCGACGGGTTCCCCACGTACCACTTCGCGGTGGTGGTGGACGACGAACTCATGGGCGTCACGCACGTCCTGCGCGCGCAGGAGCACTTCAACAACACGACCAAGCACATGCTGCTGCAGGATGCGCTCGGCTACCGGCGTCCGACGTACGGCCACTTCTCGATCATCACGAATCCCGACGGCAGCAAGATGTCAAAGCGCGACAAGGACAAGCTGCTGCGCAAGACCGTCGTCGAGCGTGCGCTCGCGGCGCCGCCGGCCGGTACGGTGGCGCAGGCGCGCTGGGACGCCTGGCTCTCCGACAAGAACACGCAGCTCGACTTCGAGGAGGCCAACGCGCTGGCGGACGCGCTTGGCATCCAGCTGCCCGAGATCAACGTCGACGACTTCCGTCGCAGCGGCTACCTGCCCGAGGTGATCTGCAACTTCCTGTCGCTGAACGGGTGGAGCCCGGGCGGCGACGTCGAGAAGTTCGACATGCAGTTCATGAAGGAGCGGTTCGACCTCAAGCGCGTGGTCAAGACGCCTGCCAAGTTCGATCGCGCCAAGCTGCTGAACTTCAATTGCGACGCCATCACCGGCATGCCGCGCGAGGAGTTCGTGGGCCGCGCCCGGGCGCACGGGCGCGAGTTCCACCCGCAGTTCATGGCGAAGCTCACGGATGCGCAGTTCGAGCTGCTCGCCGGGGCAAGCCATGAGCGCTCCAAGACGCTCGACGAGCTGTTCCGCGTGAATCGGTTCCTGGTGACCGCGGACGATGCGCTTGCGTGGGAGCGGACGAAGAACGTCGAGAAGGTGATGGCAGGCGCGGAGCCGAACGGGGTCACGCACGTGCGCGCGCTGGCATCCGTGTTCGAGGGCGTGTCCGACTGGCAGCCGGCGGCGCTCGAGGCGGCGATCGGCGCCTACGCGGCCTCCGCCACGGAGGGCAACCTCGGCAAGGTGGCGCAGCCGCTGCGCGTGGCAGTGAGCGGCGGCACGGTGAGCCCCCCGATCTTCGACACGCTGGCGATCCTCGGGAAGGCCAGCACGCTCGAGCGGATGCGCCGATGCCTGCAGGCGTTCGGCGGGTGACGCGGCGTGCGCCGCGCGCTCACGGGGCGGTGTCGGGATTGTCGCCAGCGCCGCGCGGGCGACGCATCGCGGTGCTGAGCCCCGGCGCGGCGGGCGCCCAGTCGCTCCACGTGTTCTCTTCGGTGGTGATCATCGCCTCGACGGCGCCGGAGGACCACAGCCGGTAGACGGCGGTTCCGTTGGGGATGGGCGTGGCCGCGATGCCGACGAGCGATCCGCCGGGCGCGGGTGCGCGTGAACGGTCGGAGCCTTGGCGCGGCGCGCCGGGCCCGGTGCCAACGGCGTTCTGCGGGTCAAGGGGTTCGAACGCGACCATGGCGGGCGAAGGCACGCCAAGCGGGGCGTCGGGCCCGGGGGCGCTTGTCATAGGATTCGCCCGTACGAAGAGCCCGACGGCTTCGACGGCGGCCAGGCACAGGAGGCCGACGCCCATCAGCGTCAGCCCCGATCCCGTGCTGAAGGGATCAAAGCGGGCAAGCGCCGGGGAAGCGCCCGTGGTGGCAGCGGGGGTACGGTCCATGAGAGGCCTCCTGAGACCCGAACACACGGGTCATCAGGGTTCATCGGCCGCACGGCTCCCGCGACTTCGACGAGTTGCGCCGGGGGCCGGTCCGGCTACACTCCTCGGGCCGGACCGTTGGCGCAGTTGGCTAGCGCACCTCCATGACACGGAGGGGGTCACTGGTTCAAGTCCAGTACGGTCCACCTCAGACAGCCCCCGGCCCCGCCGGGGGCTTGTCGTTTGGCTCATGTGCCTCTGGATGCCGTGCGCTGGCCTATCGGCGCCGACGCGCCGTTGCCACCACGCCCGCAACCAGCAGGGTGACCAACGCCCCGGGAGTGGGCACCTGCGAGAACGTCGCCGAGTACGAGAATGCCCCGCCTGCGGCCGCGTTCTCGGCGGCCATCACCAGCAGGTAGGTGCCCGCGGCCACGGTACCCACGAAGGAGCCCGACGAAGTGGCGGCCACGCCTCCGAACGCCGTCGCCTCAATGCCCACGAACTGGACGCCCAGCGTCGGGTCTCCGCCTCCGGCCAGGTCAACCAGACCCCAGCCGATCACGTTGCCCTCGGCGACGCACTGCTGCATGGCCCAGGTGATGGCGAACGACGTGTCGCCATCGAAGGTCAGGAGCGCCACGCCGCGTGCGCGCGCCGTCACGGTCGTTCCACCCGATGCATGACCAGACAACGCGCTCGAGGACGCGCCCCACACAAGCGACGCCGTGGCATCGGTCACCGATGCCTCGTAGGTTCCCGGTCCGGGGGCAACCGCCGCGTCCTCCACGTAGCCGGGTGGGGCCGACGAGGTCCAGCTGGCGAATGCTCCGGGCGCGATGCCAGCGCTCGTGGCGCCGACGGTGAATGCGCCGCCAGCGACGGCAAGCGCGATGCATGTCTTCATTTCCACGACAGGGCTCCTTCCATGGGGCCGTCGAACGGACCGGTTACAGGAACCTGAACGCATTTCTGGTTGCGCTCCCATCACGGAACGTCCTGCGAATCCCAACGTCGCCAACCGAATCTGAACCGAACGCTCGCAAACCACTTGCGTTGTGTTCATATCGTCCCCGGTCCCCGATCGGCTGCAGGCAACGGCGACTCGCCCAGATGCCTCCGCCCGGGAACCATGGTTCCCATGCACCTGACTCGACCCATCGCCGTCGCGGCCGCCGCGCTCACGCTCGCATGCCTGATGCTGGGAGCGGCCCAGGACCAGGCGAAGGCGCCCGCGCGGTCGCGCCAAGGCACCCCGGCCCCGGGAGCGAAGGCCCCGGCCAAGGCCCCGGGCGCCGCCCCGGCAGCTGCACCGGCGCCCGCCGCCGCCAGCGAGCCCTCGGACCGGCCGGGCCTCGAGGAGACGCGGCTGACGCTGGCGAAGTGGATCGAGACCCAGCAGATCATCGCCAAGGAGCGCAACGACTGGCAGCAGGGCAAGGAGATCCTGGAAGGGCGAATCGAGCTGGTCGGCAAGGAAGTCAGCGTCCTCAAGGAGAAGATCGCCGAGAGCGTCAAGGCCGTTGCGGAGAGCGACCAGAAGAAGGAACGGCTGGTCGCGGAGAACGAGCAGCTGAAGGCCACCGCCGCCCAGCTCGCCACCGCAGTCAGCGTGATGGAGGGTCAGGTTCGCGGTCTCGCCAAGCGCATGCCCCAACCGGTGGCCGAGCGGCTCGCACCGCTCCTGCAGCGCATCCCGACCGAGGCCTCGACCACGCGCGTGACGGTCGCCGAACGCTTCCAGAACGTGCTGGGCATCCTGAACGAGATGAACCGGGCCAACAGCGAGATCTCCCTCTCGTACGAGGTCCGGACGCTCGCCGACGGAAGCTCCAGCGAAGTGCAGGTGATCTACGTCGGGCTCGCGCAGGCGTACTACCTGTCGCCGCGCGGCGAAGCCGGCATCGGCACCCCGGGTGAGGACGGGTGGAACTGGAAGCCCGCACCGGAGATCGCGGGCCAGCTGCTCGTCGCGCTCGAGGTCATCCAAGGCAAGCATCCGCCTGCGTTCGTCCCCCTGCCGGTGGAGATCAAGTGAATCCCATGCGCCGCATTGCCGCCACGATCATCGTCCTCGCATCCGCCCTTGCGATCGCGCCGTCCGCCGTCGCGCAGGCGCCCGACTCCCAGCAGGCCGCCGGCGACGCCGCGATGGGCAAGGTCGCCCGCAACGCCGAGTCGGAGCTCAACAAGACCATCGCCGACCTCAACGCCATGCGTGCACAGATCGCCTCGGAGAAGCTGCCGATGTCGCAGCAGCTCACGGCGCTCGAGGAAGAGGTGGTCGCGCTCCGCAAGGAAGAGCAGCGCGTCCAGCGCCTGGTCGACGCGGGCGCCCTCGAGATCGGCACGATGCAGGCCGAGATCAAGTCGCGCCAGGACGAGCTGAGCTACGTCAGCAGCCTGCTCGACGAGTATGTCCGCACCTTCGAGACGAAGATCGCTGTCGGCGAGCTGCAGGTCTACGGCGAGCCGATCGTCGCCGCGAAGCAGGCGGTCGAGAACAAGACGCTCACCCCGAGCGAAAAGTTCGGCGCCCAGACCACGTTCGCCGCCCTCACGATCAAGCGCATCGCCGAGGCGCTCGGTGGCGTCCGCTTCGCGGGCGTCGGCGTCGACATGCTCGGCACGGTGCTCAACGGGCAGTTCGCGATGATCGGGCCCGTGACGCTGTTCCGGGCCGACAGCGGCGAGTCCGGGGTCGCGGTCCCGCAGGTCGGTTCGGCGAACCCGCTCATCCGGCCACTCGACGGCGACCTCGGGCCGGCGCTCGGCACGCTCGTGGCCTCGGGAAGCGGAACGCTGCCCCTGGACCCCTCGCGGGGCGGGGCGCTGAAGGCGCTGGTGGCCAAGGCCAGCCTGGTGCACATCTTCATCAAGGGCGGGCCGATCATGTGGCCCATGCTCGCGGCGTCGGTGATCGGCCTCGCGGTGGTGCTGGAGCGTGTGTTCTTCCTGCTCAACGAGCAGCGCAAGCGCAGCCCGAAGACGGTGATGAAGTTCTTCGGCGAGGTCACCAAGGGCAACCTGCAGGCGGCCATCGACATCGCCAACGGGTCGAAGGACGCGATCGTGAAGACGCTCGGGTTTGCGCTCGAGCATCGCGACCAGTCGCTGTCCCACGCGCTGACCTACGCCGAGACCCGGACCATCAAGCGGTACAAGCGCGGCATCGCCGTCCTGGACACCGTCATCACGCTGGCGCCGCTCCTGGGCCTCCTAGGAACGGTCACGGGCATGATGGGATCGTTCGCCGTGATCGGCGGCGACCTGAGCTCCCCGGGCGCCATCACGGGCGGCATCGCCGAGGCGCTCATCGCGACGGCCTTCGGCCTGATCATCGCGATCATCTGCCTGATCCCGTTCAACTACCTGAACAACCGGATCGAGCAGGTCGAGACCGAGCTCCTCGCCGCCGGTGAGCAGCTGAAGCTCACGCTCGAGGGACCCGCGGGCCGCGCCGCGCGTCCGGCCCCCGAGCCGCCGTCCGCCCCCCCGTCGACCGGCGGCGATGATGACGCATTCGACTTCCTCGACGGCGCCGCCTCGGCACCGGCGGGAGGGTCCTGACCATGGCAGGCGGAGGACGCCGAGGCAAGAAGGGGGCGCGGATCGACATCATCCCGCTCATCGACATCATCTTCTTCCTGCTGGCGACGTTCATCATGGTGTCCCTGAGCATGTCGAAGAATCAGGGCGTGCAGGTGTCGCTCCCGGGCGCTTCCAGCGCGCAGTCGCTCGGCGACAACCAGGAGATGGACAAGGCCGTCACGCTCAGCGTGAACGACAAGGGCGAGGTCTTCTTCAACAAGGACAAGATCCTGATCACGCAGCTGCCCATGAAGCTGCAGACCTACAAGCTGACCGCGAAGGACCCAAAGGTCATCATCAACAGCGACGGATCCGCGGACTTCAAGTTCGTGGTCGCCGTCCTGGACGAGGTCCGGAAGATCGGGATCGCGAAGGTCGGGATCAACACCGACAAGAAGTGACGCCGGCGCGCCGTGGACTTCCTCAAGGTCATCCTCGTCATCTTCGCCGCGCTCGTGGTGCACGTGCTCGTCGGGCTGTTCGGCGGGTACCTGTTCTCCCACGAGGAGCAGCAGGCGAGCAAGCGCGACGTCGAGATCGTCACCGAGTCGGTCGAGAAGGAGAACGAGGAGAAGCCCGAGGAACAGCAACCCCAGGACGAGATCAAGGATCAGGACGAGGCCCCGCCGGACCCGGAGTCGGTGGCCTCGAACGTGGAGGCCCCATCGTCCTCGGACGACGCCCCGGCCCTCGATGCCGCCAGCCTCAGCGCCATCGAGGCGGCGCTGAGCGGCAACGCGGGCGCCGCAGGCGGCGGCGACTTCGGGGCGGTGGCCTCGCTGCAGGGCGGCGGCCGCATCGGCGGCACGGGCCGCATCGGCGGCGGCGAGACGCAGGACGAGTTCCAGGGCGCCTTCAGCATGTCCGAGATCGACCAACGCCCCCGCGCCGTGCAGCAGGTGGCGCCGACATACCCCGCCGAACTGCGCAAGGTGAAGGCCGAGGGTGTCGTCTCGCTGATCTTCATCGTCGACGAGACCGGACGCGTGGTGAACCCGAAGGTCGAGAAGGCCACGCGCCCCGAGTTCGAGAAGCCCGCGCTCGATGCGGTGCGGCAGTGGCGATTCGAGCCGGCCATGAAGGGCGGCAAGCGGGTCAGCTGCCGCATGCGCGTCCCCATGAGGTTCCAGCCCCGCTGACCCGCGCACAGGAACCCTCCACGAACGACCCGCCACCATGACGGACCACGCCATGAAGAACACGCGCACCGCCCTCCGAGCCCTCGTCACCGGCATCGCCGCATGCGTCGCGATCGCCTCGGGCGCCCATGCCGCCGGCGACCTCGGCGGGCCGCCAGCGCCCTCGACGCAGGTCTCGCCCCCCGACCTGAACGCGATCTGGGGCGACCCTGGCTTCCAGAAGTCGTTCGTGGCGGGCTACGGGATCAATCCCGAGCTCGAGCCGAAGATCTCTCCCGACGAGATCGCGGTGCTCGAACTCGTCCGGCAGCTCATGCCGAACGACCTGCCCGCGGCCGAGGCGCTGCTCCGCGACTCGGTCCGAAACGACGGTTCCGCAATCCTCGACCTCACCCTGGGCGGGATCCAGTTCCAGCAGGAGCGGCTCGACGACGCGCTGGCCAACTACCGGACCGCGACCTCGAAGTTCCCGAGCTTCCGGCGCGCCTACCGGAACATCGGGCTCATCTGCGTTCGCCAGAGCAAGATCGACGATGCGATCGCCGCGTTCAACAAGATGATCGAACTGGGCGGGGCGGACGCATATTCGTACGGCCTGCTCGGGTTCTGCCATTCCAGCAAGCAGGACTACCAGCCGGCCGAGGCGGCGTACCGCAACGCGCTGCTCCTGCAGCCGGAGAATGTCGAGTGGCGGCTGGGACTCACGCGGTCCGTGTTCAAGCAGGGGAAGTACGAGGACGCGGCGAGCCTCCTCGACGTCCTCATCGCGACGTTCCCGGAGAAGCCCGACTTCTGGATGCTCCAGGCGCACACCTACCTCGGGCTCAAGCAGCCGGCGAAGGCCGCGGTCAACCTCGAGGCGCTCGACTCGATCGGCAAGAGCTCGACCGACAGCCTGTACACGCTCGGCGACATCTACCTGTCGGAGTCGCTTCCCGACATGGCCTTCGGCGCCTTCGCACGCGCGATCGACAAGGACCCGGCGCAGCCGCCGGCGCGGGCGATCCGCTGCACCGAGATGCTGGCCGCCCGGGGGGGATCGCAGCAGGCCAAGGCGCTCCTCGGGAAGGTTCGTTCGCAGTGGGACGCGTCGATGTCCGACACGGACAAGCGCAAGTGCCTGAAGCTCCAGGCGCGCTTCGCGATGAGCGCCGGGGCGGGGGACGACGAGACGGCTCGGGTGCTCGAGGAGGTGATCGAGCTCGACCCGCTTGATGGCGAGGCGCTGATGCTGCTCGCGCAGCACCACTCGAAGGGCGGGCGCCCGGACCAGGCCATCCTGTACTACGAGCGGGCGGCCCGGATTGACGCGTTCGCCGCGCCCGCCAAGGTGAAGATCGCCCAGGTCTACGTGTCGCAGGGGCGCTTCGCCGACGCGCTCCCGCTGCTGCGGGACGCCCAATCGATCCGTCCGCGCGAGGACGTCGCGCGGTACTTGGAGCAAGTCGAGCGCGCATCCAAGTCCAAGCGCTGAAATGACTTATGGTGCTGAACGAAACGTTCACGCAAGATGAACGCCCCTTTGTCGTAACGAACACCTTGTTGAAAAGCGCGAAGGGCATCCTTTGCGTCTGTGTGGACATGGGGCCGACGTTCGGCCCGTTGACTGACTCCGACAGGCACCGTTTCCCACGAAAGACGCATCCATGAAGACTCGCAAGTTCGTTCTCGCCCTCGGTACCGCGGCCCTTGCCGCCGGTACCGCCACTGCCGCCGACATCACCATCTCGGGCGACATCACCACCTCGCAGACTTGGACGAAGAACAACGTCTACAAGCTCTCGGGCCAGGTCTTCGTCAAGCCCGGCGCCACCCTCACCATCGAGGCCGGCACCGTGATCGCCAGCGAAGCGGGCGGTTCGCTCGCGGTCGGTCGCGACGGCCGCATCGTGGCTGACGGCAGCGCCTCCGAGCCCATCATCTTCACGTCGGCCGCTGACCGCGCAACGTGGACCGTCGCGAACCCGCAGGGTTCGTGGCGTGCTGCTGCCAACGAGTGGGGCAACCTGACGATCATGGGCAACGGCTACATCGGCAAGTACGGCAACGGCGCCCCGGCTGGCAACACGGCCACGCCGAACGCGGCCAACTTCGCGAACATGGAAGGCCTGGTCGCGGCCGACGCCAACGACACGCGCGTCCGCTACGGCGGCGGCAACGATCAGGACGACAGCGGCACCCTGCGCTACGCCTCGTTCCGCTACGGCGGCAAGGTGGTGGGCCTCGGCACCGAGCTCAACGGCATCTCGCTCGGCGGCGTCGGCCAGGGCACCGAGATCGACCACGTCGAGATCATGAACAACGTCGATGACGGCATCGAGATCTGGGGCGGCAAGGTCGACCTCAAGTACTTCAGCATCTGGAACATCGGTGACGACTCGTTCGACCTCGACCACGGTTGGCGCGGCCGCGCGCAGTTCGGCCTCATCGTCCAGGGATACTCCCTGAACGCCGCCTCGGGCTCGGGCGTGTGCGACTCGATGATCGAGATCGACGGCGCCGCGAAGTCCGACGCGCAGCCGGTGACCACGGTCAACCTCTACAACATGACGCTGATCGGCCAGCCGCTCAGCGGCAAGCGCGCGCTGAAGTACCGCGACAACGCGCGCATGCAGGTGAACAACAGCATCATCATGAACGCCGGTGAGGCCGTGGTCCGCAACGACAACACCGACGGCGAGGCCACCGACGGCCAGACCGGCTACGGCCACAACGGAACCCACACCTTCGCGGCCACCTGGACCACGGACTACAACGTGTATCCCACCGTGAATGCGGGGTCGGGAAGCACTGCGTCGAACGCCAGCTTCTACTCGGCCCAGTCCGCCGGCAAGCTGAACCAGATCACCGATACGGTGTTCTACGGCAACTCGAACGCTGCGGCCTACACCGAAGCCAACACCCGTGGTGTGTTCGCAGCGGCGAACAACAACGTCCAGGAGCCCGCGGCGCTGCCGATCGTGTCGATCACGCGCGGCTCGCCGCAGATCCTCACGGGCGGCACGATCGCCCCGGTCACCGCGCTCGACCCCCGCGCGGCGGGTGCGGCGGCGACCAGCGTGACCCAGGCCCCGAACAACGGGTTCTTCACGCCGGTCACCTTCCGTGGTGCCTTCAGCCCCACGGAGAACTGGATGTGCGGTTGGACGGCGGCTCACGCGTACGGCTACAGCGTCGTTCCCCCGAACGGCTGCACCGTCGAGTCGAACTGCCCGGCTGATCTCACCAGCGACGGCTCGGTTGACGGCCAGGACCTGGGCGTCCTGCTCGGCAACTGGGGCGGCACGGGCGCGGGCAACCTGAACGGCGACGCCTCGGTCGACGGTCAGGACCTGGGCATCCTCCTCGGCGCCTGGGGTTCGTGCGGCTGAGTTTCACTGAACGCTTCTGATTGCATTGGGCGCCTGGCGGCCGGGACATTCGGCCGCCAGGCGCCTAGCATCTGGCGAAAGGGACCCTTGCAGGACTTGGAAGTCAAGGTTTCACGAGCCGTCCTGGCCGCGATCGCGGCCGGGACGTTGTGGTTTGAGGGATGCAGCGCGCCGCGCGGTGGCAACGGCCAGACCCCGGCTGCAGCCACGACGGCCTCTCGCGCGCAGTCGCAGGCCCTCGTGGAGCAGGCATTCGAAGTGGCATGCGCGATGCCGGGCGGACCCCACGCCCGACCACGTGCCCGCACCCAGGAAGAGGTTGCGCTCGCAGCACTGGAACTCGGGATGGAACGGCGCGCGGTCGAAATGGCACGCGAGGTGCTCGACTGGCGGCGCGCGGAGATCTACGCGCGCGCCGCCCAGCGTGCGGCCGGAGAGGGCAGGCGCGAGGACGCCGTTGACCTCGCCAAGCGGGCGAAGGCCGCGATGCCGCAGGAATCGCACTGGTCGCGCGAGCGGGTCGCTTTCGAGACGGCGGTCGCATTCGAGCGCGCCGGCGAGCCAGCGATGGCTGCCGAACTGCTGCCCTTGGTGGTGCCAAGCGACATGCCGCGCATCCGTGCCGCAGTCATCCCGACGCTCGCGTCGGCGGACTTGCCTGCCGAGGCCGATGCACTCGATGCAGCGATCGCGACCAGGGACCTCGACATGGTCCGTTCCGCGGTCGAAGGATGGACCGCGCTCCTGAAGCGGTGGGCGAAGGACGAACCGTTGCGGACGCGCGCGCTCGCGGCGCTCGACGGCGCGATTGCAGGACTTCCCGTGGACCTGCGGATCGATGCGAACGTCAAGCTTTCCGGCGTGCTGCGCGAACTCGGCCTGGCGTCGGACGCATCCACCAGGCTCAAGTCTGCGGTCGACCTCTTCAAGGCGGCGGAACTCCTCCCGGAGGACGAGGCCCCCATCGGCGCCATGGTCGTCGAGGCCCGGATCGCCGCAGGGGACCGCGCCGGTGCAGCGGAGGAACTCCGCCGGCTTCGCGAGCAGTTCGACCGTCGCCGCGGTGAAATCATGACCACTCGCCTCGCGCGGAGCCTTCGGGCGATCGGCAGCGCGTGGGCGAAGGCAGGGGACCAGATCATGGCGCGGCAGTCCTTCCGGGATGCGCTCGATGCGGGCTTGATCAACCCCAACGGCCGTCCGCGCGCGGAGGACCTCACTGCCACGTGCGTCGCCATGGCCGTCGCGGGGGTCGTCCCTGACCCACTGACCGCGCAGAAGATCGATGCGGTGCGCAAGCAGCTCGGGGAGCCGTGGTGAATCACGCGGTCCGCGCGGTTCCAGCCATCCTGTGCCTCGCAGTCGCGCCCCTCGCGCGGGCGCAGGCGCCGGCGTCGGGTGCCATCCGCGGCACGGTGACCGACAAGGAGTTCGGCTCTCCGATCGAGATCGCCACGGTCAACATCCTGGGCACCAAGACGCGCGTCTCGACCTCGGCCAACGGATCGTTCCTGATCCCCAACGTCCCGGACGGCACCTACACGCTCATCATCACGAAGTCGGGGTACGTCCGCGAAGTGCGGCCGAACGTCACCATCACCGGCGGCCGCCTCGTCGAGGCCGACGTCCAGATGGCCGGCGAGTTCGAGGACATGGAAGAGTTCGTGGTCCAGGACATGGAACTGGGCCCCGAGGTGGTCGACACGCAGGCCGTGATGCCGCTGCCCGACCTCGAGCCGGTGGTGGTGACGCTGCCGCTGGACTTCTCGATCCGCCTGGACAGCCCGCAGCTGCTGGACGTGCTGGGCGTCGAGACGATCTCGCGCTCGGGCGCATCCGATGCCGCCGCGGCACTGCTTCTCGTACCGGGAGCCTCGCTGCAGGACGGCAAGTACGCCGTCGTGCGCGGCCTTCCCGACCGCTACGTGAGCGTGCTCCTCGACAGCGTCCGCCTTCCGGTCTCGGTACCGGACAAGCGCGCCGTCCAGCTCGACCAGTTCCCGACGGCGGTGATCGAGCGCATCGAGGTGAGCAAGAGCTTCACCCCCGACCAGCAGGGCGAGGCGTCGGGCGGCGCGGTCAACGTCGTCCTGAAGGACATCCCCGACGAGGCGGTGCTGCAGCTGCGGTACCAGATGGGCTTCAACTCGCAGGTGAAGAACGGCGAGTTCCTCACGTACCCGGGCGGCGGCCTCGGATTCTGGGGCCAGAACGACACGCAGAAGCTGAGGCCCGACCTGGCGGGCCAGTCGTGGCCCAACCCGACCGGGACCACGACCGGGGATGCACCGCTGATCTACAAGTGGTCCGCCGCCGGCGGCGATTCGTGGGAGGTCGACGACGGCGTCAAGATCGGCGCCTTCGGCAACTTCTTCTACGACCAGGGCGCGTCGTTCTTCGACAACGGCCAGCTCAACTCGCTGGTGCAGACCGCGCCCGGCGCGGCGCTCTCGCCCGAGCAGCTCGGCGTCGGCGACTTCACCACCGAACTCTTCGACGTCACGCAGGGCACGCAGTCGATCCAGTGGGGCGGCATGGGTTCCGCCGGCATCGAGACCGAGGAGCACAAGGTCGGCGGTAAGTTCATCTACACGCTGCTGTCCGAGGACCAGGCCGTGCGGCTGATCGACACGCGCGGCAAGCAGTTCTTCTTCCCGGGCTACGACCCGAACGACCCCACCAGCCCGGGCGTCGACCGCCCGAACGAGGCCCCCTACAACCGGCTCGAGACGCTCGACTACAGCCAAGTCAGCACGCAGGCGTTCATCCTGAACGGCGAGCACACGCTCGGCTTCCTCGGCCCCGGCGAGGACGACGAGATCCCGTCGCCGATCGGCCTCGGGGCCCCGACGGTCGACTGGCGGCTCTCCCTGAGCCGCGCCGAGGAAGAGCAGCCCGACCAGACGCAGTTCTCTGCCAAGTGGCAGGCCACGCAGGAGATCGTCTTCCCGCCGTTCGTCTTCACCGATCCGTCGCGATGGACGGCGTACCCGCCGGCGCAGGACACGAACGTCGGCTGGGTGCAGCACATCTTCTACCAGACCATCGAGGACAGCACGCAGTTCGCTTTCAACGGCAAGCTGCCGTTCCTGCAGTGGAACGACCGCGAGGGCTACCTGAAGTTCGGCGCCTTCGTCGACAGCGTCTCGCGCTCGTACCGGCAGGACACGTGGCAGAACAACGGCGACCCGAATTCGCAGTACCAGGACCCGCCGGTGACGCCGGTGCCGTTCACCGAGCCGTGGAGCGCCGTGTTCCCGTCGCAGGTGCACCCGATCAACCAGTCGCAGTTCGACATCTCGTACAACGGCAGTCAGTCGATCACCGCCGGGTACGGCATGATCGACCTCCCGTTCAACGAGACCATGAACCTCGTCACCGGCCTGCGGTACGAAGGCACCGAGATGAGCACGTCGGTCATCCCCGACGACCAGGCGGTGTGGATCAATCCGCTCGACCCCGCCGCGGGCTACATCTCGGTGAAGGATCCAGCCACCGGCCAGATCAATCCCGCGGTCAACGCAGGGTTCACCGAGAACCTGTTCCTGCCCATGGTGGGGCTCAACTGGAACATCACCGACCAGCTGGTGCTCCGCGGCTCCTACGCGGAAACCCTTGCGCGCCCGAACTTCTTCGAGCTGGTGCCGGTGCTGCAGTACCAGTACATCGGCGGCCCCGTGTTCATCGGGAACCCGGCGCTCGAGATGAGCTCGATCAACAACTATGACGCGCGCATCGACTGGACGCCGAACACCGACTGGCTGATCTCGGCGTCGCTCTTCTACAAGACCATCAGCAGGCCCATCCAGTACCAGCAGCAGTTCACGTCGGGCTTCTCGTACACCACGGCACTGAACTACGACACGGCCAGCCTCCTGGGCGTGGAACTCGAGTCGAGGGTGACGCTTGACCCGATCCTGGGCGAGGCGTTCGAGGGCCTGGCGTGCGGCTTCAACTTCACGTACATGGAGTCCTCTGTGACGCTGCCGGCCGACCAGGCCGCGGAGCTGGCGCCCTTCGGCGGAGGGAGCAGCATCCCGATGACCGCGACGCCGAACTACCTCTTCAACACCAACGTCACCTACGACTTCCGACCGACCGGCACGCAGCTCGGCATCTTCTACAACCTGCAGGGCGACTCGCTCATCAGCGCTGCGTCGATCAGTGCCCAGCCGACCGGCACCGCGCTCGTCCCCGACCTCTACCAGATCGGGTACGGAACAGTGAACTTCACGGCGTCGCAAGAGATCATCCAGGGCCTGCGCTTCAACTTCGCCGCCAAGAACCTGACCAACCCCGACCGACAGACGCAGTACCGCTCGTTCGACGGCAACGACGGGCTGAACTCGACCTACACCACCGGCGTGGACTTCACGTTCGCGCTCAGCTACACGCTCTTCTTCTGACCCGCGAGGGACCCATGCGACTCCACCTCCTCATCGTTCCCACCGTGCTTGCCGCATGCGCGGCATGCCTGGCCCAGGCCCCCGCCGCAAAGAAGCCGCCTGCGGCGCGCCCCGCTGGTGCCGCCGCGCCGGTTCCGGCCGCACCCTCGAGCAAGGAAGGGGAAGACGAGCCCTCGGCCCCCGAGCCCGCACCCGGCGCAGAGGCCGCGGCCGCCGAGGCCCCAGCGGATCCGTCCGAGCGGACGATCGACGCCTTCCTGCGCGAGGTCGCGGAGACCGCCAACGGCGACGTCGCGATGGGCCAGCTGGCGATGGAGCGCGGAGCCTCCGACGCGGTGAAGGACCTCGGCAAACGCATCCGCGCGAACGACACGGCGGTCCTGGTCATCATGGGACGGCTGGCCGAAGGGCGCGGCGGGAAGGTGCCGTCGGGAACGACGCAGGCCGACGACGAGGCCGTCGCGCGCCTTTCGACGCTGCAGGGCGAGGCCTTCGACAAGGCCTATGCGACGCTCATGTCCGAGCGGCACGCGACCCTTCAGTCGCTCTTCCGCTGGCAGTACGAGCATTGCACCGATGAAGCCGTCAAGCCGTTCGTGATGGGCACCATCCCCGCGGTCGCATCGCACGCGCGCCTCTCCGACGAACTCAACAAGAAGGTGAATGCGGAGGAGATCCGGGCTGCGGAGGAGCAGGCGGCCGAAGAACGCCGCCTGGCAGCTCAGAAGGCGGCCGAGGAAGCGGCGGGCGTCGCCTCAGACCCGAAGAAGAAGCGGAAGTTCACGCCGAAGAAGTGATTCGGCGCCTGCGGATCAGTCGCCGGGGCAGTCGCCCCACGCGCCGAGCAGGATGCCGATGTCGATCCCGTTGATGACGCCGTCCCGGTTGATGTCTCCGCCGAGGGCAGGGGCGGGATCTCCCCATTCCGACAGCAGGTAGCCCAGGTCGTAGCCGCTGACGAACCCGTCGCCATTGAGGTCGGCCGGGCAATCGGAGGGCGGGAGTTCCGGGGGTGGGGAACCGGGATCGTCCGGGTGCGCCCACGCACGCAGCGAAAGCGCGACCCCCGCCATCAGGGCGAGCGCCATGCGCCGTCGGCGTGCGTCGATGGCGGGGGATGCGGGTGCTCCCGGCTCCATGAACGGACTGTAGGGTCCCGTGGCGGGCACGCAACCGAATTCCGTCCGGATCGGCGCGGGTCCCGGCTCGCACGCGGGAACGGGCGGGTTCTCGGGCGAAATCACGGCCGCAGGACGGCGTTCGTCTGGGGGGATTAGGATTGAGCCGCCCGATGAACCAAGCTCCCTTCCGAACCCTGTCGACCATGGCCGGCCTCGCCGCGTGCATGTGGTCGGCGGGGTGCGTGCGGGAGGTGATCTCAGGCGAGGATCCCCAGGCGCGAACCGGACGCATCACGGGCAACAACGCCCGGGATTCGCTCGTCATCCGGCTGCCCTGGATGGAGGCGCCCGCCCCGCGCATGCTCTTCGGCGACCGCCTGCTGGCGTACGAGACCGTGCAGGCCCGGCTGACCGACGGCACCGAGCGGTTCGTGCTGCGGTCGCTCAATTCCGTGGAGACCACCGTCACCGTCCGGGCGAAGCTGCAGGAAGACGGCGCCATGGAGTTCGCCTACCGCGTCGATGCGCTGCCTGCGGGCTACTCCGTCGACGTGGTGTTCGACCTGCGGCCACAGCCCGCTCGCCCGTCGATCGAACTCTGGACCAACGGCGCCCCCGTGAAGGTGGCGCCCGGCACGGAGGTGGTCTCCGTGCAGCTCTCCCGCGACGCACCCACGCGCATCACCGCGCGCCCGGCGCCGACGGGCGCCCCAGCCAAGCCATGATCACCGTGAGCACGATCCGTCCCACCGTCATCGCCACGTCCGCACTCGCATGCATCCTCGGATGCGCCACCGCCACGAAGGAGGGCACCGCGTCGAAGGGCTCCTCGGCTTCGGGTGCGCCCAACACGCTCACCGCCGCGGAGAAGGCCGCAGGCTGGCAGCTGCTGTTCGACGGCTCGGATCCCTCCAAGCACCTGCGCGGTTTCCAGCGCGGCGAGTTCCCCAAGGAGTGGGCCGTGGAGGACGGCTGCATCGTCCTGCGCGGCAAGGGAGGCGACCTCGTCACCCGCGAGGAGTACGGTGACTTCGAGTTCGCATGCGACTGGAAGGTCGCGCCAGGCGGAAACAGCGGCATCATGTGGCACGTCTCCGAGGAGTTCGGCGCGCCGTGGGAGACCGGTCCCGAGATGCAGGTGCTCGACGATGAGCGCCACGGCGACGGCAAGAGCCGCCTCACGTCGGCAGGTGCGTGCTACGCGCTGTACGCGGCCCCGGCCGGTGCAGTGAAGCCCGCCGGCGAGTGGAACCATGCGGTCATCCGCTGCATGGGGCCCAAGGTCACGTACATGCTCAACGGCGTGGTCACCGCCGACTTCGACATGTCGAGCCAGCAGTGGAAGGACACCGTCAAGGGGAGCAAGTTCGCATCCATGCCCGCCTTCGGCACGAAGACCAAGGGGCACATCGCGCTCCAGGATCACGGCGACGTGGTCATGTACCGCAACCTGAAGGTCCGGCCGGTCGCCTCGGGTGCGAAGCCGGAGAATCCCGCGAAGCAGAAGTGACCGGACTGCCCCCGATCCTCATCGCGCTTGCCGCAGCCCTCACGCCGTGGGCTGCGGCTTCGGCGGGCGTGACGGGCGCCGACATCGTCGGGCACGACGGGTTCGACCGGATCGAGTCGGTGACGGACCTGCGCGCCCTCGAGGCCCGCATCCGAGAGGTCGCCGACCGTGCGCGGCCCTCGGTGGTGCTGCTCCGCCTGGCGGGCGATGACGGCCTGTCGAGCGGATCGGGCGTGGTCATCACCCCAGATGGACTTGTCGTGACGTGCGGCCACGTCGGCGAGGCAGCGGGACGCCGCGTGCGTGCGACGCTCGCTGACGGCACCACCCTCACGGGCCGGACGCTTGGGCAAGCCGACATCGGCATGCTCGACTGCGGGCTCGTGCAACTCGACACCGAGGGCGCCGACCTGCCGACGTCGCCGCTCGGATCGTCCAGCGACCTCGCACCGGGGGATTGGCTGGTGACCATCGGCTACACGCAGGGGCCACCGCAGTCGGCGCGCCCGGCGCTGGTCCGTGCGGGGCGCGTGCTGCGGTGCGACCGCGACGAGCTCCTCTTCGACGCGCCGATCGACAGCGGCGACTCCGGTGGCCCGAGCTTCAACCTGCGTGGCGAGGTGGTGGGAATCAACTCGCGCTGCGGCAGGCAGCCGTGGGAGAACGCAGCCACGCCCGTGGACCGCATGCGCGAGCGCATGGTGGAGTTCGGCGAGGGGATGGACGAGGAGCTGTTCCTGGTCTTCGGCGCGGGCGAGGCCCGGGATGTCGCCACGCGCTTCGTCCCCGGCGGTGACGGCAACGGCCGCCTCGCGGTGCAGCGAGCGATTCCGCTGGCGGACGTCACGCGGGTCGCGCAGGCCTCGATGCTCGAGGTGCTCACCGGCGAGCGTGACGACGAACTCCTGTCCTACGCGACGGTGATCGACCCCGACGGGCATGCCGTGACCAAGCGTTCGCAGCTTCGGGGCGCGAACGTGGGCTCGGAGGCATGGGTGCGCGACCCGAACGGCGTGCGGCACCAGGCCCGCGTCGTGGGAGTGGATCCATCGCTCGACCTTGCGCTGCTTGAAGTGACCGGGCTCGAGGCACCGCCGATCGCCTGGACCCCGGGGGCGCAGGTCACGGCCGGTCAGGTGCTGCTCACGCCCCGGCTCGGGGACCAACCTCCCGCACTCGGCTTCGCCGCCATCGAACGCCGCGAGAGCGAGCGCGACCCGATGGCCGGCCCGTACCTGGGCGTGATGAGCGAGGCCATGACGAAGCAGGAGGCCCAGGATGCGGGCGTGGAGCAGGGCGTGCGCATCGTGCAGGTGGTGTCGGGCAACCCGGCGGACCAGGCAGGCATCAAGGTGGGCGACGTGATCGTCGCCGTCGACGGCGCGCCCGTGTCGGGCCGCGACGGCCTTCGACGCCGCCTCCTTGAGCGAGCGATCGGGGAACGCGTGGGGATCGAGCTCGTGCGCAACGGGGAGCGCATGCGGATCGAGGCGGAACTTGCGCCGAGGCCCGACGAGGGCGCACGACGCCGCGGCCCGCGCGGTGCCGCGCGGGGCAACACGGTCACGCCGATCTCCGGGCGATCGAGCGGCTTCGGTGAGGTGCTGGCGCACGACGCGATCGTGCGACCCACGCAGTGCGGCGGCCCGGTGGTCGACCTCGACGGGCGCGTGGTCGGCCTGAACATCGCACGCTTCGACCGGACCGCCACGCACGCGTTGGGTGCGGTGCGGGTCGAGGCGGCCGTGCGGCGCATGCTCGGGAACGCGCAGTCACAGCGGACGGCGCCGGCCTCAGCGCCCGCGGCACCCGCCGAACCGGCGGTCGCCCCGTAGCCGGACCCACTCACGCCGGTGGTCGCATCTCGCGCGGAAGCACGATCCCGCTTGACGCCGCCACGTCGGCCATGGATGCCGGCATCGGAGCCCGCACGGTGACGCGCGCGCCCGTCACGGGATGGTCGAACGCCAGCTCCCACGCATGGAGCGCAAGCGGCAGACCCTTCGCGCGCGCCGACGTCCCCGTGTTGGGCGGAAGATCGACCCGGTAGACGCGATCCCCGCAGACCGGGCATCCCAGGGCGGCCATGTGGGCACGGATCTGGTGCAGGCGCCCGGTTTCGAGCTCGATGTCAAGCAACGTCCGACCAGCACCATGGCCCACCGTGCGCCATCGGGTGCGTGCGGGTCGCCCGGCCCCGTTGCGGCCGATCACCGAGACCTTCATGTCGCCGCGCCGGACCTCCTCGAGCGGACGATCGATGACTCCCTCGCCGCGTGGCGGCTTACCGTCGACGAACGCGAGGTAGCGCTTGCCCACGGTCCGGGCCTCGAACTGCGCCCGAAGCGCGTCGTACGCGGCCGCGGTGCGCGCCACGAGCAGCGCACCGCTGGTGTCGCGATCGAGCCGATGCACCAGCCCATGGTCGCGCGCCTCGCCGAGGGGAGCAAGGTCCGTACCCCAGCGCGCAAATGCAGCATTCATGACGGAGTCGTCCGAATGACCGAGCCCGGGCTCGGTCACCACTCCCGCAGGCTTCTCGATAACGGCGAACGACGGATCCTCGACGAGCGTGCGCAGGGGCAGGGAATGGTTGGGGCGGGGTGTCGCCACGGCCCCGATGCTACGGGTGGGGAAGGGCCGCGGGATGCGCACCTATCATCCGCGCCCGATGCCGCCGAGGATCCGCGCCACGCTCCTGACGCTCATTGCCGCTTTCGCGCTCGCCCGCGGGGCCGGGGCGCAGGCCACGGCGGCCCCGGCCGATGCGAAGCGCCTCGAGGATGCGCGCGCCGCGTGCCAGGGCCTTGAGGCGGAGGTCGTGCGCGCCACTGTCCTGCGCGAGTCGCTCGAACGCGGGTTCGCGGCGGATCGCGAACGGAGGCGGTTCGCGCCCGCCGGGTCCGGCCCCGTCAACGAGGTCTTCATCCGCCATCGCGACGCGCTTCCGATCGTGCGCAGAGAGGTTCGGCAGCTTGCCGAGGTGCGCGCGGCCGCGGCGCAATGCGAGCTCTCCCGGCTCGATGCCGTCGAGGCGCAGGACGACGCGCTTGCCGAGGAACTCGGCCGCAGCGTCGAACGGTACGCCAGGCTCGAATCCGAACTGGTGGCGTACGAGGCCGTGCTCATCGAGTACCGGGCGTTCCTGGACGCGCAGGTCTTCTGGACGGCGGACATGCGGCCCGTGCGCCGCGAATCGATCGACGAGCTCCGGGCATTCGTCCGCGCCGCCGCAGACCCCGCGCGGCTTCGGAGCGTCGTCGAGGACGTGCGTGCGTCCATCGAGGGCCGCCCGGTGGCGTGGCTGCTTTCCGCGGGGCTGGTGGTCATGCTCGTCGCCGGGTGGCCGGGCGGACGCTCGCTGGTCGAGCGAGTCCTTCCCGCCACGGCGTCACCGACCGGCCTTGCCGCCACGGTCCGCGCCGCGGCGGTCGCGACGGCCCGCGCGCTCCCGCTTCCGCTGACCCTGCACCTCTTCGGCACGCTGCTCGGTTCGACCGCTTCGGGCGATGCGGCTGCGGCGCTCGCGCACGCATCATCGAAGCTCGCGGTTCCCGCGTTCTGGCTCTCGCTCGTCGCCACGACGTGCGCACGGAACGGGCTTGCGACCGAACAGCTCGGGTGGACGCGTTCCGTGGCCGAGACCCTCCGTCGCGCGGCGACGACGGCGTCGAGGCTCGTGATCCCGTTCATGGGCGTGATGTCCTTCGCCTCATGGGGCCCGGGACTTCCGGGCGCGGCCGAGGTCGAGCGCGCGGCGTGCGTCGCCGCGCTCGGCACGCTTGCGATGGTCTCCTTCCGCGTCTTCGGACCGCGCAACGGCGTGTTCGCGGGCATCGTGGAGCGGCATCCGACGGGCTGGATCGCGACGTTCGCGCCGATCCTCCGCGCCGCGCTGACGGCGGTCCCGACGGCGCTCGCGGTCGCGGCGCTGCTCGGGTACGCCTCGACGGCGGAGATCGTCCTCGAAGACATCCTTCGAAGCTGGATGGTGCTGTTTGCGGTCGGCGTGGGCGCGTCGGCCTTCGAGCGAGCGGGACAGGGCGCGTTCCGCAGGCTCGACCTGACCGGCGACATGGAAGCCGCCGAGGAACTGAGATTCGACCGGCAGGTCCGCAGCTTCGGCCGGCTTGCGGTAACTGCCATCGCCGTCGTCGGGCTCGTCTGGGCATGGCGGGAGCAGGTGCCGGCCCTCTGGAGCATGGCATCGACCGAACTCTGGTCGGTCGGGAAGCGGGCAGCCACGGCGACGACGCCCGCCGTCGCCGGGACGCCCGTCACGATCGCGGATCTGGCGGCCTTCGTGGGCGCGTGCGCGGTCACGGTGGTGCTGGTGCGCGACCTGCCCGGGCTCCTGAACGCCCTCGTGCTCCGTCGTTTCCCGATCGATCGGAGCCTGCGCTACGCACTCGTGGCGCTTGCGCGGAACGTGATGGTGATCGTGGGCCTCGTCCTGGCGCTGGGCGCGCTCCACATCCGGTGGGAGGACGTGCAGTGGCTGGCGGCGGGCGTCACGGTGGGCCTCGGCTTCGGGCTGCAGGAGATCTTCGCCAACTTCGTGTCCGGCGTCATCGTGCTCGCGGAGCGTCCGGTGCGCGTGGGCGACCTCGTGACCGTGGACGGCGTGACGGGCAAGGTGACCCGGATCTCGACGCGGTCGACAACGCTGCTCGACTTCGACAACAAGGACGTGGTCATCCCCAACAAGGCGCTCATCACGAATCCCATCGTCAACTGGACGCTCGGCGACACCACGGTGCGTGAGATCGTCCGCGTGGGCGTGGCGTACGGGACCGACCTCCAGGCCGCGACCGGACTCCTCCGCGACGCGGCCGCCGGGACGAGGGGCGTGCTCGCCGTGCCGGACCCACAGGTGCAGGTGCAGGGGTTCGGGGCAAGCTCGATCGACATCGACGTGGTCGTGTGGCTGAGCACCGACGAGGGAACCCGGGCCGTGCGCCACGAGCTCTGCCTGCGCATCGACCGGGCCTTCCGCGAGCGGGGCATCGAGATCGCGTTCCCGCAGCTCGACATCCACGTGCGCGACATGCCGGGCGACCGGTCGTCGCGCAAGGAGGCCCCATGACGACCACCGTCCACGGCATCGCCCACCGCCTTCGTCCGTTCGGAGAGAGCGTGTTCGCCGTCATCTCGCGGCTCGCCGCAGAGCATGGAGCGGTCAACCTGGGCCAGGGCTTCCCCGACTTCGACGGCCCGCCCGAGGTGCGCGAGGCCGGCAAGCGCGCCATCGACGCGGGATTCGGCCAGTACGGCCGGAGCATCGGCCTTCCGGAACTGAACCGCGCGGTGGCGGCCCGCTGGAACGCGCTCGGCAAGTTCGAGGTCGATCCCGACGCCGAGGTCACGGTGACCCATGGGTGCACCGAGGCGATCGCGGCGACGATGATCGGCTTGGTCGATCCGGGCGACGAGGTGGTGCTGGTGGAGCCGTTCTACGACTCGTACCCGGCATGCGTGGCCATGGCCGGTGGCACCGTCCGCACGGTGCGCCTGCGCGCGCCCGACTTTGCCTTCCCGCTCGAGGACCTTGCGCGCGCGGTCGGCCCGCGCACCAAGGCGATCGTCGTCAACAGCCCGCACAACCCCACCGGCCGGGTGCTCACGCCCGCGGAGCTCGAGGGAGTCGCACGGATCGCGCGCGCGGCGGGGTGCATGGTCGTCTCCGACGAGGTGTACGACGAGATCTGGTTCGGCGAACGACCGCGCTCCATCGCAACGCTGCCCGGGATGCGCGAGCGCACCATCACGCTCTCGAGCCTCGGCAAGACGTTCAGCCTGACGGGCTGGAAGGTCGGGTGGTCGATCGCGCCTCCGGCGCTCACGGCCGGCATCCGCGCAGCTCACCAGTTCCTGACGTTCTGCGGCGCGACCCCGCTGCAGCGCGCGGCGGCCGACGCGCTGTCGGCGCCTGCGTCGTACCACGAGTCGCTGCGCGCGGAGTACCGCGAGCGCAGGCGCCACATGCTCGAGGTGCTGCGCGCAGCGGGACTCTCGCCATACGAACCCGAGGGCTCGTACTTCGCGCTGGCCCCGCATGCACCGTTCGGCCACACGGACGACGTCGCCTTCGCGCGCCACTTGGTCTCGAAGGTGGGCGTGGCGGCCATTCCGTGCAGCGCGTTCTACGCCCCGGGCGCGGACGGGACCCGCGACGCCGAATCGCACGCCTTGGTGCGGTTCGCGTTCTGCAAGCGGCACGAGACCATCGCCGCGGCCGGCGAGCGGCTCCGTGCGCTCACTCCGAGCGCGCATCCGCCGCAGCCCTGATCGCCATCGCGCGCGGCATCAGCTTCCGGAGGCGCTGGATGCGCGTCGATTCGCTGGGGTGCGTGCTCAGGAACTCGGCCGGTGCGCCGGACTGGCCGGCCATTCGCTCCCACAGCGGGATGGCGGCCTGCGGGTCGTAGCCCGCGTCGGCCGCAATGAAGAGCCCGATCTCGTCGGCCTCGCTCTCCTGCATGCGGCTCCACGGGAGCAGCACGCCCACGTTCGAGCCGAGCCCGAGCGCAGCCATCGTCGCCCGGTGCGTGCCGGGGCTCATGTCCCCGAGCGCCACGGCCGTGCCCTGCATCGCACCCTGGACCAAGATGTCCCCCGAAATACGCTCACCCGCGTGACGCGCGATCGCGTGCGCGGCCTCATGGCCCATCACGACCGCAAGCTCGTCATCCGTGCGCGCCATGCGCAGCATGCCCGTGTAGACGGCAGACTTGCCGCCTGGAAGCGCCCACGCATTGACGGTCTTCTCGTCGTCGACGACCGCCCACTCCCACTCGAACCCGGCCGTCGCGCGCGGATGGAGGCGCTGTGCCGCATCCTCGATGCGGTCGGCGATGCGCTGGACGCGGTCCCAGTCGGGACCCGACGTGAGCCGCTTCACGCCCTTGGCGCCGAGCATCTCGGCGTAGGCCTCCTCGCCGAGCTAGCGCTCGCGCTCCACGCTGACCATGTTCAGTTGCGAACGGTTGGTCCCGCTCACCGTGGTGCATCCGGCCACGAAGAGGACGATCTCGACCGCGATCAGCGCGATGATGATCCACTCGAGGAGCTCCGCGCGCACCTGCACCTGGCGGTCGCGGATCTTGCCGTAGATCGAATCAAGCGCCTCGGACTTGCGCAGGATGGACCGCTCCCAGTCGTCGACATGCATGCGACGGACGGCGGCCTGATGGAGCCGCGCGAGCCACTGGTCGCCCAGGAGCTTCAGCGCGTTGTTCACGGATTCGTAGAGCGCCACGGCATCCACCTGCATCTCGGCGATGCGCCGAGCATGGTGGAGGACGCGGATGCCCAGGACGCGCGGGCCTCGCAGCGAATCGGCGGCGGCGCGCACGGCCTCGTCCAGCGCGCGGTCGAGCCGTCCGTCGAGCCACCGCATCTCGGTGAGCTCGACGTTCGCGAACTCGAGCACCGCAAGCGCGTCGCCAGGGCTCGGGTCGACCAGGATCGCGGCGTTCCAGTCGACCACCGCGAGGTCGTCGGTGGAATAGCCCACCACGGATGCCACCGCGTCGCGGACCTCGTCCGACCCGAGCGCACCCTCCTCGGCACGCAGGATGCGGGCCATCAGCGCGTCCGGAAGCCCGGCGCGCGGACCGCCCGCCACCGGAGGCAGGCTGAACACGGCGTAGTCCTCTCCATGCTCGGAAAGTGCAGGGCGCTGGCATGCGGGAAGGATCTCGGCAAGCACCCGGCCTGCCGCGTCGCGGGCCGCATCGCGAAGCGCGGCGTTGCCGACCAATGCGCGCGACAGCCCGGTCAGCGCCTCGACCGAACCGGCAAGCGGGAAGTCGATGCGGACCGAGATTGCGCCGAAGTCGAAGACCGTTACGTGGGCGGTCGCGGTGCTCGCGATGCCCGCTGCGGTCACGGTGGCCACGGGGACGGATGTGCGCAGGGGCCGCGGCTCGAAGTCCTCGCCGCCGACGTTGCGCCCGCCGCCGGCCAGCCCGGTGCGGGTGCCGTCGTGCGCGCGCAGGAATGCCTCGGCACGCTCGAGGTCGACAGCGAACGCGGCCTCGAATGCATGGAACACGTGGCACGTGCCGCCGTCGGCCGTGCGACCGGGCACTTCGGCGGTCACCGCGCAACCCCATCAGGGGGCGCCGTGGAAGCCGCGTCCGACCGTGCTCGGGGCAGCACGCGCAGGTCGTGCGTCGCGTTGGCAACCGAGCCCGGGATGGGCGGCAGGCCCATCAGCTGCAGTGCCAGGTTCCCGGCCTCGGCGCTGCGGATCGGCGGGGGCGCGAGGTCGCGCGGGGCCCACTGCCCGGCGGGCAGCACGGCACGTCGATCGCCGTTCAGCGCGGACAGTTCCTGCGGCTCCGTGTCGGCACCGAGCCACACGATGAACGGGATCAGGTAGTTCAGTGGGTCGGCGTTCGTGGTGTGGGTCTTGGCAGGAACGCCGCCGCCATGGTCCGCCGTGAGGATGATCGCGACGCGGCCGCGGATCGCAGGATCCCCGTCGATCGCAGCCAGCAGGCGCAGCAACGCACCATCGACCTCGGCAACCGCCTGGCGGTACGGCGATCCCGGCCGCAGGTCCCAGTCGAGTGCATGCCCCACGAAGTCCGGGACCGCGAAGTGCACCAGACTCAGCGACCGCCCCTTGGCCGTGCGCAGGCGCGCCAGCGCCATCTCGAGCGCGTCGTCGCTGGTGCGCGCCGTGACGAGCAGGTCGACCTTGCACCGACCGTCATCGGCGCCCTCGGCGTCGGGGGCGCCGTTCTCGTCGTCGAAGCTCTGCGCGAAGAGCGCGAACTTGCTCTTGGTGGCGATCACCGCGGTGGCCACGCCGCGGTCGTGCGCCACGTCGAACATGCTGGCGACGTAGGTGCCGCGCCGCTTGTGGAGCGTGCCGCCGTGACGGATGGCGGGCGGGTCGACGTTGTCGGTCCACCCGTGCCCCAGCGGCCCGCCGACCGGGCGAGACGTGACCATCGACACGTGGTTCGGGAGCGTGATGGTGAGGTCCGCGTCGGTGCGCGCCTGCAGCGTGTGCGGACCCCGCATGAGCCGGCGGAACGCGGGCAGCGGGCCGTCCTCGGGACCGTCGATCGCGTCGGGTCGCAGGCCGTCGACGCTGACGACGAGGACGTGGTCGAACGGGCGCAGCTCGGTCGGCGGCGGGACGGCCGGGACGGGCACGGCCACGGGGGCGGGCGCGGCGTCGCCATCGCCCAGGAGCACGATCGCGACGAGGATGGCCGCAGCGTGCATCGGCATGGTCAGCGCCTCGAAAGCACCACGCGCGGCGCCCGCATGGGAAGCGCCACGATGCGCACGAGCACCGGAACGAGGCCGGTGTCGAGCGAACGGACGCGGAACCGCGAGCAGACGGCAGGCACCGTGCGCCGCATGATGAGCTTCGCCGCCGTTTCACCCAAGCAGATGTGCGGCCCGGTACCGAACGGCATGGAGGCCGACAGGTCCATGCGCAACGGCGACCCTTCCATCCATCGTTCGGGCAGGAACTCGAGCGGCCGTTCGAAGGAGCGCTCGTCGCGCTGCATGCAGATGAGGAATGCCATGATCGGACGGTGCGCCGGGATGACGTGGCCGCGCACCTCGACCGGCGCGCTTGTCACGCGCACCGCGACCGGCACGCCCGCATAGAGCCGCAGGATCTCCTTGATGCACGCCTCGGTGAAGATGGGCTCCTCCGACGATCTCGCCTCGGCCGCGATGCGGTCCCCGATCGACGGATTCTGCCCGATGTGGTGGAGCAGGAGCCCGGTGGTCTGCGACACGGTGTCGAGCCCGGCCAGCAGCAGGTGGATCGCGTGGTCGGTCAGTTGCGCGCTGCGCGGCAGGCCCGCGCCCTGGGGCGGCAGCATCTGGTCGAGCTGGGCCATCATGCCCTGCGGGGACCGCTCGATCGTGTCCGAGATCAGCGTGCGTAGCGCGAAGAACCGCGTCACCATCTGGTCGAACGAGACGGGACCTTCGCCGTCGGAGCCGGGCCACAGCTGATTGAGGTCCGGGATGGCGTGGTGGAAGACCTCAAGCAGCGCCTGCTCGGCCGCGCAGAGCTCGCGCTCGCGGGCGGGTTCAAGCGGCCCGAGCACCCACTCCATGAAGACCTTCGTGAGGAGTTCGAGCAGCAGCTTCGCCGCGCCGCACTCCTGGTCCACCGGCCATTCGTCGAGGCCTTGTCCAAGGCGCCGGTCGAGCGCGGACTCGAGCGGCGCCAGCCCGTTCCCGCGGAAGCACGGCGCCATCGCGACGCGCACCTTGCGGTGCTCGGCACCCGTGAGCGAGATGAGCCCGTGCGGAGCGGCGGCGCGCAGCGCGAAGTTGCGGATGAGCCCCAGGTCCTCGTCCATCGAGCCGCGCACGAGCACCTGCTTCACGAGGGCAGGGTCGGTCACCAACACGCTTCCCATGCGGCCGTTGGGCCGGACGACCTGCGCAATGCCGCCGAGCGAGCCGACCACGCGCAGCACGGCGGTCGGGGGATCCTCCCCGGGCAGGGGCTGCAGGTCTGCGGGCGTCGCGACCGGGATCTCGGCGGCTGTCTGCATGCCGCAGTGTAGCCCGGCCCGGAGCGCAATTCGCCTCGTCAGAAGGGCGAGATGAGGCGGAACACCGCACGCGCGAAGCCCGACGCCCGACGCACCATCCCGGGCTGCAGGCCCTCGCCGAGGGCCGCGCTCCTGCGCTCGTGTGCAACGGCCGTGAACTTGGTCTGGAACTCACCGTGGCGCGCAAGGATCGGCTCGACGCTCGCCTTGGGCAGCCTCAGCAGCCGAGCGATCCCATGCGCGGATACCACGTCGGCGGTCCGGCGTTCGCCGGTGACAAGGGCGATTTCCCCGAAGTGCCCGCCAGGCCCGATGGGCACGCGCTGTCCAGATGGAAGGACCACCTCGCACGTGCCTTCCGCGACCACGAACATGGAGTCCGACTGCTCGCCGCGGCGCACGACGTAGTCGCCCGCAGGAACCACGACCTCGATCGCTGCGTGGGCGACCTCGCGCCTCTCCGCTTCGCGGATGGCGCCGTCGGCAAAGAGCGCGCAACGGCGGAGCACCTCATGGGCATCGTGCGCGCGGCGCTGCTCCAGCTCCGCGCGTGCGCGCTCCTCGTCCATGCCGGCCATGCGCACGGTGCGGATCGGGAAGGGGATCTCGATGCCGCAGTCCTTGAGCGCGTACCAGAGCCGCGTGCGTACCCGGTCGAGCGTCTCGTCGCGGACGCCGTATCCAGGGATCCAGAAGACCATCTCGTAGACGATTGACGAGTCGCCGTAGTCGGCCAGCCACACCGCGGGCTCGGGATCCCGGAGGACGTTGGGCTCGGTCGCAAGGATCCCGTGCGCGGCGTCCTTCACGCGTGCGGGCGGCACCTCGTACGAGATCCCGACCCGGACCTTCTCGCGCAGCCGGGACGTCGGCTGGTCGAGGTTCATGAAGTCCTTCGACAGGAGCGTGCCGTTCGGGACCACCAGCACCTGACCGTCGCGCGTGATGATCCGCGTGGTGGCAAGGGTGCTGTCGAGGATGTTGCCAACCACCGAGCTCCCAGAGCCCGGAAGGCCGAGCTGCACGTGATCGCCCTTGCGGAACACCCGCGAGGCGTGGAGGCTGTAGCCGGCGAACACGTTGCCGAGCGCCGACTGCAGCGCGAGGCCGATGATGAAGACCGACGCACCACCGATCGAGAGCACCGCGGTCCGGATCGGAAGGGTCGCTGCGAAATGGACCTGGTAAATGACCACCATCGAGAGCACCACGCCGACGAGCCACAGCACGATCCGTTGGAACTGGAGCAGGTGCTCCTTGCCGTGGGTCCGGAGCCAAAGGTCCATGGTGCGCACGAGGAACGCGCTCACCGCCGAGCCCGCGGATGCCTCGGCGAGGGTCCTGCACAACGGGATGTCGACGACCTTCGGCTCGCTCCCGGCCGCTGCCGCGATCGTGATGGGGAGTTCGAGCTCGACACCCATCCACGCAAGGAAACCCAGGAACGCGAACGCGAGGAGCGATCCGCCGTAGACCGCCCCGCCGCCCACGGACGGCCTGAGGGCACGCACGCCTGCGAGCGCCGCGTAGGGGAACCCGACGAGGGCGAGGAGGGTCGAGAAGGGGAAACCGCTGGCTTCGGCTTGCATGGGACCCCGCACCGGGGTCCATCACGATATCGCCCGGCAGGAGGCCGTGGTCAGGCCAGGATGCCCCGGTGGACGCTGCCCTTGACGTCGGTGAGCCGGAAGTCACGGCCGGCCCAGCGGTAGGTCAGGCGTTCGTGGTCCATGCCCATCAGGTGGAGCAGGGTGGCGTGCCAGTCGTGGATGTCCATCTTGCCGTCCACGGCCTCGATGCCGTGTTCATCGGTCGCGCCGTAGCTGAAGCCGCCCTTGGTGCCGCCGCCCGCCACCCACATGGTGAAGCCCTTGTGGTTGTGGTCGCGGCCGTCGTTGCCCTGGGCATAGGGCGTCCGCCCGAACTCGCCGCCCCAAACGACCAGCGTGTCGTCGAGCATCTTGCGCTGCTTGAGGTCCGCGAGCAACGCGGCGATGGGCTGGTCGATCTCGGCGGCCTGGCGCTCGAGGTCGGCCTTCAGGTTGCGGTGCGTATCCCATCCGCCGTGGTTCACTTCGATGAATCGCACGCCCTTTTCGGCGAAGCGACGCGCCATCAGGCACTGGCGCGCGAACGAGTCGTTGCCGCGACCGATGCCGTACATCTCGAGCGTCTTCGGCTTCTCGCCGGCCAGGTCCATGAGGTCCGGCATCTCGGCCTGCATGCGGAACGCCAGCTCGTAGCTCTCGATGACGCCCTCGATCTGGTCCTCGCTGCGGTCGCGCATGAGGCGCGTGCGGTTCAGCTTCTGCACCAGGTCGAGCTGCTCGCGCTGCGCATCCGCGGTGAGCTTCGGGTTCCTCAGGTTCGGCATCCCGCCGTCGCCGCCGTTGCGGCGGGCGCTTCGCTCGAGGCCCACTCGGGTGCCCTGGTAGACGGCGGGCAGGAAGCCGGCACCGTAGTTCTGCGCGCCGCCGTTTCCCGCAGGCGGATTGAGCGTGATGAACCCCGGCAGGTTCTGGTTTTCGGTGCCCAGGCCGTACAGCGTCCACGCACCCAGCGAAGGACGCACGAACTGGAAGCTCCCGGTGTGCATCAGGACGCTTGCCTGCGCGTGGGCCGGCACGGCAGTGTTCATGCCGCGCAGCAGGCACAGGCTGTCGGCGTGTTCCGCGATGCGGGGCATGATCTCGCTGATCATGAGGCCGCTCTTGCCCGCGCGGTTGAACTTGAACGGGCTGGGCAGAAGCTGCGCGCCCGCACGCGTGCCGCCCAGCGTCTTGCCGGCGTCGGTCGCCAGGCGCGGCTTGTGGTCGAACGTGTCGACGTGGCTCGGACCGCCCGACATGCAGAGGAAGATGATGCGCTTCGCGCGCGGCTCGAGGTGCGTGGACTTCGGTGAGAGCGGATTGCCCTCGTCTTCGTCCCGGCGGAGCGCGCGCGCCTGCGCCTGGTTGGCGATGCCCGCGAAGGCAAGCAGCCCGAAGCCGCACGAGAGCGCCTGCAGCGCATCGCGCCGGGTCCAGCTGGTGAAGCGGTTGTTGCACAGGCTCATGGAATCCTCCTGGTCACTCCACCATCCGGAACTCGGCGCCCTGCATGAGCGCCTGGCAGAACGCCGCCCACATGGCGCGCTCCTGGCCCTTCGCCTGGGCCTTGGCCGCACGCCCCTCCGTGCCGGTCTGCGCACCCGCGAAGTCGCCGAAGAATGACCGTACAGCGACCATCTCGGCCTGCGAGGGCTTTCGCCCGACCGCGAGTTGGAACGCGCGCGTGATCCGGTCCGCCTCGGATTGGCGCTCTCCGAGCACCCGCGTCGCCATGGCCTCGGCGGCCGCGAGGACGCGCGGGCTGTTCATCATGAAGAGGGCCTGCGTGGGCACGCTGGTCTCGTCGCGATCGCCGGTGACGTAGGCCGGCTCGGCGAAGTCGAAGATGTCGAGCATCTCGTCGACTCGGTCGCGCAGGACCGGCAGGTACACCGAGCGGCACAGTGCCTCGCCCGCGAGCGCACGGTCGACCACCGGGTTGCGGTCGGCGCCTTCGAGGAACGCCACGGGGGATCCGACGGGCGGCGTCAGGTCCAGCTGGCCGGAGGCCATGAGCATCGCGTCGCGAATGCTCTCGGCAGGCAGGCGCCGGCGGGGCATGCGCCACAGCAGGGCATTGTCGGGGTCGACCTCGAGTGCCTTCGGGTCGGCCTTGGCCGACATGCGGTACGCGTGGCTCAGGACGAGCTCGCGGACGAGGCGCTTCGTGGACCAGCCGCCCTCCATGAAGTCGACGGCCAGCCAGTCGAGGAGCGGCTGGTTGGTCGGACGCACGCCGCTCGCACCGAAGTTGTCCGGCGTGGGGACGATGCCCTTGCCGAAGAGGTTAAGCCACACCCGGTTCACCCACACCCGCGCGGTGAGCGGGTTCGTTTCGCTTGCGATCCAGTCGGCAAGTTCGCGGCGACCGCTGCCCGATCGGATGGGGCGATCGCCGGGCGCGGCCAGCACCTGCAGGAAGCCCCGCGGCACGGGCTGGCCGGGCGTCGAGAGCTCGCCTCGCGCCAGGATGCGCGTGTCCGTGGGCTTCGCGGCATCGGAGGCCCCCATGGCCAGCCGGTTCGCCGAGGTGGCGCGACCATCTGGCCCGAACCGCGCCAGCTGGTCGGCGCTGGCCTCCGCCCGCCCGTCCGCGCTGCGCGCACGGACCAACTGCTGCTGCTCCTGCGCGGTGAGCTTCACGCCGCTTCCGGGCATCCGCGCTTGGCGTGCCTTCTGGCGCAGGCCCGCGAGGTCCTTCATGTCCGACTCGGCACGTTCAAGCTGCTGCTCGGCGGCGGCGCGGATGGGGCCGGGCATCGTCGGGCCGTTGGGCACCTTCGCACCGGCAGGAATCTCCAGCAGCGTGGACGGATGGTCGTTCCCCGGCGTGCGGTAGGTGCCGTAGTGCGTGTCGGTCGAATGGAAGATGCCCGCCATCGCGTAATAGTCACGCTGCGGGATCGGATCGAACTTGTGGTCGTGGCAACGCGCGCAGGCAATGGTGGTGGCGAGCAGCCCTTGCCCGATCGAGTCGATCTGCTCGTCGACGAGGTCGGCCCGGAATTGGGGCTCGCCGCGGGTGTTGTGGCCCTTGGTGCCGATGGCGAGGTACCCCGTGGCGATCATCCGCTCGGCCTGCTCGTCGGGATTCGTCGAGGGAAGCAGGTCACCGGCGAGCTGCTCGCGCAGGAACACGTCGTATGGCTTGTCCTCGTTGAACGCACCGATCACGTAGTCGCGGTAGCGCCACGCGTGTGGATAGACGATGTTCGATTCCTTCCCGCTCGATTCTGCGTACCGGGCAACGTCGAGCCAGCGGCGACCCCAGTGTTCGCCGAACCGCGGCGATGCCAGCAGCCGGTCGACCAGGCGCGTATACGCGTCCGGCGACGTGTCCTTGCGGAACGCGTCGACTTCCTCGGGGGTGGGCGGAAGCCCCGTGAGGTCGAAGGTGACGCGACGTACCAGCGTTTCCTTGTCGGCATCGGGGGCGGGCTTGAGCCCGGCTTCCTCGACGCGCGCGAGGATGAACTGGTCGATCGGCGAGGACACCCAAGCAGCGTTCCTGACGGTCGGCGGCGCGCCACGCTCGGGCGCGACATAGGCCCACCAGCGCCGACCGCGCTCGAGGTCGATTCCCGACGCAGGCTGCTGCGGCACGGCGGGACCGGCGACGGCGTCGGGATGCGGCGCGCCCATCGCCACCCACTGCTCGATGGCCTTGATCTCGGCGTCGGCGAGCTTGCCCTTCGGCGGCATCTCGGTGTTCGGGTCGGTGTACCGAATGGCCTTGACCAGCAGGCTGGCGTTCGCATCGCCCGGGACGATGGCCGGTCCGGAGTCGCCGCCGGCAAGCAGCGCCGCGAAGGAGTCCATGCGCAGGCCGCCGCGGACCTTGGTGGCGTTCGCCGAGTGGCAGCCAAAGCAGTGCGAGACGAAGACGGGCCGGACGTTCTTCTCGAAGTAGTCGATGCCGGCGGGCGAGGGTGCTGACTGCGCCAGCGCAGTTGATGCCGGAATGCCGGAAAGCGCGAGTGCGGCCCCGACGCAGATGGCTCCCAAGCGGCGGAGGCCCTGGGAGCACGCCCCGCTCGGGGGTGCCTGATGGCGGTCAGGGCATGGGTGCGGGGCCGGTCGCATGGGTCAAGCCATCGGCAGAACGCGTGTCCCCACCGAAACTTGCACTCCGAGCTGTCGTCAGGCTATGGCATTGGGTGGGGATCTCGAACGGCCGCCTCCGGAGGGTGCCCCAGACCGCTCCCGGCCCCGGGCGCATGCTCGGGGCCGGCTGAGGCGCGGCCACGAAGGGCTGCGGCACGGGCGGCCGCGATCAGGTCCGCCTGCCGGACGGGCTTCTCGAGGAATCCGTCGCAACCGGCCGCCAGGCACCGGGCTCGCTCCTCTTCGCCCGCCGCGGCGGTGACCGCCACCACTGGCACGGTGAAGCCAAGGGCCCGCAGGCGTCGGGTGGCCTCAAGGCCGTCGAGCACCGGCATCTGCACATCCATCAGGACCAGGTCGAACGGGGCGTCGAGCACGCCGACCGCCGCGGCTTGGGCCAGCGCCACCGCCTCGCGGCCGTTTGACGCGACGCGTACGTCCGCGCCGGCGCGCCCGAGCTGCCGCAGGTAGAGGCGGACGTTGTCGGGGCCGTCCTCTGCGACCAAGATGCGGAATCCCGCCAAGGGCGGCGCGAGTTCGCCTTCGCGGTCGGCCCCGGGCGCACCGGATGCGGCCGCATCGGAAGCGCCGTCGTGGGCGATCTCAACGACGGGCGGTGCATCGCCCAGGCTGGGCGCGATGGCAGGGAGCGAGAGCGTGAACGTGGTCCCATGCCCCGGCGTGCTTGCGACGCGCAGGTCGCCTCCCATCATGCGCGCCAGTCGGCGCGAGAGCGCCATCCCCAGGCCGCTTCCCTCGCATGCTCGCGCACTGTTGAACTGCGTGTACGGACGGAACAGCGTCTCGAGCTGTTCGGCATCCATGCCCGTGCCGTCATCCGCAACGGTGACGGATGCGGCGCCACCGGTGTTCGAGACGCTCACGCGCACGCTGCCCCGGTCGGTGAACTTGATCGCATTGCCGACGAGATTGAGAATGATCTGCCGCACGCGCAACGGATCGGCGCGGGCGAACGACGGCGCGCGTGGATCGGCCGCGAACTGCAGGCCGATGCCGCGCGAACGTGCCCGGATGGCGAGGAGATCGGACGCATCATGCGCCACTTGCGCGAGATCGATCTCGGCCGCGCGCACGGAGAATGCGCCCGCCTCGACGCGCGAGTCGTCAAGGATGTCGCTGACCACCGAAAGCAGGTGCTCACCGTTGCGGAGGATGGCCTCGGCCGCGGACGCGGTGCCGGAATCGGCACGCACTCGGGGGTCGTCCTGAAGCAGTTCTGCGTAGCCGATGATGGCCGTCATCGGAGTGCGTAGTTCATGGCTGACCGCGGCGATGAAGTCGGACTTGAGGCGGCTTGCGCGCAACGCCTCGGCGCGTGCGTGCCGGAGCTGGATCTCGGCAGTGACACGCGCGGTGACGTCGGAGACGAAGCCGGTCCACCGCACGACCCCATGCGACTGCGGCCGCGGTTCGGCGCGGATCTCGACCCAGGCGGTGGAGCCGTCGGCCGTCGCTCGGCGGTACTCGGCATGCCAGGGCGTGAGGTCGGCCGCCGAGCGCTCGAGGTCGCTCGCGACGCGCTCGGACTCGTCGGGGTGGAACAGGTGGGTGATCGGGTGAAGACCTGGCGGCGCGTCTGTTTGGGCGCACGGGGGGCACAGGATCATGAAGCCGGCGTTGCCAAACACCAACCGACCTTCGCCTGCCGGGGACTCCTCGTAGATGAAGACCCCACCCGGGATGGAGTGCAACAGGTGTTCCAAATCCGAAGGCCGGGACAGCGCCGCGCGCGTGGCGCTGGCGGAGTCGGCATGGGGTTCAGGCATCGAGGATCCTCAGCGCGCGGGGCCGACACACAGGCCGCGATCCATCCATGGGCGGTCGGTGACGGTGAGGGACGGTCGGATTCCGGGGGGCAGGGGGCAAGGAATCCGCGGGACTCAATTGCAATCAATTATTACCAGACATCAGGCGCTCCGCGTCGTTGCCGAACCGCCCGAGCTTGAGGAAGCCGGTTCGGAAGCGCTCGCCATCACCTTCCGCGCTACCTGCAGGTGCCCCAGTTCGACTGAAGCAGCGAGAGGTCGTCGCCGTTGACCTCTCCATCGCCGTTGAGGTCCGCCGGGCCATTGCCGGGTCCCCATGCCGCGAGCAGCGCTCCGAGGTCAATCGCGTTTACTTCGTTGTTGCAGTCGAGATCCCCGAGGCAGGTCCGAAGCGACGTCCCGATGTTCGAGCAGCGCACCTCGAGCGCATCCACCGTGTCCGGGATGTTCACGCTCGGCAGACGACGCAGCAGGCGGTAGGTGATGTTCGACGTGCAGCGCGTGTTTCCGCCAGCCGCAACGATGCCGTCATTGCGGTAATCGCCGAGTTCGTCATCGAGATCACCGAAGCGATCGCAGTCGAATCCAACCGGCGACGCGATGTACTCGCACGCGAGGTCGTTGTACCGGTTGATCCACATCATTGCATCGGTCAACATCTGCGCGGGATCGGTCAGGTCCTTCTGGGCCACGGGCTGGTTGACCCAGGTGTCTTCGGAGACCGACCAGTGCCCGCGGGACGGATAGACCTGGTAGCTCGGACCGCGCGCTCCGTGGAAGGTGACCTCGACCACCATGCCGTAGAACGTGATGCCGGAGCCTGGGTCAGATAGGTCCGAAGGCTCCTGCTCAAACTCGACAAGCTTGTTGAAGATCTTGGCGACCGGGTCTGCGATGCATGCCGCCCTGCAAGCATCGCAGTCGATGATCTCCCTGCCGGTCGCATCCTCGGTGACGTCGGTGCAGATCGTCCCGTTTGCGCTCAGGAAGACGTGGATGCCGAGGTCGGACTTGGCGTCGTATTCAAAGCCGGCCTCGCTTCCGAGAAGTTCCACGGCACCGATGCCCCAGGTGACCTGCACCTCGCTGACGGTTCCGTCGGGCGCGACGGACGCGATCGAGGTCGGCAGCGACTTCTTCAGGCGTGCGAACAGCCCACTCACCAGATCCATCGTGCGGTCGCGAACGGCGGGCTTCAGCCTGCCGTCGCAGAAGATGCGCGGATCGAGTTCGGTGGGGAAGTCGCGCATCTGCGCGATCAGCGGGTTCAGCTGTGCGGGGGTCGTCTCGGTCGCGATCGGCACGTGGGGCGCGGGGGCGCAAGACTGCCCAAATGCCCGCGGGGCGAGTGCCGGCATCAGGATCACGACGAGTGCGACGGCGACGGACCGAAACGGGGTGTTCATGGGCGCGAGTCTCTGGAGGCAGTGCGAACGGATTGGCCTTGGATCGACCGAATCCGTCAACGTACCTCCTGCGGCGTGGTTGGCGAGCAACTCCAGGGAACTATCCTGCGCGCGCCTGGCGTGGTCCCCTTGACGGGGCGAGGCGGATGGCTGCGGCCGGTGGCACGCCTCGTCGAGGACACGCGAGCCCACGCTGCGTCGCCCGATAATCAATCACAGTGATCCGTGACGGATGGGTGGGCGCCCCTACCCGAGATGGCGAGGGAGTGGGTGTTCTCAACCCGTCCTCGCGCCCCCGGGGTGCAAGGAATCCGTAACCCCAGCGCAACCTTCAACCAAAGCGGGCAAAGGGATTCGCAGCGCCCCGCAGGGGTGAGCCTCGGGGCGCAAAATCCCTCGGGCGAACGGCTCAATCTTCCGTCGGAACCCCCGTCACGACGTTCAGGACGATGCCGCCCGCGTCCTCGGGCGGGTTGTCTCCGGCCTTGCCCAGCGGCCGGTCCAGCAGCTCGCGGATGGCCGGGATCTCGCCCTCCTTGGCCCGCTTGACCAGCGCACGGGCCACGGCGCGGATGTCCTGCTCGGTGACGCTCTCCAGGAGCGCGGCCCGCAGGCCCGCCACGCGCTTGGCGTAGGGGTTCCCCGGCCCACCGGGGTTGCCCTGGGCGAATCGGCCTTGGCCAAGTACGGTCGCCTGGATGATGTGGCCACCGAGCCCGGCGGCCCGGTTCCGATTGTTTCGTTCACGTTGCGTGCATTCACGTCCGAAGACCATCGGGACTCGCCACAAGCATCCAAATTCTCATCCATTCCGCTGGAGGTGGCCGAAGACGGTCGGTCCGCAGGAAGCGGATTTCGGGCTCATCCAAGGAGGGAACCATGGTGCCAAGAACGATCTGCATACTCGGTGTCGTGTTTCTGTCGGGGCGAAGCATCGCTGCACCGCCTGCCGGCGCGGCGGAACCGGGCGCCGGCACGGCGATGGTGGACACCACCGTGTCAGAGCGTTTCCCGGCCTTCTCGTTGCCAGCGCGGGGAGCGCTCGAGTTCGTGCGGCCGCTCACGCCCGAAGAGGGAAGCGACGCGGAGCGTGAAGCCATCAAGGAGTGCGCACCTGGCGCCGGGCACGACGACGTCGTGCTCTGGCGGCTTCCCCGAGATGGCTGGGTCGTCGTCGTGACCGCCGATGAACGGCTCTGCGTGTGCGCGCCCCATGATGGGAGGCCAGTACCGGTCGCCATGCACCGCATCGACTTCGGTGGCGGAAGCATCGATGGCGTCGCGGGGCCGTCAATCGACGCGGGTGACGTCGACGGCAACGGGACCCTCGACATGATCCTCCATTGGGGCTCAAGCGGATGCGGCCTTTCCGTCAACATCGGCAACGACACGATCGTGCTGCTCGAGCCTGCCCGACCGGGTGCGGCCGCATCGGTGCGATTTCTGCCGCTGGGAACCCATTACGGCATGCATCCGCTCGACATCGACCGGAACGGACGCATGGAGTTCCTGGTGAAGCAATTCGCGATGTGCGAGGCCTGCACGGACGGCAAGCCACACAACTTCTGGATCTGGGAGCTGGTCGGCATCCAGGGCGGACGCTTGGTGGATCTGAATGCCACGGTTCCTGATTTCCCACGGTTCGAATGGCTCTCGTTCGACCCGAAGGACCGTTGGCGCACGCTCCTCACCCCTGCAATGAAGCGCGCGCTTCGCGAAGACGGGCCCGGACTCGAGCCGTACCGGAGGGGCGGGAAGTAGCGGGGCTGTTGGCCGGAATGGTGGGGCCACTACCCGAGAAGGGACTCGCAGCGCCCCGCAGGGGCGCCCGCAGGCCCAGCCCCGGAGCGAAGCGACGTGACACCGGCGCGCAGCGCCGGATTGACCGCTTCGAGCGAAGCGAGAAAGCGGGCAAAGGGACTCGCAGCGCCCCGCCAGGGGCGCCCGTAGGCCCCGCCCCGGAGCGAAGCGACGGGGCACCGGCGCGCAGCGCCGGGTTGACCGCTTCGAGCGAAGCGAGAAAGCGGGCAAAGGGACTCGAACCCTCGACATTCAGCTTGGGAAGCTGACGCTCTACCAACTGAGCTATGCCCGCGGGGCCACAAGTGTAGCGGCCCGGCCCGCGGCGTTCCGTGGCTCCCCGGGCCTGGGGCGGGGGCGCGAACAATTTCCCGATTTCCGTGATCCGGTCTCCCCGGGGTTCCCGCCTCACCCACCGCAGGGAGGGTCTCAAGTGGGACCCAGGCAGGCCGAACGGCCTGTTCCGGAGTCCCTGTCGGCGCCCACGATTCCGAGGTGCGCTGACTTCCAGGGTTGTTTGAATTCAAAGGGAAACAGGGAAATGCGCATCGCTCTCGCTTCGTGCGGCCTCGCCGCCATCGTTTCGTCCGTGTCGCTCGCCGGCATGGTCGACACCTACACCTTCACCAGCAAGGCCGACTGGAACGACGCGCCGACGGACCTCGGCTTCGTGCCGACGGGCTGGGCCACCGACACCGCCACGGTCCGATTCACGCAGCCCGAGGTGCGTGAGGCCAGCTCGATCGCCGACTTCGAGATGTTCGACGGCGGCGGCCGCGTCGACTGGAGCGCCCGCTCGTCCGCACTGGACGGCGAAGTCAGCCAGGTCAATGGCGCGCTGTTCTCCATGCCCGCCGGATCCTCGCTCGTCTTCACGTTCACCGACAACGCTTCCACCGGCGGCCTCCTGGGCGTCGGCGGTCACTTCGGCTTCTATGACGCCAACGGCAACCGCACCTCGGGCCGCGTGCTCGTCAAGCTGTCGGACGGCACCGCGATCCTCCGCAACTTCAACTCGCCGGACGCGTTCGCAGGCTTCTGGACGACTCCCGGCAACGCCACGATCACCGAACTCCGCATCACGGCCATCGGGACCGGCTCCAGCACGTCGTACGTCGGCGCCGACTCCCTCATGCTCGGATGGATGGCACCCGTGCCCGGCCCGGGCTCGCTCGTGCTCCTCGCCGCCGCCGGCCTGGTCGGCGCTCGCCGTCGCCGCTGATCCCTCCCAACGCATCCCGGCCCGCGCCGATCCCTCGGCGCGGGCCGGGACCGCTCGCTTCCTCACGCACTCACCCTTGACCCTCTCCAAGGACCCCTCATGAAGACTGCCTCCCTCGCGGCCTCCGCCGCCGCGCTGTCCGCCTCGTTCGCCTGCACCGCGGGCATGGTCACCGTGACCTTCCAGGGCGTGGCCGACGGTTCCGTCGGCGCCACGAACTTCACCGGTCGCGCGTTCACGATCTTCGCCCAGGCCGATTCCGACAACCGCCAGACGCGCTCGGGCGGCGGCTACGAGTTGGTCCACGACATGGCGTTCATCGCCATCGATGGCGTCGGCTCATTCATGTTCTTCACCTCGACGAAGACGTTCGTCGACGCATCGTCGAACATCGGCTTCGCGCGATCGACTTCGACCTTCTCGCTCCTGAAGGGTGACTTCGCCCCGACGGCCGCCGCGGGCTGGGACATGGAAAGCGGCATCACGACCACGGCCAGCTCTGGCGCCGCGCAGTTCGGGACGTGGACGTCGCCGTCATTCAGCATCATGACCTCGGGCGGGACACTCGCACTGCGCGCGGGCACTTCCTCGGAGCAGGTCTCCTTCAGCGCATTCGCGGTGCCCGCACCCGGTTCCGCGGCACTCCTTGGGGCTGCCGCGCTGATCGGCATGCGGCGGCGGCGGAACTGATCGGTCGGACGCTCAATCTTCCTCGATTCACGTCCGTCCCGGCCGCTCACCGCGGCCGGGACGGGTGCGTTCGGTACGATCCCCGGGAAGCCCATGAGCCACGCCCCCGAACACACCCTGAAGCAGATCTTCGCGCACCCCACCAGTCACAACATCCACTGGCGGGACATCGTCCACATGTTCGAGGGCCTCGGCGGCACGTGCGAGGAGACCAAGAAGGAACACCTCAAGGTCAAGCTGAACGGCCACGAGATGTCCTTCCCGATCCCCAAGCACGGCGGCCACACGCTGGAGAGCGACCACGAGATCTCCGAGATCCGCCGCTTCCTGAAGACGTGCGGATGCGCGCCGTCGGACGCGTGATCGGGCTCCCCGGGTGCGCTCGCTGATGCAGGACCGCAACGTCGCGCTCGCCACCACCGTGGCGGCGCTTGGGTACTTCGTCGACATTTTCGACCTGCTGCTCTTCGCGCTCGTCCGCGTGCGCAGCCTGAAGGACCTGCTGGGCACCAAGATCGCGGCCGCGCAGCAGGAACTGCTGGCGAGCGCACGGTTCGCGGATGCTGAGTCAATGGAGCAGGCGAAGGCCGCCGTCGAGACCGACATCCTGCAGCGCAACGGCGTGCTGCTCGACAACTACCTGCAGACGACGGGCCTGGTGCTCGGGGGGCTTGCCTGGGGCGTGCTGGCCGACCGCCTGGGCCGCCTGCAGATGCTCTTCGGGTCGATCCTCGTCTACTCGGTGGCCAACATCCTGAACGCGTTCGTCGCGGACGTGCCCAACGAGGGGCTCGGCGCCGCGCTCCACGCCATCGGCCTTGGGAGCGCGTTCAACCAATACGCCGTGCTGCGATTCGTTGCGGGCTTCGGGCTTGCGGGCGAGCTCGGTGCGGGCATCACGCTCGTCAGCGAGCTGGTCGACAAGGAACGCCGCGGATTCGCGACCACGATGGTCGCGACGGTGGGGATCATGGGCGCCGTGTGCGCCTACTTCGTGACCGAGATGGTGGCCGACTGGCGGAACGCGTTCCTGATCGGCGGGCTGCTCGGGCTGGCGCTGCTGTTCCTGCGCGTGGGCGTCGTCGAAAGCGGGATGTTCGACCGCGTCAAGCAGTCCCATGCGACGGGGCGGGGCGCATTCTGGATGCTCGCATGGCCTCCGATGCGGCTGAAGCGGTTCCTGGCGCTCATCCTGTGCGCGGTGCCGATCTGGTATTGCGTCGGCATCCTCGTGAAGTATTGCGACGCGATCGGGCTCTCGATGGGCATCGCGCGCGACCGGCTGCCGAGCCCCGGCCTCGCGATCATGTGGTGCTACGTGGGGCTGGCGCTTGGCGACCTGGCAAGCGGCCTCCTGAGCCAGGTGCTTCGCAGCCGGCGGCGTGCGCTGCTGGTGTTCCACGTCGTGACCGCTGCGGCCATCGCGGCCTACTTCACCGTGCCGGCGTCGACACCAGGGTCGTTCTACGCGGTGTGCGCGGCGATCGGCTTCGGGTGCGGCTACTGGGCGGTGTTCGTCACGACCACGGCGGAGCAGTTCGGCACCAACCTGCGTGCGACGGCCGCCACGAGCGCCCCGAACTTCGTCCGGTGGTCGGCGGCAGGCAGTGCGGTGCTCTGGCACCTCCTGGAAGGCGTCTTCGCCGGCGACGGCACCGGGCCCGAGGCGTCGCAGGCGAAGTGGCGGGCGGCCGCGCTGCTAGGAGCCGTGCTGGTGCCGGTGGCGATGGCCGCCGCGATGAGCCTGCGCGAGAGCTTCGGCTCGAGCCTCGACTGGACCGAGGCCGCGGACGGATCCCGCACGGACTGGCCGGACGCGCCCGCCGCCGAGCGGGCATAATGCCCGTCCCATGGAGAGCACGCGAGCACTGATGCACGGGATCGTCGACTACGCGGGACTCTTCCCGCCGGCGGCGCTCGACATGCCCAAGACCGTCGCGAACTATGCGCGCCACCGCGCAAGCGACGACCGCTGGGCGCTCGGCAGGCTGGTGGTGCCCGTGAAGCGGCTGGGGGAGTTCGAACGCTGCGCCGAGGGGCTGATGCCCGCGGGCGAGCGCGACGACAGCGAGGATCCGTGGCCGCTCACCGTCCTCAGCGAAGCAGCGGGCGACGAGAGCTTCGAGGCCGAGCTGAACGCGATCGAGCGCTTCAACAAGCGGCATGCGGAGCCCGGCGCCGGGCGCGCCATCATCGAGAGCATCGAGATCAAGGCGAAGGGCGCGAACACCATCGAGGGCGCGCTCGAGCTCATGCCCGAGGAGTTGTTCCCGTGGTTCGAGCTCCCCGCGAACCAGGACGTGCGCGGGATGGTCGCGGCCCTCAGCGAGATGGAGTCCGGCGCCAAGATCCGCACCGGCGGCACCGTCCCCGAGGCGCATCCAACGCCACTCGAGGTCGCGAAGTTCCTGAGCGCGTGCAAGGCGGCCGGGGTCCCCTTCAAGGCGACTGCCGGCCTTCACCATCCGTTCCGCCACCATGAGACGAGCGTGGGCTGCGACCAATTCGGCTTCGTGAACGTGTTCGTCGGCGCGGCGCTGCTTTGGCACGGCACGGTTGAGCAGGAGGAGCTTGAGATGATCCTCTGCGACACCCACGGGAAGAACTTCGAGTTCACCCCGACGAACGTCGGCTGGAAGGGACGCACGCTGAAGCTCGGTGAGATCCGCGAGGCGCGCGAGCGCTTCGCGACCAGCGTCGGCAGCTGCTCGTTCGACGAGCCGCTCGGCGACCTTCGATCGATCCAATTGCTGCCGCCCGCGGCGGCGAAGGCCTGATTCCATGACCGACCCCGCCCGCTGCTGGGTCCCCGGCGCCGACCGCGCCGACGGGGACTTCCCGATCGAGAACCTGCCGTGGGGCGTCGCCGTGCGACCCGACCGGCCGGGCGAGCCGCGCGTGGTGTGCGCCATCGGGGACCACGCCCTGGACCTGGCCGAGGCGGCGGGCTTCGGGATGCTCGAGGGGCTTCCGCCGCGCGTCGTGGCGGCGCTGCGCATGCCCACGCTGAACGCGTTCATGGCCCTGGGCGCCGCGGACTGGTCGGCGGCCCGCGCGCACGTCCGCGCGTTGTTGACGGACGGCCCGCCCAGCATCGAGCGCCATGCGCGGCGCGATGCCGTGCTGCTCGACCGTGCGTCGCTTGCCATGCACGTGCCCGCGGCGATCGGCGACTACACCGACTTCTACGCCAGCGAGCACCATGCCACCAACGTCGGGAGCATGTTCCGGCCGAACCAGCCGCTCATGCCCAACTGGAAGCACCTCCCGGTCGGCTACCACGGGCGCGCATCGAGCATCGTCGCGAGCGGAACACCCGTTCGCCGGCCGCACGGGCAGACCGTGTCCTCCGATGACGGACCCCCGAGCTTCGGCCCGAGCAAGCTGCTCGACCACGAGCTGGAGATGGGCGTGTTCTTCGGCGGTGCGGGCAACGCCATGGGCGAGCGCATCCCCGTGGCGAGCGCGCGCGGTCACCTGTTCGGCTGCGTGATCGTCAACGACTGGTCGGCGCGCGACATCCAGAAGTGGGAGTACCAGCCGCTGGGCCCCTTCAACGCGAAGAACTTCTGCACGTCGGTGAGCCCGTGGGTGGTCACGCTTGAAGCGCTGCGGCCCTTCTGCGTGCCCGGACCCGCCCGTCGCGAGGGCGACCCCGCGGTGCTCGACTACCTGCGGTGCGACGGCGACTTCGTGGTCGACGTGAAGCTGGAGGTCCTGCTGGCGAGCGCCGCGATGCGGGAGAAGGGCATGGCGCCCACGCGGATCAGCCTGGGCACGTTCGCCGACATGTACTGGACCATGAGCCAGATGCTGGCGCACCACACGTCCACCGGCTGCAACATGCGGCCCGGCGACCTGCTTGCGAGCGGCACCATCAGCGGCCCCACCAAGGAGAGCCGCGGCTGCATGCTGGAACGCACCTGGCGCGGGACGGAGCCGATCATGCTCGGCGACGGCACCGAGCGCCGCTTCCTGCAGGACGGCGACGAACTCGTCATCCGCGGGTGGTGCGAAGGCCACGGCGCGCGCCGCATCGGGTTCGGCGAGTGCCGCGGCGTCGTGCTGCCGGCAAGGTGAGGCGGGGGTTCCTCAGTCCCAGGTGTTGGTCGAGCCGCCGGCCTTGCGGGCGGGCTTCGAAGGCTTCGTGACCTTCGCCTTGGGGCCGTCGGACCTTGCGGACTTCGCGGCCTTCGCGCCGCCGCGCCGGTGCGCGCCGTTCGCGTGGTGCTGCTCGAGGCTCACGGGGAAATGCTCGCCCTCCCAGCTCCTCGGGTACGCCAGGTCGTCGAGGCCCATGGCCGCCTTCGTCGGGAACATCGGCCGGAAGGTGTCGCACATCACGGCGAGTTCAGAGGTCTCCTTGGCGCCGATCGACTTTTCCACCGTGCCCGGGTGCGGCCCGTGCGGGATGCCCTGCGGGTGCACGGTGATCGAGCACTGCTCGATGCCCTTGCGCGCCTTGTAGTTGCCCTCGACGTAGTAGAGGATCTCGTCGCTGTCCAGGTTCGAGTGGTTGTACGGCACCGGGATGGCGTCCGGATGGAAGTCCAGGAGCCGCGGGCAGAAGCTGCAGATGACGAAATTGTGCCCTTCGAAGGTCTGGTGGATCGGCGGCGGCATGTGCAGCTTGCCGACGATGGGCGCGAAGTCGTCGATGTTGAAGCAGTACGGGTAGTAGCAGCCGTCCCAGCCGACGACGTCGAGCGGGTGATACGTGTACGTGTAGCTGTGCACCAGGTCGCGGGCCTTGATGCGCACCTCGAACTCGCCCTTCGTGTCGAAGGTGAGCGGCAGCTGGGGCAGGCGCAGGTCCCGCTCGCAGTACGGCGCATGCTCCAGGAACTGGCTGGTCTGCTTGCTCACGTAGCGGGGCGGGGGGCCGATGTGGCTGCCGTTGGCGGTCTCGAAGACCACGAAGCGGGGGTTCGGCTCGCCGGGCTTCTGGCGGTCGAACGTCATCCGGTAGGTGATGCCCTTGGGAATCACGATGTAGTCCTTGGGACCGAACTTCAGCGTCCCGAAGGTGGTGTGCACGACGCCCGAACCGAAGTGCACGAAGATGCATTCGTCGCCCATGGCGTTCTTGAAGAAGTAGTCCATCTTCTCGGCCGGGACGCACATGGCCATCTCGACGTCGGAGTTCCCGAAGAGGACCACGCGGCCGGTGATGGGATCGCCCTTGGGCGGCATGGGCGCGGTCTTCAGGTGCCGCATGCGCATGACGTCCTGCTCGATGTACTCGGGCTTGGTGCCGTAGAGCGTCTTCCAGCCAATCACCTGCGTGGGCGGGTTGATGTGGTAGAGCGTGGACGTGGGGCCCACGAATCCCTCGGTGCCGAACACCTCCTCGCTGTAGAGCGCGCCGTCGGGGCGGCGGAACTGCACGTGGCGCTTCTTGGGGATCTGGCCGAGCGTCGAGTAGTAAGGCATGGCTCGGGTAGTGTAGAAGGATGGAAGCAGCGCAGCCCCGCGTGATCATCGAGCGTCCCGACTGGCGCGTCCTCGCGAAGCCCGCAGGCTGGCACACGCTGGCGCACGCGGGCGGGAACGGGGAACGGCCGTCCGGTGGTGAAGCAGGTGACGCCGCCGACGGACCAGGCCGCGACGCGGACGCCGCTGCCGGCAGCCTGGAGGCGTGGCTGCGCGCGGCGCACCCGGAGCATGCATCGATTCCGGAGGCCGGCATCGCGCATCGGCTGGACCAGGGCACGAGCGGCTGCGTGGTCGCCGGCCGCACGGCCGAGGCGCACGCGCGCCTGCGTGGCGAGGTTGGATCTTCGGGAGGTGCGCGCAAGACGTACCTGGCGCTTGCGCGAACGGGGCTTCCCGACGACGGGACGTTCCGCCTGTACTTCTCGAGCCGGCACAAGGGTTCGCGCAAGGTGACGGTGCGCCGCGAGGGCACCGGTCCCGAGTGCGGACGATGCCGCTGGCACGTCGCCGAGCGCGCGGTGGACGGTGCGCACGACCTGGTCGAGGTCGAGGTCATCGGTCGCGGCCGGCGCCACCAGGTGCGCGCGGGGCTCGCATCGCTGGGACACCCCCTGCGCGGCGACGCGCTCTACGGCGGTGACGCATCGCGCGACGCCCACCCCGCACTCCACGCGTGGCGCGTGGAAGTGGACGGCGAGACGGTGGAATGCCCTCCGGACGCGCGCTTCGCGCGGGGTTGACTCAGCCTGCCCACGCTTCCCAGTGTGCACGCACGCGCGGCCGCCGCAGGAACACCAGCAGCACCGCCGGGTAGACGCATCCGATGAGCGTGCCACCGACCGTCATGACGTAGTTCACCGCGGTCGGCTCGGCCTGCGCATCGGCTTCGGCGCGCTGGGCGTCAGTGACCTGCGTCCCGTTCTTCTCCAGCGCATCAAACTGCGCGTGCGCGAGGGCCGATCCCCACTCCGCACCCGGACGGATGCTCATCAGGTTCAGGGGCAACTGGACGATCGCCAGCACCAGGCTGATCGCCGCGTACCGCACGAGGAGGCGCGGTCCCGACGGACGGCGTCGAAGCGTGCCGATCCCGCCGATCAACAGCATGGCGGCCATCACCACCGCGACGACGCCGCCCAGCACCACCATTCCCACCATGATCCGCGGAGGGCTCGGCAGTTCCATGTCCATGCCTGCCATCCCACCGAACAGCTTGACGGAGAGCAGGGTGGCGGATCCGCAGCACGCCCCAAGGAGGGTGAGGCCAGCGAACGCGACCGACAGGCCTCCGATCCACCCCGGCCACGTGGCGTCGCGGGATTGGTCGACGGCCGGCTGCGGGACGATCGGAGGGAACGAGGAGGCGCCCGTGCTCATGGCGCGGAGGATATCGACGCCCCGAACGCCGGCAGGCCCGGCACCTCCGCGTACTCCGCGCGGAGCGTGACCTCGTGCGGCCGGCCGCTCCATGCGGGGTCACGAGCTTCGAGCACCACGGTCCGTCGCGCGGCGAGCACGTCCGCCGGCGCCGCCAACGCCCCGATCGCCACGGGATCGGCCGCGATCGCGTCGCGCAGGTCGATGGTGATGCGGATGCCGAGCCGCACGAGGCCTCCGTCATGCGCGCGCCACTCGCACGCGACGGGCTGCGCGGGACGGCTCACGGCGCCCTCGACCACGTCCGCGAACGACACCTGTGCGCCGGGCGCATCCTCCACGCGAAGGTCCACGCGTGCGTCCGGCCGGTCCTCCAGCGTGCGACCCGGGACCGGAGCACCCGTCGCCGCCCAACGGATCGATGCGAGTTCCACGCGGAGCGGCGCATCGCCTGCGGCCGCAAGCCACGCGCGCACCGGCTCCGCCATGCTGCGCGGGTGGGTGGGCGCGCCTTCGAGGTACTCGCGCGCGTGGCGCAGGCACGGCGCCCGAAGCAGCGCCTCGTAACGCCCTCGGTCGACCGCGGCATCGATGCGCGCCACCGCCGGCGCAACCCGTGCCGCAACCCCGGGCGCCGCGCGCTCCCACGCGTCGAGGTTCGCGCGCATGTCGCGCGCCGACGCGTGCGCGGCGGCCCAGTCGCCTCGCTCGACGGCGGTGACCGCCGAGCGCAGGCACGCCTCCCAGGCTCCCAATGCATCGGCACGGGCCCGGAGCGAGGCCCGGACCGCACGCGCGCGTTCGCCCACCGACGGATGACCGGGCCGGGCCAGGTCGGGGTCGCGCTCAATGCGCTCCGCAAGCGCGTCGGCCCGTGCCGCGTCGAGGGCGTCGGCGCCTTCGCGCTCGGCGGCATCGAGCCGTTCGCGAAGCATGCGGTCGAGGGCCACCGCGGCGCGCCCCGTGATGGCGCGCAGGACGCCGGCGTCGGAGCCGCGCGCCCGCGCCGGAAGCACGGCGTCCATGACCGCTCGCAGCTCGGACGGGGTCGCCGCACGGTCGAGTTCCGCGGTAAGCGCGGCGAGGGCCTCGCGGTTGCGGGCCACGTCGCGTTCGTAGGACGTGCGGGCGCGCGCGGAGGCCTCGCGAACCGGCGCAAGGGCCTCCGGATCCGCGCCCGCGTCGGCGGCCAGGGCTCCCAGCTCGCGGTCGGCGGCATCGAGCTCCTCGAGGGTCACCGACCGCTCGATGCGCTCGAAGGCCTGCTTCAGCCGCGAAAGGAACCCGGCGCGCGCGTCCAGCGCAGCGCCCGCATCGCGCACGCATGCCTCGAACGCGTCGCGGAGCGATGCGTCGCGCGACGATCCGGCGACCGACATCCACGCATGGCGCCAGGCCGGGCGCGCCTCGTATGCCCCCAACCGTTCGCCCGCCTCGCGGAGCGCGTCGATGGCATCGCCGGGCGCGCGCCGCGCCAGCGCCGAATGCGCGTCGGCGATCCGCCGGGCCGCGGCGTCCAGGTCCGCGCGGTCACGCGCGGCATCGATCACGCACGCGACGACCGCAGCGGCGGCGATCGCCGCCGCGCACCACGCGGCCAGCCGGCGCACGCGCACGGATCAGAGGTTCCCGCGCCGCTCCTGCTCGAGCTCGAGGCTCTCGAACAGCGCCTTGAAGTTGCCCTTGCCGAAGCTCTGGCTGCCACGGCGGCAGATGATCTCGAAGAACAGGGTGGGGCGGTCCTGGAGAGGCTTGCTGAAGAGCTGCAACAGGTAGCCCTCGTCGTCGGCGTCCACCAGGATGCCGAGGTCCTTGATCCGCTGGTGGTCTTCCTTGACGGCCGCGTGGCCATGCTGGCGCAGCATCGCGTCCACGCGGTTCCACACGCCCTGGTAGTAGGCCTCGGGAATGGTGAGGAAGTCGACGCCGCGGCGGCGCAGCTCGGCGACGCTCGCAAGCTCGTCGTCGGTGCGCAGCGCCAGGTGCTGCACGCCGGGGGTCATGTCGTGCCACTCGAGGTACTCGAGGATCTGGCTCTTCTTCTTGCCCGCGGCGGGCTCGTTGATCGGGAACTTGATGAGCTGGTTTCCGCTGGCCATCACCTTGGACATCAGGGCCGAGTACTCGGTGGAGATGTCCTTGTCGTCGAAGTGCTTGAACATCGAGAAGCCGAGCACGTGCTCGTACCACTCGACCCACCGGTTCATCTTGCCCTCCTCGACGTTGCCCACCGCGTGGTCGACGAACTTGAGGCCGCAGGGATGCTGGCGGTTCCACTCGTTGAGCGCGAAGGCGCCGAACGGCCGGAAGCCCGGCATGAACTGCGCTCCCTGCTTGACCTCGGGAAGCGCGTACTTGCCGGTCCGGCTGACGAAGGTGTGCGTGGCGCGTCCGTAGGTGTGGACGGCGGCGGTCGTGACCGAGCCGTTCGCGTCGCTGCGCGTGGTTGGCTCCTGGGCGCTCGTGCCTCCGTTGCGGACGGCCTGCTTCCACGCGGCCTCGGCGTCGAACACGGTGAACGCGATGTCCTTGATGCCGTCGCCGAACCGGCGGATCTCGTCGGCGGCCGGATGGTCCTTGGTGAGGGGGGTCTCGAGCAGGAACCGGATGTTGCCCTGGGTGAGCAAGTACTGCGCGGACTGCCGGTTGCCGGTCGTGAGGTCGTTGATCTGGTCGACCTGGAAGCCGAACGCCGACGCGTAGAAGAACGCCGACTGCTTGGCGTTTGCGACGTAGAACCGGACGTGGTCGACGTCGATGAGGGCGAGCGGGTCGGTGCCCGTGGCGGGGCGGGTGACGGGGCTGGTCGCGACGGAAGTCATCCCGGAATGATAGTCCGCCCGGCGATCGCGCCGGCGCGCACGGGCAGGCCGGACGCCCCGTTGCCGGAGCGCGCGGAACTTAGAACCGGATCACGGTGTGCACGTCGCGAGGAGCGATCAGGGCACGCCCCCCAAGGTCGGCAAGCTCGATGAGGGCCGTGGCCCCGGCGACAACGCCGCCCACGCGCTCGACGAGCTCGCAGCACGCCTTGAGCGTGCCGCCGGTGGCCAGCAGGTCGTCGACCACGAGCACCTTGGTCCCGGCGGGGAAGGCGTCGGCGTGCATCTCGAGCGAGTCCTGCCCGTACTCGAGGGTGTAGGAGACGGAGACGGCCTTGCTCGGGAGCTTGCCCGGCTTGCGCACCGGGACGAAGCCGCAGCCGAGCGCCTGCGCCACCGCCACGCCGAAGATGAAGCCGCGGCTCTCGGCGCCCACGACGACGTCGAACTTGTGCCCTCGGAACGGGTTCGCCATGAGCTCGACCGCCAGCGCCAGCGCGCCCGGGTCCGCCAGCATCGGCGTGATGTCGCGGTACATGATGCCCTTCTTCGGGAAGTCGGGCACCGCGCGAATCAGGCGTGCGACGTGTTCGACCGGGTTCTGCTGGGCTTGCATGCGTGGTGGGGTTATATCATTCGGCCATGACGCGCACGTCGCGAACGACCAAGCTCGAAGTGGTGGAACCGATCGGCAAGCGGGTCCTCATCCGCAAGGACGAGGACAAGAAAGTGACGAAGGTCGGCATCCACCTGCCGGACAAGATCGAGATCCCGACGATCACGGGGCGCGTGGTGGCGATCTCGGCCGAGGTCGCCAAGGACGACAACTACCCAATCGAGCAGTACGACCGCGTGCTGTTCAACCCGAAGCACGGCGTGCCCGTGGACTTCGAGGGAGACAACCGGCTGTTCGTGATCCCGGTCGAGGACATCGTCGCGGTGTTCCGTGCGGCGGGAGAGGCGAAGGACTGAACCGGCCGATGGAACCCGCATTCGGCGAGGTCGCGCCGCGCGCGGTCGACGCCTGCAGTCCGTTCGTGCGGGCGGTGCGGGCCCCGGGCTCCAAGAGCGTGACGAACCGTGCGCTGGTGCTGGCGGCGCTGGCGAGGGGAACCACCGTCCTGAGGAACGCGCTCCGGTCGGACGACACCGATGCGCTGGCCCGCGCGATCGTGGCGCTCGGGGTGCAGGTCACGGAATCGGACGACGGCTTCACAGTGCACGGGTGCGGCGGGAGGCTTCCCGCCGGAGGCGCGGTGCACGTGAACCTGGGCGACGGCGGAACGCCGACCCGGTTCGCCGTGGCGCTCGCGGCGCTCGCCCCGCGCGTCACGGTGATCGACGGCAGTGCACGGATGCGCGAGCGCCCGGTGGCGGACGGCGTCGACCTGCTCCGCGCGATCGGCGCGCGGATCCGGTGGGTCGGGACCGAGGGGCGGCTTCCCGTCGAGGTCGATGGCCGCGGCGGCGCGCCCATGGGCGGCCAGCTGCACGTGGGGCAGGTCGCGAGCAGCCAGTTCGTGAGCGCCGTGATGCTGGCCGCGTGCGCGATGCAGGACGCACTCTCGATCGAGTTCCGCGGCGAGCCGACGAGCGCTTCCTACCTGGATCTCACCGCCGACGAACTCCGTGCATGGCGCGTGCCGGTCGATGAGATCCGGTCCTCGGGCGCAACGCTCCGGGCCGTCCGGATTCGTCCCGCGGTGCCCGACGCGGGCGGCGCGCGCGAGATCGAGCCCGATGCATCGAGTGCGCTGTACTGGGCCGCGGCGGCGGTGCTGGTGCCGGGCAGCGCCGTCACGCTCACGGGCCTGCCGGAACGATCGAGCCAGCCGGACATGCTCGCGATCCGGCACCTCGCGTCGATGGGCGCCGTCCTCGAGGCGGCGCCGGGCGGGATGCGCGTGCATGCGGCCGGTGGTGACGCCGACGCGGCCGCGCGCCTGAGGCCCATCGTCGCCGACTGCGCGGCGTGCCCCGACGGAGCGCTCATGCTCATCGCGGCGGCCGCGGCCGCCGACGGGACCTCGCGGGTGGTCGGCCTCGGCACGCTGAAGGCCAAGGAGAGCGACCGCATCGCGGCGATGGCCGAGGGTCTCCGCGCCGTCGGAGCCCGTGCCACGTTCGGGGTCGACTGGATCGAGATCGATCCCATCCCGCTCGGGCATCGCGTCGACGCGGTCATCGACCCGCACGGCGATCACCGCATCGCCATGAGCTTCGCGATCCTGGGCCTCCGAACCGGGGGAATCCGCGTTGCGAACCCCGGATGCGTGGCGAAGAGCTACCCGGGCTTCTGGGACGAGCTCGATCGCACCTCCCGGGCGCACCTCCGGCCGTTCGCATAACCTGAACGCGATGGGCGCCTTCTGGCACTTCGCCAAGCGATTGCTCCAGCACAAGGGCCAGCTGGCCGCGGCGATGGCCTTCGCGGCCGTCTCCGCAGGCGGTCTCGGTGCGGGACTCGTCGCGCTCTCGCCGGTGCTCGAACTGCTCCTCACGAAGGGCGGGTCGCTTGCGGACTGGGCGCGCCAGAACGCATCATGGCTCCCGGCAGGCGTCGTCGATGCACTGCCCACCGACCCGTTCCACGGCGTGAGCCTGGTCTTCGGCGTGCTGGCCGCGATGACCGTGGTGGGCGCCGCGGCGAACTTCGCGCACCAGTACCTGGCGCTCACGCTCTGCGTGCGGGTCGTCACGAACGTCCGGCGCGACGTGTTCAAGCATGCGGTGAACCTGCCGCTTGCGACGGTGCTCCCGCGGGGTGCGAGCGAGTTCGTGAGCCGCATCACGCGCGACAGCGCCGAGCTGCAGCGCGGGCTCGTGGCGCTCACGGGCAAGGCCGTTGCGCAAGCCACCAAGGGTGCGGCGGCGTTCCTGGCGGCGATCTGGCTCGACTGGCGCATCACGCTCGTGGCACTCATCGCGGTGCCCGTCCTCGCGGTGCCGCTGCGCAAATTCGGCAAGCGGATCCGGCGCGGCATGCGCGGGTCGCTGCAGGCACAGGAGCGCATGCTCCGCGCCGCCAACGAGTCGATGCAGGGGCTCCGCGCGGTCAAGAGTTCATGCGCCGAGCCCGAGGCGATCCGGCGGTTCTCGGAGGCCAACGACGCGGTGCTCCGAGAGGAGATGCGCATCCGGCTGGCGCAGGCGCTGTCCTCGCCGGTGGTCGAGACGATCGCGATCCTCGCCGTCTGCGGGCTGGCGCTCGTGGCGGCGCGGCAGATCCTCGACGGCAAGCTGGCCTTCGACACGTTCGTGCTGTCGCTCGGCGCGCTGGCAGCCGCGGGAGGCTCGCTGAAGCCCATTTCCGGCCTGATCAACGAGATCCAGGCCGCGAGCGCGCCGGCCGAGCGGCTGCTCGAGGTCACGGGCACGGCGCGCGAGGACGCGGGCGACCGCCGGCGCCCGGACCTGCCGCGCCACGCGCGCACGATCCGGTTCGAGGGCGTCTCGTTCCGCTATCCGGGTGCCTCCGCGGACGCATTGCAGGGAATCGAACTCACCATCGCGCACGGCGAGCGCGTGGCCATTGTCGGGCCGAACGGCTGCGGCAAGACCACGCTGCTCTCGCTCCTGCCGAGGCTCTTCGAGCCGACGTCCGGGCGCATCACGGTCGACGGCATCGATATTGCGTCGTCGTCGATCCGCAGCGTGCGCGCGCAGGTTGGCGTCGTGACGCAGGACGCCGTGCTGGTGCACGCGACCGTCGCCGACAACATTCGGTTCGGGCTCGAGGCCGATGACGCGCGCGTGCGATCCGCGGCGGCCCGCGCCCACGCCAACCACTTCATCGAGCGCATGCCCGACGGATACGCAACCATGGTCGCCGAGGGCGGCACGTCGCTCTCGGGCGGGCAGCGCCAGCGCATCGCGATCGCGCGTGCGGTACTGCGCGACCCCGCGGTGCTGGTGCTCGACGAGGCCACGAGCCAGGTCGATGCCGAGAGCGAGGAGCAGATCAATGCGGCGATCCGAGAGTTCGGCGAAGGCCGCACGACGCTCGTCATCGCGCACCGGCTGTCGACCGTGCTGGCGGCCGATCGCATCGTGGTGATGGACCATGGGCGCATCGTGGCCCAGGGCACGCATGACGCGCTCATCGCGGCGTGCGAAACGTACGCGCGCATCGCTCGCACGCAGCTGGTCGCCTGATTGCGCAGCCTTCAGCGGGGCGCAGCACCGCCGGTCGCGGGGATCGGCTGGGCCGGCGTGGGCTCGGGCGCGCCCCCAAGGGCGGGAATCGTCTTGCCCTCGGGCGGCGGAGCCTCGGGCAGCTCGACCGGAGCATCCGCGCCGACGCCGGGCCCGGCCCCCGCGGCATCCATGGCCTTGGCCCCAGGCGACTGGGACGCGACCGTCCCGCGCGCATCGAGCACGATCATCGTGAGGAACACCGCGCCCACCAGCGTCATGCACGCCAGGATCGCGATGAAGAGCATCCACTTCTGGAGCGTCGAGTGGAGGCGCTGCACGCCGGCGTCGCGCTCGGTGGTCCGGTCGAGGAGGCGCTGCAGGGCCTGCGCACTGCGGTCGGTCGTCTCCTGAAGCTGGACAACGGCACCCGCGAGCGTCGTGACGCCCTCGGCCACCTTGAGCGCGCTCTCGTGGTTCAGGTCGAGCTGCTGCTGCACGAGGCCCATGACGTCACGCTGCTGCTCGACGCCCTGAGTGATGCGCGCGAGGGTCTTCTCGACCTGGTCGTCGCGCTGGCGCGTGAGCATCAGCTGCTGCGCGACAAGGTCGCCGAGCCGCGTCTGCTGGCGGACGAGCTCGGGCAGGGCGCCCATGCTCTGCGGGAGCGCCGCCACCACGCGCGCCAGTTCCTGCTGGCGCTGCTCCTGGAGGTCGAGGAAGGCGCGGAAGTCGCGCGCCATCGCGACGATCTCCTGCGAATCGGCGGGCACGGGGCTGGCCGAGCCGTCGATCCGGTCCATGGCGCCGCCGTTCGTGCGCCGCGCGGTGGCGGGCTCTTCGGGCCCCGTGAAGAGGCGGCGCAGGGATGCAAGGAACGCGGGCATCGGCCGGGAGCGTATCGGCTGTTCGGCCGAAGCGGGCGTACGATCGCGCCGTGCCTCGGGCCCTGAACGCGATCGTCCACGCCGTGTCGGCCGTGCTGGCTGCCTGCGCGATCGCGTGCGGCCGCACGGAACCCGATCCGCGGGGTGCGAACGCGCACGGGGGCTCCGGCGCACCCCATGCCGGCGGCATCGTCTCGCTGAGCCCCGCGCTCACCCACACGGCACAGGCCCTCGGCGCGGGAGATCGCATCGTGGGCCGCACGGCCTGGTGCGATGCGCCCGCGGCCAGGATCGTGGGGTCGCTTGAAGACCGCGACCTCGAGGCCATCGTCGCCCTTCGGCCGGCGCTCGTCCTGCGTCAGTCGTCCGTGCCCGACCCGGCGCTTGAAGCCGCGGTCCGGAGCATGGGTGCGCGACTGGTCGAGGTCCGTGCGATCGACCGGGTGCGCGACGTCGAGGACGCCGCAGCCAGCGTGGCGGATGCGCTCGAGTCGATGGGTGTGGCCGGCGCCCGCGCGCGCGCCGCCGAGGCGACCGCCGCGTACCACCTGGCGACGGCGTCGCCCGTGGCGTGCACGCGGCCCGTGGCGTTCCTCTATTCGACCGACCCGCCGGCGGCGTTCGGTGCAGGCACCTTCGTCGACGATGCCTGGCGCTCGATGGGTGGGCGCAACGCGGTGACCGCGCAGGGATATCCCACCATGAGCGCCGAGGACCTGGTCCGCCTGGCGCCCACCGCCATCGTGATCGTGGTCCCGAAGGCGACGTCGGTTCCTGACTGGGTCCGCACCGTCGCACCTGCCGTCGCGATGGCCGAGTCGACCGCGCTGCTCGAACCCAGCCTTCGAATGCTCGAGCGCGCTCCCGCAGCCTTGCGTGCCGTGGATGCGGAGCTCGTGGCCCAGGGTGCCGGCGGAGGCGCGCCATGAACCCCGGACGGCAGGCGCTGGGCGTGGGCGCATGCGCGGCACTTGCGGCGGGCGCCGTGGCGCTCAGGCTCCTGGTGGTGCGCGTGCCCGGCGACGGATGGGCGATCGGCTGGCCCGACGAACCGATTGCCGGCTTCCGCTTCGGCGCGGCCACCGCGGCCGCGGCGGCAGGCGCGGCCCTCGGCGCGTCGGGCGCGATCCTCCAGGGCGTGCTCCGGAATCCCTTGGCTTCGCCCTTCGTGCTCGGGGTCACCTCGGGAGCGGGTGCGGGCGTCGCGATCGTGACGCTGCTTGCCTCGATCGCGGGAGCCGCGGCCCCGGCCGATGCGGCGCTCGCCGCACCGGCGACGATCGGCGCGCTCGCTGCGCTCGTGGCGACGCTCGCACTCGCGCGCCGCCACGGTTCGGTCGACCCCACGACCCTGGTGCTCGGCGGCGTGATCGTCGGCGCGGTGTGTGCGGCCATCACGACCGTGGCCGAGGCCATGCTCCCGCCCGACCGACGCGGACTCCTCATGGGATGGATGTTCGGGCGCATTCCCGAAATGCCCGACGCCACCGCACTCCGGGCCTGCGTGCTGGCAGGGCTGGCGGTCGCAGGCCTCGGCACCTGGTGGGGCCGTGCGCTCGACGCCGCTTCGATGTCCGACGACGAGGCCCGATCCGTCGGCGTGAACCTCGGGCTCGTGCGCACGGTGCTACTTGCGGCATGCGGCACCGCCACAGCCACGACGGTGGTGCTCTGCGGACCGATCGCGTTCGTCGGCCTGCTCGCACCGCACCTGGCGCGGGGGCTGGTGGGCGCCACGCACCGCGCATTGGTACCGGCGTCCGCGGCCACCGGATGCGCCCTCCTCGTCGGGGCGGATGCCCTCCGACAGTGGATCGACGTCGGCACGGGGCGGCTTCCGCTCGGTGCGCTCACCGCGGCGCTCGGCGGCATCGCGTTCCTCATCCTCCTTCGCCGAACGGCCGGGGCGTGGGGGCACTGACATGGAACCGCTCCGATTCGAATCCCCGGTCGTCGAACGGCCACGGTTCCGGTTCGCGCCGGGCCGCGTGACCCCACGACCCGGCGCAGTGACCGTGCTCATGGGTGCCAACGGGAGCGGCAAATCGACCGCGCTCCGCGTCGCGGCGGGGCTGCTCCGTCCGACATCGGGCGCGGTGCTGGTGGATGGGATCGACGTCGCCACGCGTTCGCCGTGGCAGCGCGCGGCGCGCATCGCGTTCGTGCCCCAGCGCACCGCGGTGGCCGCACCGTTCACCGTGCGCGACGTGGTGGCGCTCGGGCGCGTCGCCCGACCCGCGGCGCCCGGGCGCATCGACGGCGCGCTGGACGCGGTGGGGCTTGCGCACCGGGCGCACGACCCGTTCGCCACGCTTTCCGGGGGACAGCAGCAGCGCGTCGCGCTGGCCCGGGCCGTGGCCCAGCTCGAACCCACGGGAATCCTGCTGCTCGACGAGGCCTTCGCGGCGATCGACCCCTCCGAGACCGTGGCCATGGTGCGCCTGGTGCGGCGCGTGGCCGGGCAGGGCGCCACGGTGCTTGCGGTCGCCCATGACCTCGCGCTGGCATGCGCGCTTGCCGACGATGCCTGGGTGCTGCGCGACGGAATCACCGCGGCATTCGGCGCCGCAGGCGACGTGCTGGACCCGGGACGGGTGGGGACGCTGCTCGGGGTGCATGCCGTGAGCGCGATCGGCGCGGCGGGCGGCCGCGTGCTGGCGCCCGACTACCGGACTACCATGCCCCCCAGCTGACCCATGCGCCAGACCGAGCTCATCCTCTTCGTGGTGGTGATGCTCATCAACGGCGGCATCGCGCTGTACAAGAAGCACAAGCAGCGCGAGGCCGAACGTGCGGCGAAGTCACTCGAGAACCTGGCCACCACGGCACGCGACGAGGCGAAGCGAACGCGCCCCGCGCCCGTTCGCGCGAAGCCTGCGACGATTCGCCCGACGAGCGCGCCGGCGCCCGGACGCGTGGCGTCGGCGCCCCGAACCGTCGTGCCCGCCGTCGCCGTCCCGTCAGTGACGATCCCGACTCCGCCGCGCGCGGCGCCCGCGCCGACTGCCGCCCCGATCGGCGTTGCGAATGTCGCACGGTCACGGCGGGCGCTGGGAACCCGGGCGGCCCTGCGCGACGCGATCATCGCCTCCGAGGTGCTCGGGCGCCCGCGGGCGGACCGACCGCTTGGCGCATAAACCGGTCCGGAAATCGGCTCCAAAATCCGGCCGTACCGCCGGTTGCACGATCGCCGCACGATCGCCGCATGTTCGGGCACATTCCCCCTACAATCCCGCGCCATGATTGACATCCGCAAGCTGAAGGAACTCGTCCGCCTCATGACGGCGAGCGACCTCACCGAGCTCGACCTGCGCGACAAGGACGAGCAGGTCACCATCCGCCGAGCCAGCCCGCAGGCCGCGCCCCAGGTGGTGCACCACGCCATGCCGGCCATGATGCATGCTCCGATGGCGGCCGCCCCCGCCGCGCCGGCCGCCGCTCCGGCCGCCGCCGCTGCGTCACCGGCACCGGCCGTCAACGAGGATGCAGGGCTCGTCGCGATCGAGAGCCCGATGGTGGGCACGTTCTACGCGTCGCCCGGCCCGGACAAGCCGCCCTTCGTGGCGGTGGGTGCGCAGCTGGGGCCGGACTCCGTCGTGTGCCTCGTCGAGGCCATGAAGATCTTCAACGAGATCAAGGCCGAGCGCGGCGGCACCGTCGCCAAGATCCTGGTCAAGAGCGGGCAGGCGGTCGAGTTCGGCCAGCCGCTCTTCATGATCAAGCCGAGCTGACACGACGCACCCCGAGCACCACGCGCGCGCCCCACCGGCGCGCAAGGCAACACCCATGTTCAAGCGCGTCCTCATCGCCAACCGCGGCGAAATCGCCCTGCGGATCATCCGCGCCTGCCGTGAGCTCGGCGCCGAGACGGTGTGCGTCTACTCGTCGGCCGACGCCGGTGGGCCATGGCTCGAGCAGGCCGACCGCGCCATCTGCATCGGCCCGGGTCCTGCGAAGGAGTCGTACCTGCGGATCGACCGCCTCATCGCGGCGGCCGAGATCTCGCATGCCGACGCCATCCACCCGGGCTACGGGTTCCTGAGCGAGAACTCGCACTTCGCCGAGGTGTGCCGCGACTCGGGCTTCGAGTTCATCGGTCCAAGCCCCGAGGCGATGCACGCCCTGGGCGACAAGGTGAACTGCAAGCGCCTCGCGCGCAAGACGGGAACGCCCGTCTTCCCCGGCACAGAGGACGCGATCGAGGACATCGAGGAGGCCGTCAAGGTCGCCCACGAGATCGGCTTCCCCGTGATCGTGAAGGCGCGTGCGGGCGGCGGCGGGCGCGGCATGCGGATCGCGCGCGACGAGCAGCAGCTGCGCGCCGGCATCGAGGCCGCACGGCAGGAGGCCGCGGCCGCGTTCGGGGACGGCGGCGTGTACGTCGAGAAGTTCCTGGAGAACGCGCGGCACTTCGAGGTCCAGACGATCGGCGACAAGCACGGCAACGCAGTGCACCTCTACGAGCGCGACTGCTCGAGCCAGCGTCGTCACCAGAAGCTGGTGGAAGAGGCCCCTGCGCCCGGCGTCGATCCCGCCAAGCGCGACGCGGTCTGCCTGAGCGCGGCGAAGCTGATCCGCGAGGCGAAGTACTCCGGGGCGGCCACCGTCGAGTTCCTGATGGACCGGAAGCAGAACTTCTACATGCTCGAGGTCAACACGCGCGTGCAGGTCGAGCACCCCGTGACCGAAATGATCACGGGCGTCGACATCGTGAAGACGGGCATTCGCGTCGCGGCAGGCGAGAAGCTGCCGTTCGAGCAGAAGGACGTGCGCATCAACGGGCACGCCATCGAGGTGCGCATCAACGCCGAGGACCCCGACCGCAACTTTATGCCGCAGGCCGGCCTCATCGAGACCTACGCCGCGCCCGGCGGCCCCGGCGTCCGACTCGACAGCCACGCGCGTCCCGGGTACCGCATCCCTCCGAACTACGACTCGATGATCGGCAAGCTCATCGTTCACGCGCCCGACCGCGACACGTGCATCGAACGCCTCAAGGGGGCACTGCGCGAGTTCCGCATCGGACCGGTGAAGACGACCATCCCGCTGCACCTGAAGGTGCTCGACCACCCCGACTTCCGCAAGGCCACGCACGACATCCACTACGTGGAACGGTGGCTCAAGTCACTGGCGGGCGGGTGACCTCGATCAGGGAGCGCCTGCGTCCCACGCCCCGAGCAGCAGCCCGAGGTCGGATCCCATGGTGATGCCGTCGCCGTCGAGGTCTGCGGCCGAGGTGCCCCACGCGGACAGCAGCAGCCCAAGGTCGGTGCCGCCCACGGTGCCGTCGCAGTCCAGGTCGGGCGGCGCACACGCCGGCACGAGTTCGATGGTGGCCGTGTCCATGTCGACGGGCGCGCTGCGGCCGAACTGCACCCAGAGGTCGTAGGCCGCCTGGCCCGTGGAATCCGTGCGGTTCTCGTCGCGCAGGAACTCGACGTACTCGCGCGTCGTGGTCTGGTGATAGAGCGTGACGATCGCGCGCGCCGCGCCGCCCGGCACGGGGTAGCGCGTGTCGTCCCAGTGCTGCCCATCGGAATACGTCACGCCGACCGGCTCGCCACCGAAGGCGGCGAATGCCGCGTTCCGGAACCCGCGCGGCGGGATGCGGTTGTCGAACGCGACCTTGTTGAGGAGGGCGATGTGGAAGTCCGTCGGGTCCGGGATCCCCGCGGCCGCCGCAAGCTCGCCGGCGGTCACCATGTGCGCGCCGTACTGCTTCGCCGACCGGTCGAGCAGGGTGCCGGTGGCCCAGTCATACGCGCCGCTCTCGCCGACGACCGCGCCGCCCGCATCCAGGAAGCGAACGTGCAGCCACATCCGGCGTCCCTCGCTGATGCCCGTGGGGAGCTTGTGGCCACCCTGGTTGATGACCCGGACGCGCAGGTCGGGGCCCTCCTGCACGAGCTCCATGTCGCTGGCGTCGCGCAGCATCTGCACGTTGCGCGCGATGGCCGTCTCGACGCGGCTCTGCGTCAAGCCCATGCCGCTGGCCTCGGCGCCCAGCTGTGCGCGCACCGCACGAACCACCCACGAGTTCGCGCCCGCGAACCCGTGCTGCGGGACGTCCGGGCGTTCCCATTCGGTGTCGATGTGCAGAACGCACCCTGCGCCGTCGTGGTCGGGCATGTGGCAGTCCTGGCAGGTCCGCATCACGCCGGTGGGGTGGTTCCCGCCGAACCGCCGGTCGGCGAATGCGACCCCATCGGAGGCGAACGCGCTGTTCAGCCATTCGCTGTAGGTGCGCTGCTCGGGAAACATGTCGTACGCGTCGCCGGTCGCGTGCGGCGCGCCGGGGGCGTCGAGGCCCCACGACCCGTTCGGCCGGCGCACCGTGATCGCGTTGCTCACATCGTGGCACGTCCCGCAGAACTCGCCGGTCGAGTGGAACGGCGAGAAGTGCAGCGGCACGCCGTGGTAGTTCACCGGGATGTCGTCGAACGGCCCGCGGCGGGAATCGCGGGGATCGACCACGTACGTCCCGTTGGTCCGCATCCCGGGGCCGGGCAGGGTGCCGGCTTTCGCGAGCGCGGAGAGGATCTCGACGTCCGGATCCGGGTCGTACGGAATGTTGTCTGCGTAGCCGACCGCGCTCAGCGCTCCGGCCTCGGGGTTCACCATGCGGTGGCAGAAGGTGCACGTGACCCCGTCGAAGTCCGGGAGCGGGTCGAACCCATTCGTCGACCCGTCCGCATGGCGGTCCCCGAGCCACGCCGTGGGCGCATGGCAGCGGATGCAAGCCTGGCCGGAGAAGGGGACGTCCTGGTTCGCGATCGCAAGCGACGCATGCCAGATGGGGTCACGCGCGCTCTGCGCCATCATGCTGGCGATCCACGAGCGGAACGGCGCGGTGTTCGCGTCGAACGAGCCGTGGCAGTTCGCGCACCCGATGCCCTCGTAGAACGTGTCGTGCGCCGGGTCCGGCTGCGTGCCGGGAGCCGCGAAGTCCGCCGGGGTGGCCGTGACCTGGCCATGCACCGTGGCTGCGAGCCCGGCGGCGGCGATCACGACGGCAAACGCACGCGCGATCACGCGCACGGTGCCGACGTCGTGGCAGGCAAGGCTCCGGTCGCGCGCGAGCATGCGACCACCATAACCCGGATTCCGGGCCATGCGTGCCTTCCTGCCGCAATCGGCGGGGAAATCGGACCCACGGGCGGCGCCCGGCCGGAACGATTCAGTCCTGGTGGCCGCGCTTGGCGGGCATCAGGTTGACCAGCACCACCGCGGCCGCGGCGATCGCGATCAGCGCGTAACCACCCACGGGGTTCACCGTGCCCATGTTGCGGTCGGGCTGGGGCGGCGTGGCGACTTCCTGCATGGCGAACGCGGCGTCCACGAACGCCCACGCCGCGCACGCGCAGGCGATCGACGCGCGCTTCGCGGCGCCACCGAGGGACGGGAGCATGCGGTTCGACGTGCCCATGATCATTGCTCCTTCGGGACCGTGACCGAGATGTCGTTCACCACGCGGTCGCCAGACGGCGAGACGAGCATGAGCCCGCGGATGTTGGCCCCCGAGGGGACGCGGAAGTGGAGGAAGAGCTTCTTGCCGCTGCCGAGCGGCTGGATCGGGATGTCGCGGATGCGCAGCGGCTTGCCGCCCATGCTCCGGACGAACACCCACTCGCCGTCGTCCTCGACCAGGCCGACCGCGTAGTACTTGGCGCCGGCATCGTCGATCACGCAGACGCGCGCGTCCTGCGCCTCGGCCCCCGCCGAGCGGACCCATTCGTTGAGGTCGGGGAAGATCCGAACGCCCTCGGCCGTGGCCGAGGCGTTCATCCGGAGGATGCGCTGGCCCGCCTGCACCTGGAAGCCACGCACGCGCAGTTCGGGCGAGACGTTGGCCGAGCCGTCGCGCGGAAACTTCTGCTCGCCCGAGACGACGAAGTTCGCGCCATCGGTGACCAGGTTTCCCTTCTCGTTCGAGTTGATGACCGTGCCGCCGATCGCGTAGTACGGATCGGGGAAGTCGCAGAGCGAGCTGATGTCGGTGGCCTCGGGGTCCTCGATGCGCTTGCCGCGCGAACCTCCGGCCGCGGCCGCCGCGCCTCCGGCAAGCAGCTCCGCACCGGACTTCGGGGCCGGCAGCAGGTAGCGCACGCCCTTGATCTCGAAGTACTTCGGGGCCTGCGTCCCGAACTCGGACTTCGGGAAGAGCAGCACGCACTTCGACTCGCCCTGGCTCGGGATCGAGGTCACCATGTTGGAGGGCGAGCTGAAGAAGAAGTAGCCCATCGGCGCGGTCTGCGTGGGCTGCGACCACGCTACCGGGTGCACGCTGGCCGCGTTCTTCCCGTTGCCGATGATGCGCGCCTGCGCGGCGGTGAGCACGAACTGCTGGCCGCCGCCGTCGTAGCCGTCCTGCGAAACGGTGAACCCGACCGCCCACGCCGCGGCGGGCGCCGTGCCGACGGCGCCCGACAGCGGGGCCGCGGGCACGTCGAGCAGCGCCAGGTCCGAGACGGCGCCCGGCTGGATCGCGATGCGGCCCTGGCCCTCGCCGAATGAGTCGCGGTTGATGGACGCTGATTGGCGGAACAGGTCAGGCGAGTGGGTGGCGAACGTGCCGCCCCCAAGCCACGGCGTGAACGAACCCCAGGAGAGGTAGCCGTAGAACGACGCCGTCGCGGACGCGATGTGCAGCATCGGCGCGTTGTCCGACCCGATCGTCGGGGCGGTTGGCACGTCCGAACGCCGCGACCAGCCGGTGTAGTCGCCGATCGTGACCGTGGACTGGAAGTAGCCCATCGAGATGATCATGATCCCGACCGAGAGCACGCCCGACACCAGGCCGAACGCGCCACCCACGGCCACGTCCGCGGCGCGCGGGAAGTTCAGGTTCATCGGGATGAACTTGTCGGTGAAGAGCCGCAGGAGCGCCGTGAGGCCCACGAAGGTGCCGACGAGCACCAGCCCCTTCGCATGCCCCTCGATCGGGGTCTCGAGCAACCGGTACGAGACCGGCTCCCAGATGGCGAAGGCGACGGCGCCGGCGGTGATCACGCACATCATGTGCACCAGCGAACTGAAGGCGCCGGTGTTGGCCCACCAGTAGGCGATGAGGAGGACGGCCGCGAAGGCCAGCAGCGACATGATCATGGGGGTCGTTCCTCAGCTCTTGGGCTTGGGGGCCGCGGCGCGCGCGGGGGCGGCGGCGGGCTTCGCGGACGCGGGCGTCGCGGGCTTCGCAGCGGGCGAGGCGGCACCGGCCGCGGGCTTGGCACCGGCGGCCGCGGCCGCGGGCGGGGCGAAGACGCGCTTCACCTCGTCGAAGCTGGTCTCGCCGTTGCGCACCTTGATCAACGCGGCATCCTGCACCGACGGGCACTTGAACGCGCGACGGGCGTGGAGGACCGCACCCTTGGCGTCGCCCGAGGCCAGCAGTGCGCGTGCCTCGTCGTCGAACGGAAGCACCTCGACGGCAGCCGACACGCCGACGAAGCCCGATCCCTTGCAGGTGGGGCACTCCGTCGGCTGGTCCTTGATCAGCACCTTGCCGGTCTGCTTGTAGATCTGCACCTGCTTACCCGCGGGGATCGCGAGCATCTTGGCCTCGGCGGGGCTCGGCACGTACGCCGCCCTGCAGGACTGGCACAGCGTGCGCACCAGGCGCTGGGCCACGAAGAGCCGCAGGCGATCCGACGCGGCCTTCGGGTCACCGACGGCCTTGGCCCATGCGGCGAGCACGTCGACCGCGCTGTCCGAGGGCATGCCCACGTAGAAGAGGGTGTCGGCCGCGCCCGGTGCGCAGATCACCTTGCCGGTGCCCGCGTCGGCGACATCCGAGGCGAACACCACATCCGGGCCGCGGCGGACGATCGTCTGGAGCTGCGTCCCGAAGTCGCTCTTGCCCGAGTCGAACTGCGCGTGCTCCACGCCCTCGACGTCCCGCTCGGGCTGGCGCTCGAGCGTCTTGATGTTGGAGATCAGCGCGTCATGGCGCCCCAGCAGCGCGTAGGAGAGCGCCGTCAGGCCCTGTCCGGGCCGCGCGCCGACCAACACGACGCCCTTCGCGCTGCCCTGCAGAGTGTCGCCCAGCAACTTGAGCTGGGACTCGGTCATGCCGAGCTTGCCCGCGGGGATGGAGAGCTGCTTGATCCGCTCGACGTCGATGCGCACGACCTCGCCCTGCATCGATCCGACCGTGGTGACGGAAAGCACCGTCCGCTCGCCGTCGCGCAGCACCGCGGCGGTGCCGCGCTGCATCTTCCGGCGCTCGGATGGGGCGAGGTCGGCGAAGGTCTTGAGGAGGTCGACCACGCGCGTCGCCAGCTCGCCGGCGATCGGGTCGCGCTTGACCCGCAGCGAGTCGACGAAGTGCTGCACCTGCGCGCCCTGCTTGGTGAGTGCCAGCTCGACGCGCGATGCGCGCGCCTCGAAGGCCGCCACCACGAGCTGCTCGAGCGTCGAGTAGGTCTCGAACGCGGGGTCCTTGCGATCCGGCACCTGGCGCTCGGACCGGTCCTTCGCCTGGAACCGGACCGACACGCTGGCCTGGGCGGCCTTCGCGCGCCGCGCCGCGGACATCGCGGCGAAGTCGATGTCCAGGAACGCGAGCTTCTTCGCCTTGGTGCCGGCGAGCGCCGCGTTGCGGAACTTCATGTACCACGCGCAGGGCGCCACGAAGAGCGCCAGCATGAGGGGGAACCCCGCGAACCACGTCGGGATCATGAGCGCCGCAAGGACGCCGGCGGCGCCGAACGCGAGGAAGATCGACGCCCACTTCTGCGGCTTCAGGTTGAAGTACGCCGCGTCCTTCTCGAGCTTGGTCGAGACGATCACGGCGTAGGGCACGAACGCGGCGAAGGTCGCCAGCGGCTTGCCCACGCTCATCAGGAACACCGGGACCGCGGTCTCGGCAAGCATCGGGATCGGCTGCATGGTCATGCTCCCCGCCCGACCATGGACGCACCCTGTGAGATGCCCTTGAGCCGCATGCGCAGCTCCTCGGGCTTGGGCGTCGACTGGAGCGCGACGGTCTGGTGGATGTACTCCTTCTCGACCAGCTCGACGAGCGAGCTGGTGAAGTCGAGCATGCCCGCGTCCCGGCTCTTGA
>CANLMX010000005.1 GCA_947492385.1 Planctomycetaceae bacterium | reverse complement strand
TCGCGCCGTTGGACGCAAGCTCCACCGGGCCCGCATCGACGATCGGCGCCACGGGGGCCAGCGACTCGCTGCCCACCTCGTCGAGGCGCACGGGGTCAAGCGAGGCCGGTTCGTCGGCATGCACCACCGTCGCGGGGTCGAAGCGCTGCGCCGAGAAGTGGTCCGAGACCAGGATCCCGACGAACAGCATGAGACCGAAACCGATGACCAGAGCCAGCTTGTTCTCGCGCGTCATGACGCCACCCTTCGAGGCCCCGCCTGGGCCGAATGCCGTGGCAAGCGATGCGCGCCGACGCCGGCAGCACCGCCTCCCACCGGGATCATCGGCAGAGCCGTGCGGAATTGTTCAGCGGCCGGTCACGATTTCCGCGCTCACCTCGATCACCCGAAGCTTGGCGCTGCGGGACCGGGGATTCAGCCGCATCTCGGATTCGTCGGCCTCGACCGGCTTGCGGGTGATCCGGCGCGCCACGCCCTGGCGCTCGAGCTCCGCGAACGCGTGCTTCACCATGCGGTCCTCGAGGCTGTGGAAGCTGATGAGGGCCACCCGCGCGCCAGGCGCCAACCACCCCTCACCCGGGCGGGCATGCCCGTCATCGGCAGGGGCGGACCCGGCGGCCGCCGCGGCGCGCGCGCCGCGCCCCACCGCGTCAAGCAGCGCCGCAAGCGCCCCCAGCTCGTCATTCACCAGGATCCGCAGGGCCATGAAGGTCCGGGTGGCGGGGTGCATCCGGCTGTGGCGGGCCTTCGCCCCGTAGGCGGCGACCACGGCCGACGCCAGTTGGCCGGTGGTCCGCAGGGGGACCGACCCGCGACGATCGACGATGACGCGCGCGATCCGCCGGGCGAACGGGTCCTCGCCGAACCGGAAGATGGCGTCCGCCAGGTCCCGTTCGGGCAATCGGGCCAGCAGTTCGGCGGCCGACTCGCCCTGCGAGGGGTCCAGCCGCATGTCGAGCGGCCCGTCGTGCTGGAAACTGAATCCCCGCGCCGGGTCATCCATCTGGTTGCTGGCGAAGCCGAGGTCGGCCAGGACGCGGTCCACCGCACCGTGGCGTGGGCGGATTCCGGCCCCGCACGCGGCCTGCGCCACGGCGCGTTCGCAGTTCGCGAACGACCCATGGATGCCATGGACGGGCGTTCCGGTGGCCGCCACGCGCGCGGTCGCGTGCGCCAGGTTGGCGGCGTCGCGGTCCATCAGGATCACCTGCCCGGACGGACCCACGGCCCGCGCCAGCAGTTCAGCATGGCCCCCGCGCCCCGCGGTGCAGTCGAGCACCCGGTGGCCGGGCGCAACCTGGAGCAGGTCCACGACGGGCTTCGCGAGGACCGGCAGGTGGCCGGCCGGAGCGTTCATGGCGTGCCGGGGGTCTGGCTTGCGGCCGGCGATGCGGGCGCCCCGGATGCCGGGACCTTGGTGGGTGCGCCCCCGACGCCGCGCAGCCCGATGGCAACCAGTACCAGGAAGGCTGCCACCAGGAACAGGAACGGCCACAGGAGGCGTCCGCCCACGAGGAGCAGCGTCGCTCCGCAGCCGAGGCCGAGCACGACGAGGCCGAGCTCCATGGCGTACAGCGAGAGCACCGCCCGTCGCACCGAACCGCCAAGGGCGCGCTTGACGCGGTGATGCAGGTGATTGGCGTCGGGCACCGAGAACGGCACGCCGGCGCGCTTGCGGCGCACCATGGCGAGGGTGGTGTCGAGGATCGGGAGTCCGAACATCGCCAACCCGCTCATGACGAGCACGGTGGAGAAGCCCTCGTACCCCGCCTGTTGACCGGGGATCTGCGACAACGGCATCTGCGCCGGGCCGGGCTGCGCCGGATCGACGGCCGCGCGCGCGACGTACGGGCACGAGAAGGGTGCCAGGTTCGCGAAGCTCATGATGATCGCGACCGACATGAACCCAATGAGCAGGCTGCCGGCGTCGCCGAGGAAGATGCTCGCGGGGTTGAAGTTGAAGACGAGGAAGCCCAGGCAAGCTCCAAGCAGGCTCACGCAGAGCGTGATGCGCGCACCTGCCATCGGGTGCATCCCCTCGGTCGCCAGCGACAGGTCCGGGGGCAGCGCGAACACCACCACCAGCGAGAGCAGGAGCAGCCCGATGCACATCACCGCGGTGATGCCGGACAGCAGGCCGTCGAGGCCGTCGAGCAGGTTGGCCGCGTTGCACCCGCCGAGCACGAACACCGCGACCAGCGCGGTGCCCACCCAGTAGAAGACGGTCGCATTGGTGATGGCGACCCCGCCGAGCGCGAGGATCGTCTCACCGGGCGAGCCCATCACGGGCGCAAGCAGCCCCGTGGCGACGTTCACGCCGATCTCGTCGATCGCGAGCGCCGCCGCGGCCACCAGCTGCCCGGCCACCTTCAGCCGCGCGTCGAACTTCCAGATGTCGTCGGCGAGGCCCGTGAACGTGATGGCCACCATGCCGAGCACGATCGAGAACGGCACGGGCGGCATGGAATCGACGTCGGCACCGGACGCGATGGCGCCCGCGATGATGCCCACGAACGCGCCGACGAACACGCCCACGCCACCGAGATACGCCACGGTCCGCCCATGCAGCTTGCGGATGCCGTCCGGTGCGTCGACGACACCGGTGCGCAACGCGACCGCGCGCGCGATGGGAACGGACACCAGGGTCGCCACGAGGCTCGCCAGGAACGCAGGCCACGCCGAGACCAGCATGGCGAGGGCGCCCTGGAGCCGCGCGTCGAAGGTAAGCAAGTCGCAGTTCATGCCGCGGCCTCCGCACCGCGGGTGCGCTCGGCGGCCAGGTCGCGCACGGTGTCGGCGAGCGCGATCGCCGGGCGGAAGCCGATGGCCTCGCGCACGCGCGTCACGTCGGGGATCCGCACCTCGAGGTCCTCGAACCCGGGCCCGAACGCTCGCTCATACGGGACGGTGACGATGGGCGACGGGCTGGCGAGCGTCCGTACGACCGTCCGCGCGAGGTCGATGATGGAGATCGGCACGTCGGTTCCGACGTTGAAGACGGCGTGACCGCGTCCTGCCCGCGCGAGCAGCGCCGGCAGCGCGCCCACCACGTCCCGGACGTCGCAGAAGCACCGCACCTGCGAACCCGAGCCGTGCACCTCGAGCGGCCGGCCCGCGAGTGCCGCGTCGACGAAGCGCGGAAGCACCATGCCCCAGCGGGCGCGCTGGCGCGGGCCCACGGTGTTGAAGAAGCGCGTCACCACGGTGGGAAGTCCGGTGGAGGCGGCGTGCGCGATAGCCAGGTGCTCATCGATCGCCTTCGAGAGACCGTACGACCATCGCGCCACGGTGGGCGGGCCGAAGCTGATGTCGTCCTCCTCGCGGAACGGACTGCGCACGCCCTTGCCGTAGACCTCGCTGGAGCTGGCGATGAGCGTCGCGGCGCCCGCGCGCGATGCGAGCCGCAGCACCTCCGCGGTGTCGGCGACGTTGCGTTCGGCCGAGGCCGCAGGCGACTCGATGACCAGGCGCACGCCGACGGCGGCTGCAAGGTGGTAGACGGCGTCGAATGGCCGGCCCGCGAGCCGGGGCATCGCTTCGGCCACCGGGGAATGCACGAATTCCAGCCGGTCGCCGTGCTCCGAGCGCGCGGCGTCGAGGTTGGAGGCGCGGCCCGTCGAGAGGTCGTCGACGACCGTGACGCACCCGCCCGCGGCGAGAAGCCGCTCCACGAGGTGCGAGCCGATGAAGCCCGCACCCCCCGTGACCAACACGCGAGGATGGGCGGACGGCTCAGGCACGTGATCCTCTCGGCCTGGCGGGCTTCGCGCCCGTCAGGCCTTGGCCTCCGCGGGCTTCGCACCCTCGTCTGCGGACTTGGCGTACGCCGCCATGAGCTCCGCGTTCTTGCGGAAATAGCCGCCGGCCGTCTGCTCCGGCCGGTTGAGCACCGTGCCGACCAGCACGGCGTGGGTCTCGTGCAGCTGGTGCACGAGCTTCGCGACCAGCCCACGCTGGTCCTCGAGCGCCCGCACCACCAAGAGCGCCGCGTCGCAGCCGTCAGCCACCACCAGCGACTCGCCTGCGACCAGCGTGGGCGGCAGGTCGACCACCACCACCTGGTATCGCTCGCGCAGGCGACCGAGCAGGCGACGCATCTCGTCGGTCGACAGGCGTTCGTACACGCGGGTATCGGGCGTCCCGGGACCGTAGACCGCGACGCCGTCGGCCATGTGCGGAGCGGCATCGCGCCCCGCCAGCATGTCGCTCAGGCCCGGCGCCGACGTGTCGGCACCGAACACCGAGGCCACGCGGGGCCGGCGCAGGTTCGCATCCAGGACGGCCACGGTGCGCCCTGCGGAATGCAGGCTTGCCGCCAGGTTCGATGCCACCGTCGTCGATCCGCCGCCCGGATGCGCGGTGACGACCGCGAGCGTGCGGGCACCCGCGGCATCCATCGCCTTGAGCACGGCGGCCGAAAGCTGCCGGTACATCTCGGCCGTGGTCGAGCCGGGCGCGCGCAGCACCACCACCTCGGCGGCGGGCGGCTCGGCCGGATCATCATCGGTGTCCGGGATCACGCCCACCAGCCGTGCACCGCCGGTGCCGGCAAGGTCGGCCGGGAAGCGGACGCGCTGATCGAGGAACTCGCGAAGGAACAGGATGCCCGCCACCACGAGCAGCGCGAGCACCACGCCACCGGGCAGCATGAACTTCAGCTGCGGGAAGTCCATCTCCTTCGGCACCACGGCCGGCTGCACCAGGCTCACGCGACGGCTGTCGGCGCGGCCCTGGAGGATGTCGAACTGCATGATCAGGTCCTGCAGGCTCTGGCGCTCCGTCTCCTTCTGCGCAAGCTGCTCCTTCAGCGCGTCGAGCGCGCTGATCTGCGCGGTCAATTCCTGCAGCTTCTTGCTTGCGGCCGAGAGGTCCTCGGTCTGCTTGCCCACCAGGGCCTTGAGGGCCGTGACCCGCTGCGAGTAGTCGATCTTGTCGGCCTGCAGGTTGCGCTGCATCGACTCGTCCATCGTGACCTTGAGCCGGTTCTTCGCGGCGGTCTCGCGCTGCATCAGGTCCTTCACCTGCGGGTGGTCGTCACCGAAGCGCTCGCGCGAGGAGTTCAGGAACACCTGCACCTGGTGGTGGTTCCGCTCGAGCTCGCGGATCGTCGGGTCATCCATCGCCCGCCGGCGATCCTCGTCCTCGAAGCGCTGCTCGGAGATCTTGCGGTCGATCGAGTCGAGGCGCGACTGCGCCAGCGTGAGGTCACGGATGGTGTCGTCGCGCAGGCGCGCGAGGTTCTCGGTGGAACGCTGGTCGGAGAGGTCGGACTCGCGTCCCGCGGTGATGCCGTTGCGGCGGATGAAGTCCTGGATCTCCGCCTTGAGCGTGCGGATCTCCTCGTCGACGTTCGCCTTCTTCGACTCGAAGCTGGACTTGCTCGACGAGGTCTTCTCGTCCTCGCCCGAAGTCCGCTTGTTGATGTACGTGTTGGCCACGCGGTTGAGGACCACCGGGACGTCCTCCTTCGCGTGCGTCCGCCACGAAAGCGTGAAGAGCTGGGTTCCGCGGCGGTGGCCGACGCGGAGGTCCTCCTCGAGCTCCTTGACCCGCTCGTCGACGGTCGGGTAGTCCTGGCCCCACTTCGTGGTGCCGATGTCGGGCGCGGCCATGGCGGCCTCGAGGATGTTCTTCGTGATGATCTTCTGCGATTCGGTCTGGCCGAGGCGCGCGATCGCCTCGTCCTGCACGATCTCGCGCGCCACGGCGTCCTTGGCGCTGGTCACCTCGGGCCGGATCTCGAAGATCACGGAGCCGCCCCACAGCGGATACGCGTAGAGGAAGACGTAGTTGGCCATGACGCCCAGCACCGCGCCGGCCACCGCCGACCAGACGAGCAGCCACGTGTGCTGTCGCAGCACGCGGACGGGGTCGATGGTGGGTGCCTGCGGGCGCTGCGCGGGGCGCTGGGCCTGTCCGGGCCCTGCGGGTGCGCGTCCGGCGGTCGATGCGGGTTGTGCTGCGGTCATGGTTCGGTCCTCGCTTCGTGGAGCGTCACTTGCCTTCGAGCGACGCGTTGAGTGCGTCGAGTTCCTTCTGGGCGTCCGGTGGGATGGCGCCGAGGTCCTTCGCCTGCTGCGCGGCCCGGCGGGCCTCGGCGAACTTGCCCTGGCCCGCGCGCGCCTGGCCCAGGTGGATCAGCGCCGTGGCGGTGGGCTGGACCGCGATCGACTTTTCGAGCGCGTCCGCGGCGTCGTCCATCCGGCCGAGTTGGATGAACACGTAGCCGAGCGTGTCGAGGTAGTCGGGCTGGGAGGGGGCCAGCTGCACCGCCCGGCTCGCGTACTCAAGCGCCTGCCGGTGGTCCTTCTTCACGGTGCTCAGGAGGTACGCGGCGTTGTTCAGCGCCGACGCGTTGCGCCCGCTCAGCTTCGCGGCGCGCTCGAACGCGTCGCATGCCCCCATCGCGTCGCCCTTGGCATACAGGAGCGAACCGCGCGTGAGGTCGATGCCGGCCTTCACGCCGGGGCTCGCCTTGTCGCCCATGGCGTCGACCTTGGCGCACCACTCCAGCGCCTTCGCCGACCCGGCCGAGCCCATGCGCGCCCACGCGTCCGCGATCATCGCCGACTCGATGGGCGTGGGGTCGCCCACCGAGAGCACCAGCGCCTCGAGGTCCTGCGCACCCTGGTCGCCGTACATCTCGCGCAGCGTGACCATCGTGCGTTCGATGGCCACTTCGCGCACGGGGGCGGCCCCGGGGGCCGCGGGCTCGTCGGGCGTCGCTCGCGCGGCCAGGATGGCGTCGCGTGCGGCGACCAGCGCCTCGTCGCGACGGCCGGACTGCATCAGCGCGCTCGCCGCGATGCCGCGGAGCATCGGCGAGCGCTGCACCAGGTCCGCGGCGTTGCGCATCACGGCCAGCGCATCGTTCGCCTTGCCCGACTTGAGGAGCGCGTACGTCGCCTTCTCGGCGTAGCGGACGGTCTTGGGATCGAGCGTGAACGCGCGCTCGTACTCGCGCGCGGCGCCGGCGCGGTCACCGCTGCCGTCCAGCAGGTCGCCCAGGCGCTCGGCCCAACGCGGATCGTCGGGACGCAGGGACACCGCGGCACGGACCACCTCCGCCGCACGCGGCACGTTGCCGGTGGCGACCAGCAGGTCCATCAGCTTCGTCGAGGCCTCCTCGTTGCCCGGCTGCGCCTGCAGGTAGCGCTCGAGGATGCCGATGGCACCCGACGGGTCGCGCTTGTCGAGCGCCAGGTCCGCGCGGAACGTGACCGCGGGCCAGTAGAGGGCATTGCGCGCAAGGATGCGGTCGGCCTCGGCCACGGCCTCGTCGAGTCGCTTGGGCTCGTTGGCACCGATCGCCATCGCGCGCAGGAGCTGGGCCCGGCGCAGGGGAGCGGTCAGGTCGACGGGCGACGCCACTTCCGCGCGGCCGACGGCGGCGAGTGCCTCCTCGGCCTTCGCCTTGGCCTCGTCGAGCTTGCCTTGGTCGCGGAGTTCGTCGGCACGGCCCGCGAGCACGCCCGCCGCAAGCATTTCGAGGGCCCGCTGGGTCTCGCCATCGGCCTTGCCTGCGAGCATTTCACGCGCCTTCGCGACGCTGGCCTCGGCATCCGGGTACTGCCGGGCGAGCAACTGCAGGTCGGCCAGCCGCATGACGTTCGGGAGCGTCGGCTGCGCGCCGAACGCCTCCTTCATCACCTGCACGGCCTTGGCGTACTCGCCGCGGCCCGCGGCGAACTCAACGAGGATGGCGTCCACCTCGCGGCGCGAGGGGTCCTGCAGTTCCTTCGCCTTCGCGAACGCCGCATCGCACCCCGCCTGGTCGCCGCACTCGGCGAGGTGGGCGGCCAGCGCGGCGTGCATCGTGTACGTGGCCTTGCCCGCGGCCGTGGCCGCATCGATCATCGACCGGAGCGCCGCGGTGCCGAGGTCGCACTTGCCGACTTCGCGCAGCGCGGTCGACTTGCGGATCGCCAGTTGGACGTCGTACGGGGCCTGCTGCAGCGCGGCCTGGTACAGGCGCTCCGCGAGCTCGAGGTTCGCCCGGCGCGCGTCGTCCAGCAGGCGCTGCTGCTCCTCGGGCGGAATGGTCGCCCATGTGCGGGCGTCGAACCGCGAGCGTCCCGAGGCATCGCGCACCGATCCGAAGTCGGGCGGCATGAAGAGGAGCGTGTAGAGCTCGAGCAGGTTCTGTCGGTTCGTCGGGTCGACCTGCACGATGCGCTGGCGGAGCTCGACCGCACGCGAGCGCAGGCCGTACACGGACTCGAACTCCGCGGCGACGTTGGCGAGGTCCGTGTCGGACGGGCTCGCGGCGACGGCGGCGCGCAGCAGGTCGAGCGCCTGGCGCCCCTGGCCACCGCGGCCGAGGGCACGCGTGTACCCGCGCACGATGTTCGGGTCGTTGGGGCGACGCTCGTACGCCTCCTTCCACAGCGCGAAGGCCGCCGGCTCGTTGCCGACGCGTTCCTGGATCATGGCGAGCATCGCGGCGACCGGCGCCTCGGTCCGCCCTGCCTTGCGGGCGGCCTCGAGCGCGGCAATCGCCTCGGGCGCGCGGCCCTGGGCGTCGAGGAGTCGTGCACGGAGCACGGGTTCGAGCGATGGAGAGGCCGCCGCCACCTTCGCCGCAGCCTGCACCTGCGCCTCGGCAGCGGCCCAGTCCTTGCGCGCGAGCGCATCGTTGAACGTCAGCTCGATGGCACCCTGGTCATCGCCGCCGAGCTCGGCCGCGGCCTTCTCGGCGGCGGGGAGCTCGGCCTCGACGCGGGCCAACGCCCGTTCGGATGCCGTGACGTCCGAGGCGCCGCCCCGCTTCAGCGTCTCGATCTGGCGGGCCAGCTCGACGCGGATCGAACGCAGCGCGCGCAGCCGCTCGAGCGGGCGTCGCTTCGGGTCGGGAACGAGCCGGGCCGTCATCAAGTCGATCCGCTCGACCGGATCCTCCGTGGCGAAGAACGCCTCAGTGCGCGCCAGGTCGGGGTTCGTGGGGAAGCGGTTCAGCGCCTCGCGGACCAGTTCCAGCGCCTTGGCCTTGTCGCCGGCGCGCTCCTCCACCATCACCTGCGCGAAGACCGCAGGCAGCGTGCCTCCGGAGGAGGCGGCCCACGCCGCAGCCAGCTCGCGCGCCCGAGGCAGGTCGTTGTCGTTGACGGCAGCCTCGATGGCCTCGACCTCGGGGGCGGCCTGCGCCTGGGTTCCCTCAGCGCGCGACTTCAGGTCCGCGGCCATCCGCACGAACTCCTGTCGGTCAGGGAACGACTTGGCAAGCCCCTCGAAGAGCGCCGCAGCCTCGGCGACGCGGCCGAGCTGCACGGCGAGCTCGGCGCGCTGGATCACCAGGCGCGCATCGGTCGGGTGCGCGTCGCTTCCGCGCGACGCATACTGCATGGCGAGCCCGAGGTCGTTCTGCGCGCGCGAGACCAGGCACGCCCAGAGGAACGCGTCGGCCGCCGGCTGCGGCACCTTCGCGAAGTAGCTCTCCCACATCCGCGAGGCGCCGGTGAGGTCGCCCTTCGACTGCGCGATCTTCGCGTCGGTCGAGAGGATGACCGGGCTCGCGGCGTCGTTCTGCTGCGCCTCGAGGAGCTTGGCGCGGTTGTCGGCGATCTCGCGGTCGAGCTCCGCCTTCCGGGTGGGCTCGATGTCGGGCGCACTCGAGCCGATGATGGCCGCGTCGAGGAGCACCTGCAGCGCGCGGCTGCGCGACTCGGCCTGCACGAACGACGAAAGGCCCGTGGGAAGCTGCGGCCGATCGAGGATGCGCTTGGCCGCCGTGCGCGTCGCCTCGTCGGCGCCACCGCCGGACCCGCCGGTGGCGTTGGCGAGCTCGAGCGCCAGCTGCGCGGTGATCATGTCGTCCGGGTCCTTCGCGAGCCTGGCCTCGAGCACCTCGCGCGCGGCCTTCGCCTGACGGGCGGACATCAACTGGGTTGCCGCGGCGCGCGCCCAGAGGCCGCGCCCGGCCTTGTCGACAGCCGCCACGAGCGCATCGACGGCGCCCTGCAGCCGCGAAGGGTCGATCTTCGACGGATCGAACCGGTTGCCCTCGCGCGCGTCGAGCATCACGCGGTCGAGGTCGACCTGCGCCATCGCCACGGCCGCGCCGGCGTCGTCCTTGGGAAGCGCCGCGCGCATGTCAGAGATCGACTTGTCGGCCTGCTCACGTCGTCGCTGCGACGCCTGCTCCTGCCCGCTTCCGCGAAGCCGCGCGACATCCGCGATCCGAAGCGACGCCAGCGCGTTCCACGCGCGCCAGCTTCCCGGGCTGGTGCGCAGGAATGCCTCGGCCTGGCGCTCGAGGTCCGAGCGCTCGGTCGAGGTCAGGAGCGCCTCGCGCTGCGCGCGCGCGTACAGCATGGTCTCCTCGGCCATCTGCCCGCCGGGCGTGCCCGGCTGCATGATCTCGCGCATGTCCTTGGCCACGCCCTCGAGCTGGAGCCAGCCCTCGCCGCGCGCGTAGATGTCGCCCTCGTCCTCGACGGCATCAAGCAGGATCCGCCACTGCGCGGGGTCGAGCGGCTGAGCGCGCGTACGCGCGCGGTTCAGGTTCGACAGCGTGCGGTAGTCCTCCATCGCCTGCGTCGGGGTAGTGGCCACCACCGATCGCAGCGCCTTCTCCATCTTCTCGACGTACGCCACCTGGTCCGGCTTCTTCGACAAAGCGCGGCCGTACATGTCGAACGCCTGCCGGAACTTGCCCTCGGCCATCAGCGCGTCGCCCGCCCGGACGTTGCGCTCGGCGTTCTTGATCCAGAGGTTGTTGACCAGGACGATCGCGACCAGGAGGAGCACCGCCGCGGCGGAGAATCCGCCGACGACGAGTGCGAGCTTCTTGTTGACCTTGCTGCGTGCCATGTGGTTCGTTCCGGGGTGGGCGGTGCGTCAGCCGGCGGATGGGCCGGCGCGCTCCACCGACGGCCAGTCGGGGAGCCTGCGCATGAGGTGCGGGAGGAGCTGCGAGAGGAAGTCCTCCGAGTCGGCGCGGAAGCGCTCGGAGGCAGGCGGGTCGCCCTCGGGATACCGGCCCGACAGCTGGACCTTGCAATAGTAGGCGTACCGATCGGTGAGGTTGAACGCGAGCGCACGCACGCCGAAGGTCGACGGGGTGCACCGGCCGTTGGCGATGAAGAAGTAGCCGCCGAACTGCACGAGGCGCGAGGCCTTCGGATCCTGGAAGGTCGTGAGCGTCATCGCCATCTCGCCGACGGGAAGCGCCACGGGTTCGCTGCGCCGGGTCACGGGATCCGTCACGGTGGCCATCGGGTATCGGAGCCCGGTGGCCCGGTTCTCCGGCGCGTCCGCGGTCGGCTCGCCGAGCCCCGCGATCGCGAGCGGCATGGTCACGGTGTCGCCAAGCTGCACCAATCCCCCCGCGCCCCAGCAGCGCTCGGGGATGTGCGGCACGGTGTCGATCATGCCGGTGTAGTAGGCGATGTGCAGCGAGATCACGCCTTCGGCGGGGTTCCCGTCGCGCGCATATGAACGCGTGAGGTACCGGTCGGTGCCGAGCGACTCGACCATCGCCGCGTCCATGACCTGGTCCTCGCCCACCTTCTTCCACGAGCCGAGCGTGGTCGGAAGGCTGCCGAGGTCCGCGCGCAGGAGCACCGGTTCCTTCTTCAGGTACACGTCGAGCGCGGTCATGGCCGTGCGCAACCCAAGGCCCCCGGCGACGAGGGTCACGAGCAGGACCGCGTACACGGCACGCACCGGGCGGAAGAAGCGGATCGTCACGTCGGCTGCCCTCCCGCGGGCGCGACGTCCTCGACCACGATGTTCCGGATCACCCACATCGCACCCAGGAACAGCAGGAACGCGGGCATCAACCAGACAAGCCCCACCATGCTGTGGAACTCGCCAGCGCTCATGTTCGAATCGATCAGCGAGAGGATGCCGAGCGACGCCACGCGCAGGACGTTGACGAACAGCGAGATCGGGATGCCCGCCAGCACCAGGAGCACGCGCTGCCACCACCGGGGAAGCCCCATGGCCGCCATCGCCACGCCGATCGCCAGGAACGCCATGAGCGTGCGCATGCCCGAGCATGCCTCGGCCACGTTGAGCGGGTGCAGCGTGCCGTCGGACATGTGCACGGTGAGCACGTTGCCTGCGCGCTCCGTGTCGATACCCACCGTGTTCAGCAGGATGTCCGCGCCCACGGCGCTCCAGTCCTGCATGCGCTCGGTGACCTTGGACATCACGCGCTCGGAGATGCTCTGGCCGAACACGACCCAGTACGCCCACGGAAACCAGATCCACCGGAACGACGCCGTGCCGAACACCGAGAGCGCCGCGCCCAGGAGCGCGATGCCGCAGCCGAGGCCGCGGATGTTGTTGTGCTGCGCGGCGGGCGGGCCGAACGCGCTGAACATGTAGAGCGCCAGGCCGAGGACGAAGATCGCGAGCGCCCCCCAGCTTGGGCGGAACGGCTGCGCCAGCAGTTCCTTCCGCCGCAGCCAGACGAAGTAGCCGCTGATGAACGGGATGACGAGCGTGTGGCCCCAGTCCGACGGCGACTCGACCGCCTTCACCACCACGAACCGGAAGAACTCCCAGAACGTCAGCACGAACCCGGCCGCGAACACGGCCGCCGCAACCAGCATCGTGCGCGGCGACACGTCGACCAACGCCCCCGCCGGCGACGCCGCGGTCACGGCGCCGTCACGGGGTTGGCTGGTCGATGCGCTGCTCGTCATGCGGGTGCTTGCGCTCCAAGGTGCCCGCCGGGATCGGTTCCGAGCATCGTTACGACCGGCGCGCCCGGCGGTTCGGCGATCCGCGGCGATTCACTCAGTTTCCGACCACGTTCACCGGCGGCGGTCCGAACACGTCGTTACCGAAGTTCCGGTCGAGCAGGAAGCCGAAGCCGTACGTCATGCGGAAGCCGTTGCGGATGACCGCGAGCGGCGTCGCGAAGAAGTTCGTGCCGATAATGATGTGGTCGTCGGCGCGCATCACGATGTCCGGCTCGGCCTTGTTCCGGATGGCGGCGAGGTTGACGCGGATGGCCGCCTCGCGGTCGGGCGCGATCTTGCGGATGAGGTCCACGCGCTGCGGAATGGCGATCTGGCCGAGGCCACCCGCCGCCGAAACCAGGCGGCTGAGCGTGAGCTCACCGATGGGCGGCAGGTTGTAGACGCCCGGACGCGCGATTTCGCCGTCGATGTACACGACGCCGAGGTCGCTCTCCACGTGCACCTTGTCGCCGGCGCGGATGATCACCTGCTGCGAGAGGTCGCCCTTCTTCAGCTCGGTCCAGTCGACCAGGATGACGCGCGTGCGGCGACCGTTCGGCAGCCGGAAGTCCTTCGGTTGACGGAGCGGGCGTGCCTCGGAGGCCGCGGCGGCGGGGCCCGTCACCGCGCCGTCCGGCGCATTCGGCGCCTCGAGGGTGCCGAGGCCGTCCGTCGGGCCCGAGTCGCCGGCAGGCACGAACACCCACTCCTGGCGCTGGGTGTCGAACATGTACCGCGCTTCCGTCGCGGGGACGGTGGCGGCGGGCGTCTTGACGTCGCCCTGCACGGGTGCGACGGGTGCATCGACCTTCGGCGACTCGAGCTGGTCGACATCCACCACGGCGGCCGGCGTGCGCATCGCACCCGGGCTGGCGGGCGGCGCGGCCGGCGGTGCCGCGGGCGCGCCCGCAGGTGCGTCCGACGGCGGCGCGATCTGCTTCAGGAGGTCGTCAACCGAGGGCGCCGGCGCCGCGGGCGGCGTGGTGCTCGCGGGCTGGGTGGCCGGCGTGGTCACGGCGCCTGCCTCAGGCTTCGCGGGCGCGGTACCCGCCCCGATACCGGACTCCGCCTCGGCTTCCGCCAGTTCCTCGGGCAGCACGCGCACGATGCGCACGCGCCGCACGCCCTGGTTCGCACCGCCTGCGAGCGCCACGGCCTGTTCGACGTCGAAGTCGGGGCGCGAAAGCGCGTACACGCCGGCGTTGCGGACCTCGCCGTCGACGACGAACGTGAACGATCGGCCCTCGAGCACCGACACGGACACCCGCGGGTCGCGGATGATCGGCTTGAGCTTGTCGGTGATCAGCTGGATGAGCTGCGTCTGGGTGAGCCCCGACGTCTCGATGGCCCCGATGATGGGAAGCACCACCTTGCCCGACTGATCGACGGTCCGGCGGAACTGCTCGGCCTTGTCGACCTGGAACAGGTCGTTGATCTGGATCTCGATCACGTCGCCCGACGCGAACACGTAGTCGGGCGCGGCCGGGAGGAGGTCTTCCGGCCGCGGCGAACCGATTTCGGTCGCGAAGGCGTCCCGCTCGACCTCGATGACGTCGATCTTGCGGAGCACCGGGATCGAGGTCGGGGTGTGCTCGAAGTAGCCCGTCCGGCTCGGGTCCATCCAGCTGTCGTAGTCGCAGCCGACGCCCGCGAGCCCGCTCAGGATGGCGCCGGCGCATGCCGCCCACGGGCGCCACCGCAACCGGGGGGCGACTGGGCAAGAATGACGTGGGGAGTCACTGCAGTGCATGGTCAGGCGATCCGCCTCATGGGATCCCGGGAGCCCGTCCGGGCACACAGGGGTCGAAGAGCAACACCGCCCTCCGCCGGGCCACTATCGGCAAGTCGCGCAGGGTACCTGCACCGCCCACCACCCGAAGTGCCCGCAACGATCACCTAACATGATCCGTACGGCCCACGGATTCTTGCAGCACCGCCATCCGGACGGCGACTCCATGCGTCACTTGCCGCAGGATTTGGCTCCGGCGACCGTCGTCGGCCACGTCGTCGTCGACTTCGACGCCCCGATTCACGGGCCCCGGGTGCATGACGATGCAGTGCGCCGGCAGGCGCATCGCACGCCGATGGGTCAGGCCGTAGTGCTCGCGGTAGTCCGCGGCGATTCCACCCCCCGCCGACCGCTCCAGTTGCACTCGAAGCATCATGATGACGTCAAGTTCGGGGAGAATCGAATCAAGATCGTGTGTGATCGACACAAGATCATGACGGGCAGCAATCTGGGCGAACGACCGCGGAAGCAGCGTGGGGGGGCCCACCAGCCGCACGGTCGCACCAAGGGTTGTCAGGGCATGGATGGCGCTGCGCGCCACGCGGCTGTTGGCGATGTCCCCGACGATGGCAACCTTCACTCCCGCAATCTTGCCGAAGGCCTCACGGATGGTCAGGCAGTCCAGCAGGCCCTGGGTGGGGTGCTCCCGCCGACCGTCACCGGCGTTGATCACGGCGCACCGGACGTTGCGGGCCAGGAGGTCTGCGCCACCGGAGATCGAGGAGCGCACCACGACGGCGTCCACGCCGAGCGCGTCGACGTTCAGCGCGGTGTCCAGGAAGGTCTCGCCCTTGCTGGCACTGGACCCGACGCCCGAGAGCGACAGCGACCGGCCGCCGAGGCGGGCCGTCGCCGCCTCGAAGCTGAGCCGGGTGCGCGTCGAATCCTCGAAGAAGAGTTGCGCGATCAGCTTGCCCCGGAGCGACGCCGGGGCTTCCACCTCACCGCGCGCCGCGGGAATGAACGCGGCCGCCCGATCAAGCAATGACGTGAGGTGCGCCTCGTCGAGCCCCTCGAGCTTCAGCAGGTTCCGCGCCATGCCGTCCATTGTACGGCGCGCCTCGCGCGCTCCCGCTCATCCACCGTTGTAGGCGGGGTTCGACCACCACGGCGACTCCACGAACGGGTAGTTCGCGTTGTCGATGAAGGGGTCCTCGTTGTCGCCGGAGCTGGTCGCGAACATGGCGGGCGCCGGACCGGGGCCCGCCCCCTGCTGCTGCATCTGCGTGGGCGTCATGGCGTCGCCCCACAGGGACGCGTCGTCGTCGCAGCCGATCAGTGCCGTCGCGCAGAGCACGACCGAACCGACAAGCACCACGGGCGCAGCATGGCGAATGCGCGGCATGACCGGCATCCTATCGCTCACTTCGCGGTCCCGATCCGCCAGATCGACCCCTTGGCTCGCGAATCCTGGCTTCCCTGGAACGTCACGAGGTACAGGGTGCCGTCATTGGCTTCGCCAAAGCTGGTCGGGAGCTGGTTGCGCGTGGTGTGCAGCAGCTCGGGGCCCGCCACGAGCTTGCCGCCCTCGGCACGCAGTCCCCAGATGCGGCACGAGACGAGGTCGGCATAGAGATAGACGCCCTCAAGCTCCGGCTGCGCCGCGCACCGCGAGACGTACCCGCCCGTGATGCTCACGCCCTGGTCGTGCGGGTACTCGACGATCGGCTCGAGGTAGGTCGCCTCGGGCGCGCCCGTGCCGCCCGCGAACGCGTGGAGTCCCTCGCGCGGGTTCCACCCGTAATTGCCGCCCTTCACGATGAGGTCGACCTCCTCGTACTCGTTCTGGCCGACGTCGCCGCCCCAGAGCTCGCCCGTCTGGCGGTCGAAGGACATGCGCCACACGTTGCGCAGGCCGTATGCCCAGATCTCGGGGCGCGCGCCCTCGACGCCGAGGAACGGGTTGTCCTTCGGGATCCCGTAGGGGCGATCGCCCTCGGTGCGGTCCACGTCGATGCGGAGCACCTTGGCGAGCAGCGTCTTCAGGTCCTGGCCTGCCTGCAGCGGGTCGTTGGCCGCGCCCCCGTCGCCGCAGCTCAGGTAGAGCATGCCGTCGCGGCCGAAGAGCACGGTGCCGCCGTTGTGGTTCGAGTACGGGTCGTCGACCGAGAGCAGGACTTCCTCGCTGCCGGCCTTCGCGCCCTTCGTGTCGGGATCGACCTTCCAGCGCGAGAGCACGTTGCGGCGGCGGCGCTCGGCGTCGATCGCGGTGTAGTAGACGAAGAACGTGCCGTTCTTCGCGTAGTCCGGGTGGAAGGCCATCGAGAGCAGGCCCTCCTCGTTCCCGCGGCTGTTCACCTGCGGGCGGATGTCCATGAAGACCGTGGGCTCCTTCGCGTCGCGATCCTGCGGATCGATGACAAGGACGCGGCCGGCCTGCTCGAGCACGTACATCCGTGCATCGACGCCCGGCTCGAACACCACCTGCACGGGCCGACGGAAGGTCATCTCGGGCGCCACGCGCTGGAGTGCCAGCCGGGGGAACGCGGGCTTCTTTGCCTCGGCCTTCGCTCCGGGGGTCGCGGGCGCGGTCGGTGGCGCCGCGCCATCCTGCACCGAGCCCGCGGCAGCGAGCAGGACCATCGAGGCGGCGAACGGGAGCGTGGCAATCGTGCGGCTGAATCGCATGGGGTTCTCCAGGGGCAATCCTAGTCCGGCCTGCGCGCCGCAAGCTCCTCGGCGATCGCGCGAACGGAGCGTGCCGCGCAGCCTTCGGCCTTGTTGTTGCAGACCACGTACCCGGGACGCCCGGGGCCGCAGCCCGCGAGCAGGTCCACGACGTCCCTGCGAGTGGCGGGGTCCGGCGCCCGGATGCGGTCGAAGGGTTCGAACGCCACGGACGCCTCGTCATAGGTGGCGGTCGGGAGCAGCATCCAGCGCACCACCACCGCACGCGCATCGCGCGCCGGCGCTCCCGCATCCGCCAGCGCGCGCTCCTGGGCCGCGGGCGTCGCGACCGTCGGGTGCTGCAGGTACGAGTGCACGGCGGCGCCCGCACCGATCGCATCGACGTAGGCGCGCACGTGCGCGGGCTGGAGCACCTCGCGATTGCGCAGCTCGACGACGGGCATCCACCGCGCGTCCCCGCCCGCGCGGCGCGCGAGTTCGCCGAGGAACGCCCCGATCCGCGCAAGCAGCGCATCGGCACCGCCCAGTCGGCCGCGTGCGGAGAGGTCCAGGTGGGGGAACTGGAACACCATCGGACCCATGCGGTCGCCAAGCCCTTCGAGCGCCGGGGCGATCACGCGCTCCCACGCGGACGCGGCGTCCAGGAATTGTGGGTTCACGGCACCGGCACGGTGTGCGGTCGCGTTGCCGAAGGTCGTCCCGTCCGCGGCCAGGTCCGGGCGCGTGCAGCGCTGCTCGGCCTTCACGGTGAACCGGAACGAGCCGGGCACGAGCTGCGCGAGCGACGCGTACTGCTCGCGAGATGGCGCCGCGTAGAACGCGCGGTCGAGTCCCACGGTGCCGAAGAGCGGGGATGCGGCGTAGGCCGCGAGCCCGTCGGTCGCAAGCGCGGCCACCGGCGCGCGCGGTGCGTAGACCAGCCCGCGCCACCCTGGGTACGCCCAGCTGCTGGTGCCCAGGCGCACGCCGTCCGGGATGCGCACGGCAAGCGCGTGCACCTCGGCAGTCACCGGCATCGGCGCCACCCGCTCCATCGCGCGGTCGGCGGGCGTGTCCCCGAACAGTCCGCCGATCGCGGAATCCGTGGGCGCTGAACGACGTGAACGGGCCACGGGCGCAGCGTAGGCGCGTGGTACCGTGAGGCCCGTGCGACGTGCCGCCGTGATCGTGATCGGTTCCGTCCTCGCCTCGTGCGTCGAAGCGCCGGCGCCCGGGACCGCACCGAACCGCACGACCGCGACCGCCGCCTCGACCGAACCCAACCTGGCTCCCGGGCCCGACGGCTGGGTTGCGCTCTTCGACGGCCGCACGCTCGACGGCTGGACCGGTGACGTTGCGGGCTGGAGCGTCGAGGATGGCGCCATCGCGTGCGGCCCCAACGGCGGAAACCTATGGGCCCCCGGCGAGTGGTCGGACTTCGAGCTGGCGTTCCGGTTCCGGCTGACGCCCGGCGCCAACAACGGCGTCGGTATCCGGGCGCCGGCCACGGGAGACGCCGCGTACGAGGGCCTCGAGGTGCAGGTGCTCGACGACGGCCACGAGAAGTACGCCGGGTGGCTCAAGGACTGGCAGCGGCACGGCAGCGTGTACGGGATCGCCGCGAGCTCCGGCAGCACCGCGGCGCTGCGCCCGGCCGGCGAATGGAACGACGAGACGATCACGGTCCGTGGCCGCCGCGTGCGCGTCGAGCTGAACGGCACCGCGATCCTCGACTGCGACCTCGACGAGGCCACCCGCTCCGGGACGCTGAGCGGCAAGGACCACCCGGGCACCCGGCGCGCATCGGGCAAGGTCGGGTTCCTCGGCCATGGCGATCGCGTGGACTTCCGCGAGGTGCGGCTGCGCCCGCTCACCCCTACGCGCTGATTGCGTCGATACACGGTCCACGAGCACGCCATGCCATTCGCCCAGCCCACGACCCCGAGCCTGCCGCCCCCCAACGCGCCCGTGCGGGGCCGCGGGCTCAGCATCCTCCTGACCGCCGCGGCCATCGTGGTGGTGGCGGCGGGCGTGCGCGAGGCGGCGGGCATCATCTCGCCGATCCTCGCCGCGGCGTTCATCTCGATGATCGCGATCCTGCCGCTGGCGTTGCTGCAGGGCAAGCTGGGCGCGCCGCGCTGGCTGGCGCTCCTGATCGTGCTGGCGCTCACGCTCGGCGGCGCGCTCGGCATCGGCTTCTACCTGAACCAGTCGATCTCGCAGCTGACGCCGATGCTTCCCGAGTACCAGGCGCGCGTCGACGCCCTGTTGCTCTCGGGGCTTGAGGCAATCCGCGCGCGCGGCGTGGACCTCGACGTGGAGCGCATCATGACGGCTGCGCACTCGTGGAAGCTGCGCGACTTCGCCGACGTGATCATCGTGGGGCTCGCGAAGACGCTGCAGAACCTGGTGTTCGTGCTGCTGGTCACCGCGTTCATCATCGCCGAGGCATCGAGCGTGCCGGAGAAGCTTCGCATTGCGTTCCCGAACGCGATGCAGGGACCCGGGCTCGGCGGCGTTGCCGACAAGGTGCGGTCGTTCCTGGTGGTCATCACGCAGCTGAACGTGGTGCTCGCGGTCATTAACTACGCCGCGTGCCTGGTGCTTGACGTGCCGTTCCCGTTCCTGCTCAGCTTCCTCGTGTTCTTCCTGAACTACATCCCGACGATCGGCGCGATCGCGGCGAGCGCCGTCGTTGTGCTCATCACGCTGATCACCCACGGCTGGGGCGCGGCGATCGGCATGGCGGTGGTGCAGGCGCTCTCGGGTGTCGTCATCGGCAGCGTGCTGCAGCCGAAGCTGCTCGGTTCGCGTCTCGGCCTCTCGCCGCTGGTGGTGCTGCTCTCCTTGGTGGTGTGGGGCTACCTCCTCGGCATCGCCGGGATGTTCTTCGCGGTGCCGCTCACCATCATCGTCAAGATCGTCCTCGACCAGACCGACGACCTGCGCTCGCTCTCGGTGCTCCTCGGCGACATCGCCTCCGCACGCGCCGCGGAGAAGCGGCGGGGATGACGCCCGACGCACGCCTGCGGGCGTGGCAGTCGCTCGCGGATCCGCGCAACGCGTGCCTGCTGCGCGCCCTGCACGGCATCGATGCGGCGCCGGCGCCGGGCGCCATCGAACGCCTGCGCTCCGCGCACGGCACCGACGAGGTGGCCGCGGCCATCGAGCTCTCGATCGCGCGCACGCGGGCGCACGCCAAGTTCGGCGACGCGGCGGGTTCGCTGTGGGCCGACCGCGCCGGCGTGGAGATGGCGAGCGCCCCGGCCGTCGCGGCATGGAAGGCCGCGCGGTTCCGCACGGCCGGCGCGCAGCGGATCGACGACCTCTGCAGCGGGATCGGCGGCGACCTGATGGAACTGGCGCGCGTGGCGCCGACGACGGGCGCGGACCTCGATCCCGTGCGCGCGTGGATGGCCTCGCGCAACGCGGGATGCGACGTGCGCCTCGTGGACGCGATCTCCGCGCCCGGCGACGCGGCGTTCGCGCACGCCGATCCCGCACGCCGCGACCGTGGCGGCGCGCGGCGATGGGCGCCCGAGGACCTCGAGCCTCCCTTCGACGCCGTGCGGGGCGCCATGCGGGCGCGCGCCGGATGGGCGATGAAGCTCGGACCGGGCATGGACCTCGGACCGGAACACGTGACCGGGGACGAGGAAGTCGAGTTCATCGGTGACCGCGGAGGCCTGGTGCAGCAGGTGCTCTGGGCAGGCAGGCTCGCCGTCCACGCCGGGATGCGCACGGCCACGCGCGTGGATCTGGGGATCACCCTGAACGGCGTCCCCGCGGCGCCCGAGGCTGGCGCGGGCCGGGTCGACCGGGTGCTCCTGGTGCCCGATCCCGCGCTCGAGCGCGCACGACTGCTTGCGGGCGCGGCGGCGCGGCTCGAGGCCGCGGAACTCGCCGCGGGGCTCGGGATCCTCACGACCGACCGAGCGCCCGGGCGCGACTCCCCGGACGCCCCGTGGTTCGAGTGCTTCGAGGTGCTCGAGGAACTTCCCGCACGCGAGTCCACGGTGGCACGCTGGCTCGCCGCGCGGGGCGCAGGCATCGTCACCGTCCGCACGCGCGGCGGCGCCTGCGACCCGGACCGCTGGCAGCGCGCGCTGCGCGGCCCGGGCGACGAGCCTCACGTGGTCTTCGTGCTGCGCGTCGGCGAGCGCCGGTGCGCCTACGCGGTGCGCCGCATCGAGGGCTGATCGGCCGCGAACGAGACGCTGCCCGGCGCGAAGACGTGCAGACCGACGATCGCCTGCAGGTCGCGGAGGTCGATCCCGCCGACCGCGTTCGCAACGATCGGGTCGAAGTGCGTTCCCGCGCAACGCAGGACCTCGGCCACGGCATCACGCATCGGCCGCGCGGGACGGTACGTGCGCGAGGTGGTCATCGCGTCGATCGCGTCCGCCACCGCGACGACGCGCGCGAGCGGCGGAATCGAATCCCCCGCAAGGCGGTGCGGATATCCGCTGCCGTCGAATCGTTCGTGGTGGTGCAGCACGCCGGGGAGCACCGCGGACATCTGCGGGATGCCGCGGAGGATCTCGTGGCCGGTCACCGGATGCGCGGCGACGTGGCGGAACTCCTCGTCGGTGAGCCGGCCCGGCTTGCGGAGGACGTCCTCGCTGACCCCGATCTTCCCGATGTCGTGCACCAGACCGCAGAGGCGCGCCACCGCGCACGCATCGGCATCCATGCCAGAACGCGCGGCGATCAGCTGCGCGAACTCCGCCACGCGCGCGCTGTGCCCGCGCGTGTAGGGATCCTTCGCGTCGATCGACGCGATGAGCGCCTGCATGGTCCCGTCGAACATCGCACGGTGCTCGGATTCGAGCGCCGCATGGATCCGTAGCCGTTCGAGGTTCGCGAACGCCAGCGCGGCGGTCGCGCCGATCGCGCGCGCCAGGGCGGCTACGGCCTCGATGCGGACGGTGCCGGAGGCGTCCGCCATCCACAGGAATCCGAACGAACCTTCGCCGAGCGCCACGGGCACGCACGCCGCGCGCGCGATGCTGCGGCGCACCAGCGTGAGCCCGATGTCGGTGGAACCGGAATCGTCGACCACGGTGACCGCACCGGCCGACGCACGCGCGAGCACGCGGCGCGGGACGCGCACGCTCGCGTCGCCCATCCCGTGCGAGGCGAGCGCATGGACCGAGCCGTCGCCCGCGAGGCGGACGAACGCGACCTCCGAGCACCCGCTTGCGCCTGCGATCGCTGCGACCGCCGCGCGCGCCACGCCGCCCTCGTCGGTCGCGGCATGGATGGCCGCACCCGCGTCGACGGCGGCGTCGAGGTGGCGCTCGGCGAGCGGCGCGGGCGCCGCGGCGCGGATCGGGTCGATCGGATCCACGCGGCCGGCCATCGTGACGGCCTCGGCGGCGGGGTCGCGCGAGACGCGGAATGCAACCGGGCCGAAGCGCACGCGGTCGCCGATGCCGATCGTGCGCGCACCGCCCTCGGGCACGCGCTCGTCGTTCACCCAGGTGCCGCCCGAGCTGCCGCGGTCGACGATGCGCCAGCGCGGAACGCCGTCGGCGGTCGCGGGTTCGATCACCGCGTGCTGCCGGCTGACGGAGGGATGCGGGAGCACGACGTCGCTGGTCGGGCAACGGCCCACGCGAAGCGCCGATGCAGCGTCGAGCGCGCGGGCCGGGCACGTGCCGGCCGCGGCGGGCACGAGCCACAGGTGGTTGTACGGGCGCGGGCGCTCCATGGCCGGACGCATCGGCATGCAGAGGGGCTGACTTTCCCGCGATCTGCAGGAAATTGATCGGGGATACCATTTCTGTCCCGGACATGGCCTGGAGGCCACCGTTACGGGAACCCGAGGACGCTGGCATGGCTCGCAACCGTGGCCGGCCTTCCCGGGCTCGGCCGCACGCACCCCAACCGTTCGGGAGCATCGAACACCATGGCAGGCGCAGACACCCTCACGATCACCAGCGCGAACTTCAAGTCCGAGGTCCTCGATTCGAGCGTCCCGGTGCTCGTCGACTTCTGGGCCGAATGGTGCGGCCCGTGCCGCATGCTCGGCCCGACCATCGACCAGGTAGCCACCGAGGTCAAGGGCAAGGCGAAGGTCGGCAAGCTCGACATCGACGCCGCGCAGGAGATCGCGGCCGGCCTGGGCATCCAGTCGATCCCCACGGTGATCCTGTTCAAGAACGGCCAGCCCGTCGGCAAGTGGGTGGGCATCCGCCCGAAGGCCGACTACGTGAACGCGATCTCGGGCGCGCAGTGAGTCAAGGCGCGCAGCACCGCGCGCCGATGCGGCTGCCGCGCGACCATCGCGATGGTTATTGATCCAAGCGCCGCGCGCGGCATCCGCGCGCGGCGCTTGTGCGTCATCGGGGCGCGAGGTACATTCCCACGTTCTTCCTCGCGCGCGGCCCATGCCGCGCGCGGCCAACAGCGGGCCTGTAGCTCAATTGGAAGAGCGCTTCCATGGCATGGAAGAGGTTGTCGGTTCGAGCCCGATCAGGTCCACTAGATGGTGATCTCCACGATCACCTCCGACAGTCACGAGTTCGCCTGAGTCGTCAACGAACTCCGTCAAGAACCGTCCCCAGCAGCTTCGGTTGCTGGGGACGGTTCTTTACGGTCAGGGACGAAGACTGACGACACCACCGGTGCTGCCGCGCCAACGGGACCGGCATCACCACTGGCGCGTCGAAAGGATCGCTCGACTCAGCGTCGATGATCCTCTGCATCTCTGCCAATTGCTGCCGACCAAATCCCTTCTCGGTAAGCCCATCCAGCAGACGCCGACGAGTGTCCGGCGAGCTCCAGATTGTCCTCAGCTCGCCCTCGTTACGGAAGAACTCGGGCAGGCGGCCAAACAGAAGTTCCATGAACTGTTGGGCACTCATCGGACGGCCATCCGGGTGCCAGAAGCTCGTGCGAGTCATGTGCTGGATCGCTCGCTCCTTGCCACCCGCCGCAAAACGCGAACGGGCCGCGCATCGCCCGATGCGCGGCCCGTCGAATGGCGATTAGAGCGCGATCGGTTCAGGCTCGGCGGCGACGGTTGCCGAGAAGGCCCGTCATGCCGAGGACGGCGATGGCGCCCGGCGCGGGCAGGTTGGTCGCGAACGCGACGTTATTGATGCCGGCCTTGAACTGGCGGCCCGCGAGGTTGATGAACTGCTGCGCCGGGAGGCTACCGCTGAAGCCGCCTGCTGCGGGGGCGTCGAACGAGAACGTGCCGCTGACCGAGGCGCCCTGCACGAACGCACTGTTGAAGAACATGATCATGCTGCTCCCCGAGCCGAAGCGGCGGGTGTCGACGCGGTAGAGGCTGGCGCTGCCGATCGAGAACGAAGGACCGGTGTACGAATCCAGGAAGCGGTCGGTGGCGGTCCACGGGGTCAGTCCCTGGAGCGTAGAGAAGTCGTCCGCGTTATCAACGATGCGGATCTCGTTACTGCCCGCCTGCTGCGCGGTGACGGTGCCGGTCAGGTCGAACGAAATGCGAGAAGAGGTGATCTGGAAGTTCGACAGGGTCAGCGCGGCGTCGGCCGAGGCTGAAACGCAGGCGACAGCGACGGTCAGGCAGGCAATTCGGGATGTCATGGAGGTGGACTCGATGCCCTTTTCGGGCAATGCTGAACGACTTCGACGGCCTCCGGCAGAACTTACGACCGGCAGGCGTCTCCCTGTCGAAACGCCATGCACGCCCCGAGGCCATCAGGGCGAGTGCGAAAGATCCCGATTTCCCGCCGACGCGGGGCACGTCGAAGTCCCGCCGCACCCTTCGCTGCGCGCGGGGCCCCTGGTCCGCGGACGGCCTCTCTCCACCCGGCTGCCGGACTTCTCGCCCTTCGACGCCCTCTGCCCTCGGAAGCCCCCGAAACCACCCGTACCGGGAGGCATGACGACCACCCGCGCGTGATCCGGGCAGGGATGGGTAGCCTCTCGGGGCCGGGTTGCACGGCGCCCCCGTCGGCCCGAAACACGCATGCCCACCACACTCGAGATCGTTGACCTGGCCGAAGGCCACTCGCACGTCCGGATCGTCGGGCCCCTCGATCTCGCCGGCGTCGGGGCCATCGAGCTGCGGTTCACCGCGTCCACCGCAAGCAGGCGGACGCATGCGATCGTCGACATGTCGCAGGTCCCGTTCATGGCATCCCTCGGGATGGGCATGCTGGTGCAGGTCGCACGGACGCTCGCCGCAGGCAGGCACAAGGTGATCCTGCTCTCGCCGACCGAGATCGTCGCAACCGCGCTCCGCACCGCCCGCCTGGACGCCGTCATGCCGATTGCACCGGACCTCGAGGCCGCGCACGGCCACCTGCGGACCTGAAGCCGTCCGCAACCCGACGGAACCCCCGATGCACACCGCATGCTTCATCGATGGCGCCTTCGTGCCCGCACGCGACGGGCGCACCTTCGCCGTCCGCAACCCGGCCACCGACGCAATCGTCGCGCAGGTTGCCGAAGGCGGCGCGGGCGACGCGCGGGCGGCCGTGGATGCGGCCGCACGCGCATTCCCCGCGTGGAAGTCGCTGGCCGCCATCGAACGGGCGCGGCACCTGCGCCGCATTGCGGAACTCATGCACCGCGACGCCGAGCGCCTGGCCGACCTCTGCAGCCAGGAGTGCGGCAAGCCCCTGGCCGAGGCGCGCACCGAGGTGTCCTACGCGGCCAGCTTCCTCGAGTGGTACGCCGAGGAAGGCAAGCGCGTCTACGGCGAGACGATCCCCGCGTCCGACCCGGCGAAGCGGCTGCTGGTGCTGCGACGCCCATGCGGTGTCGCAGCGGCCATCACCCCGTGGAACTTTCCCATCGCCATGGTGACGCGCAAGATGGGTCCCGCACTTGCGGCCGGCTGCACGCAGGTGGTGAAGCCCGCCGAGCAGACGCCGCTCTCGGCGCTGGCCATCGCCGCGCTCGCCGGAGAGGCCGGCCTGCCAGCAGGCGTCCTCAACGTGGTTCCGGGCACAGACGCTCCGGCGATCGCGTCGGCGTTCCTCGACACCCTGCATGTGCGCCACGTCAGCTTCACCGGCAGCACCGAGGTCGGCCGCATCCTGCTCCGCCAGAGCGCGGAGCAGGTGGTGCGCATGTCGCTCGAACTGGGCGGCCATGCACCCTTCATCGTGTTCGATGACGCGGACCTCGATGCCGCGGTCGCGGGCGCCATGGCGAGCAAGTTCCGCAACGCGGGGCAGACGTGCGTGTGCGCCAACCGCTTCCTGGTGCAGCGCGGCGTGCACGACGCATTCGTGGACCGACTGACCGCCGCGGTGGCCGCGCTGAAGGTGGGCGACGGGCGCGCGGCAGGCACGCAGATCGGGCCGCTCATCGACGACGCGGGACTGCGCAAGGCCGAGGCGCACGTCGCCGACGCGCGTGCGCTCGGCGCGCGCGCCACGACCGGCGGCGCGCGCGCCGCGGTCGCTGGATGCGCCGACCGCTTCATGCAGCCCACCGTGCTCGTGGGCGTCACGCCCGCGATGCGCTGCTTCCGGGAAGAGACCTTCGGTCCGGTCGCACCCGTGTGCGCGTTCGACCACGAGGCCGACGCGCTGCGGATCGCCAACGACACGCCCTACGGGCTCGCGGCGTACGTATTCACCCGCGACGGCGCCCGGATCGTGCGGATGACCGAGGAGCTGCAGTACGGGATCGTCGGGGTCAATGACGCACTGCCGGCCACCGCGCAGGCACCCTTCGGCGGCGTGAAGCACAGCGGACTCGGCCGCGAGGGCGGCCGCCAGGGGATCGAGGAATACCTCGACCTGCGGTACGTCAGCTGGCGCGTGGGCTGAACGGCGGGCACGGGACGCGCCCGCGCCGAGGCGTCACTTCTTCCCGTCGCCGAGCCCGGTGGCGCCCGCCACGCGGTCTGTCGCCTTGGTCGCGATCTCCGAGAGCTTCTTCAGATCTTCGAGGTCGCGCAGCGACGTGAGCTTGTTCAGGAACTTGATCGCGACGAAGACGCTGAACGCGATGATCAGGAACTGGATCACCGTGTCGATGAACGCCCCGTACTTGATGGCGACCGCGGCCTGGGCGGCCACGCCGTCCTTGGCCTCGACGGCCGGACGGATGATCCACTGCAGCTCGTTGAAGTTCACGCCGCCGATGGCCCAGCCGAGGGGCGGCATGAAGATGTCGGTCACGATCGAGTTGACGACCTTGCCGAATGCCGCGCCGATGATCACGCCGACCGCCAGGTCCAGTGCGTTGCCCTTGACGGCGAAGTCGGTGAATTCCTTGATGAAGCCCATGCTGCGTATCCTCCGTGTGGGCGCGGAGGATAGCGGCGCTCAGTAGGCCGTCGCGGGGATCGTGCCCGGGTGCGCGCGCTCGAGCATCTCGCGCACCGTGACGTCCGTGCGCCCATCCTGCTGTATGGGGTCGGCGCCCTCGATGATGCCCGCCAGGTACGCCATCACCGCGGCGAGCGCCGCCGCCGGCCGCCAGTGCCGGCGCAGCGCGAGCGCCCGGACCAGCAGGTCCTGCGCCGCGGCCGTCGGTTCACCTTCTACGCCCGGATGCATCGCCGCAGTGTAGGAGTCGCGCGCCCTACGATGCGCGCGTGCACCCCACCGTCGGACCGACCCTCATCGCGCTCGGAGCCGGCGCATGCGTCACCGCCGCATCGTGGTGGTCGGCGCACGCCACCGTGGCCGCGCGGCTGCGGGCGAACCTCGGGCGCGAGGCCATCGCCTACGCGCGCACGGCCACGCAGGAGGTCGACCCCGACGCGAACGACCGCGCGCTGGCCGCGCGCGACCAGAACGGCGACGACTACGCGCGCATCGAGGCGCGGATGCGCGAGCTGCGCGACGCATGGCGCGCGGCCGGTGCGCCGGTGCGCTTCGTGTTCACGCTCGCACCGGACACGGGCAGCCGCTCCGGCATGGCCTACGTGGTGGACGCCGAGGAGCCGGGCCCGGACAAGTCCGGGATCGGCGAGCCCATGAAGTTCAGCGAACGCGAGGTTTCGGCCATCGACTGGTCGCAACCGCTGTCGTTCGCGTACGTCGATTCCTACGGATCCTTCTACAGCGGCTTCGCGCCGCTCGCCGATGCGTCGGGCCGCGTGCGCCTGGTGGTGGGCATCGACCTCGACGCCGCGAGCATCGACACCGAGGCCTCAAAGGCCGCGACCGACGTCGCCGGTCCCGTGGGGCTCGCGTGCCTCGCGGGCGCGGCCGTCGTCGCATGGTCCGCCGCGTCACGGACCCGCGCGGAGCGTGCGCGCCGCCTGCGGGACGAAGCCGACATCGCGGCGCGCGAACGCGCTTCCGCCGCCGCGCTGCACGGGGCGTCCGCGTCGATCGCCCAGTCCGCCGGTCGCGTCGAGAGCCGGCTCCCGGCGCGCATGGCCGCCGGCGCCGAGCTCGCCGATCGCGCCGGTCGCGGCATCGGTGCCTCGCTCGACGCACTGGGGGCCGCGCGCCGCGCCTCGGATGCAGCACGCAACGCGGCATCGGACGCCCGCGCCGCGGTCGATTGCGGCACGGGAGCGCTCGGCGAGGTGTCGCAGATCGACGCGGGCGTGCAGGCCGTGATCGTGCGCGGGCGCGAGCTCGTGAGACACCTTGACGAGATGCGCCGGCGCGCCGAGACAGTCGACGCCGCGCTCGACGCGATGGTGCAGATCGCCAATCGATCGGCCGTGCTCAGCCTGAATGCCGAGATCGAGGCCGCTCAGGCGGGCGAGGCCGGGCGCGGGTTCGCCGTGGTGGCGGGCGAGATCCGCCGGCTGGCGCAACAGGCGGCCGCCAACAGCATGGAGATCGAGCGCAACGTGCAGGCGCTGCATGCCGCGCTCGCGGCAGGCGGCGGCGCGACCGAGGACTTCGCCCGCGCCGCCGAGGAGGCGAGCGCGCGCTCGGCACGGCTCCAGGGCAACATGGCCGAGGGGATCCAGCGGATGGCGTCGGTGATGCCGGCGCTCGACGCGATCGCGGCACAGGGCGACGCGGCCGCCGAGGCCGCGGAGACGGCCGGTGCGGAGTTGCGCGAACTGCGGGCGGGCGCCGATGCCATGGCCGAGTTCCTCTCGGCGGTCGACGTGACGCTGCGCGAGATGCGCTCGCGATGCGATGCGATCGCTGACGGCGGCCGCGCGCCGGCCTGACCGCTACCATCCTCCGCCCCGAGGAACGACCCATGGCCAAGCGAACGAGCCCGAAGAAGCAGCACGCCCGCACCCGCACCGAGAGCGACAGCATGGGCACCATGACCGTGCCGGCCGACGTGCTCTACGGCGCCACCACGCAGCGCGCCGTCCTCAACTTCCCGGTGAGCGGCAGGCCGGTGCCGCCGCAGGTGATCGCCGCGTACCTCGAACTCAAGCGCGCCTGTGCGCTGGCGAACGCGAAGCTCGGCACCCTGCCGCGCCCCAAGGCCGCCGCGGTCGTCGACGCGTGCGAGCGCCTGCTCGAGGACTTCGCCGACCGCCGTGCCGAGGTGATGCGCCACTTCCCGATCGACGTCTTCCAGACCGGTTCGGGAACCAGCACGAACATGAACGTCAACGAGGTGATCGCGAACGTCGCGAGCATCTCGAACGGCAAGCCCATCGGCTCGAAGATCCCGTTGCACCCGAACGACGACGTGAACTGCGGGCAGAGCTCCAACGACACGTTCCCGACCGCCATGCAGGTGGCCGGGGCCGTCGCGATCCAGGACCGCCTGGTGCCGGCGCTCGACGCGCTCGCGAAGTCGCTTGCGGCAAAGGCCCGCGCCTGGGACCGTCACGTGAAGATCGGCCGCACGCACCTGATGGACGCAACACCCATCCGCGTCGGGCAGGAGTTCGGCGGCTACGCGGCCGCGGTCGCGGAGGGCGCGCGGCGCGCCGCTCGCGCGCGCGACGTGCTCGCGTCGAACATGCCGATCGGCGGTACCGCCGTCGGGACCGGCATCAATGCGCACCCGAAGCTCGGGAGCACCGTGTGCGGCATCCTGTCGAAGGAGCTGAAGATCGCCTTCCGCGAGGCCCCGAACCACTTCGAGGCGCAGGCGACACGCGACTGCGTCGTCGAGGCGAGCGGGCTGCTGCGCACGGTGGCGGTCAGCCTCACGAAGGTCGCGAACGACGTGCGCTGGCTCGGGAGCGGGCCGCGCTGCGGGCTCGGCGAGCTGGTGGTCCCGGCCACGCAGCCCGGGAGCAGCATCATGCCCGGCAAGGTGAACCCCGTCATCTGCGAGAGCGTGATGATGGTGGCCTGCCGCGTCATCGGCAACGATGCGACGATCGCGACCGCCGGGCTCGGCGGCATCGGGAGCCTGCTCGAACTCAACGTCGCGATGCCCGTGATCGCCGAGGCGCTCGTCGACTCGGTGGAGCTCCTCGCGAACGCGTGCGACATGTTCCGCACGAAGTGCATCGATGGGCTCGAGTTGCACCCTGCGGCCACGCAGACCGTCGAGCGCAGCTTGATGATGGTCACGAGCCTGGCGCCGGTGATCGGTTACGACCACGCCGCGAAGGCGGCCAAGGAGGCGTATGCCAGCGGCGAGACCATCCGCGAATACGTGCTCCGCAACGGGTTGGTGGAGCCCAAGTCCCTGGACCGCCTGCTGGATCCGACCGCGATGACGAAGCCCGGCGGCAAGGGCCCGGGCGGCGGATAATCGCGGAATCGACGTCTGTTTTCGCTTCCCTCCGGCCGCGGCGCCGCCATACCTTGGGGGCCATGCCCCGATCCACCTGCTCCCTCGGCGCCGTGCTCGGCGCCGCCGCGATGGTCGCCTCGGCCCATGCCGAGAAGACGCACTTCACGTACCTGTGGCACCTCGAGCAGCCGATCTACTGGCCCGACCAGAACAACGGGCGGTACGAGCGCGCGTGGCAGAGCATCCAGCGCAAGGACGCCGGCGCGACGAACCCGCAGAACGACCTGCGCGCGATCTTCGGGCTCGATGACCGCGTCGCCGCGTACCAGTACCGCCCGCGCGACACCGTGAACGCGATCCGATGGGCACCCGAGGCGGGCGCGCAGGTCAGCTTCAGCGGCGGGCTCATCGCCAACATCCAGAGCTTCGCCGAGGCTGGCGGGCAGCTCGGCTACGGGACGGGGTGGTTCAACTCGTGGCGCGAGTCGCGGGGCTGGGCCACATCGGGCACGCCCGCGGTCCCGCGCATGGACATCGTGCAGTTCTCGTTCCACCACGCGCTGCTCCCGCTCATCGACGACAGCGCGGTGCGGAAGGAATTGGCCCTCTACAAGGCCGTGTACCCGGAGGCATGGGGCTCGAGCCCAGGCCAGAGCGTCGGCTTCTTCCCCAGCGAGATGGCATTCAGCATGCGCCTGATCCCGCTGCTCCAGGAAGCGGGCATCCAGTGGTCGTTCGTCTCGAGCGAGAAGCTCTCGCGTGCATGCCCCGACTTCCCCGTGCAGTACGGGTCGGGCGGCGTGCAGTGCGACCCGCCGAACAAGGCCGACCAGCTGAACAACGCGGGCGTGCACTTCGACCGCATGTCGATCAGCCGCGGCTGCGGCCCTGCCGAGGCCGTGCCCTTCGGCCACACCCCGCACCGCGCGCGCTACGTGAACCCGTCCACCGGGGCCGGCAGCGAGATCATCGTCGTCCCGTGCTCGCAGAGCCTGGGGTGGCTCGATGGCTACGCGCCGCTCGGCATCGACAACCTCAACCGCCTCGAGCCGCGCAACGACCCGAACCGGCCGATGCTGGTGGTCCTGTCGCATGACGGCGACAACGCCTGGGGCGGCGGCTACTCGTACTACATGGAGGCCGTCCCGAACTTCGTCTCCGCCGCGAATGGCTCGGGCTACGTGCCCACCGTGGTGCAGCGCTACCTGGCCAACCATCCGGTGCCGGCGTCCGACGTCGTGCACGTCGAGGACGGCGCCTGGGTGAACGCGGACGGCGACTTCGGCGCGCCGCAGTTCCTGAACTGGAACTGGCCGCCCGTGAACTCGCAGGGCCAGATCGACATCGCCAACGGATGGGCCGAGGACATCCGCAACTGGGCCGTGATCACCGCTGCGCAGAACGCGGTCGACCTTGCCGAGCAGGCCGACGCGGACCGGGGCAACGCCGTGCGCATGGCGCACGTGCTGCGACCGCAGTCGGGCACCCGGGCCAGCGAACGCGCGTGGCACTACTTCCTCGGCGCCCTGAACTCGGGCTACATGTACTACGGCACCGCGCTCGACATGGAGGTGAAGCCGACCGTCGCGTGCAACGAGGCGCTGGTGCAGGCGGCGTCTGCTTCCGCGGGCGCAGTCGACCGCACCGCGCCCACGGTGTGGATCCCGCAGCGCCACCCGTGGAACCCGGGTGGCACCAACTTCGGCCCGCACCACGGCTACCAGCAGAAGAACTACGGGCCGGACTTCATCGTGTGGACGTTCGTCCACGACACCGCCGGCCTGCAGTCGGTCACGCTGAAGTGGCGCGTCGACCTCGACGGGGCGAACCCGATGTCGGGCACCGAGAACGAGACCTATGCGGGCGGCGCCGGCGTGGGCGCGTGGCAGTCGGCCGCGATGACGCTTCGCGACTTCCCTGCGGGCAACTTCTTCAGCAGCGGCTCGATCGACTTCTTCGAGATGCCCAACGCCATCGCGAAGCAGGCGTACGCCACCATCGCGGGCCAGGCGGGCAAGCTCATCGACTACTACGTCGAGGCGACCGACGCGCTCGGGAACGTGAAGCGGAGCCCCATCCAGCACGTCTGGGTGGGGACGGGCAGCGGCCAAGGCCCGGGGGGCGGCGGCGGCGGGACGGGCTCGTTCGCGATGGACGGTCAGCTCGATGCGGGCGCAACCGTGGTCGGCACGAACGGCGGACGGACGCTCTGGGCGAAGCTCGACGGCTCAACGCTCTACGTGGCCACCCAGGACGCGGGCGAGGGCAACGACGTGTTCGTCGCGATCGGCGACGCGGTGCCCGGAGCGCTGCGCGCCGCGTGGTGGGCGAAGGCCGGGCAGGCGGCGCAGTGGAAGGCCTTCGTGGCCGACGAGAACGACAACACGTGGAGCGGATGGTTCGACGCCGCAGCCAACGTCAGCACGGCATGGGGCGCCCGCAGCGCCACCGGCGCCAATGGCGGCGTGCTCGAGGGCACCGTGGACCTGGCGTCGCTCTTCGGAACCCTGCCCGAGCGCATCTCGCTTGCGGCCGTCGTCTACGGCAATGCGAATGCCGGCGCGCTGCAGGCCGCGCAGCAGGTGCCTGCAAGCGTCAACGGCAACGGCACGCTCGATGCCGCCGAGTACGCCGTGGTCGACCTGTGCGGGCTCACGGACGCGGGGTGCTGCACGGGCGACCTGAACGGCGACGGCGCCGTCGACGGCGTGGACCTGGGTGCACTGCTCGGCGCATGGGGCGCCGGGACATCCGCAGGTGACCTCAATGACGACGGTGCGGTCGACGGCGTGGACCTCGGCGTGCTGCTTGGGGCATGGGGACCGTGCGGGTGATGTCCCAATAACGCGCCTGCATCCGGGCACGCCGGAGCGACGCCACCCGGAACCGTGATTTCTCGCAATCCCCACGGGGATTCCGGTTGCAAGTCACGGATTGCGAGCCATCCTCCTCTCGTCTTGGTTGCCCCACGCACCCGGGACCCGCTGACAGTCAGTCACGGTCAAGAGGAAGGAAAGGGTGTCGCGTTGCGACAGACATTCGCCATTGCAGCCTTGGCCATCGCCGCGAGCAGCGCGCACGCGCTCGACGGTTCGAACACGCTTCTCTATTCGAACGCGCCCGCGACGGATGCGGCCACCGGGCTTGACCAGGCCGTCTTCTCAGATGCCTACGACAGCGAGGGCGACTACTTCTACTCGTTCGCGCTGGGCCAGCGGTTCAGCCAGGTGACGGACTTCACCGTCAAGTCGATGCGCTTCTGGGGCGTATCGGAATACATCTTCGGCGGCTCGCAGGCGGAGCTGAGCTCGAACATCATCGCGATCCAGGTCGCGATCTTCCGCATCACGCCGGGCAACCCCGAGTTCCCGCTTGCCGAGGGCGAGACCTCGCAGCAGGCGATCTGGACGTTGAGCCGCAGCCAGTTCAGCCAGGTGGCCACGGGCAACAACGTCGACATCGACGGCACCCTGTCGCCCGTGTTCCAGATGGACGCGGCGCTCTCGGGCGCGTTCGAGCTGGCCGCGGGCGACTACATGATCACGATCGGCGGCGTCCTCGACAATGCCGAGGGCGACGCCTTCGCGTGGGTCGACGGCGAGTTCGACGGTGGCAATCCCGCGACCCAGGCGTACGGCACGCGCGCGAACCAGCCCGGCGAGTGGGGCCGGTGGATCGGCCTCGCGCAGGCGCCGGAACCGAGCGCCTCGGGTGCGGTCATGCTGTTCGGCCAGGGCACCCCGGTGCCGGGCCCCGCGGCCCTCGCGCTGCTCGGCCTCGCAGGCCGCGCGTCCCGCCGGCGTCGCGCGCACTGAACTTCACGCCACGGTCTCGGCGCGTCACCGCGCGGATCGACCGAACCGGACCCGCGGCTTCCTCAGTCCACCGAGGCCGCGGGTCCGGGTGCTTTTCGCGCACGGCACGTGCACGTCACGCGCTGGCGTCGCGGACCGCCGCGGCGACGTCGATCGCGGCACGGTGGCCGGCCACGTCATGCGCCCGCACGATCGATGCGCCGTGGGCCACGGCGATCGCCGCGACCGCCGCGGATGCCGAATCGCGGCCCGCGGGATCCGCGATGCCCGTGAGCGCTCCGATGAAGCTCTTGCGGCTCGCGCCCACGAGCGCGGGGACGCCGAGCGATGCGAACGCGTCGAACCGCGCCAGCATGCGCAGGTGCTGCACGACGTCCTTGCCGAAGCCGAAGCCGGGGTCGACGGCGATCGCGTGCTGGGCCACGCCCGCGGCACGGGCGGCCTCCACGCGCGCGACGAGCCATGCCGCCACCGCTCCGACCACGTCGCCGTAGGCCTCACGCCGCGCGTCGCGCTCGGTGCTCCATCGATCGTGCTCCGGCGCGACCAGCCGGTGCATCATGACGAGCCCTGCACCGTGGGCGGCGACCACTTCGAGCATCCGCGAATCCTCAGTGCATCCACTGACGTCGTTCACGATGCATGCACCGGACGCGACGGCCGCCTCGGCGACCTCCGCCAGCGTCGTGTCGATCGACACCGGCCCGCGCGGGGAAAGCCTGGCGATCACCTCGCAGGCACGGTCGCGCTGCTCGGCTGCGTCCACGCGCGCAGCGCCCGGGCGCGTCGACTCGGCACCCACGTCGACGATGTCCGCGCCCGCATCGAACAGCGCCATCCCGGCGGCCACGGCGTCGTGCGCGTCGCGGAAGCGGCCGCCGTCGCTGAAGCTGTCAGGCGTGACGTTGAGCACGCCCATGAGCACGGGGCGCGCACCCGGCCCCCACGCGAACGCCCGGTCACGCGCACGCCACGTGCCGGCGGGGACGCCATGCGTCACTCGCGGACCTGGCCCTTCGCGGCGTCGAACGCCAGGCCGAGCACGCCGGCAGGCACCACCACGGCCGCCTCCCACGTGCCGTCGCGCGAGCGGAACGCGGTGGCGAGGGGCTCCGTCGCGGCACCGGCCTGCGGGATCGCGATGCCCGCCATGCCGGGAACGGCCTCGGCCACCTGCTGCGCCGCGGCCATGAGTTCACCCGCACCCAGGAACATCACGAAGTCGGGCTCCGGCACGAGCCAGCCCGACATGGCGCGCACGACGGGGCTCGCGGCCAGCGTCTTCGCCGCGCCGGGCGTGGCCGCGGCCGTGGCACGACCGAGCACGTCGGTGCGCTGGCTGAACGTCACGACCACCGCACCGGGCACCGTGCGCACGAATCCGTGCAGGCCACGGGCGCTCAGCAGCACCTGGCGCATGAGGCGCTCGGTGACATCGCCACCGGGCCCCGTCACGGTCTCCTTGACGGCGAACGCAGTGACGGTCGAACCGTCCTTCAGTGCGCGCGCCTCTTCCCACGTGGGTTCACGGCGGATGCCGCCGCCCTCGCCCGCCTGCGCCTCGACCCAGCGGCGCAGCGCGGACACCACGGCCTGCGGATCCTCGGTGGCGACCACGAAGGACGCATCGTTCATGATCCCGCCCGACAGGATGCCGAGCTTGCTCGGGTACGCGGCGACCTGCACCTGCTGGACCGCGTCCTCGGCGCCGTCGAGCCACTCGAGGGGAAGCATCCGCCCGGCTCCGGGCAGCGTCGCCAGATACGCGCGCACGTGGCGCAGCCCGCCCATCGACTGCAGGTCGATGCCGGCCGCCGCGTAGAACGCCGCCCCGGGCAGGCGCGCCAGCATCGATGCGGCACCCGCGCCTGCGCGTGCGCCGCTGGGCATCGCCTTGGCGACCTCGCCCGCCGGGTCGAAACGTGCGAACGCGCGCAGCCCGACGGCCAGTGCGTCGAAGTCGACCGTCACCACCAGGTCCTGTGCCTCGCCGAGCATCCGCGCAACGCGGTCTCGGGCCGCGGCCTCGTCTTCCCACCGGCGCGCGATGGCGGCGGCACCTGCCGCGGCGTCGATGGCCTCCGCGGCCCGGCGCTCGAGATCGGCGGAGTCGCGCATGCGCGCGACCATCGACGTGATCGCGGGCGTCGACGCCCACGCGACCACGTCGGCCGTGCGCATGATCTCCATGCCGCGTGCACCCACGCGGGCGGCGAGGGTCGCAGGAAAGCCCGGTGCCGCGGCCGATGCGTCGGGCGCGGCGTCGGCAAGCGCCTCCTTGCGGTCAGCCACGAGTACGTGCGAACCCTTGATGCGGTGCCACACGGGCCCATCGATCCCGGGCGCGCGCATCGCACCCTCGCCCGCCGCGGGGTCCGGCACCAGCGTCGCGGCGACGAACGACGGAGCGTCGGTCACGGGCATCGCGACCACGTGCGCGAGGCCGCCCGCGACGGGGCGAGCCCACGCGACCACGGCACCACGGTCATCGAACCCCGGGCCGATGCGCGCCTGCGCCTTCAGGAGGTCGATCGGACGCCCTCCGAGCGCGGCCTCCGCCTTCCCCATCCGGTCGATCGCCAACTGCAGGTCATCGCTTGCGGACTTGACGCTCGGCACGGCCAGCATCGCTACCGCGTCGCGCGGGACCAATGCGAGCGCATCGTCGAGCCCACCGGCCCACGCGGTCTGGGCGACCGACGCCACGAGGACCGCGGCCCACGCCGCACCTCGCGGTGAGTACGTCAGGTTCCACGGACGCAGGCTCATCACGCGGGATCGACGGAGGCCATGGTTCATGGGCTCCAAGATACGAGGCGGGCCTCCTGCGCCACGCGCCTCACCGCTTCGGTGCCGAGCCGTCCGACGGAGCCTGCGCCCCTGGAGTGCCATCGGCGGGCGCCGCGGGCGTCGCAGGCTTCGTCTCCGGCGCCTTCGCCGCCAGCGCGCGCTCGACGGCGGCGCGCAGTTCATCACCCATCGGCTTGGTGCCCGAACCGTAGAACGCGATCGGCACGCCGTCGCGGCCCACGAGGTACTTGCCGAAGTTCCAGCTCGGGAGCGTCTTGGTCGCACCTCCGAGGAACGCGTAGATCGGGCTCTGCTCCTTGCCCGGCTTGGTCTGGACCTTCGACATCATCGGGAAGCTGACGCCGAAGTTGGCGCGGCAGAAGTCGCCGATCTCCTTCTCGGAGCCCGGCTCCTGGCCGCCGAAGTCATTGCACGGGAAGCCGACGACCACCAGCCCGCGGTCGCGATACTCCTTCCAGAGCTTCTCGAGGTCGGCGTACTGCGCCGTGTAGCCGCAGCGGCTGGCCACGTTCACCACGAGCACCACCTTGCCGGCCATGGACCCAAGGTCGACCGGCGATCCATCAAGGGCGGTGACCTTGAACTCGAAGAGCGAGGTGGGGCGCGGAGCGGACCCGGCAGCTCCGGGGCCCGCACCGGCGGATGGGATGGCTTGGCCGTCACCGAATCCGGTGACAGAGGAAACCACGCTGAGGACGGCGGCGGCGATGCGGGAAGCCATGGTGCGATGGGTTCGACCGATCCGAGCCAACGGATTCCAGGTCTGACCAAGCACGGCCCCGGACGTCTCTCAGTGAGGGACTTACGGCTCAATCTTTCATGAGGGAGATGGGTGAAATTCGTGGAAAATCTCACAAGAATCCCTGCGGGTGTCTCCCGAGAATCGCGCGTTACTTCTCGGGGGCCTTCCGTGCAGCCACGGAACCAGCCTCCGCCCCACCCCATGAACCACAGCTCGGACCACTCCGAGGGAGCGTCACCCCATTCCGGGGGCGCTCCCTCGGGCAACCGCCCGTCCCCGATCGCGATCCTGCTCGAGGAGCACTACGCCGAACTCCGCGCGATAGCCGAACGGCAGCTCGCGGCCGAGCGCAACCTGGACGGACGCCATGCGATGAGCCCGAGTTCGCTGCTCGGCGAGGCCTTCGCGCGGCTGCTCACGCAGCGGACGGAGATCGCGAACACCAAGCACCTGTCGGCGATCGCGACGATGCTGTTCGTGCGCATCCTGGCGGACACGCGCCGCCGGCGCCTGGCCCAGAAGCGCGGCGGCCGCAACCACACGGGGAGCCTTGACGGCCAGGAGGTGGCGGACACGAAGCCCACCCCCGACCAGGACGCGCTGCTCGACGCCGACGTCGAGTTCCTCCACGAGAAGCTGGCCGAACTCGCCGAACGCGAGCCGCGCCAGGCCGAGGCGCTGTGCCTGCACCAGATCGGCGGGCTCACGGTGCCCCAGGTCGCCGAGATGCTCGGCGTGAGCGTGTCGACGGTGGAACGCGACATCGCGCTCGCGCGCGCGTGGCTCGCCATGCGTCTCAAGTGACGACGACTGGCCGCCGGTGGAATTCGCGATGCAGCCTCAGCGCGGATCGCCGTGCAGCGTGCGTGCCAGGCGCATGGTGGCGTTGTGGTGCGCGCGCACCTCGTCCATCGAGTCGCCGCCCGTCTTCACGAGGAACGCGCGCGCAACCTCGAACGCCACCACGTTCTCCATCACCACGCTCGCCGCGGCGACGGCACTGACGTCGCTCCGCTCGTACTGGCTGCGGTCGGCCGCGTGCGTGACCAGGTCCACGCTCGGCATGCCGCGCAGCAGCGTCGCGATGGGCTTCATCGTGCCCTTCACGACGATCGGCATGCCGTTGGTCATTCCGCCCTCGAGCCCGCCCGCGTTGTTGGTGGGGCGCACGAACCCGAGGTGGGATTCGCCGGTGCGCGATGCATCGAAGCCAATCGGGTCGTGCACCTCGCTCCCCGGGCGCCACGCACACTCGGCGCCAAGGCCGATCTCGACGGCCTTGAACGCCTGGATGCCCATCACCGCGGCTGCGATGCGGGAATCGAGCCGATCGCACCACTGGGTGCACGTGCCGAGCCCGGCAGGTACGCCCAGCACGTGCGCCTCGACGCGGCCACCCACCGTGTCCTGCCCGGTCTTGGCTTGGTGGATGTGGTCGACGATGCGGGCGGAGGTCGCCGCGTCCGGGCAATAGACCTCGCTCGCGTCGCGCGCGGCGCGAAGCGCAGCGAGCGTCGATGCGCCGACGTCTACCGAGCACCTGGCGTCAATCGCACCGCTCACGAAGCCGAACGCCTCGATCCCGAACTCGCGGAGCAGGACGCGCGCGAGCGCGCCGGCCGCCACGCGCGCCGCGGTCTCGCGCGCGCTCGCGCGCTCGAGCGTCCCGCGGCAGTCGGACGTCAGCCACTTGATGCTGCCCGCGAGGTCCGCGTGCCCGGGGCGCGGGCGCGTCACCGGCGGCGTGCGCTCGGGGTCGTCGAGCCGGCTGTCCTTGTTCGCCACCTCGAGCGTGACGGGCGAGCCAAGCGTCACGCCGGCGCGCACGCCCGTGAGGATGCGCACGCGGTCGGTCTCGATCCGCTGCCGCGCGCCGCGGCCGTAGCCGCCTTGGCGGCGCGCGAGCTCGACGTCGATGAACTCGGTGTCCACGCGCAGGCCGGCAGGAAGCCCCTCGACGATCGCGAGCATCGTGGGACCGTGCGACTCGCCGGCCGTGCGGTAGGAGAGCATCCGGTCAGGATAGCCCGGCCCACAGCTCGGACTGGCGCCGCGCCTGGTCCATGAACATCGCCAGCCCGTCGACGCATCGCGCACCGCGAGCGCGCGACTCGCGCAGCAAGGGCGTCTCCCTCGGCGAGTACACGGTGTCCATCACGGTCACCGCGCCGTCGAGCGCCACGTCCTCGAGCGGGTTGCCGTCGGGATCCGGGCCGCCCTCCATGCCGACGGGCGTGCAGTTCACGAATGCATGGAAGCAGCCGCAGCCGAGCTCGCCCTCGCGGCCCGCGACCACCCTGCCCTCGAACGCGCCGCACGCGGCGCCGGCGTCCGTGCCGCGCATGAGGTCGTCGCACATCGCGCGGGCGCGGTCCGCCCTGCGCGCGAACACGACGACCGTCGCGCCCTCGTCGGCAAGCCCCGCCGCCACGGCGCGCGCGACACCGCCCGCACCGATGACCGCCACGCGCCGGCCGCGAAGCGCGGCGCGGTCGATCCCCATGCCCGCGACCAGCGCGTCGACCGCCGCGGGCGCGTCGGTGTTCGTGCATCGGAGCGCGCCGCCCTCGGCCACGCAGAGCGTGTTCGCCGCGCCGATCCGTGCAGCGATCGCGTCGACGGTCCCGCCCGACTCGCGCACGAATCGCACGAGGTGCTCCTTGTGCGGGAGCGTCACGCTGGCGCCGCGGAAGTCGAGCGGGGCGAACGCCAGGAGCTCGGACAGGCTCGCCTTGAAGGACTCCCACCCGGGCGCGACGGGAATCGGCACGTAGACCGCATCCTGCGAGCGCTCACGGAACCATGCGTTGTGGACCTCGGGGCTGCGCGAGTGCGCGACCGGCCATCCCACCACGCCGAAGACCTGCGTGCGCGGCCCGATGCACCCGAACCCGTAGCGCTCTACCAGTTCCGCAACAGTCGGCTGGCCCGGCGCCGTGCCCACCGCCACCGCGGCGGCGGCGTCCGCATCACCCGGACCTCCGGCGCGCGCGAACGTCAGGAACGCACCGAACTTCGGCGCGAGCACCCGGGTCATCACCCCGGCCTCGCCCATGCACAGCGCCACCATCGGCTTGGGGCGCGCAAGCAGGAGCTCGAACGCCTCGACGCAGTCGCGAACGCTGCGTGCGGTCCACGCGACCTTCGCCACCGTGCACGACGGGGCGTCGGCCATCGCGGCCACCGAGCGGACGAGGTCGGCGGGGCGGCCCTCCGGACCATGGGCGCTCAGGACGAGGCGCGTGCCGACGTCGCGCACCTGGCCCGGATGCACCACGCACAGCTCCACCTTCTGGCGGAGGTTGGCGCTGCGCCCGAAGTCCGCGAGCTCGAAGTCGATGAATGCCGGGGCCTCGCCCGGCACGGACGCGGCGCAGAGGGCCTCGAGGAAGCTGACGCGCTCGTCGTCGGCCCCGTGCCAGTCTCCGCCCTCGCGCGCGCTGCGCACGGTGACGATGCTTGGCACGGGCGCGCCCCGCACCAGCGCACGCACGTGCGGAAGCGCCTGCGCGCCGCCGAGCGCGTCCACCAGCGCGTCGACGCGCCACTCGACCATCGACGCACCCCGCTCGGCTCCGCGGGCCGCGGCCGCCAGCGCGGCGCCGACGGCGTCGGCGGCATCGACCGGAATGGACACGCACAGGTGCGTCATGCCCGCATCGTAGGGGCCGTTACGATTGCGCCCGATGAGCGACACCACCGCGGACGATGCCTATGCGTTCCTCCGGGCGCACCTTGCGGGGAAGATCCGCTTCGACGGCGAGCGCATCGAGATCCGCGTCGCCCCCGGGCCGGACGGATCGCTCGTCGCGAGCGTGATGGTCGCGATGCTGCGCGCGGTCGACGTGGTGCTCGAGCTCCCGGACGACTCCGACGACGGCATGCAGGTGCAGGTGACGCTCGAGCAGATCGAGGAGTCCGGGCCGCACGGCGCGCTCTGCGACCGATGGTGCATCTACCACGGCGAGCCGCCGGACGTGCGCTGGGCACGCATGTCGGTCGATGCGGCGCGGTGGCACGGGTACTTCATCGACGGGAGCGCGCTCACGCGCGAGAACCCGTTCGCGGCGCGCGAGCCCGCGGCCTGCAAGGCGCTGAATGCCTCGGGACTCGAGGCGGTCACGCGCGCCGCGGAGGCGGCGGGTGGGCATCGGCTGGTGAATCCGAAGGTGGTGGGCGTGGACCCATGGGGCATCGACGTGCGGTCGACGCTCGGCGTGGTGCGGATCCCCGCGCCCGCGCCGTGGCGCAGCCCCTCCGAGCCGCTCGCGTGGCTCGGCGTCGCCGAGGCGGATTGAGCCGCACGCACCGCTAGAATCCGGTCCAAGAGGAGCCACGCATGGCCAACAAGATGTCCGGAAGCCTCAACCACGCGATGATCGACGGTCCCAAGGGCCGGGAGGCGCAGGAGTACGCCAACCGCTTCGGCCAACCGGGGTTCCAGGACATCACGCGCGCGTACATCGACCAGAACTACGCGGGCTACACCGAAGAGAACCAGGAGACCTGGCGCACCCTGTACGACCGCCAGATGGCATACCTGGCGGACCATGCCAGCAACGTCTACCTCTCGGGTGCGCGCAGCATCAAGCTGGTGCGCGACCACATCCCCTACCTCGAGGGGCCGAAGTCGGTGAACACGTTCCTGATGCCGCTCACGGGCTGGCAGAGCAAGGCCGTGCCGGGCTACCTGCCGGCGAAGGCCTTCTTCGCCTGCCTCGCGCGGCGCGAATTCCCGACCACCATCGTGATCCGGCCGAAGGAGTCGATCGACTACCTGCCCGAGCCCGACATCTTCCACGACATCTTCGGCCACGTGCCGCTGCACGCAGACCCGACGTTCGCGGACTTCCTGCAGACCTACGGCAAGGCCGCGCTCACCACCGACGACCCCGTGCACACCGAGCGCCTGGCGCGGCTCTTCTGGTTCACCGTCGAGTTTGGCCTGATCCGCGAGGGCGGGAAGCTGAAGCTCTACGGAAGCGGGCTGATCTCGAGCCCCGGCGAGAGCAAGCACGCGCTCACCGCGCCCGGCGTCGATCGCCGGCCGTTCGACCTCGAGACGGTCTGCTCGACCAGCTTCGAGATCGACCACTACCAGCCGATCCTCTACGTGCTCGACAGCTTCGAGCAGCTCCGGGACGCGATGGACACCTACGCGAACCGGATCCTGTCGGGGAACGCGCGCCGGGCCGTCGCCTGACGGCGCCTGAATACACTCCGCGGATGGTCCGCCGCATCCGCAACGCCTGGCAGGTCGCGCTCTGCGCGGCGATCTCGGGTTGCGCCATCGGGCCCGACCACCAGACGCCCGAGATGGAGATCGGGGAGCGGTTCTCGGTCCGCCCGCCGTCGCAGGTCCGCACGGCGGAGGCGAAGACCGAGGCCTGGTGGGTGACGCTCGACGACCCGATCCTCAACGACCTCGTCGCGCGCGTCGACCTGCAGAACATCGACCTCCGCCGCGCGCTGCTTGCCATCGAGACGTACCGCGCGCAGTACACGATCGACTTCTCGAAGCTGTTTCCCGACATCAACACCGGGCTCGCCTACAGCCGCCGTCGCGTCGATGCCAACCAGATCGGCGTGCCGAACCCGGACGCCCTGCGGCAGGGCTTCAGCAACTGGCAGTGGAACGTCGCGTCCGCGGCATGGGAAATCGACGTGTGGGGCGCGCTGCGCCGGCAGGTGGAGGCCGGCGTGTCGAACCTGCAGGCGAGCGCCGCGCAGTACCGGGGCGTGCTGGTGGGGGTGCGCGCCGAGGTCGCCACCGCGTACGTGACGCTGCGGCAGCTCCAGGCCCAGCGCGAGGCGCTCCGGCAGCTGGCGGCCGGGTACGACAAGCTGCTGTTCGCCATCGAGGCCAAGGTGCGTGCGCAGGTCGGCTCCAAGACCGAGCTGGCCGAGATCCGGTCGCGGCGCGCTTCGGCGGTCGGCGATGCGGCGCGCTTCGACGCGCTGATCGCGCAGCAGGTCGCCGGGATCGCCATCCTCCTCGCCGAGACCCCGGGACGCGTGCGCGAGATCCTGGAGCCGGCCCGGCCCATCCCGTCCTGCGAGACGCCGGTGGCGATCGGCGTCCCGGCCACGCTGCTCGCACGGCGCGCGGACGTCGACGCGGCCGAGCGCCAGCTGCAGGCGGCGACCGCGGGCATCGGCGTCGCCCAGGCGGAATACCTGCCGCGCTTCACCTTCAACGGCAACTTCATCATCCAGACCCCGGACTTCGCGAACCTCACTGACATCTCGACCAACATGACGTACGGGATCACGCCCGCGATCACCTGGAACTTCATGAACATCCTCACCGGTCGCGCCGAGGCCGGCGTGATCCAGGCGAAGATGCGGGCGCTGGACGCGCTGCTCCGCTACCAGCAGGCGGTGATCACCGCGATCAACCAGGTGGAGCGTTCCGTGGCCGCCTACGGCGCGGCGCTCGCCGCGCGCGAGTCGTACCGGACTGCGGCGCGCGAGATTGACTCGGCGTACGAGCTTGCGTTCCTGCAGTACGACCGCGGGACGATGAACCTCAGCACGCTGATCCTGTACCTGCAGGCGGCCGTGGTGGCTCGCGACGGGCTGGCGCAGGCCAGCGGGCTCACCGCGCAGAACTACGTTGAGCTCTACCGGTCGCTCGGAGGCGGCTGGGAGGCAAGCCCCATGCCGGAGGACTGGGAACGCGTGCGCCAGGAGTTCAAGGCGCATCCCACGGCCAACGACTTCCTCAACCCACCACAGGAGGACTCGGCGGGCTGACGGGCCCGCCGACGGATCGCGATGCACCCGACGAAGACCGCCACCACGATCGCTGCGTTCGCGCTCTTCGCCGGCTGCTCGCGCCCGCCGCAGGCCCCGCCTGCGCCGCCGCCGGCACCCGTGGTCACCGTGAAGCCGACCGTGGCCGACGTCGGGGTGTTCCGCGACTACCCAGGCATCACCAAGAGCGTGCGCACGGTGGACGTGATCCCCCGCGTGTCGGGGTACATCGACCGCCAGGCATTCGTCGACGGCGAGCTGGTCGAGGACGGCGAGCTGCTGTACCAGATCGACCCGCGGCCATACGCCGTGGCGGTCGAGAAGGCCCAGGCCGAGATCGGCATCGTCGAGGCCGAGCTGCGCAATGCCACCGACCGCGTGGCCCGCAACCGGCCGCTGGTGGAGGTGGGCGCCATCTCGCAGCAGGAGTTCGACCAGCTGCTCGCAGACGAGCGAAGCGCCAAGGCACGGCTCCAGGCACGCCGCGCGGCGCTCGACGAGGCGAACCTCAATCTCTCGTTCACGCGCATCGAGAGCCCCGCACGGGGGAAGGCCAGCGCGACCCGCGTCTACCCGGGAACGCTGGTCGGCCCGGAGCAGCTGCTGGTGACCGTCCGGCAGATGGATCCGCTGTGGGTCGAATTCAGCCCCGCGGCGATCGAGCTGCCGGCCGTGCGCGCACTGGAGGCCTCGGGCCGCTCCGACACCGAGGTGGCGCTCAGCGACGGCCGGTGGAAGCGCATGGGCAAGGTCGTGTTCGTCGACAACACGGTGAATCCCGAGACTTCCACGATCCGCACGCGGCTCGAGGTGCCGAACCCGGACCTGGTCATGGCGCCCGGCGCGTACCTCAACGTCCGCCTGCGCGTCGACGAGCTGAAGGGCGCGGTCACGGTGCCCGAGAAGGCCATCGTCTACCAGACCGCCGCGGCGACCCTCTGGACGGTCGATGGCGAACGCAAGGCGCGCCAGAAGGTGGTCAAGGTCGGGCCGCACGGCGGAGCCGGCGTGGTGATCCTTGAGGGCGTGGGGCCCGAAGACGAGATCGTGGTCGAGGGTGCGCTCAAGCTCTATGACGGCGCGCAGACGTTCGACCCGGCAGCAGCGGCGGCGGCGAACGCGCCGAAGCCGGCGGATCCGGCGCAGGCACAGGCCACCCCATGATCGAGTTCTTCATCCGTCGCCCGATCTTCGCGACGGTGATCGCCCTCCTCATGGTGATCGCCGGCGGCCTCGCCATGGCCGTGCTGCCTGTGTCGCAGTTCCCGCCCATCACGCCGCCCACCGTGACGGTGACGGCCTTCTACCCCGGCGCGAGCGCCAAGGTCGCGTCGGACGTGGTGACGCGTCCGCTCGAGCGCCAGATCAACGGCGTGCCCGGCATGATCTACATGTCGAGCAACTCCGTGGACGGCGGAAACGTCACCATCACGGTCACCTTCGACGTGGGATACGACCTGTCGATCGGCGCGGTCGACGTCCAGAACTACGCGCAGACCGCCATCCCGCAGCTGCCGCCCGAGGTCCAGCTGCAGGGAATCGCGGTGCGGAAGCAGTCGACCGACTTCGTGCAGGTGGTCGGCCTGCGTTCGCCCAACGGCACGTACGACGCGGACTTCCTTTCCAACTACGCCGACATCAACATCGTCCAGACACTGCAGCGCATCCCGGGCGTCGCGCAGGTGCAGAACTTCGGCCTCCGCCAGTACTCGATGCGCATCTGGCTCGACACGCCCAAGCTGGCCGCGCTGGGGATCGACCCCACCGAAGTGCAGCGCGCCGTGGCCGAGCAGAACCGGCAGGCGGTGGGGGGCAAGGCCGGCGCAGCCCCGACGGTCGGGGATCCTGCGTTTGCGATGCAGGTCCTCACCAAGGGCCGGCTGGAGCAGGTGCGCGAGTTCGAGGAGATCGTGGTGCGCTCGGGTCCCGAAGGGACGGTGTTCCTGCGCGACGTGGCGCGCGTCGAGCTGGGCGCGGCAAGCTACGCGTCCAACGGCCGCCAAGACGGGCAGGACGCCGCGCTCGTCGGCGTGTTCCAGCTGCCCGGCTCCAACGCGTTCGAGATCGCCAAGGCCATCGGCGCCGCGATGGAGGATCTCTCGAAGGACTTCCCGCAGGACGTCGAGTACGTCATCAACTACGACACCACGCGCTTCGTGAGCGCGTCGATCGCCGAGGTCGTCCAGACCTTCTGGGAGGCCGCGGTCCTGGTGCTGGTGATCATCTTCGTGTTCCTGCAGAGCTTCCGGACCACGCTGATCCCGATGGTGGCGATCCCGGTGTCGATCATCGGCACGTTCGGCGTGATGCTCGCGCTCGGGTTCTCGATCAACACGCTGACGCTGCTCGGGCTGGTGCTCGCAATCGGCATCGTCGTCGACGACGCGATCGTCGTGGTCGAGAACGTCGAGCGCAAGTTCGAGCACGGCGAGACCGACCCCGTCAAGGCCACGGCGGCCGCGATGCGCGAGGTCGCCGGCCCGATCGTGGCCACCACGCTCTCGCTGGCCGCGGTGTTCGTGCCCGCGGCGCTGATGCCCGGCGTCACGGGGCAGCTCTACAACCAGTTCGCGATGACGATCGCGGTGTCGGTGGTGCTGTCGGGCATCAACTCGCTGACGCTGAGCCCTGCGCTCGCCGCGATCTTCCTGCGTCCGCGCAAGCAGGTGGAGCGCGGTCCCTTCGGTGCGTTCAACCGCGCGTTCGCCCGCACCGAACGCGCCTACGAGGCCACGGTCGGCTGGCTCGTGCGCCGCTGGACGGTCGCGCTCGCGGTCTTCACCGCCGCCATCGCGGCGACGCTCTGGATGGTGACGGGGGCGCCGACGGCGTTCGTGCCGGACGAGGACAACGGGTACTTCTTCGTCGCGTACCAGCTTCCGCCGGGATCGACGCTCCAGCGGACCGTCGAGGTGGGCGAGCAGGCCCGGCGGATCGTCGCGGCGCAGCCCGAGGTCGAGACGGTCATCCAGATCGACGGCCAGAACTTCCTGGCGGGCGCGCCCCAGACCAACAGCGGCGTGCTCATCCCCGTGCTCAAGCCGTGGGACGACCGGCCGGGGGCCGCAAGCACCACCACCGCGCTCGTGCAGCGGCTCCAGGCGCTCCTGTGGCCGATCCCCGGGGCGATGGTGTTCCCCGTGAATCCCCCGTCGATCCCCGGCCTCGGTACGGTGGGCGGATTCCAGGTGCAGCTCGTGGACCGCGCCGGCCTCGGGACGGAAGCACTCTGGAAGGCCGCGCAGGACGTGATGGCGGCCGCACGGGAGCGCCCCGACCGCATTGCCGGCCTGTTCACGCCGTTCCAGAAGGACGTGCCCCAGCTGTGGCTCGAGATCGACCGGGTCAAGCTGCAGCAGCTCGAGCTCACCGTCGCGGACGCGTTTGCCGTGCTGCAGCTGAACTTCGGCAGCGCGTTCGTGAACCAGTTCAACCGGTTCAACCAGGTCTACCAGGTGTACGTGCAAGCCGACGCGCCGCATCGCATGGGCGTCGCGGACCTCGAGCAGCTCTACGCCCGCAACCGCGTCGGTGAGATGGTGCCCTTCAGCGCGTTCGCCTCGGTGCGGACCACCACCGGGCCGGACAACCTGACCCACTACAACGTCACCGACACGATTGCGCTGAACGGCATCGGCGCACCGGGCGTCAGCTCCGGAGAGACGCAGGCCTTCGTCGACGAGGTGTGCGCGCGCGTGCTCCCGCAGGGCATCGTGCACGACTGGACCGGAATCGTCTACCAGGAGCGCAAGTCGGGGAACGCGGCGCCGATCGTGTTCACCCTTGCGATCGTCGCGGTGTTCCTCTTCCTCGCCGCGCAGTACGAGAGCTGGTTGCTCCCGGTGCTGGTGGTGATCTCGGTGCCGTTTGCGGCGCTCGGCGGCATCCTGGGGCTCACGCTGCACGGGATCCCGGTGAACGTCTACGCGCAGATCGGGCTGGTCATGCTCATCGGCCTGGCGGCGAAGAACGCCATCCTGATCGTCGAGTTCGCCAAGGAGGCCTCGGAGCGGGGCGCCACGCCCGTCCAGGCCGCCCGCGACGCGGCCCGCCTGCGGCTTCGGCCGATCCTGATGACGGCGTTCTCGTTCATTCTCGGCGTGGTGCCGCTCGTGCTCGCCTCGGGCGCCGGGGCCGAGTCGCGTCGGTCGATCGGCGTGTGCGTGGTCTACGGACTCGCGGCGTCCACCCTGCTCTCGCTGGTGATCGTGCCCACGTTCTATGCGCTCCTGGTGACGGTGCGCGCCCGGATGTGGGGCGCGACGGAGCCCGGGAGCGGCCCGGAATCGGCCGGAGCCGATGTACCCTCGGCACATGGCCACGGGCACTGACGCGCCGCTTCCCACGATCGCACCCGCCGAGTTCCGCGCCCGCCGCGAGCGGCTCCTCGCCGAGCTTGGGACGTCGGCAGCGCTCGTGCTCGCAGGCGACGCCGATCCGAACCTCCACCATCCCTGGCGCCCGCACGCGCACTTCGAGTACCTGACGGGCGTCACAGACGAGCCGGGCGCGATGCTCCTGCTCGATCCTGGGCATCCGGTCGCCGCGAAGCGCGCGACGCTGCTCCTGCGCCCGCTGAACCCCGAAGTCGAGAAGTGGGACGGGTTCCGCCATGAGATCGGCGCGGCGCTGAAGGCTCGCACCGGATTCGACACCGTCGTCCGCACGGGCATGCTCGGCCGCCTGCTCCTCGAGTCCACGCGCCGTGCGCGGTCGCTTGCCTGCGTCATGCCGCTCAGCGCGTGGAATGCACCGGTCTCCGGGGACCTCGCCATCCTGCGCGCGCAGGCGGAGCGCGTGCCGGGCACCCGGATCGAGGACCGCAGTGACCTGCTCCCGCGGATGCGCGCGGCAAAGAGCGATGCGGAGGTCGCCTGCATCGAGCACGCCGGCCGGATCACGGCGCTCGGATTCGCGGCCGCGATGCGCTGCATGCGCCCGGGCATGAACGAGTTCGAAGTGCAGGAGGCGGTCGAGCACGCGTACCGCACGGGCGGCGCGCGGGAGCTCGCGTTCCGCACGATCGCGGGCGGCGGATTCAACGCCACGGTGCTGCACTACCACGCGAACGACCAGGCACTGGCCGACGGCGAGCTCGTGGTGCTCGACAGCGGCGCGAAGTTTGCGGGCTATTCGGCCGACGTGACCCGGACGCTGCCGGTGTCCGGCCGGTTCACGCCGCGTCAGCGCGAGCTCTACGAACTGGTGCTGCGTGCGCAGGAGGCCGCCATCGCAGCGGTCCGTCCGGGAGCGACCCTCGCCCAGATCGACGCCGCGGGCCGGAAGGTGATCGCCGATGCGGGCCTGGGCGACGCGTTCATCCACGGCATGGGGCATCACCTCGGGCTCGAGACACACGATGCCTCCCCCGACGCCCCGCTCGAGGCGGGCGCGGTGGTCACCATCGAACCGGGCGTGTACCTGCCCGGCGAGCGGATCGGAATCCGCATCGAGGACGACGTGGTCGCCACGACCAGCGGGCCACGCGTGCTGACGGCGGGCATCCCGAAGTCGGTGGCCGACGTCGAGCGGGCGATGGCGCGCTGAGCCGGGCGTTCAGATTCGGTTCGCGCCGACGCATCCTCACCGTTCCCGAACCAAGGCAGCCGATGATCCCTTGTCCGGCGCATGGATGCGCCGTCCGCGGCCGTTCGTCCGCACCTCGAGGGACCGGCGATGTTCGAGTACCGCACCGTGTTCGTGAGCGACGTGCACCTTGGGTTCCGCGGCGCACGCGCCGAGGAGTTCGCGGCGTTCCTGAAGCGCGTCCGGTGCGAACGGCTCTACCTCGTGGGCGACATCGTCGACATGTGGGCGCTCCGGCAGCGATGGACGTGGCCCGTCACGCACAACCAGGTGGTGCGGCGAATCCTGAAGCTCGCCAAGCGCGGGACGATCATCACGTACGTCCCAGGGAACCACGACGAGTCGCTGCGGCCCTACGCGGGCATCGACCTCGCGGGCATCCGGGTCGCCAAGCAGGCCGTGCACCGCGCGGCCGACGGCCGCCGCTACCTGGTGTGCCACGGCGACGAGTTCGACCTGGTCGTGCAGAGTTCCCCGCTCCTTTCCAAGCTGGGCACGCTGGGCTACGACTGGCTGGTCGGGCTCAACCGGCGCGTCAATGACCTGCGGGGGCTGGTCGGACTCGAGCGGTGGTCGTTCTCACAGGCCATCAAGAAGAAGGTCAAGAGCGCATGCACCTTCATCTCGAAGTTTGAGCAGGCGGTGGGCGACGAGGCCCGCCGGCGCTCGCTCGACGGGGTGATCTGCGGGCACATCCACGAGCCGCGCCTCGAGTCGCGCGCCGATGGCATCGTGTACGCGAACTGCGGCGACTGGATCGAGCGCGCGAGCGCGCTGGTCGAGCACGCCGACGGGCGGCTCGAGATCGTCGATGTCGAGGCATTGCTGCGCGGCGCGGGATGGGAGCCCGAGCATGCGGACGAGCTCGAGCCCGTGCCCGCCGAGGAGGGAGACCCCGTTCATGCGGCATGATGCACCCGAGGCCGGAGGCGCACCGCGCGGGATCGCCACGGCGTTCTGCGGCGCGTCGGTGGGGTGCGGACACGGACGCGCGGGCCTCGCGGTCCGGGACGCGATGCGCGTGCGCGGCCAGCTTGGCCAGGCATCGTTCGTCGACGTGCTGGAGCTGGCGCCCGCGTGGTTCACGCGTACCTACCGGGACGGCTACCTCCGCGCGGTGCGCCACGCGCCGCGCGCGGTCGGTGCGATCTACGACCGCACCGACGTCCCGCGCCACGGACGGACCGGGGTGCGATCCATGCTCGACCGCGTGCAGGACCGCGTCCTGGGCGAGTTTCGGCGACATGCCGCGCTCCACGGCTCGGACGTGGTCGTCTCGACGCACTTCCTCACCTCCGCCATCTTGGGACGCATGCGCGAGACCGGGGCGCTGCGTGCTCCGCTCGTCACGATCGTGACCGACGAGCATCCTCACGCCGTATGGCTCCACCGCGGCAGCGACATGACGTGCGTGGCATCGCCCGCCGCGCGTGAGGCGGCGATCGCCGGCGGGCTGGATGCCGCCCGCGTGGCCGTCACCGGCATTCCCGTCGACCCGCGCTTCGGCATGGCGTCGCCGCGCACGCAGGGCACGGGCCGCCCGAGCGTCCTTGTCACGGGCGGCGGCTGCGGGATCGGTGACGTCGGCCCCACGGTCATGGCATTGCTCGACGGCCTGCGCGATTCGGACGTCACCGTGGTGTCCGGACGCAACGTGGTGCTCGAGTCGGCGATGGTCGCGCTGCGGGCGTCGCGCCGCGGCGAGCCTCGCGGCAATGCGCTCCACGTGGTCGGCTACACCAAGATGATGCACGAGTTCATGGCGGGCGCCGACGTGCTGGTCGGGAAGCCCGGCGGCCTCACCACGACCGAGGCGCGGGCGCTCGGGCTTCCGATGGTGCTGCTGCGGCCGATCCCGGGCCAGGAAGAGCGCAATGCACGGATGCTGGTTGCCGCCGGCGCCGCGGCCCGGGCGGCAGGCCCGCTCGAGGCAGCCGCGCACGTGGCCGCGATCCTCGGCGAGCCGGCCCGGCTCGCCGGCATGCGGCGTGCGGCGGGCGCCATCGGGCGCCCGCGCGCGGCGTTCGACGTCGCGGCCTGCGTGGCTGACGCCGTGAGCCGTCCGGCCGCGCATTGCGCGGACCGGATCGTGGGCGTCCGCATCTCCGCGGCGTGAGGGCGGGGGCGTCGGCCCTCCGGTTCAGATCAGCGGGTCGTGCGCCGGCAGGTTGTGCGCCGGCGCCGTGTTGAGCTGCACCAGGCGCTCGCCCTGCACCGCGCGCGCCGTGTCGGGATCGACGTAGTCGCTGTGGCACGAAGCCTTCTCCGCTTCCGCCCCGACGGCCTTGCGCGTCTTGCTGGCAAGCCGGTGAATCTCCTCGGGGCTCAGGACGCCGCGCTTCGCCAGGATTTCCTGCTGCTCCGAGGTGAGCGCCGCGCTCCGCACGGGCTTGCCGCGCTCGAAGCCGTCGGCCTTGCCGCTCGCGAACTCCTGGATCTCCTTCGAGATGCGCACGCTGCACCAGTCGTGCCCGCACATCGCACAGAAGTCCGTGTCGACGTCGAGGTCCTCGTCGTGGTACGCGCGCGCGGTGTCGGGGTCGAAACTGAGCTCGAAGTGACGCTCCCAGTTGAGCGCCGCACGGGCTTTCGTGAGCTCGTCGTCGCGATCGCGCGTCCCCGGGATCCCGAGGGCGACGTCGGCCGCGTGGGCCGCGATCTTGTAGGCGATGCACCCCTGCTTGACGTCATCCTTCTTCGGGAGCCCCAGGTGCTCCTTGGGCGTCACGTAGCACAGCATGCTGGCGCCGTGATAGCCGGCCGCGGTCGCGCCGATGCAGCTCGTGATGTGGTCGTAGCCCGGGAAGATGTCGGTGACGAGGGGGCCCAGCACGTAGAAGGGCGCGCCGTGGCAGAGGCGCCGCTGGAGCTTCATGTTGAACTCGATCTGGTCGAACGGCACGTGGCCCGGGCCCTCGACCATCACCTGCACGCCCATGCGCCATGCGCGCTCGGTGAGCTCCCCCAGCGTCTCGAGCTCCGCCAGCTGCGCGCGGTCGGTCGCGTCCGCCAGGCCGCCGGGCCGCAGGCCGTCGCCGATCGAGAACGTGACGTCCCACCGGCGCATCACCTCGCAGATGCGCTCCCAGCCCTCGTACATGGGGTTCTGCCGGCCATGGACCAGCATCCACTTGGCCAGCAGGCTGCCGCCGCGGCTGACGATGCCGATGAGGCGGCGCTTCACGAACGGCAGGTGCTCGCGCAGCACCCCGGCGTGGATGGTGAAGTAGTCGACACCCTGCCGGGCCTGGTGCTCCAGGGTCTCGAGGATGATCCGCTCGTCGAGGTCCTCGATCTTCCGCCCGATGATCATCGAGTAGATGGGCACCGTCCCGATGGGCACCGTGCTGTTGCGGATGAGCGCATCCCGGCATTCATCGAGGTTGCCGCCCGTCGAGAGGTCCATCACCGTGTCGGCGCCCCAGCGCTCGGCCCACTTCAGCTTCTCGACCTCCTCGTGCGTCCCGCTCGAGACCGGCGATGCACCCATGTTCGCGTTGACCTTCGTGGTGGCCGCGCGCCCGATCGCCATGGGATCGAGCCGATGCCCCAGGTGCACCGTGTTCGCGGGGATCACCATGCGGCCGGCGGCGACCTCGTCCCGGACCTGCTCGGCGGTGAGGTGCGGCTCTCGCTCGGCGACGCGCCGCATCTGCGGCGTGATGCGGCCGAGGCGTGCGTGCTCGAGCTGGGTCACGGGCTCGAAGCCGGCCGGATGGATCACGCGACGCCACGAGCCACGAGCATCGGCAAACTCGGCGACCGCCTTCGCGTCGCCGCAGCACGACCCGCACGCCGGGCCCGCGGGAGCCTCCGCGAGCGTCACGGTCGACCAGCCCGATGGCAGGAAGTCCCACGCCGTGCGGTCGCTCGGCACGGGCATGCCCGGCGTGTCGGGGGAACTGAACGCCAACGGGCCGCCGATGTCGGCTCGGCGGGCAAAGCTGCCTGCAGTGGTTCCCTGGGCGGTGGAGGACGGGTTGTGGGCTCCGTGGAGCGGCAGGTCGTGCATGGGATGGTGTTCGCTTCCCTACGCCGGTACGAACCGGGTCAGGTTCCACGGGTGCATCTCAGCGGCGTGCGAAATGCACGACGCGCCCCGAGCGATATTTCCGATTCTAGGGGGGCGGGTCCCGACGGTCTGCCACGGAACATGCCACCGGACGGTGCAATGCGGCAAACTCCCCGCCTCTGACCCCGAAACTTGCAGAAACGCCGCGGAATCGGCGAACTCAAGGTGCGGGTTTCGGTGCCCGATAGTATCTCCGCACGTGTTCCTTCGACCCGCTGCCGGGAACCACGGAGTTTCCACCGTGGTCAAGCGAAGGTGATGTGCGTCACCCGATGGTGGTTTATCGGGTGACACGGGTGTGATCCGGGGAAACAACCAGGCGGCCACCATGCCGGCGTCAGCCAGTGTGGATCGCCTGAAGCCGCGCGCCAGGCCGCGCGGGCCACTCCTTTCCGGGGGGTTGGTGCGCCCACCGTCACCGCGGTGGAACGAGCATCAGTCACGGTTCGGATCGGCTGCACCCACCACGATGCTTCGAAGCCCCCCTCGCTACTCGGATCCTTCGCTCCCTCCCCTCGACGACGCCGACGTCAAGCTCGTCCAGATGCTGCTGTCGGACGGCCGCGCCTCCGGCCGCGACCTCGCCCAGCGCACCGGGCTGTCGGAGGCGAACGTCAGCCGGCGCCTCGCGAGGCTCATCGAGGAGCGCTCGGTGCGGATCATCGGCTTCGTGCCTCCCGAGTACCTGGGCCTCTCGGTGCAGTTCGCGACCTACATCCGCGTGCGCGGCGACGTGGACTCGGTCGCCGCGGACATGTGCAGGCATCCCGCATTCTCGTTCATCAGCGCTGGCTTCGGCGCATGGGATCTCGTCCTGTACGGAGTCGCACCCAATTCGCCCACGGTCGCGTCGATCCTGGACGAGGCGGTGTTGGCGCACCCCAACGTCCACCTGGCCGAGACGCGCACGGTGCTCGAGTTCGCCGACGCGACGCGCGGGGTCGAACCCAGCCACGCGCTGCACGCACCGCGCGAGATCGACGCCACTGATCGGCAGATCATCAAGCAGGTGCAGGCGGACGGCCGGATGTCGTTCACCGAGATCGCCAACAACACCGGCATCTCGGCCACCAGCGCCGCCGACCGGTTCCGCAAGCTCTCAGCCGATCGCATCCTGCGGGTGCTCACGCTGCCCGACCCGACGCGCATCGGCCTCAACCTGAGCGGTCTCATGACGCTGCAGGTCGCGCGGCCCGCCCGCGAGGTGGTCGCGTCGCTCTCCGCGTTCCCCGAGGTCGACTTCCTCAGCATCATGACGGGATCGCACCCGGTGGCCTTCGAATTCAACGTGCGCGACGGCGCCCACTTCGATGACCTGCGCGCACGGATCCTCCGCACCGAGGGTGTGCTGACCGACCAGACCACCGTGCACCGCAAGCTGCACCGCCAGAGCTTCGTCTGGGGCTGAGCACCCGGGAGGGCTCGATGCACGACCGCCGGCACTGTGTATCGGCAGACGACGTCCGCGCGGCCGCGGCCCGGATCGCCGGGGCCGTGTTCCTGACGCCGGCCTTCGGAAGCCGGGCACTTTCGGACGCTGCGGGTCGCCCCGCCGCCGTCAAGTGCGAGTCGATGCAGCGGACGGGAAGCTTCAAGATCCGCGGTGCATCGAACGCCGTTCGCCTACTCGATGCCGCTGCGGCCGCGCACGGCGTCGTGACGCACAGCTCGGGCAACCATGCGCTCGCACTTGCCACGGCGGCAGCGAACCGCGGGATCCCCGCGCATGTCGTGATGCCGATGAACGCATCGCCCATCAAGCGCGCGGCGGTCGAAGCGGCCGGCGCCGCGGTGCACGCGTGCGGGAACACGGCGGCCGAGCGCGCCGCGGCGTGCGACGAGATCGCACGCCGGACCGGTGCGTTCGTCGTCCCGCCATACGATCATCCGTGGACCATCGCCGGCCAGGGCACGGTTGGCCTCGAGATCGCCGGACAGCTTCCGGACGCCGGGACCGTCGTGGTGCCTGTGGGCGGAGGCGGCCTGATCGGCGGGATCGCGGTGGCGTTGCGCGATGCGTGCCCAGGCGTGAGGATCGTCGGCGCCGAACCCGAACTCGCCGGCGATGCCGCGGAGTCGTTCCGGTCCGGGCGCATCGCGCCGCAGCATCCGCCCGTCTCGATTGCCGATGGATTGCGCGCGCCGCTCGGTGAACTGACGTTCCCGCTCCTGCGCGACCTCGTCGACGACGTCGTCACCGTCACGGAGGGCCAGATCGTGGCGGCGATGCGCTTCGCGTTCGAGGAGATGCGCGTCGTCATCGAGCCGAGCGCCGCCGTGGGCATCGCTGCGCTGCTTGCCGACCGCTGCGGCGGCGACCGCGCGCGGCCCGCGGCCGTCGTCCTCTGCGGCGGCAACGTCGACCTCGCGTCGCTCCCGTGGTGCACGCACGGCTGAGCGCGTCAGCCCCAGTTGCCGAGCAGCACCCCGAGGTCGAGCCCGTTCACCGTGCCGTCGCCGTTGATGTCGGCCGGGTTCCCGGGTCCCACCGGACCCCATGAACCAAGCAGGATCCCCAGGTCGAGGCCATTGACCGTCCCGTCGGCATTCAGGTCCCCCGGCCGCAGCACGAGCGGTCCGGTCGCCGCAAGCGAGGCCGACGCCACGGTCGTCGCGGTTCCGGCCGAGAACGTGCCGCTCATCAGCACGTTCGCGGTGCTTCCCGGAGGAAGGATGGTCGGGAGCGGGAACGGCTGGTTGACGATCGGCGGAGGTGCGTCGACCGCCACGGACTCGTTGACGGATCCCGTGGCGCCCAACGACACGCCGCCCGGCCCGAACGCGAGCGTTCCGCCCAGGACCAGGGCCCCCGGAGTGTCGCTCGTGAACGGCTGGCCCATCGAGGTGCCCGCCACGGAGAACGTCACAGGAACCGAGACCGCGAACGCCCACGTGCCGTCCGGATTCGCCGTGACGGTGCCGACGGCGGCGCCCGACTGCGAGGCGCTGGCATCGGCGAGCGCGCCGGCCTCGAGCGGGACGGTGAAGTTGCTCACTCCGATGAACGTCGAGTTCGGCGCGAAGGTGCGGAACGTGGAGAACGAGACGACGAGGTCGGTCGTGACCGTCCCCGTCTCGCCATTCAGCACGTCGATCGACAGGCCCTCGACGGCGCACGTGCCCGCGGCGCGGTCGACCACGAGCGCGAACGAGCCCGACGGATTCGCGTCGGTGATGCCGACGCCCGGCTTCACCGTCGAAGTGAACGGGATCGCGTTGTTGCCGCTGCCGCCGAAGAGCCCTGGGACCGTGCGCGTGCCGCCGGGATTCGCGGTGGCGTCGTAATTGCCGATCCAGGTCCCGGCGAGCGGAAGCGCGATGAGCGTCGACTGGCTGAACGTGCTCGTCGGCGACACCGTGCACGCGTACCGCTCCGATGCCGCGGACGCGGTACCGTGCAGGGCGAACGCGAACGCCGCCGCCGCGTGGGGCATGCATGCACGCACCTGGGACCTGCCTGGCGAGGGGATCATCGAACGGAAATCTAGCACCGGTCTGCGCCGGCGCCACGATCACTGCGGTGCATTCGCCGGCCCGGAACGGGCGGAAATCATGGCGTCCAGGCGCTCCAAGCGCTTGAGATGGCGTTCCTCGCCCGGTTCGAGCGCCCCGAGGGCCACCACGTGCATGCGCGCCGCGTCGAGGTTCCCGGCCTCCACCGCGAGCGCGGCCACGAACTCCCGCGTGGATGCGGAATACGCGTCGATGCGCGCGGCCTTCGTCGCGTGCTCGAGCGCGCGCACGCGATTCCCCCGTGCGCGCTCGAGCCGGGCCAGCTCGAGCGCGATCGAAGGATCGTCGTCGGTCCGCTCGTCGACGAACTCAAGGTGCGGGATCGCCCCTGCGGCGTCGTTCGCGGCGAGCGCGGCGCGTGCAAGTTCGCGGTGCGGCCATGGATCGACCGGCCGTGCGGCCGCATAGGCGCGGAGCCTGTCCATGGTCGCGGCATCGGGTGCCACCCCGCCCTTCAGCGCGCGGCGGATCGCGACTTCGAGCAGGTCCGGATGGTTCGGGTGCCGCACAAGCAGCGCCTCGATCCGTGCATCGTCGAGCGGCACGGGTCCGGGGCCGGCACCGGTCTCCGCACGCACCTCGTCGCTGAACTCCGCCATCGTCGGTTCGGCGAGCATGCCCCAGCCCGCAAGGTCGCGCTCCGCGTGGGCCTCGAACCGGCGCGTGAATTCGTCGCGCCCGACACCCAGGACCCGATCGAAGGCGGCCTGCTCGGGCACGCCGTCGCGGTACAGCGCGAGCATCCGGTGCAGCGCATCGCGCCCCCACTCGCGCTCGATGAACTCGACCATCCAGGCGCCCTGCGCATATGCCTGCTGCCGGTCGTCGCGGCGCTTCGGGCGCACGAACGCGAGGTTGATCTCGTCGAGGTCGAAGAGCTCGTCCTGCAGGAACGCCCGCGCAAGCACCTGCACGGACTCGAACGAGCGCGGCTTGCCCTCGAGCCGCACGGCGAGCGCCTCGGTGAACCAGTGCGGGATGCGGTTGCGCGTCTGGTCGAGCGTCACAGTGTGCACGTACTCGTGGCGAAGCACCGCCTGCCAGTCGAATCGGCCGAGATGAAGCTGCGGCGCGCCCTCGCGGGGCGCCTCGAGCGCGATCAGGGGTCCCGTGCTGGCCGCCATCGTGTGCACTGACGGCATGCCCGTGATGCGCACGGCGAAGCTCTTGTGGTCGGGGTGGAGCTCGATGACCGTCCGGCCTTCCGGGACGTGACCGAGCCACGCGACCACGTCGCCATGCATGGCGTCCAGCACCTGCGGCATCCAGGCCGCGAGCGCCTCGTCGATGCCCGGACGGCACCGGACCGCGAAATGCGCCCCGTCGAACCGCTTCCACGACGCCAGGTCCTCGGCGAGCGTCAGGCTGTGCCGCGCACGCCGATCGAACGGATCGAGCTCGGCAGCACGACGCAGCGCGGCGAGCGCCTCCGCATCGCGGCCGGACTGCATCTCGAGGAGCCCCAGCTCGACGACGGGCACGCTCCAGCCGGGCGCACGCCGCGCCGCCTCGCCGAGGGCCGCTGCCGCCGCCGCATACTGCCTAGCCATCGCCAGGAAGCGACCGCACTCGTGATGCGCGACCGGCGAACCGGGCATGATCGCGTCGAGGGCGCGCAGCCTCGCGTCCATCGCCGCATCGTCGAATCGCATGCCGTCCGCCGCGGCACGAAGCGAGAGGGCGGCGCGCTGCCCCGGAAACCGTGCGATCAGTGGATCGAGGGCGGCCACCGCGTCCGCAGGCGCGCGCTCCTGGAGCGCGGCCTCCGCCTCGACGAGCGACGCAAGCGGATGGTCGGCCTGCATGGCACGGAGCAGCCCGGCCGCCGAACGCGCTCCCGCGAGGTCGAACGTCTGCACGGCCACGCGCCCGAGCAGGAACACCGCCTCCGAGGAACGGAGATCGCGGCCGAGCGCCTCGCGCAGCGCGGCCACCGCATCGCCGAAGCGCTCCTTCTCGAAGAGGAGCCGGCCCTCGAGGAGCCGGGGCCGCGGGTCGAGCGGGTCGGCGTCGCGCAACGCCCCCAGCGCGTCGAGCATCGCCTGCCAGTCGCGTGCCGGGCGGCCCTCGAGCCGCGCGAGGAGCGCGGTCGCCTCGACGGCGTCCATGCGCGCGTCGCGGGTGGCCCCCGGATCCTCGCCCATGGACTTCGCGCGGCGCGCGGCCTCGATCGATTCGGCCGGGCGCCCAAGCGCATCGAGCGCCGCGGCGCGCACGAGCCACCCGCGCGCGCCGGAAGGCTCGGCCAGCATTGCGAGCGCAGCCTCGGGCTCACCTGCGCGTACCGCAGCCTCGGCACGCAGTTCGGCCGCCGCGCCCGGGTCCGCGAGCGCGGCCGAGCGGAGGTCCCAGCGTGACAGCGCCGCGCGCGCACGATCGTCGGCCGACACCAGGTCCCCGTCGTCGTACGTGCCGTGCCTCAGGCGCAGCGCTGCGCGCTCGGGGTCGGAGAGCGCAGCGCTCTGCAGTGCACCACGCACGGCGGGCGAAAGTTCGAGCTGGGCGGGCACGGCCTGGGCGAGCGCGCTCGCGGCGAACCCGAGCAACGAGACCATGGCAACCACGGCCTTCGCGGGGACCGCTCGGCGCCCGCTCACGGCGCGCGCTCCGGCACGGGGCCGGGGGAAGGCGCCGGATCCGGCGTGCGCACGGGCTCCGCCGGCATCGGACGCTCATCGACCCGCCAGCCCTCGGTCGCGCCCGTCGCCAGCGAGAGCAGCGCACGCTGCGGCTCGTCGAGTCCGCCGTTCACCTCCGCGTTGCGCAGGATCACGGTCGTGCGACCGTTGCGACGGCGCGCCTCGACGCCGCGCGGAACCAGCGACTGCGCGTCGTACCAGACCGTGGCCTCGACGAGGTCACGGTCCGCCATGCCGGGGCGCGGGCGCAGCCGCAGCCCCACCATGGGTTCGGTCACGCGCTTCAGCGAGGCGGACTCGGGCGAGTCGGCCAGCGAGGCCTCGAACCGGCGCATCACGTCCTCGCGCCGTTGCCCGATCGGCAGCGGCACCGGGCCCTCGCCCGGCTTGAGCGGGTCATAGCGCTCGCCGGGCCGCGCCAGCTGCCGACGCACCAGCGTCCGTTCGCGGAAATCGGCCTCGGTCAGCCACCCGTCCGCGTAGACGTAGCGCACGGGCCGGTCGTCGGCACGTCCGCTGCCGTCGATGAACTTCTCGAGCACCACCGCGAAGCGGCGGGTCTCGGGCTTGCCCGTGTCCTGCACCAGCACCACCTGTCCCATGCGCCGCTCGGTGTCGCCCGTCACGTCGTCGGTCGTCTCGACCGTCACCGCACTGCGGAAGTCGCGCATGCCGGCGGCCACGCCCTCGACGGCCTCGAGCAGGGCCGCGGCGTCGGCGAAGCGCAGCCCGCCTCGCTCGGCGAGCTGCGGTGCGGCTTCGGGCGATGCGTCACCCGCCGTGCCGCCCGCGCCGGTCGGCTCCGCAGGCGGGACCGCGGCGCATCCCGCGAACACCGCAGCCACCGCGATCACCGCGCATGCATCCATGCCCCAACGATACGCGCGCATGCCGCTCAGGCGAACGGCACGTGCTCGACGATGTCGAGCCCGAACCCGTGCAGCCCGGGCATGGGCTTCGGGTGATTGGTCAGGAGGCGCAGGCGCGAAAGGCCGAGATCGCGCAGGATGCGACCTCCGACCCCGAACAACCGTGCATCCATCGGCTGCGCACCCGCACCCAGGCCGTCCACCCGGGTCAGGTCGGGCGCATTGACGTCGTCACGGCCGGGACGGCGGATGCGCGCAAGCCGCCCGGGCAGGTCGTCCCCGGCACCCTCGGTCCGCAGGTACACGAGCGCCCCCGCGCCCGCCTGCGCGATCAGCCGCAGGCTCGAACGGACCACGTGCTGGCCCGCAAGGTCACCGCCGCCGAGCGCGATCCCGAACACGTCTCCGAGGATCTCGCGCCGGTGCATGCGGACCAGCGCGGGTGCGTCATGCTGCACGACCGCGCCCCGTGCGTCGAGCCCGCCGATTCCGCCCATCGTGAGCGCGAAGTGCGGAAGCGCGTCGACCTCGCTCTCCCATGCGAACAGCGTGAACTCGCCCTCGGGGGTGCGCACGCGCGAGCCGTGCACGGGCTCGATCCGGCGGATCAGCCCCTCCTCGTCGAGCCGGTGCCGGATGACCTGCTCGACGCTGCACATGCGCAGGCCGTGCTCGCTGCAGATCCGCTCGAGGTCGGGCATGCGCGCCATCTCGCCGTCGGGCCGCACGATCTCGATGATCGCGGCCGCGGGCCGCAGTCCCGCGAGCCGGCAGAGGTCGACGCTTCCCTCCGTCTGCCCGGTGCGCACGAGCACGCCCCCATCGCGCGCGCGCAACGGATTGATGTGGCCGGGACGCACGAAGTCGTCCGCCCGGATCGCCGGATCGATCAGCATCTGGATGGTCTTCGCGCGATCGCGCGCACTGATCCCGGTTCCGACGCCATGGCGGGGATGCCCGTCGACGCTCACCGTGAACGGTGTGCCGCGCACGCTGGTGTTCGACGTGGTCTGCGCATGCAGGTCGAGCCGATCGCACGTCTCGGAATCCAGGCTCACGCAGAGGTACCCGCCGCCGACCCGGGTCAGGAAGTTCACCATCTCGGGCGTGACGAACTCCGCCGCGACGACGAAGTCGCCCTCGTTCTCGCGGTCCTCGTCGTCGACGAGCACGATCACGCGGCCGGCGCGGAGGTCGTCCAGGATCTCGGGAATCGGGCTCAGCGCCATGGGCCGCACAGGGTAGGCGACGGGCACGGGGGCACGGGCCGGCCCCGCCCTACGATTCCGCCCCATGAACGCAATCGATCCGGCCCGCATGGCCGCGCGCGAGGCCCTGCTCCTCGAACTCACGCAGATCCCGACCGCCGCGGGCCACGAGGATCGGGTGATCGCATTCGTGGACCGATGGGTCGCACGCCGCGCGGATCGCGTCGAGTCGATCCGTGACGACGTTGGGAACACGATCATCCGCCAGCGGCGCGGCGGCAGCGCACGTCCCGTGCTGGTGACGGCCCACCTGGACCACCCGGCGTTCGTCGTGACGGGACGCGCCGGAGACGGCGTCGTCGAGCTCGAGTTCCGTGGCGGCGTCAACGATCCGTACTTCGTTGGCTCGGCCATCGAGCTGGTCGGCCCGGGCGACCACCGGGCGCGGGCCGTGATCGATTCGCTGGACGCCGACGCGAAGCCGTTCAAGCGCGTGACCGCGCGCCCCGGCACCGGTGAGGCAGCGCTCCCCGAGTGGTGCGCATCAGGGACCATCGCGCGCTGGGCATTCCCGCGCGCCGAGATCGCGGATGGCCTTGTCCACACCGACGCGTGCGACGACCTTGCCGCCGCCGCGGCCGCGCTGTGCGCGCTCGATGAGCTGCTCGACGCGCCCGGATGCGGCCACGTGGGCCTGCTGTTCACCGTCGCGGAGGAGGTGGGCTTCCTCGGCACCATCCATGCGGCGCGGTCCGGCTTCATCCCGCGCGACGCCAGGCTCCTCTGCCTCGAGAACTCGCGGAGCTTCCCGCACGACTCGCCGATCGGGGCAGGCGCAATCCTGCGCGTCGGCGACCGCATCAGCGTCTTCTCGCCGGGACTCACCAACCGGCTCGCCGAGCTGTTCGGGCACGAGTCGAAGTCCGACCCCACGTTCCGCTGGCAGCGCAAGCTGATGGCCGGCGGCGCATGCGAGGCGACTGCGTTCGCGTCCTACGGGTACGAGTCGACGTGCCTCTGCCTGCCGCTCGGCAACTACCACAACATGGCGGACATCGACGGCGTGGCCGCGGGCACCGCCCGCGCGCACGTCGAGCGCGAGCACGTCGCGGTCGCGGACTTCCATTCGCTGGTGCGCATGATCGGGGTCGCGGCGCGCGGCCTGGACTCGGCCCCGGCGGAGACCACGGAACAGCTGATGGAGCGCCTGTACGCCGAGCGGTCGTCGGTGCTCAGGCGTGACCGTGAGACTTGAGCTGCTTCTGCAGGAACGCCTTCGCGAAGCGCCAGTCCTTCTCGGCCCCGGCCTCGGAGACGCCGACGATCGACGACACCGTGGCGATCGGCAGCGAGCCGAAGATGCGCAGCTCCGCCACGCGCGCGGCGCGATCGTCCACCTCCGAAAGCGCCTCGAGCGCCGTCTCGAGCGCCATGGCCAGCTCCGGCGACGCGCCCTCGAACGACGGGAGCTCGACCTCGGGCTCGGGGCTCGCGGCCTGCTCGGCGCGGATCGCGCGGCGCGCCTCCATCGCCTTCTCCGCGCGCTGCTTCTCCTCGAGGCGCTTCTTGGCGCGCTCGGCGAACACCTGGCGAAGGATCACCGAGGCCGTCGCGCGGAAGTCGTCCTCGTCCTTGAACTGCTCGGGCTTGTGGCCAGCCAGGCGGACGAATGCCTCGCTGACGATGATCGTCGGCTGCAGCGTCACCTCCGGCGGATGCGACTTCATGTAGAGCGTGCTCAGGAGCCGCAATTCGCCCATGATCTCCTCGAAGAGGTCGGCGATCGATGCATCGTCGCCGGAGAGGTCCTGGATGTCGCTCATGCGACGGATGGTACCCCGCCGTCCGCACGCGACCGCGGCGCAGGGGCATGCCACCCGCCCCGCCCGGCCCGCTCCTATCCTGCCCCGAATGCGCACCGAACACGATGTCGCCGCCGATCCCGCGGAGCGCCTCTCCCGCGCCCTTCGCACGGCCATCGCCGCCGCCACGGGGCTGGCGCCCGAGGCATGCGACCCACAGGTGCGGCCCGGCACGAACCCGCAGTTCGGCGACTTCCAGGCGAACTTCGCGATGGCGCTGGCCAAGCAGCTCGGCACCAACCCGCGGCAGCTCGCGGCCGACGTGCTCGCACGGGCGGACCTCTCCGGCATCGCCGACCGCACCGAGGTCGCCGGCCCCGGGTTCGTGAACGTGCACCTTTCGGCGTCGGCGCTCACGGACGCCATCGATGCCTTTGACACGCCGGCGCTCGGCATCGTCCCATCGACGGACCGCCACGCCGTGGCGGTCGACCTCTGCGGCGTGAACGTGGCGAAGCAGATGCACGTCGGCCATCTGCGCGCCACCGTCATCGGCGACACCATCGCCCGCGTGCACGAGCGCCTCGGGCGCAAGGTGTGGCGGGAGAACCACCTCGGCGACTGGGGCCTGCCGATCGCGATGACGCTCGCGGCGCTCCGGCGCGCGGGCGCGGACCTCGGGCGAATCACGCTCGAGGACCTGAACCGTGCGTACCGCGCCGCGCAGCTCGAGGGCCGCGACGACCACGCGGGGCTCGTGGCCGCGCGCGCGACGCATGCAGGCCCGCACCGCGTCGCCGAGCTCGAGGCCCAGAACGCCGGTGCCGCACTGGCGCAGGAGGACGCACGCGCGACCCTGGTCCGGCTCCAGTCCGGCGAGCAGGCGCTGGTCGACGACTGGCAACGGATCATCGACTGCACGATGCGCGAGGTCTTCGAGACGGCCGACGTCCTCGGCGTGCACCTCACCGAGCGGCACAGCCGGGGCGAGAGCTTCTTCCGCGAGCGTCTGGGCCCCGTGGTCGAGGCCTTCGTCAAGACCGGGCTCGGCACCGAGGACGACGGCGCGATCGTCGTGCGCTACCCCGACCGCGAGCGGCCGATGCTCATCCGCAAGCGCGACGGCGGGTTCCTCTACGCCACCACGGACCTCGCCGCGTGCCGCTTCCGGGTGCAGGAACTCGGCAGCGACCTGGTCGTCTACGTGGTCGACGCACGCCAGCGCGACCACTTCAAGGACGTCTTCGACGCGGTGCGAATGGTCGGCTGGGACCGGCTGCCCGACGGCACGCAGGCCCGGCTGGTCCACGTGCCGTTCGGCAGCGTGCTCGGTCCCGACCGCAAGCCGCTCAAGACGCGCAGCGGCGAGAACTTCACGCTGAAGGCGCTCCTGGACGAGGCCATCGAGCGGGGCACGCGCGAGGTCCGCGCGCGCAGCGCCTCGCCCGACTCCCCGACCGCCGGCATGTCGGAGGACGAGCTCGCGGCGATCGGCCGCGCCGTCGGCATCGCCGCGGTGAAGTACGCCGACCTCGGCTCGGACGTGACGCGCGACTACGTGTTCGACCTCGACCGGATGGTGAGCTTCGAGGGCGACACCGGCCCGTACCTCCAGTACGCGCACGCGCGCATCGCAGGCATCCTCGGGAAGGCGCTCGACGCAGCGGCCCATGCGCCTGCACGCCCGCGCGCCGCAGTGGGCGAACCCGCCGAGCGCCAGCTCGCGCTCGCGATCCTGCGCTACCCGCAGGTGGTGCGCGACGTCGCGGAACACAACGACCCGAGCCGCCTCTGCGCCTACCTGCACTTGCTTGCCACGGGGTTCAACGGCTTCTACCAGCAGTGCCCCGTGCTGCGGTGCGAGGATCCCGCGGTGCGGGCCGGCCGCCTTCGGCTGTGCGCCGTCACGAAGCACGTCCTCCGCGACGGACTCGGGCTCCTTGGCATCGTGGCGCCCGAGCGGATGTGAGCGCGGCCACCCTCACGCCTTCGGCATCGCCTCGTACGCGACGCCGGCCTCGCGCATCACGGCGCGCGCCTTCGCGAACGAGTCCAGCCAATGGGCATCGGCCTCACCGCCGGCCTCGTAGGTCACCACGCGCGCGATGCCGGCCTGCACGATCGCGAGCGTGCACTGGATGCACGGGCTGAAGCTCGTGTAGATCGACGCACCCACGGGGCTCACGCCGTTGCGCGCGCACTGGATGATCGCGTTCAGCTCGGCGTGGCACACGAAGTCGTACTTCACAGGCCGCTCGAGGCGCTCGGGAAGGTCGTCGACGCCGCGCGGAAGGCCGTTGAACCCGGTGGCGATGATCTGCCGGGCGGGGCTCACGATCACCGCTCCCACGCCGCGGCTCGGGTCCTTCGACCAGGTCGCGATGAGGTCGGAGAGCTCCAGGAAGCGTCGGTCCCACTTGGCACTCGGTGCGGCGTCACCCATCCTTCGTCCTCCTGCGCTCCTGGCGCCTGCGGTCACGCTCGAGCTCTCGCTCGAGCCGGTCGAGGTCGCGGAACCGCAGCAGCGCGTTCGCGCGCTCCTGCGCACGCAGCAGGTCCGTGCGCTGCAGCACCACTTCCTCGAGTTGCATCATCGGGCCGCCGGGGCGTCCAAGCGGCTGCACGCGGAGCGCCATCGGACCGGGTTCGAGCACCACGACCTCGCCGACCCGCACCGTGCCGTCCCGGCCCGGCCGCCCCAGCGCGACGGTCATGAGGTCGTCGCCGAGGAACACGTCGGCCTTGCCGCCCGCCATCACGCGCGCGCGAAGCGCGAGGTCGTAGCGGCCCACCGAGGGAACCTCGACGCGCCACACCGCCATGTCGTCGAAGTCCGCCCACCCGACGATCGCCGCAGGCCCGGCGTCCGCGGCGGGGGCACCTTCCTCGGCGGCCTTCGCCGCACGCAGCTGGTTCGTCGGCCCCGAGATTCGCGCCATCGTCGCCGGGGCATGCGCGAGCCCATCGGCCCCGAACCGCACGGGTGCCAATCCGTCGGAGGGATCCACGTCCGCCGGCACGTCGCCCGCACGGATGCGCCCGAGCATGCGCTCAACCGCAGGACCCACGATGCGCGACGGCAGCGCGTAGGTCTTCATGCGGTCGGCGCGCGCCACGTTCACCCCGACGACCCGGCCACGCGAATCGACCACCGGGGAGCCCATGTTCTGCGCCGGCACCACCGCATCGTGCTGGATCACCTCCCCGAAGCCGGTGCAGCGCCGGCTGACCTCGGCGCCCTCGTTGAGATGGCGGGGATCCATGAACGGCGGGCGCAGGAGGCGCACCGACATGGGCTTCACTTCCTCGTCGCGGACGACCTGCAGTTCCACCTGGTCGCCGGGCGCGCGCGCACGAAGCGGTGCGGCCGCGGCCTCGGCGGCGTCAAGCACCACGCCGTCGATCCGCACGATCGCGTCGCCCGGACGGATGCCCGCCGCCGCGCCGGAACCCCCGGGAATAACCTCGCCCACCACCTGCCCGACGCCACCCGGAATCCGCGCGCGCTCCTCGTCGGTGGGCGCGCGCAGGGTGACCCCGAGGAACGCGCGTCCCGCGGCATCCGAGCCTCCCGACACGTACGGCCCGAGCGAGCGGAACCCGAGCGCAAGCGGTGCGATCCCGCGCCACACCGTGAGCAATGAATCGCCGAGCACGGGCTCGGGCGCATCACCGAACTCCACCGGCACCGCGTCGATCGGGTCGATGCCGATGATGGCCAGGTCCAGCGCGCGGTCCTCCGCGAGCCGCCGCGCGCGCACCGCCTGCCCGTCGTCGAGCAGCACGTCCACGCGGCGCACGGGGTTGCCGAGCTCGCTTGCCTTGGTCAGGACATGGCCCTCGTCGTCGATCAGGGTGCCGTAGCACGCGTCCCGTGAATCGACCAGCACCGCGACCACCGCGTCCGCGTAGGGATCGGTGAGCGTCGAGAGCGCCTCGAGCACCTGCGCGCGACGGTCGTACTGCTCCTCGCGCGCATCGGCACCCTCGGCGAGGCGGCCCTCGTCGGCGGCCGCATCGGACATGCGGTCCTCCATCGCGGCCTCGATCGGGTTCTTCGCGGGGTCCGCGAGCCACGCGCCCGTGGCGAGCCCCTCCCGCAGCGACTCCATGCGCGACTTCGCGCTCTCGACCGTCGCCGCGAGGTTCAGGTCCGGCCGCGAGGCCGCGGCGGAATTGACGCCCACCAGGCGTCCCTCGAGGTCGAACACCCCTCCTCCGCTGTCGCCCGGGCTCAGCGGGGCGTCGATCGCGATCCGCCACCCCTCGCGACCGAGCACGCGGCCCACGCGCAGGGGCGGCGGCCGCCACGGCGAACGCTCGGGGCCCAGCGGATGACCGAGCGCAAGCACCGGATCGCCGGTCGCCAGCGACGCGGAGGCCCCCAGTTCCGCGAACGGCAGCGTGCGGCCCGCAGGTTCGGCCTTCACGAGCCCGACATCGCCGTCGGGCCCGAAGTGCTGCCCGGCGGTCAGTCCCTTCAGTTCCGTTCCATCGGCAAGAAGCACCGTCACGGCACGGCCCGGCTCTTGGCCGACATGCCCTGCGGTCAGCACCCATCCGTCGGCGGAAATGAGCGTCCCGCTCCCGGTGCCGCCTTGGCCCTTCGCATCGGCCCCGTCCTTCGGCGCGATCACGATCGCCACCACCGCGTCGCGCGCGCGAGGCGCGACGGCCCGCACGCGATCCTCGAACTCCCGCAGCGCGTCCGGCGAATCGATCGGCGGCGCCGCCGCGAGCGCAGCGGCGACAGCGAGCACGGCGGCGACGATCACGGTCATCCCTTGGTCGACTGGCTGTCGAGCCGGCGGTCGGGGGCCGTCCCCATCCCGGCAGGGCCCTCGAGCGCCTTGCCCGCGCCCGTCCGTTCGCACCGGTCGGCGATGGCGTCGAGGCGATCGGCCACGAGGTCCATGCTCGCGATGCGGGATTCGGGCCGAACCTGGACGCACCCGAGCACCAGGTCGCTGAACTCCTCGGGCACGCGCGGGTCGGTCTCGTGGAGCGGCCGCGGCAGGCGGATGAGCGACGGCTTCACGCGCATGTCGGGATTCGTCTCGCCGGCGGGCAGCGCGCACGGGATGTTGCCGCGCACCAGCACCCAGTACAGCGTCGCGCCCAGGTTGTAGACGTCCGTCGCGGGGACGATCTCCTCCTTGAACGCCTGCTCAGGCGCGATGTATCCCGGCGTGCCCTGGATGCGCTCCTTGCGCGAACCGGCCGCGCACGCCTGGCCCAGGTCGATGACCTTCACGGTCCCGTCGTCGTTCACCATCATGTTCGATGGCTTCATGTCCGCGTGCACGAAGCCACGCTCGTGCATGTGCGCGAGGCCGCGGGCGGCCTGCGCGAAGTAGCGCGCGATCTTCGCAGCACTCGGCCGGTCGTCGCTTTCGAGGGTCGACGAATCGATCATCTCCATCACGAGCGCCGCATCCGACACGGGGCCCGTGGCGATCCCGAGCACCGACTTCTGGTTCTTCACGAATCGGTGGATCGCCCGGATGTTCCGGTGATCGAGCTTCGATCCGATGTCGTACTCCTGCTTGATCTGGTCGATGAACCGCTGGTCCTTCTCGGCGCGGCGGACCACGTGCTTCAGCGCCAGCACCTGCCGCGACTTGTCCATCACGGCGTACACGACGCTCGCGGCGCCCTCGCCAAGGCGATCGATCACCTTGTAGCCGAAGAGCTCGCGCGGGATGGGGGAATGGCTAAGCATCGGACGGCACGGGACACGGCTGCCCCGCGGATGCTCCGGAAGGAGCCCTCCCGGCCGCGGGGCGGGCGGACGGAGGGGTGACGCCGGCAGGGAGGTGACCCCAGTGGTTCCGGGGCGGCCGACAGTCGGAACAAGGTAGCGGACCCACCGAAGGGGTGCAACGACCCGGAGGCGCCGGGATTGCAGGCAAAATCACCGTTCGCGTCCGACCTCCGCGATGCCTGGCCGCCATCCCACGCGGGCCGTGGGAACCGGGGACACAAGCTCGCGCGCGACGTGCACCGCCTCGTCCGGAATCCCGCACTCGCGCTGCAGCGCTCGCACCAAGTTCGCCGTCTCGCGCTGCTGTCGGTCGGACCACGGACGCCGGTCGGAATTGCCGATCACGCAGATCGCGATCGCCGATTCATTGAGCCCGGCGCCGTCCAGCATCCCGCCGCGCGCCGAAGCCCGCCACTGGGCGGGAGCGTGGGCCCCGGGAAGCTGTCGATCCCATCGGTACCCGACACCCACGAGGCCGTCCTCCATGCCTTGCCCGTTGCCCACCACGAAGTGGAACCCGAGCCCCGCACGCCCGGCCTGGAAGTGACGGCGCTCCAGGCTCGCCATGTCACCGGCGGGCGTGCCCGATTCATGGATGACGATGGCGCGCCACCGTGGCCCGTCGAGCGGTGCGGTCCGGGGCCGGATGCCCGGCTCGCGGGCCGCCTGCGCCGGCGACGCCGCCCCGAGCTCGGCCTGCGCGCGCGCAGGCCATGCGCTGTGCCCGCCGCCGACGGCGTGTCCTGGTCCCGGCAGGGAGAGCACGCCCACGGCCGCAAGGCTCGCCATCGCCAACGCGCAGACCGCGACTGCGGCGCGGGGCGGCCGGCGGCGACGGAGGGGTGCTGAAGGTGTCTCGGTGGCCGGCGTCGTATTCACGTCCAAGCAACGGCGCGGGGCGCCGCCTCCCGACGCGTTCATCGGCGCGCCGGGGGCTTCTGCTGCAGACGCCGCATCCGTCACGTGTCGTTCTTGGGCGTCAGGCGCGCACGGAGCGCCGGTTGCGGACGCCCGAACACGTCGGGCTCCTCGGCCGGCGCTGCACCCGACCGCATCGAGTCGAACTTCTCGAACTGCGTTCGCGGGGCGTTCTCGGGGAAGAGCGGCTTCGCGCAGGCTCCCAGGCCCAGCGCCGCGGCCACCGCGGTGGCGGCGGTGCATGCGACCCGTCCCGCGCGCGAGCGCAGGAATCCGGGTTGCCGAACCGGGCATCGAGGCAGGACCACCATGGAAACCATGCTAGCCCGGTCGACGGCGGGGCGGCCGCCGCGCGGGAACCGCGGGACTTGCGGACCCCGTGGGTCGCGTCGCCGCCGCCCGACGATCCCCGTCGCGCTGCGACACCTCCGCGGCCAGCCGCTCGAGCGCGGCACGGAAGTCCACCTCCACGACCGGGACGCGCCCGTCGACGTCGAGCCGCGTCGGCGCGAAGTTCAGCACGCCCCGCACACCCGCCGCCACCAGCGCGTCGGCCACGCCCTGCGCCTCCTCGCCGGGGACCGCGATGATCCCGATGTCGACGCCCTCCGACCGGACCGCCCGTGCGAGCTGATCCATCGGCCGCACCTCGATGCCCGCCACCTGGCGCCCCAGGATCGATGGCGCGCGATCGATGATCGCGACGATGACGAACCCCTCTTCCCGAAAGCGCCCATAGGCCGCGAGCGCGCGACCGATGTTCCCGGCACCCACCAGCACGGCGCGCCAGGGCCGGTGCATGCCGATCGCACGGCGGATCGCCTCCACCGCCCGATCCCGCGCGTAGCCGACGCCCGACCGTCCCACGACGCCGACGAAGCCCAGGTCCTTGCGCACCTGCGCGTCGGTCGCGCCAGCCGCGAGGCCGAGCTGGCGGCTGCTCACCGTGGACGCGGCGTCGGGGCCGGCCCGTTCGAGCTCGCGCAGGTACAGGCTCAGCCGTTCCACCGTGGGCCTCGGCAGGCGGGCAGGCGTTCGCATGCGCGCCAGTCTAGGCCGGGGGCTCGCACGGCCCGCACCTAGACTGGTCCCCATGCACATCGCCGACGTCATCGCACGCGACGGCATGACCGCGAGCTTCGAGTTCTTCCCCCCGAAGACCGACGAGGCGTGGGATGCGTTCGCGGCATCGGTCCACGAGTTCGAGTCGCTGCACCCTTCGTTCGTGTCGGTGACGTACGGCGCGGGCGGAAGCACGCGAGACCGCACGGATGCCCTGGTCGCGAAGCTGCAGTCGTCGGGGTCGCTCCGCCCGGTGCCGCACCTCACGTGCGTGGGACACACCGAGGCGGAGATCGACGGCATCCTTGCCGGGTACGCCGCGCGCGGAGTCTCGAACATCCTCGCGCTGCGCGGTGACGCGCCGCGTGGCGCATCGGGCGGCGAGCCCGGCCACTTCCGGCACGCGGCGGACCTGGTGCGCGCCGTGCGTTCGTTCAACGAGGCCGGCCGCCATCCGCACGTGCGTGGCTTCGGCATCGGCGTCGCGGGCTTCCCGGAAGGCCATCCCGAGACCCCCAACACCCTCGTGCAGATGGATCACCTGCGCGCGAAGGTCGCGGCCGGGGCCGACTTCATCATCACGCAGCTCTTCTTCGACAACGACGCCTTCTTCGACTGGCGCGACCGGTGCACGCTCGCCGGCATCACGGTGCCCGTGATCGCGGGCCTCATGCCGATCACGTCCATCGCGGGCCTGAAGCGGATGGCCGAGCTCGCGGCAGGCACGCGATTCCCCGCATCGCTGCTCCGGTCGATCAAGCGGTGCGAGGACAGTCCCGAGGACGTCGCAAACGTCGGCATCCACTGGGCCACCGAACAGGCGCGCGACCTGATGGATCGCGGCGTCGCCGGGATCCACTTCTACACGCTCAACCGCAGCGACGCGACACGGCGCATCTACCGCACGCTCGGGCTCCAGGGCCGAGTGGGCGCGCAGCCGGCGATCCGCTAGTCAGTCCTTCTTCGGCGCCGCGTCCGCGGGCGGCATCCACACGCGCTGCAGGAGGCCCAGCATCGCGTCGTCCGGGCGCGCCACGCGCATGGCGTCGAGGCCTTCGCGGATCACCGCCGGACGGTCGGTCTGGAACCCCACGTAGGCGATCACGAGGCCGAAGTCGAACCGGTCGCTCTGCAGGTCGGCCGACGCGCCCGGGCGGTTCGCTGCGTCGAGGCGCTCGCGCGCCGACACGAGCGCCGCCTCGAGCCGCACGGCCGAGGGCATGACCTCGGCGCCGAAGTGCGTGTCGATCATCTCCGGGTGCATCGCGTACAGCTTGCGGAGCGAGAGCGCCGAGCTCACGTGGAGCCCCGCGCCGAGCTGCGCGTTCGCGACGCCCGCGAGCGCCGTCGCGCTGTTGGGAAGGACCTGGAGCACCGAGCGGAACCGTTCCTCGGCGCGGAAGTACTCGCCGCGCGCCATGGACGTCGCGCCCAGCGACATCATGTCCTTGATCGCGCCGGAATCCTCGGGCACCAGCGACTGCAGCGTGCGGCCATGCCGGAGGATGTACGCGAGATCGTCGATGTTGGGCTTGCGGACGCCGTCCTCGTCGGCGTCCTTGCCTCCCGACTTGGTCGGACCCTCGTCGCGGCTTCCCGCGCCGCGCTCGTCGCGCGCGCCCATGCCCCCGTCGGCGCCCTGCGCTGCCGCGCCGTCGCCCGGCCGCTCGGTGCCCGGTTCCGCGCCCTCGGCGCTCGGCGCAGGCAGGCGGCCGGCACCGTCGCGGCCGCTCTCGACGCCGCTGCGGACCAGCTGGCCGCGCAGCCAGTCCATGTCCCCGCCGAGGCGACGCTCGACCTCGGCCTTGCGCGCGTCCTCGCCGCCGCCGAGCCGGTCGGGCAGGCGGTCGGCCGCGCGCGCGCGCAGCGAGTCCACGATGGACCGGTATTCGGGCGCCATCGTCGGGCGCATGATGTCGGAGTCGGAGAGCGACCGGCCGGGAAGCAGCGACGTCTCGGAGAGCGGGGAGCCCACCACCATGTCGCGCTGCGTGCGGCCCTGCAGGATGTCCTGCTTCAGGCGCTGCCGGTCGTAGGCACTGAGGCCCATCGAGGAGAGCGAGTTCTCGAGATACGCCATCGAGTCGCGCTCGGAACGCGTCGCCGCGGAACGCGACTGCGTCACGCGCCAGTTCAGGCGCTCGGACACGTCGCGGGTGTTGCCCGGGTCGATGAAGTCCGCCTGGCGCCGCATGCCCTTCGCACCGTCGGCCGAGAAGCGGTCGAACGCGATCCGCGCGTCCAGCGGCTGCTGGTCGGTCAGGATGTCGCGCGCCGATGCATTCGCGTAGGTGCGCGTGTACATGATCGCGCCGAACTGCTGGCTCGCCTCCAGCGGGTTGTAGTTCGCCTGCGCCATGTACGGGCTCGAGTAGACGCTGTACGCGGTGAAGAACCGCAGGTCGTCCGCACCCGTGTTGCCCGTGAACTCGGACTGCTCGCGGTACCCGACGTTTCCACGGAACTGGCGCCCGCCGCCCACGTCGCCCGTGACGATCAGGTTGCGCGAGTAGTAGTCGACCTTCGCCCCCTGGCCGTTGTCGCCGAGCGACCCGACGCGCGTGTTGGCGTCGAGCACGCCATACCTGGAGGTCTTCGAGTAATCGGCGTGGCGCGTGTCGCGCGAGAGCGCATCGCCGCCGCCGAGGGCGTTCTGCGCATGGGCGCCGCCGGCGGCCACGAGGCCGGCCAGCGCGGCCGCGAGGACTCGGTTCGTCGGGAAGCCCGCCATGCCCCAAGCGTAGCATCGGGATGCGCAGGTTCCATGCAGCATTCGCCCCCCACGCGCACGTCCTCCATCAGCCCGCTCGCGACGGCCCTGACGCTCGCATGCGTGGCCTTCGCGGTGGTCCTGGGGATCACGGGACCTCGCCTGCGCGACCGACACGGATCCCACCAGCAGGACCATCCGCTCGCCGAGGTGGCGCTGGTGGCGGCGCTGCACGAGCGCCGCGCGGAGCAGGACGCCGAACGGGGACGCGAGCGGGACGCGGCGCTCGACCGCCTTCCGTCGATGCTCGCGGAGGTCGCCGGCCGGAGCGCACCCGACCTCTCGCCCGCGGGCCTCTCGCCGATCGACGCACGCATCGTGGAGCTTGCACCCGCCCTCCGCGGGGTGATGGTCTCGTACGGCTCGCCCGAGGCCGCGACGGCGGCCACGGTGGTCCTGATGCCGGACCGGGGCGACGTCGTGCGGCTCGACGGCTTCGGCCGGGCGCTTCCCCTGGCGCCGGGCGACGAATGGCTCGAGACCGTTTCCGACGAGGGATTGCCGGGGCGAACCGCGTGGGCGATGGCCGACGGGCGGACGCTGTGGCTGGTGCTCGCCGACGACCGCGCGGACGTCGCGGCCGTCGCGAGGCACCTGCGGTAAGCGAACTACCATCCACCCCTCATGCCCGCCTGCATCACGACGCCCATCTACTACGTGAACGACCGGCCGCACATCGGCCACGCGTACACCACCACGGTCTGCGACGTGTGGGCGCGCGCGATGCGGCTGCGCGGCGAGGACGTGTTCTTCCTCACCGGGACCGACGAGCACGGCGTGAAGGTCGAGAAGAGCGCGGCCGCGAAGGGCGTGACCCCGCAGGCGCTGGCCGACGAGAACGCCGCGGAGTTCCGGCGCGTGCTGCAGGTGTTCGGGCTCTCGAACGACGACTTCATCCGCACCACCGAGCCGCGGCACGAACGGCAGGTCCAGCGCTTCGTGAAGCGCCTGCTCGATTCGGGCGCCGTGTACCTGGGAACCTTCGAAGGCTGGTACGACGAGGGCCAGGAGGAGTACTACACCGAGACCAAGGCGAAGGAACTCGACTACAAGAGCCCGATCAGCGGCAAGCCCCTGGCCCGCGCCACCGAGCAGAACTACTACTTCCGGCTCAGCGCGTTCCAGGAGCGGCTCGAGCGGTTCTTCGCCGAGCATCCCGGCTTCGTGCAGCCGGACGCTCGCCGCAACGAGGTGCTCGGCCGCCTGCGCGACGGGCTGCAGGACGTGCCGATGACGCGCACGAACTTCACTTGGGGCATCCCGTTCCCGGGCGACGAGAAGCACGTCATCTACGTGTGGATCGACGCGCTCTTCAACTACGTCACCGCGCTCGGCATGGGCGACCCGGATGGTTCGATCGCGCCCGGGCTGCACGCGCAGCGCGCGAAGTACTGGCCCGCGCAGTACCACGTCATCGGCAAGGAGATCCTCTGGTTCCACGCGGTGATCTGGCCGGCGCTGCTGATGGCCCTGGAGCTGCCGCTGCCGCGGTGCATCCATGCGCACAGCTTCTGGATCGCCGATGGCCAGAAGATGTCGAAGTCGATGGGCAACTTCGTCGACCTGCCCACCATCGAGGGCTACTTCGCGAAGTACGGCCTGGACGCATGGCGCTGGTACATGGCCACGCAGGGCCCGCTCCAGGCGAGCGACTCCGACTTCCGCGCGCAGCACTTCCACGACACCTACACCAGCGAACTCGTGAACGTGGTGGGCAACTGCCCCAGCCGCGTCACGGCGATGATCGGCAAGTACTTCGACGGCGCCATGCCGGAGGACGCCGCACGCGGCGGCGAATGGCCCGCGCGCTGCGCGCAGGCCGTCACGGCGTGGACCCGCGCCATCGACGAACTCGACCTGGTCGCCGCGGCGAATGCGCCGATGGCGCTGCTGCGCGACGTCGACGCCTTCATCAACCGCACCGAGCCGTTCAAGGTCGCGAAGGATCCCGCGCGTGCCGGAGAGCTCGCGAGCATCCTCGCGCAGTGCGCCGAGGCGGTGCGGATCGCCGGCGTCCTGCTCGAGCCGTTCCTGCCCGGCAAGATGGCCGAGCTCGACGCGGCGCTCGGGACCCCGGGCGGCGCGGTGCGCACGTTCTCCGCGCGCACCGTATGGGGCGCGCTGCCCCCGGGCACGCGGCTTGCCAAGTGCGCGCTGTTCCCGCGGGTGGAGGCGGCGAAGGCCTGATCGCGCCGCGCGCAGCGAGTCACCCGCGGCCCGTCACACACGGGTGCGGATCGAACCCTCGCCGAGCTCGATCCGCCGTTCCCGGTATAAGGCGCCGATCGCCTGCTTGAACGCTTTCTTGCTCGCACCGAAGCGCGCGCGGATGTCGGCCGGCGTCGAATGGTCGCCGACGGGGAGCGAGCCTCCCGCCGCGCCGAGCGCCTCCATGATCCGCTCGCCCAGCGGCGCGACACGCGCATACCCGGCAGGGTCGACCCCGAGGTCCACCTTCCCGTCCTCGCGCACGGCGCGCACGAACGCGCGCATCCGCTGACCGTACGACACGCGGAGCGGCGCACCGTCGGTGAAGAGCAGCCCGCGATGCGCGTTCTCCACCACCACGCCGTAGCCGAGCGGCGTGCGCGCGAATGCCAGCACGTCCACCTCCTGGCCGGGCTTGTACGCGGGAACCCCGGTGCGAAGGTGGTCGTCCACCTTGGCGCTCGCGATGATGCGATCGGTGCGGGAATCAACGATCACCGCGACGACCACCTTCTGCCCGACCTTGACCGGCTTGCCTTGCTCGCGGAACGGCAGCAGCAGGTCCTTGGGAAGCCCCCATCCGAGGAACGCACCTGCACGCGGGTTGACGTCCCGCACCTCCATGCACGCGAACTCGCCGACCATCGCCAGCGGCCGCTCGGTGGTGGCGACCAGCCGGTCCTCAGAGTCCCGATGGAGGAACACGTCCACCGCGGCGCCCGCCCGCATCGCCGCCGTCACGTAGCGGCGGGGAAGCAGCACCTCGCCGAGCGCCCCCGCATCGACGTACGCGCCGGCCTCGGCCATGCGTGACACGGTGAGGATGTTCCGTCGCCCGAGGGTGGCCATCGGCACAGGCTATGGCGCGTGCAGGAATGAAGGAAGATTCCGCCGAATTTCGGCCATGCGAGGCGCCGCGGGCGCCTCGTAACCTGTGAACATGACCACGCTCAACGCTTCCTCCGCATCCATGACTTCCGCCCCCCGCAGCGTGACGCCGCGCGATGCCGCGCGGATGATCGAGCGGGGGGAAGCCACCATCATCGACGTCCGCGAACCGGACGAGCACCGCCGCGATCACGTCGCGGGTGCGGCGCTCCACCCCAGCTCGTCGTTCAGCGCGTCCGGCTTCCCCGCCGCGCGTCCGGGGTCGGTCGCCCTCATCCTGTGCCGCTCGGGGAACCGCGCGGGCAAGGTGGCGGATGCGTTGCGCAGCGCCGGCCGGACCGACGTGTGCGTGGTCGAAGGCGGGATCATGGGGTGGCAGTCGGCAGGCCTTCCGGTCGTGACCAACGCCAAGGCCCCGATCCCGCTGGTGCGTCAGGTGATGATCACGGTCGGCATCATGTTGATTGCGTTCACCGCCCTCGCGGCGACGGTCAGCCCGTGGTTTCTGGTCGGGACCGGCTTCATGGGCGCAGGCCTGCTCTTCGCCGGTGCCACCGGGATCTGCGCCTTGGCGACCATGCTGTCGAAGATGCCGTGGAATCGTCCGACCGCTGCAACCGGGCCGACCCCGGGTGCGAATGGCTGTTCGTCCGCGGGCTCCCGCAGCTGCTGCGGTTGACCCCATCCCAGCCCCCACGAGGAGCGGCGCCCCGTCGAAAGACGCTGGGCGCCGCTTCATTTGACGCCCGGATGCGGCCCCGGAGGTCATTTCCCGTGAACCATGACCCCGGGGGCCACCTTCACGACCATCACGACGGTCACCGCCAGCAGCAGCACGGCGAACACGCGACGCAGTGCTGCCTGCGGCACGCGCCGCTGGATGGCCGCCCCCACGATGCTGCCCACCACGCCGCATCCCGCCACGATCGCCACGGGGCGTCCATGGAACGTGCCCGCGTCAAGCCCACCGTTGAGCCAGAGTCCCGCGACTCCGGCTGACGCATTGATCGCGATCACCATCAGGCTCGTGGCCACGGCGCGCGTCATCGGCAGCCCCTCATGCACGGCCAGCGCCGGGATCAACAGGAACCCGCCGCCCACGCCAAGCAGGCTGGTGAGCATGCCGATCACGCCGCCGATCGCGTACGGCTTCCACCACGCGCGACGCCCCTCGGCGCTTCCATGACCCGCGTCGAGCGCGACGTGCCCGCCCGCATGACCCGCCGCACCCGCGTCCATCTCCGCGCCACCCGCCGATCCCCACATCCGCCACGCCGCGTAGCCCGCGACCACCGCGAACATCGCCACCTGCAGCGACGCGGCCATGCGCACCGCAATCGGTGCCGCCACCTGCGCGCCCACGATCCCGGCGGCGCCGTACGACACCACCCGCCCCCAGTCGACCAAGCCGCGCGCCCCTGCGATCGCGCCCGACCCGGCCGCGATGCACCCCGTCACCGCCAATGCCTCGGCGATCGCGTCCTTCGTGCCATGACCCAGCAACGTGCCGAACACGGGAACGGTGAAGATCGCGCCGCCCGCGCCGACCAACCCCATGCCGAGCCCGACCGCGACGCCGCTGGCGACCTCGATCAGCAGTTCATCCACCGCATGACCCGCCGCAGCAGCCCCCGCGGCCGCTCGGGCCCGCGCCGGCACCAGCGCCTGCGCTGACCGCCGCACCCACCGCCGCCGCGCCGCACGCCGCCGGCGCGCCCAACGGCAGCCCGGCCTTCTTCCACGCCTCGAACCCACCGGACACGTTCGCGACCTCGAACCCAAGCCGCTCCAGCATGCTCGTCGCCGCGGCCGACCGCCCACCCAGCGCGCAGTGCACCAGGATCTTCCGGTCGCGCGGGAGTTCGGCCAGCCTTGGCATCAGCCGCGTGTACGGCACGTTGAGTGCCCCTTCCAGCCGCGCCGTCGCGTGCTCGGCCGATCCGCGAACGTCGAGCGTGAACCACTCCCCACGCAACGCGCTTGCTTCCTGCACCGAAACGTCGCGCGAACGCACCAGCCGCGGCGCACCCGCGATCGCCGCAGGCGGCACCACGGCCACAAAGCGGTCGTACCCGATGCGCACCAAGTCGCGCACCAGTTCCTCGGAACGCGACGGCTCGCACACCAGCACGATGCGTTCCTCGGGCTTCACGTACGACCCCACCACCATCGGGAACATCTTTCCGGGTACGGCATGGATCGCCCCCGGCAGATGCCCGTCGCGGAACGCAGCCCACGGACGCGTGTCGACCACCACGGTGCCGGCACGCTCCCACTCGGGCGCATGCGTTGCCACGTCGGTCACCACCGGCGGCGCGGGCAGCGCACCGAGCACCGGCACGCCATCGCGGTTGAGCGCCTTCATCCGCGCGAAATACAGCGGCGGCTCCGGCTGGCCCGCCAGGATGTCCTTGACGAACGCCGACTCGTCGCCCACCAGCTTCAGCGCGGGGCTGTTCGCCTTCTCGTAGCCGACGGTGCTCTGCGGGATCGCACCCAGCGCCTTGCCGCACGCGCTTCCTGCGCCATGCGCAGGCCACACCTGCAGGTGGTCCGGCAGCTTCACGAATCGCGACGCGCTGCGCCACAGGGCGTGCGCGCTCGGTTCGGCGATGCCTTGCACGCCCGCAGCGCTCTCGAGGAGGTCCGGTCGACCAAGGTCGCCGACGAACACGAAGTCGCCGGTGATGATGCCCATCGGCTCGCTGGCGCCGCCACCCCGGTCGGTGACCAGGAACGACATGTGCTCAGGCGTGTGCCCGGGCGTGTGCAGCGCACGGAACCAGATGTTCCCCACCTTGAACTCGGTCCCGTCGCGCAGCAGCGTGTGCGCATACGGCTTCGCCCACGTCGACTGCCAGTCTGATCCGCCTTCGGCGCTCAGATAGAGGTGTGCACCCACGCGCTCGGCCAACTCGCGCGCCCCGCTCAGGAAGTCGGCGTGGATGTGCGTCTCGGCGACGGCCACGATCCGCAGCCCATGCCGCGCCGCGAGATCGACGTACTGATCCACGTCGCGCTCGGGGTCGAACACGATGGCCTCGCCGGTGCGTTGGCAGCCGACGAGGTAGGCGTACTGGGCGAGCTTCGGGTCCTCGATCTGTCGGAAGAGCATCGGATGGGTTCCTCTGGGGCGTGAGAGTCGCGAAGCGGTCCCGAGGTTCCCACGAATCGCCACCCTCCGCAAGCAGACGGATTCCTGGCGCAGCCCGGGCCGTCGTACGCACCCACTGCCAATGAAAGACCGCCCGCTGCACGGAGGCAGTCGGGCGGAGGCGTGGCAGGGAGCCAGGCTGAGGAAAGAGAGCCGAAACTCAGGTGAAGTTCGTGGGCATGGTCATGCGCGGCGCCGCCGGCGCGCGATGAACGCGGCCATGCCGAGCAGTGCCATTGCGCCGGGCGCGGGCACGTACTGGAGGTCAAGCCGGACGGCGTCGAGCGACATGCTCGGGCCCGAGGCCAGGAACTCGAATCGGAAGCCGCTCGCCGTGATCGGCGCCGCGGCCGTGTTCCAGGTGAATGCGATGGTCTGGATGCTCCCCCCCTGCGGCGCGGGCACGTCGGAACGGACCTCGCTCGCGTTCGGGGCAACCACGTACTGGGCGCCCGTGGCGTCCCACATGGTGAGCTTCACGCTTGCGGGCGCGATCGGCGTGCCGACCGTCGCCACGTTCATGACCACCTGCAGCGGCGTCTGGCCGTTACCGAGCGTGCCGCCCATGATCATGATGTAGAGCGGCGCGGAGAAGCTGTAGATGTTGCCGCTGCCTGCGATGGCCGAGGCGGCGCCGAAGTTCATGAGCGAGAACGGCGAGCCGCCCGCATCGGGAAGGTTCGCGCCGCCCGAAGCCTGCGTGAACGTGTCCCACGACGCCGACTGCGTGTTGGCCTGTCCGGCCCAGGTCGGGATCAGCGGGTTCACCAGACCGGCGTGCGCACATGGCACGGCCGCGACGACGGCGATTCCCGCAACTGCGATGAACGAAGACGCGATGACGCGCATGGCCTTTCCCTCTCTCACGTTCGCCTTGGGAGGCGTTTCTCAGGAGAATTCCCGAGGACACCCTCACCCTGCCGCGGCAACGCTCCGCGGCAAGGCGACGGTCACCACGATGGGCGCAAATGGCACCCAAACTGGCTCATGGCGCCCGAGAACCTCGCCAATCGGCCGCTGAGGTGCTTGTTATGGGCCTTAGTAGGACTTGCCCCACACCACCCGGCGTGCGCTGGGCCGCCCCGTGATCACGCACGTGCCCTGCTCCTCGGGCGCGTCGAGCGGGATGCAGCGGATGGTGACGCCCATGCGGTTCTTCACGTCCGCCTCGACCGCGGGGTCGCCGCAGAAGTGACTGAGCGCGAACCCGCCGTGGATCTCGCTCGGCGCGTTCTCGTCGCCCGCGCGCGTGGGCGTGAAGAAGGCCTCGAACTCGGCCTTCGAGTCGATGCGCTTCGTGTGTTCCTCGCGGTACGCCTTCGCACGCGCGAACATCCCGTCCTGGATCTCCTGCAGCAGCGACGCCGCGCCGTCGACGAACGCGTCCCGCGCCATCGACTGCTTGTCCTTGGCGGTGCGATCGCGGCGCCCGACGAACACCGATCCCTGCTCGATGTCGCGCGGGCCCACTTCCACGCGCACGGGCACGCCCTTCTTCACCCACTGCCACATCTTGTCGCCGCCGCGCAGGTCGCGCGCGTCCACCTCGACCTCGATCGGGCGCCCGGCGAAGGTGCGCGACCGCAGGTCCGCGGCCAGCTTGCGGCAGTGTTCCAGCACCGCGGCCGCGGTCTCGGGCTTGTGCATCACCGGCAGGATCACCACGTGCGTCGGCGCCAGCCGCGGCGGTACCGCAAGACCGTCGTCATCCGAGTGCGTCATGATCATCGCGCCGATGAGCCGGGTGCTGACGCCCCAACTGGTCGTCCACGCGAACTTCTGCTGCCCATCGGCGTCCAAGAACTGGATCTCGCTGGCCTTCGCGAAGTTCTGCCCCAGGAAGTGGCTGGTGCCGGCCTGCAGGGCCTTGCGGTCCTGCATCATGGCCTCGATGCAGTACGTGTCGACCGCGCCGGGAAAGCGCTCGCTCTCGGTCTTGCAGCCCTGGATCACGGGCATCGCCATCCATTCCTCGGCGAACTCCGCGTACACGCGGAGCATCTTCATCGTCTCGTCCTCGGCCTCCTCGCGCGTGGCGTGGGCCGTGTGCCCTTCCTGCCACAGGAACTCCGCGGTGCGCAGGAAGAGCCGCGTGCGCATCTCCCAGCGCACGACGTTCGCCCACTGGTTGATGAGGAGCGGAAGGTCGCGGTAGCTCTGCACCCACTTCGCGAACGTGGCGCCGATGATGGTCTCGCTGGTGGGCCGCACGATGAGCGGCTCGTCGAGCTCGCCGTCCGGGACCAGCTTCCCGTCGGCGCCCGCCTTGAGCCGGTGGTGCGTGACCACGGCGCATTCCTTCGCGAAGCCGTCGACGTGCGCGGCCTCCTTCTCGAGGAACGAGAGCGGGATGAAGAGCGGGAAGTACGCGTTGCGGTGCCCCGTGGCCTTGAACATGCCGTCGAGGACGCGCTGCACGTTCTCCCAGATGGCGTAGCCCCAGGGCTTGATCACCATGCAGCCGCGCACCGGGCTGTTCTCGGCCAGGTCGCCCGCGCGCACCACCTGCTGGTACCACTCGGCGTAGTTCTCGTCGCGCGTGGGGGTAATGGCCGTCTGCTGCTTGCCGCTCATGGGGCGGCAAGGGTACTTGGGCGACCACGCCCCGCGGCGTCCCCGCGTGCGCCGCGCCCCGCGCCGCGTTACCGCCCGCGAGTCACAAGCGCCCGCACCACGCGCGCCTTGCGCGCGAGCACGCGCCCCGCACGCTTGCGGGCCGCACGCAGGCACGCCGCGCGCCGGTCCTTGATCTCCGCGAGCATGGCATCCACCTGCCGCGGATCGGGGAACTCGCCGCGCCGTTCGTGCAGCAATCCTTCAAGCAGCCCCAGGTCGCGATCCTCGCCGATCGTCGAGACCACGCGCCCAAGCCGCCGCGCCAGCCGTTCAAGCCGCGCACGCGGCCCGAGCCGTGACACCAGGTGCAGCTGGAGCGCCAGGCGCTGGCACTCCTTGCGCACCTCGTGCAGGGCGTCCAGGTGCTCGGCGTTCCATGGCACCGCGGCCGCGCGCCGCGCCCGGCGCCACCGCTTCGCGATGGCGTCGGCCACGCTGTCGGGCGCCACCGCGCGCAGGTCGGCCGCCAGCATGCGCGTGCGCATCGCCTCGAGCTGCGCGCGGATGAGCGCGGCGGCCTGGTGCCAGTCGGCGGACGCCGTCGTCGCCTTGTCGGGCGCCAGCAGCGCGACGGCGATCGCCTGTGCGCTCCGGCGCGAGGTCGGGGGGAAGATGCGAACGACGCCGCCGATGGTCTCGACCAGCACGTCACGGTCGCGCGTCGCCGAGAGCCGCTCGGCCGTGGCACGCACGTCCTCCTGCACGGCCTTCACCTCGACTCCATCCACCGCGCCCTTGCACAGGCTGGCACCCGCCCGGAACCGCTTCAGCGCACGGCGCAGCTGGTGCACGGCGTCGCGCCGCTGGGGCTGCTCCCAGCTGGCCAGGCGATCGCACTCCGCCAGGGCTGCGTCGATCTCCGCCAGCAGCGCTTCGCGCAGCGATTCCTCGAGCTGTTCGGACGGCCGGATCCTGGCGCCGGTGCGGCTCATCGCGGGGCCGCGGCGATCACTTGCCCGGCTCGTCGGCGCCGGCGGTGGCCTTCGGTGGGGCCGGTGCCGTGGCACCCGCGCCACTGGCCGCACCCGCGCTCGCGGCCTGCGCAGCCGCCGCACCCGCCGCCTCGCGCTCGGCACGCAGCTTCGTCGCCGCGGCCTCGCCGCACGCGCGCTCCACCACGGCGACCGGCGTCTGGCACATCGGCGCCTTCACGGGCACCTTCCAGAACTGCAGGTAGTCGGGCTTGTAGCCGATGCCCGCGGTCGCGCCGGCCAGGTGCACGGTGACGGTCTGGTAGATGCCCTCCGGCGTCGGGTATTCGATGTCGACCTGCGCCTTGCTGCCGTCGATGCGCGCCTGGCGCACCGTCCACACGTCACGATCCCCGGGGCACATGGGCTTGCCGGGCGCCAGTCCGCGCTCGTACGTCGCGAACGCCGACACGTTGATCTCCTGCGGCAGGTTGTAGACGAGCGGCGCGCCCGGTGCGATCTCCTTGTGCGCGTGCTTCAGGGCGTCCATCACCACCTGCGGCAGCGGCGGCGCATCAGCCGAGATGCCCTGCTCGCCGGTGATCGACGGCCACGTGCGCGGGGCGGAACAGCCGGCAAGCGACAGCGCGGCGCCGAGGGCGCACGCGGCAAGCGATGCTGCGACGAACGACGGCCCGATCCGATCCTTGGAGCCCGAGTGCATGCGGCGCAGTCTAGCGACGCATCGCGCACCGCCGGCCCCGCGCCACCGACGGCTCAGGAACCGGCCTTCGCGACCTGCCAGTATTCGACGTCCACGGGCACCTGGCGCCCGAAGATCGTGACCAGCACGCGGACGATTCCCTTGTCGGGGATGGTGCTGTCGACCGTGCCCTCGTAATTCTGGAACGGGCCCTCGCGGATCGTGACGGCGTCGCCGGCGGCGAACTCCATCTTGACCTGCGGGGTCTGCTCGGCGGGGCGGCTGTCGAACAGCATCTTCTCGACCTCAGCGGGGCCCATCGGCGTGGGGCGGCCGGCGGTGCCGACGAAGTCGCCAACGCCGGTGGTCTCCTTGATCAGGAAGAACACGTCCTGCGGAATGCGTCCATCGGCTTCCAGCCGCATCTCGACGAAGACGTAGCCCGGGTAGAGCTTGGTCTCGGTGATGCGCTGCTTGCCGGCCTTGAGCGTCTTGGTCTTCTCGGTCGGGACCATGATGCGCCCGACGGCGCGCTCGAGGCCCTCGATCTGCACCTTGCGCAGGAGCGTGCCGCGGACCGAGTCCTCCTTGTTGGAAGCCACGCGCAGCACGAACCAGTTGAAGCCCTCGCGGAACATCGGGAGTTCCGACTCGTCCTGCGCGGCAGGCGCCGGCGCGGGCTCGGCGGCCTTCTTGCCGCGACGGGTGCTCTCAAGCGCCTTGCCGGTCTCGACGCCGAAGTCGCTGAGCTTCGGGCCGGCCATGCGGGCCAGGGCCTCGCGGCCGCGCGCAAGGGTCTTGCCGCCGTCGGTGCGCACCGTGGTGCCCTCGCCGCCGTCGGTCGCTTCGTTGGTCTCGTTGGTCAGGTCCATGGTGTGGAAGCCTCTTGCCGCGGTGCGCGGCGTGGTTCACTCGCTCTCGAGCACGCTGCCGTCGAGCACGCCGACCTGCAGGAACCCCCAGGCGAACGCCTGGTCGCAGACGAAGCAGAAGAGCGCGATCACGATCATGGTGAAGATCACCACGCCGGTCGAATTGATCACCTCACGACGGGTCGACCAGTTCACCTTGCGCATCTCGCCCTCGGTGGCGATCAGGAAGTCGACGGTCTTCTCGTTGCGGCCCAGCGCCCAGAAGGCGAACGAGCCAAGCCCGCCCAGGAAGGCGAGCGCCACGGCCGCCGCGACGTACTTGCCCGTCGCGGTGCTGCCTGCACCCAGCTTCTGCCAGATCCAGAACGTGCCCTGCGCCAGCACCAAGCCGAAGCCGGCCGCGGAGACGATCCGCGTCCAGTAGCCCTGCCCGCTCTTGTAGATGGCCTCGGATGCCATGGGGAGTTCCTTCGTCGGGGGATGGCGGCGCCGTCCGGCGCCGCCTCAGAAACACGCCAGGAGTGACTTGAACACTCAACCTGCGGATTTGGAATCCGCTGCTCTGCCAATTGAGCTACTGGCGTATGGAACGGCGTGCGCGCGCGGGGCGGACCCCTGCGCGCCACGGCGTCACTTGCGCTTGATCTTGTGGAGCGTGTGCTTGCGAAGGCGGGGGGAGTACTTCATGAAACCCTCCTTCACCTTCTCGGAGATGCCGCCCTTCACCCGGATCTCGGTCCGGTAGTTCAGGTCGCCGGTCTCCGTGCACTGGAGCCACACGTATTCGCGGTCGAGAGCGCGCTTTGCCATCGTTCGTACCTCGGTTCGGCGCGTTCCC
>CANLMX010000004.1 GCA_947492385.1 Planctomycetaceae bacterium | reverse complement strand
TCAGCCGGGCGTGCCCCACGAGCCGAGCAGGATGCCCAGGTCCTGGCCGTCGACCGTGCCGTCGCCGTTCAGGTCCGCAGGGCCAGTGCCCGACCACGAGCCGAGCAGGATGCCCAGGTCTTGGCCGTCGACCGTGCCGTCGCCATTGAGGTCAGGGCCACCGCTCGACGGAGCCTCGCAGCCCGACGTGAGGAGCGTGGCAAAGGACTGGGTCTCGGTCGACGCCACCGGGCACCCGGTCCACGTGTTCGCGCGGCCGAAGGTGCTCGAGGAGCCTGAGTCGTCGAACCACGCGTTCCCGTCAGTGCCGGGGGCCACGTCCGCACGGAGGCGGCATACGTCCTCGGCATTCACGGTGCCGCCGTTGTACGACGCAAACCCGGCGCCCATCGAGCCCATCACGGCCGCGCCCGAGGAGTCCTTCGCACGCAGGGACCACTTGTCATTCGACGTCGTGAACGCGCCCGAGACGTGCCCGGGCTTGTTCGAGGTCGTGAGTGACACGAGCGACACGTCCTGCGTGTTGACGTTGACCCACGTGTCGGTGGTGCCGTCGTACGAGAGGTCCGTGTTGAGCCCACCGAGCGCCGTGGTCCGCTCGATGAAGGTGATGATCGTGCCGATGCGGAGGTCGCCCCAGAAGGCGGCGTTCGAGAGTGCGATCGTTCCCGAGTAGCCGGTCTCAGACCACTCGAGCGTCCAACCGCGCATGTCGAGGTGGTCGCTGAGCACAACGAGCTCGAACCAGTTGCCGCCGTTGCCGAGCACGCGGCCGAACTGGGCGTCGGAAGCGGTGCCGGGGGGCGTGTTGGCGTCCTGCGCCAGGGTGCCGCCGCCGAGGAACCGGTCGCTCTTCACCGCGTTGTATTCGTTGAGGGCGATCAGGCGGCACGGCGAGCAGAGTTGTGCGAGGACCGGTGCCCGGAGTGCATCCATGCTCTGGCGCTTGCGGCACCCGGTGACCGTGTCCTTCCAGGTGTTGGGGGCACCGAACGACGAGGAGTTGGCGTCGCTGTAGTTCGAGAAGGTGTTGATGTTCGGGGTCGGATCCTCACGAAGGGCCGGAACCTCGTAGCTTCCGACGCAGCAGAGGGTTCCGCCCGTGCCTTCGCCCATCAGTGGGATGGCCTCCGAGCCATCGGCGCGCAGCACCTGCACCCACCAGTTCTGGTGATCGATGTAGAGCTTGTTCCCGTTCATGAGGTTCGGGAAGGCCGGGAAGCTCGCGAAGTTCCACTGGGCGGAGACCAGGGAGGAAGACGACAGGTTGACGTTCATCCACCAGTCGCCCAGGCAGGGATCGAACGAAAGATCGGTGTCGAGCCCGCCCGCGGCCGTCCCGTCGCGCGTGATGGTGATGATGGTCCCTGCACGCAGGTCGGACCAACGGGCATCCTGCGAGAACGTGAACTCCCCCTGCGGGAGGTTCCCGTCCGGATACCACAGGGCCGTCCCGTTCGTCACCGGCAACCCGGTGCTGCTCGGGGCGGTCGAGACCCACTGCACCTTCCACCCACGAAGGTCGGCGTGGTCGACGGTCACGACGAATTCGATCCAGTCGCCGCCGTTGCCGATCGTGCGTCCACGGAACGTGTCGGTGTCGGAACTCGATTCGCCCGCGCGGATGCACGTCGCGCCCGCGGCCCCTTCTCCGCAACCAAGCCACCGGTCGTCGCGGACCGAGTTGTATTCGTTGATCACGAGCTCGGTCGCGGCAAGCGCGGTGGCGCACGGTGCAAGCAGGGCGATCACGGCGGCGGTGCGGGTCTTCATCGGTGAGGAGCTCCTGGTCGGTGATTCACGGTCATGGACGAGACACCATGACGCCTTCGACGAAGGGGAGGATCCCTTTAATTTGTTCAGTTCATGTTGTGATCATGTTCAGGGGTCGCACAATCGCTTCTTAATGCAACAAGAATGGAACCTTCATGGTGCGATTCAGTGAATTGCGTTCATACTTCCGGCCCCGGTCCCTTTCCGGGTGTTCGCTCCCCTTTTCCCTTGGAGTTCCCCATCATGAAGATCCAGGCACTGGGCGCCATCGGCGCCATCGCGGTCGTTGCTTCGTCCGCCCATGCGTACCTCCGCGTCACCGAAGCCATGAGCTCGTCCGGCACGGGTGGCACCAATGACTGGTTCGAGGTCACGAACTACGGCTCGAGCGCCGTTGACGTCACCGGGTTCAAGATGGACGACAACTCGTTCAACTTCGCGAACAGCGTCCTGCTGAACGGCATCACCAGCATCGGGGCGGGTGAGAGCGTCATCTTCGTCGAAAGCACGAGCAGCAGCTTCGACGTCGCTTCGTTCCAGACCTTCTGGGGTGGGCTGTCCGGCGTGCAGATCGGCTTCTACAACGGGTCGGGCGCCGGCGTGAGCTTCAGCTCCAATGGCGATGGTGTCGTCGTGTTCAATGCCTCGGGAGCCGAGATGACTGCCCGCGCGACCTTCGGCGCGGCAACCTCCGGCAGCAGCTTCTACTTCAACCTCGCCCCGAACACCGGCATCGTGAGCACGGTCGGCACGATCGGCACGCAGGTGACGTTCGCGACCACCGGCAGCCTCGTGAACACTGGTTCGCTCGGCACCGCCATCGGCATCCCGGCCCCGGGTGCCGTGGCGCTGCTCGGCATCGCCGGGCTCGTCGGCGGCCGCCGCCGCCGCTGAGCGGCATCGGTCCACGACCGTCCGATACCACACGGCCGGGCGCGCCCACGCGGCGCGCCCGGCCGTGTGCGTTCCTTCACACAACCTTGATCGAACGCACATCGCGTGCATGAGGGCCTGCATCGATGGATCCCGTTCTCGTTGGTGCAGGGGATCCCCCGCCTGCACGCTGTGGGCCCGACGGCCGTCGTCGGAGCGTGTGCAGCGGAGCTTCCCTGACTCCCAAGGAAAATTCGATGAAGAACATGATCTCGATCGCGGCCACCATGGCGGTTGCCGGTGCGGCGAATGCGGCGGTGGTGACGCAGTGGAATTTCGAGGCGCAGACGCTGAGTGCCTCGACCGGCACTGGACTCGCGTCCTTGGTCGGTGGAACGACCAACACGTTCGCGACCGGGTTTGCGGGGTCCGGAACCTATGCCCTGAACGTCTCAACCTTTGCGGCGCAGGGCACGGGCGACCGAACCCGCGGAGCACAGTTCAGTGGATCGACGGCAGGCTACGAGAACATCACCATCGACTGGAACGAGCGTCACAGCAACACGTCAGCCAACACCGTGGCTGTCTTTGCGACGACCGATGGCATCAATTGGAACGAGGTGCAGGTGTTCACCTTCACGCCCGCAGCATCGGGCACCGGTGACACTTGGTACGCCCGAAGTGTGACGCTGGGCTCGGAATACGCGAACTCCGCGAACTTCGGCTTCCGGGTGCTCGCTGCGTACGCTCCCGGAACGAACGGCTACCTCGCATCCAGGTCGACCTCGGCGTACGGGACCAGCAGTACGCTCCGCTTCGACGACGTCACCATCAATGGCACCGCCATCCCCGCCCCTGGCGCCATCGCGCTGCTCGGTGCTGCGGGCCTCGTCGGCACCCGCCGGCGGCGCTGAGGGACGCTTGACGGATCTCCTATGACCCCATGCGGGGGCGCGCCATGCGGCGCGCCCCCGCTCGCGTTTCCTGAACGAAGCCCTCGCGGAACCTTGGCCGAAGGCTGACTTTGTGAACGATGGTGAAGCGACGGGAATTGCGTGTTCATCAGCGCAGGGGAATCCCTCCCTTGCGGTGTCCCGGGTTCCCACCCGTTCCCCTGCTTCCCCGTTCTCTTTCCCCAAAACAAGGACTCTCGCCATGAAGATCGCTGTTCCCGCCGTCCTGCTGTGCTCCGCCCTCGCTTCGACCACCCAGGCCAGCTTCGTCGGCTGGACCTCGACCGTGCGCTCGGTCGCGGGTGGCTCCCTGATCAACGTGTTCGCCGTCGTCGACAACTCGGGCGACGTGCTCCTCTCTGTGTATGGCTCGAACGCCCAGTCGCCGAACGCGGGCTTCGTGACCACCACCTCGGCCGGCGGCTTCATCCAGGGGGCTGGTGCCCAGGGCGTGTGGGCACCGTCGGGCAGCCAGAGCTGGACGACGCTGGACAGTTTCCTGACCGTCGGTGGATCGTTCAGCACCTCGACCGGGAACTTCTTCGGCAACACCGCCACGTCGGGTGACCCGAGCTGGAACGTGTCGTACGTGAACACCGTGTCCGGCGAGACGGAGACCGCGAACGCGTTCGCGGCTGCCTCGAACGGCGACGGCTTCACGAATCCGTACATCAACTCGATCCCTGCGCTCGCCGGGTTCTTCCTGCCGGGCGGCTCCTCGACGCAGGCCCGTGACCTCGCCGTCCTCTCCGGCATCCGTTCCACCAGCTCGAACGCCACCGCGGCCGCGGGCACCTTCGGCATGATGATCGGGCAGTTCTATGTCGCCGACAGCAACTCGATCCTCAACCTCAAGCTCGGTGCCACCGTGCGCCGCGCCAGTGGCTCGATCAGCCAGGACACGTTCACGCTGACGGTCCCGGCTCCCGGCGCCGTCGCACTGCTTGCGGTCGCGGGCCTGACGGCCAGCCGCCGCCGCCGCGCCTGAACGGCGGCCAGACCAGCCCAATCACCCACTCCCACCCGCGCCATCCCTGGCGCGGGTGTGTATTTCCGGCCCCTCCAAAAATTCCGAGTCGACGTGATGGATGGTGGGCCCACTTTGCGTGATCAGACTCGCGGAGCCCGTTCTCAGGGTGGTCCGCCGCCCGTTTCCTGGGGTGTCACTGTCACGATTCCCGTCCGATTCCCGATCCCACATCCCTTCGACGCCGCGGGCCATCACGCCCGCCCTGGAGCCATCCATGCGCATCCACGTTCCCGCCGTCCTCCTCTGCTCGGCCATCGCCACGACGACGCACGCCAGCTTCGTCGGATGGACCTCGACCGTCCGCTCGGTCGCCGGTGGCTCGCTCGTCAACGTCTTCGCGGTGGTGGACGATTCCACCGACGCGCTCGTGTCGGTCTACGGATCGAACGCGCAATCCCCGAACGCGGGCTATGTGACGACCAATGCCGTCGGCGGGTTCCTGCAGGGTGCGGGTGCGCAAGGCCTGTGGGTGGCGTCCGGCTCGCAGAGCTGGACCACGCTCGATAGCTTCCTCTCCGCGGGCGGGTCGTTCAACTCGACGACCGGAACGTTCTTCGGGACTTCGTCGACGCTCGGCGACCCCAGCTGGAACGTCACGTACTTCGACACCGACACGAGCGAGAACACCACCATCAATGCCTTCGGTGCGGCCTCGAACTCGAGCGGGTTCACCAACCCCTACATCAACTCGGTGCCCGCGCTCGCCGGCTACTTCCTGCCTGGCGGCACGTCTTCGCCCGCGCGCAACCTGGCGTCCATCGCCTCGATCCGCGCCACCAGCTCGAACGCTTCGTCGGCTGCGGGGCAGTTTGGCATGATGATCGGCCAGTTCTACGTGGCCGGCACCGGGTGGACCATCGACCTCAAGCTCGGTGCCACCATCAAGCGCGCGAACGGATCCGTGAGCCAGGACACGTTCCTGCTGACGGTGCCCGCTCCGGGTGCAGTCGCACTGCTCGTGACGGCCGGCATGGTGGGTGCCCGCCGGCGCCGCAACTGAGCGCCTTGGGAGATTTGGAACGTCCCCCGCGGCCCCGCGCGTTCATGCGTGCGGGGCCGCGGCACATCACGCCTAGACTGCTCATCCGCGAATGCACGACGGCGGCCAGCCATCCACACCCATGACGCCCCCCGGCGCCTCGCCGGAGGCGGTGGCGCGCACGCTCGCCCGGCATCCACGCCCCCTGGGCGGCGACACGGCCCGGAACGTCGGCCCGGCCGCGGTGAGCCTGACGGGCATGGTGCTCAACAATGCGCCCGATGCGCCGCACCACCGCGCGATCGGGCGAAAGCCGGACTGGCTGCGGGCGCGTGTCCCGGGCGGCGGCGGCTACGAGCGCCTGAAGTCGATCATCGACGAGCACCGCCTACACACCGTCTGCCAGGAGGCGTCATGCCCGAACATGGGCGAGTGCTGGGGCCGCGGCACGGCGACCATCATGATCCTTGGCGACACCTGCACGCGTTCGTGCGGGTTCTGCAACGTGAAGACGGGACGCCCGCCGGTCCTCGACACGGATGAGCCGCGTCGCGTGGCCGCAAGCCTTGCGCTGATGGGGCTGAAGCACGTGGTCATCACGAGCGTGAACCGCGATGAACTGCCGGACGGTGGCGCCGCGATCTGGGCCGAGACCATCGAGCGCGTCCATGAGGCCTGCCCAGGCATGAGCGTCGAGTGCCTGGTGGGCGACTTCCAGGGCGACGAGCGCGCGATCCAAGCCGTCTGCGACGCGCGCCCCGAGATCCTCTCCCACAACATGGAGACCGTGCGGCGCATGCACCCTGCGGTGCGGCCGCAGGCGCGCTACGAGCGCAGCCTTGCGGTGCTGGCGCAGTTCAAGCGCAATGGGCTCGTCACGAAGACCGGGATCATGGTGGGAATCGGCGAGCACGACGGCGAGGTGCTCGAGCTGATGGACGACGTGCGCGCGGCAAGCGACGCCGACGTGCTCACGATCGGGCAGTACCTGCAGCCGACGCGCAACCACTTGCCCATCGACCGCTGGGTGCACCCGGACACGTTCGCGGAGTTCCGCCGGGAGGCGCTTGCACGCGGCTTCCGCGTGTGCGAGAGCGGGCCGCTGGTGCGTTCGAGCTACCACGCCGAGGAGCAGGCCGAGCGCCTTCCGTCGGGAGACCGGTGAAAGGAGCGCCCCGGCGCGCGGAACTTCGTTGCACGCCGGGGCACTGACATGAGTTCGTGATGGGACGCCCCGGCCTCAGATGTAGCGGATGCCTGCCTCGTGGTGGCTGACGCGGCCCTCTGAGTCCCGGATGCCCCGCGACCACACGACCATGATCGCGCGGTCGATCGCGATCGCGCCGGGCTCGTACCGGACCGCCACGCCCGTCATTCCCTCGGGAAGCGGCGCATCGGTGCGAATGCGCGCACCGGTGCCGCTCGTGTCGAGGGCCTCGTAGACGCAGCATTGCGCGGGGTCATGGTGCCAGAAGAGGATGAACTCGCCGATGCCGCCGTGCCGGTTCGTGTCCCGGCGCTCGACGGCCTCGAGGAATGCGCTCGCGCGCTTCACGTGGGGTCGGCGGTGTGGGCTGTCCATGCACGTACCTTCGGTTCGGACGTGCCGCGAATCCAGTCGAGCCGGCGCGATTGCGGAAGGATCCCTGTGATGGTGGCCCCATAATCGGGCACATGGGCTCGGGAACCCTACGATGGTGGCATGGCATTCGAATTCCGGCAGGCCACGCTCGAGAATGGGCTCACGGTGATCGCGGAAACGGACCCCACGGCGCACACCGCCGCGGTCGGCTTCTTCGTCAAGACCGGTGCGCGCGACGAACCGCGCGAACTGATGGGCGTGAGCCACTTCCTCGAGCACATGGTGTTCAAGGGAACCGAACGCCGAACGCCGGACGACGTCAACCGCGACTTCGACCGGATCGGCGCTGACCACAATGCGTTCACCACCGGTGAACTCACGGCCTTCCATGCGCACGTGCTTCCCGAGCACTTGGGCACCGCGACCGGGATCATCGCCGACATCATGCGGCCGGCGCTGCGACAGGCGGACTTCGACGAGGAAAAGGGCGTGATCCTCGAGGAGATCGCGATGTACGACGACAACCCCTTCTGGCGGCTGTGGGAACACGCGAACGAGCGGTACTTCGGAGCGCACCCGCTCGGGCATCGCGTCCTCGGCACGCGGGAGACCGTCGGCGCCCTCACCCGCGACCAGATGAAGGAGTACTTCGACCGTCGCTACGGTGCGGCGAACACGGTGGTGTGCGCGGCGGGCAAGCTGGACTTCGACGCGTTCGTCGAGGATGTCCGGCGGACATGCGGAGGTTGGCGGCGCGGCGAGACCGGGCGCACCCACCCGGCGTTCCATGCGCACGAGGAGCGCGTGGAGGTGGCGATGCCGCAGGCCAACCGCGCCTACCTCGCGTGGCTCTGCCCGGCGCCGTCGACGCAGGATCCCCGGCGCTATGCGGCCGCCATGGTGGCGCAGGTGCTCGGCGACTCCGAGGGCTCGCGGTTGTACTGGTCGTTGATCGAGCCGGGCATCGCCGAGGAGGCCCAGATGCAGTTCGACGGCCATGACGGCATCGGTGAGTACGTCATCTACGCGGCCTGCCGTCCCGAGGACGTCGAGCGCGTGGATGGCATCGTGCGCTCGGAACTTGCGCGCATCGGCGACGACCTCCGCGAGGACGAACTTGCGAGGGCACGGGCGAAGGTGGTGACCGCCGTCACGATCGGGGGCGAACGGCCGGCCGGGAGGATGCGCCGGCTGGGCGCGCTGTGGCTCTACCGGGGCATGTACGCGTCGCTCGAGGACGAACTCGCCCGGATCGAGTCGTTGGCCGCGGACGACCTGCGCTCGGTGATCCGCGAATTCCCCCTTCGACCGTCGTTGCGCGCGCTGGTGTCGCCGGCGTCAGGCTGAGGACCGGGCCGGTTCGCCGAAGAGCGGTGCCATGGTCGGAGGTTCCGCGCCGAGCACATGCCGGACGCACGCCGCCAGGAACCGGTTTCCGCGCTCGACCGAGCCCGGCACGCACTCGGCGTCGATCCCTGACTCGCACGCCCGCAACTGCGCGACCGTGGTCCGGCGCACCTTCCACCGGGCGCCCGCCGGGCCACCAGGGCCTGGTTCGCGGAACGAACCAGCCTCGGGCAGGTACTCAACCACGTCGGGACCCACGGGCGCGGCCGAATCGATGTCGGGCCGATGGCCGGTCTCGCCAAGCAGCGACCACTGGAACGCAAGCAGTGCCGCGGGACCATCGATCGACGGACCTTCGCCCGACGCCGCGCCGCCGAGCGCACGCAGCGAACGCGCAAACCGGTCGTAGAGCGCGGGGTGCGGGTCGTCGGGGGGCAGCATCCGCCCGAGGACGTCCGCCATGTAGAAGGCCGCGCGGTTGGCATGCAGGTCGGTGCGCAGCCGCGGGAACACCTCGAGAAGGTCCCACTCCGTGAGCGTCGCGAGTTCCTTGCGTGCGCTGCGGATCACGCCGAACTCACCGCGCGAGAGCAGGTCGATGCCGCCGTCGAACGCGCCGCGCTCGCGCCGCGCGCCCTTGGCGAGGCCACGGACGATCCCTCCCTCACGGCCGAACAGCGTGACCGTCTGGCTGGTCTCGCTGAAATCCCAGTGACGGATGCAGATTCCCTGGTCGTGCGCGATGGCCATCGATCAACCGGCTGGGCGCGCCAAGGGCGCCACCTCGATGCGGTTCCGGCCGTTCATCTTTGCCCGGTAGAGCGCGGCATCGGCGGAGGCGATCAGGTCCTCCGACCCCTGCGGTCCCGCAAGGAGCGAAAGGTCCGACACGCCGAAGCTGGCCGTGATCACGCGGCCGGCGGGCCCGGGCCATGACTCGGCCTCGATCGCCACGCGATACCGCTCGGCGACGTCCATGGCCTCGGTTCCCATCGTGTTCGGGAGGATGATGCCGAACTCCTCCCCTCCGTACCTGCACGCGATGTCGCTCGACCGGCCACCCTGCAGGATGCGCGCGACGCGTTCGAGCACGGCATCCCCGAACGGATGGCCGCATTCGTCGTTCAGCCGCTTGAACCCGTCGACGTCGCACATCACGAGCGAGACGCTCCGTCCGTGGCGCACGGCCTCAGAAACCTCCTGATGGAGGCGCCGGTCGAAGTAGGTGCGGTTCCAGAGCCCGGTGAGGCCGTCCACCTGCGCCTTCTGCGCCAGCATCTTCACCATCTGGTGGATGCGGAGGGCGCTGCGCACGCGCGCCTTCAGCTCGACCACCTCGAACGGCTTGGCGACAAAGTCGATGGCCCCGTGGTCGATCGCGCGGACGCGGTCTTCCATGCTGGCGGTGGCCGAGATGAAGATCACGGGAATGTCCTGGAGATTGACGTCATCCTTCAGCGCCTGCAGCACCTGGAAGCCGTCCATCCCGCGCATCTCGATGTCGAGCAGGATGACGTCCGGCACCATCCGCCGCGCGAGTTCGAGCCCTTCGCGCGCATCCATCGATCCGTGGATCTCGAGCGGCTCATGCTGCAGCCGGACGCGCAGGAGCCGGTGAATCAGCTCGGAGTCGTCGATCGCAAGAAGCCTGGGAAGCGGGCCCTGGGACACCGTCATCGCAAGGCGTCCATGCTAGGGGGATGTCGGCATGGTTCCATGGGACGCCCTGACCTCACGGGCGGATGCGTGCCGCGAACGCCGCGAGCATGCCGAGCCGGCTGCGGACGACGTTTTCGTCGCAGCCCTCCTTGATGCCCAGGTCAATGAGCGCCGCGGCCTCGCCGAGCTTCGGGAACCCGTAGCCACCCGCCGCCCCCTTCAGCTGGTGCGCCAGGATCCGCAGTTGCGGGATGTCACCCGAACAGAGTGCTTCCTGCATCGAAGCGATGCGCTTGGGAAGCTCGGAGACGAAGAGCGCCACGATGTCGGCCATGTCCGGATCGTCGGCAAACTCGCTCCTGATGGGGTTGGAGTCTTGGGCAATGCGCATGGCAACCCCGAAGGTTCGGTTTCCCTGACCCGCGCGGCAAGGGAATTTCCGATCCATTCGGCGGAATTCGGTCCGACGACCTCACATAACCGCATTCCGGACCATCATCCGTAGGATGCGTATTCGCATTTCAACCCCGCCGCGCGAAAGCGCCGCGAGAGGAGATTCACACGATGGTTCCACGCATGCCTCCGCAGGAGGCCCGGCTCGGGTTCGTGTACTCGGCCCCGTACCGAATCCAGGGAGTGTCCGTCGCCGGCGAGCAGGCGGTGGTGCACGTCCCGGAGTTCGACCTCGCGTTCGACATCGGACTGTGCCCGCGGCCGGTGCTGGCGGCGCCGACCGTCGCGCTCAGCCACGCGCACATGGACCACGTGGCGGGACTGCCGTACTGGTTCAGCCAGCGCTTCTTCCAGAAGATGCCCGGCACCGCCCGGTGCCTGGTCCACTCGGCCATGGCGGAGCCGCTTCGCCGGATGATGGCGTCGTGGGTAGACCTTGAGCGCCAGCGCACGCCGCACGAGATCGTCCCGATCGAGCCCGACGGCGAGTTCGCGCTGAAGGCCAACCTCTTCGTGCGTGCGATCGAGGTGAGCCACACCACACCCGCGCTCGCGTTCGTGGTCATCGAGCGCCGGAGCAAGCTGCGCGAGGAATTCCACGGCCTGTCGCAGGACCGCCTGCGCGAACTGCGTGCAGCGGGCCACGAGATCACGCGAACGATGGAGATTCCCCTGGTCGCGTACACCGGCGACACCGAGCCGGGTGACTTCCTGTTCCGTGACGAGTTCCGCAACGCGAAGGTGGTGGTGAGCGAATGCACGTTCTTCGAGGACGAGCATCGCGACCGTGCGCGCATCGGGAAGCACCTCCACATCGAGGATTTCCGGTCGCTGTTCGAGGCATGGGGCGCACAGGACATCGTCATCGTGCATGTCTCGCGACGAACGCTGATGCCCTTCGCACGGACCCGGATCGAGGAGGTGGCGGGCGCGGAACGTGCCGCGCGCGTGCACCTGCTCATGGATCACCGGACGAACCGCGCCCGGCACGAGGCATTGATGGCTGCGGCGGGCGAGGCCGGACGAGACACCCCCGTGCCGGCCGGCGACGCCACCGAAGGCGCGGAAGGATCCGAGAAGTGAGCGGATCCGGCACGTCACCGCGAAACGGTTGACGGTCGGGCGGGCCCGGCCTACATTGCGCTCGCTGTTCGCGCGGCGTGGTGGGCAAGACTTCTCCGCGCAATCCATCATGACTCACTTCCCCAGACCGGCGCCGGCGCCGGGGGGAATCGGCGTCCCCTGGGACGCTGCGCGCAGCCTTTCCGAAGGACAGGACGATTCGCATGCCCGCACGAACCCCGCATGGACACGATGACGCGCGGGGCGGCGGGGCGGCGCTCGGGCCCGTCCGGCAGCGTCTGTTCGAGCACCTGCGCAAGCACCATTCCGAGGTGTGCCGGCATTGGTTCGACGACATCGAGGTGCTTGGGCTGGACGGCGCGAACCTTACGCTGCTGGTCGAGGAGCCGGTGCGGCTTTCGTACCTCCAGCGGTGCTGCGTCCCCCCGTTCACCGCGGCTGCAGCCGCGGCGACCGGCCGGCTGGTCGGGGTCAAGTTCGTGGGGGAACGCGTTCCCGAGGCCGCGGCCCCGGCCCCGACGAACGTGCAGGCCCCGTCTCCTGAAGCGCTCTTCGACGAGCGCATCCTGCTGTCGCCCGACTACGTGTTCGACACGTTCGTGGTCGGTCCGACAAACCGGCTGGCACACGCTGCCGCACAGGCAGTGGCCCAGAAGCCCGGGCGCTCCTACAACCCGTTCTTCGTCCATGGTGGCGTGGGGCTCGGCAAGACGCACCTGCTGCAGGCGATCTGCCAAGACATGCTGCGGCGCGACCCTTCGGTGCGGATCGCGTACATCTCGTGCAGCACCTTCATGGACGTGTTCCACGAAGCGGTGCGCGCGGGCCGCATGCACGAGTTCAGGCACCGCTTCCGGAACGCCGACGTGCTGGTGATCGACGACATCCACTTCCTGTCGCGCCACGAGCAGACGCAGGAGGAGTTCTTCCACACCTTCAACGCGCTCTACCAGGGCGGAAAGCAGCTGGTGCTGAGCTCGGACGCGGCGCCATCGGACATTCCCGACCTCGAGGAACGCCTGGTGAGCCGGTTCAACAGCGGCCTCGTGGCGCGCATCGACCGCCCGGCGTACGAGACGCGCGTCGAGATCCTGAAGGCAAAGGCCAGGCTGCACGACCTGGAGCTTCCGGACGACGTGCCCGCCTACGTGGCCGCGCGCATCGACGCGAACATCCGCGAGCTCGAGGGCGCGCTTGCGCGCCTGCGCGGGATCGCCATGGCCACGGGCCAGCCGATCACGCTGGAGCTTGCGAAGCAGGCCATCGCCGATGGGCGGCCGGCGGCGGGAAGCGAACCCGCGCAACCGACGATCCAGCAGATCATCGAGGCCGTGACGCACTACTACGACATCAAGCTCAGCGACCTGATGTCGAAGCGCCGCCACAAGAGCATTGCGCTGCCGCGCCAGGTGTGCATGTGGCTCGCGCGCAAGCACACGCGATTCTCGCTCGAGGAGATCGGTGGCTATTTCGGCGGGCGCGACCACACCACCGTGATGCATGCCGTGCGCACCGTGGCGACGCGCTCGCAGAGCGATCCCGCCCTCGGCAGCGACGTGGCCCGGATCGAACAGGTGCTCACCCGCGGTGAGGCCTGACGGAACCGGCGGACAGGCTGTCGGTTGCCGACGGATCATGTCCATGGATGCGGGTTGCTATCGGACGCGCTTCGTGCGTTCGGCCGCTGGGGTGGCCTTGGTCGGGTGATCGGCTCATGGGGATGATCGTTTCGTGGCGACCATCGAAACCCAGTTGACATGTCGTGCGGGTGGGGCCCCGCAATGCATACACGCGCACCTCATGGACTTATGCGCGTGCGCCCCGAGTTGTCCACAGATCGACAACACTCCTTACGAGGAGAGAGGGAATGATCTTTCTTGATCGTTTCCAAACCTGTTCGACATCGTGCGGTGTGCCGGCGCTGCCGCGTTATCGCTGGCACTTCGTGCACCAGGTGGTCGCACGACCGGCGATCCGTCCGCCCTTCAAGGGCAACCCGCAGCCATGGCAGGGAAGCCCCGTGCGACCATAGGCCTGGATCAGGCGCCGTGCCGCCCCGGGGTCGCCCTGGGGGAGCACATGGTCGCGCAAGGACGTTCCGCCTTGGGAGACGGAACGTCTCATGATGCGTCGTGCCTCTTCGAGCACACGTGCCGCCTCGTCATGGGTCAGTCGATTGCAGCGGCGCGAGGGCCGGATGCCGGCGGCATGCAGCGCTTCGTCGGCGTAGATGTTTCCGATGCCGGCAACCAACGACTGGTCGAGCAGCGCCGCCTTTACGTGCCGCGCACCACGGCACAGCCGTTCGACCGGCGCACGCGCCGTGTCGAGCCCATCGGGACCGAGCTCGCGTTCCCATCGATCGAGCATCGCCTGCACGCGCCCGTGCGGGACGATTCCCCCGAACCGCCTCGGATCCCGGAACACCAGCACCTCCGCACCGCGCCCGGACAGCGACCACGTGACGTGGCGATGCGTCGCAGGCGCCTCGTGCATGACGAGCAGCTGTCCCGACATCCCGAGCTGCACGACGAGCGCCCGGCCGTCATCGACCACGATGCCGAGCTGCTTCCCGCGTCGTTCGAGCGAAGCCACGCGTCCCCCGACAAGGAGCTCCTGCGGCGTGGCCCATGCCTTCCCGTGCCGTGGCGTGATCCGTGCCCTGCCTGCACCTCGCGCGCGAAGGTCATGCGGACCAAGGACGGCGGATTCGATGCGCTGACCCACGATCGAACGCTCGAGCGCTCGGCGGATCGACTCGATTTCCGGCAATTCCGGCAAGGCGTCGAACTATACTTCGTCGATGCAGGAATCACCCGCGCAGCAGACCATCCGGACGCCGGCCGACGTGCAGGTCGCGGCGGCCCGCCTGCGCACGGCGGTGCACGCGACCATCGTCGGCCAGGACCGCGTGATCGACGAGGTGATGGTGGCCCTCGTCTGCGGCGGGCATGCATTGATCGAGGGCGTTCCGGGCCTGGCGAAGACGCTCCTGGTCTCGACGCTGGCGCGCAGCATGTCGCTGGGGTTCTCCCGGATCCAGTTCACGCCCGACCTCATGCCGAGCGACATGACGGGCACCGAGGTGATCGAGGAGGATCGGTCGACCGGCACGCGCCGCATGCGGTTCGTGCCGGGGCCCATCTTCGCGAACGTCGTGCTGGCCGACGAGATCAACCGCACCCCGCCCAAGACGCAGAGCGCGCTGCTGGAAGCGATGCAGGAGCGCCAGGTCACGGTCGGCGGCGTGAACCATCCGCTGCCCGGGCCGTTCTTCGTGCTCGCGACGCAGAACCCGATCGAGCAGGAGGGCACGTACCCCCTTCCCGAAGCGCAGCTCGACCGGTTCATGCTCCAGATCATCGTGGGCTACCCGACGGCGGACGAGGAGACCGAGATCGTGCGCCGCACGACCGGCAGCCCGACGGTACCCGGCGGATCCGTGCTCTCGGAAGACGACGTTCGCGCCATGCAGTCGCTGGTGCGCGAGGTGCCGATCGCCGACCACGTGGTGCGCTACGCGCTGCGGCTGGTGCGCGCGACGCGGTCGGCGCAGGAGGTCGGAGCACCCGAGCGGCCGAAGGCCGTCGCGGACTACGTCTCGTGGGGTGCGGGCCCGCGTGCGAGCCAGTTCCTGGTGCTCGCGGCGAAGGCGCGTGCGCTGCTGGCGGGTCGGCCCTCGGTCACGGTGGACGACGTTCGCGCCATGGCGCGGCCTGTGCTGCGGCACCGCATCCAGCTGAATTTCAACGCCCAGGCCGACGGCATCGGCGCGGACCGCGTCATCGAGGAACTCCTCGCCGGGATCCCGGTCGAGGACTCGGGCGCGCCCGGCGCGCGCGAGCTTGAGCGCCTGGCGAAGCCCTGAAACCACTGACCTGACGGAGGCGACCGCCGCGTGCGCGCCGAGCAGTACCTGGCCCCCGAGACGCTGGCCCAGCTCGGGCCGTTCGAGGTCCGCGCGAAGCGGATCGCCGAGGGCGTCATGAGCGGCATGCATCGCTCCCCCTACCAGGGGTTGGCGGTCGAGTTCGCCGAGCATCGGCAGTACGTGCCCGGCGACCCCGTGCGCCACATCGACTGGAAGGTGTTCGGGCGCAGCGACAAGCTGTACCTCAAGCGATTCCAGCAGGAGACCAACCTCGACGTGCACCTGATGGTCGATGCGTCGGGGAGCATGCGGTTCGGGACGCTCGGACTAAAGGAAGGATGGGGCGGGACGAAGGCCGGAAACGTGCGCTGGACGAAGTTCGACCATGCGACCGCGGCGGCCGCCGCGATGGCATTCATGGCGCTCAGCCAGCGCGACCGCGTCTCGGTCTCGATGTTCGGTTCCGGCATCTCCGCCTCGACGCGGTGCTCGAATGCGCAGGGGCACTGGCGCGCGGTGGTGCAGTGCCTGTCGACCCACGCGGTCGACGGGAAGGCGGACCTCGGACGTTCGGTGGACGAATTGCTGGCGCGCACGCCGAACCGGGCACTCGTGATGATTGCATCGGACTTCCTGATCCCGGTCACGCAGGTGCGTGATGCGCTCGCACGGCTGCGCCATCGTGGCCACGACGTGGTGCTGCTCCGCACGCTCGACCGGGCCGAGCTCCGCTTCGAAATCGACGAGGAAGCGCCGTTCGAGGGGCTCGAGGGCGAGCCATCCATGGAGGTCGATGCGCGTGCGGTGCGCGATGCGTACCTGCAGGTGCTGGACGAGGACGAGCGAGCGCTCGAGCGCGTCGTGCGCGGGTTCGGATTCGACCTCGTGCGCCTCGACACGCACGACTCGGTCGGTCCCGCGCTGGCGGCACTGCTGGCCCGGCGCGAGCGGATGCTCGGCGGGAGCGTCCGATGATCGGCTTCGCATCGCCCGGGCTTGCGGTCGCCGGCGCGCTGTGCGTGGCCGTTCCGGTGCTGGTGCACCTCATGCTCCGCAGGCGGCGGCGGCCATACGAGTGGGCCGCCATGGACCTGCTCCGCGAGGCGATCCGGCGCGTGGAGCGGCGTCGACGCCTGGAGCGATGGCTGTTGCTCGCCGTGCGCTGCCTCGTGGTTGCGCTGGCCGCGGGGGCCATCGCCGGTCCGTTCATCGGCGCGGCGGTCGCGTCGGGTCGCCGCGCGCGGACGCTTGCGATCGTGGTCGATGACGGAGCGGCCTCGAACGAGCGCCTTCAGGACGGGACCGCGCTCTCGGTCTCGGTCGCCGCGGCGCGCGCCATGGTCGATGGCCTCGCTCCCGGTGACCGGGTGGCGATCGTGCGCTCCACCCGTCCTGGCGACGGCGCGGGCGAACCGGGCTCGATGGACGTCTCGGGTTCGGTGCGACGGCTCGATGCACTGTCGTCGAGCGAGGTGGCCGGCGACCTGGCTGCCGCCATCGCCACGGCGTGCACGGTCCTTGCGCATCCCGAGGCGGATGGGACGGCACGCGAGCTCTTCGTGGCAAGCGCCATGCGCGAGGGGAGCGTGCGCGCATTTGCGGCGCTCCCGGCGGTGCGCGGCGAGGATGCCCCGATCCGTGTCTCGGTGATGCCCACGCCGGCGGCGACGGGCGACAACGTGCGAATCTCGTCCATCCGCGCGGAACGCCCGGCGGGCGCGACGTCGGACGCGGCACCCGTCGTGAAGGTGGTCGTCGAGCGGGATCGCGGCGATGCCGCGGTCACCCGGACGGTCCGGGTCCTTGGGCCGAACCTCGCGTCGCCGGGCGAGCGCGTTGTGACGCTTTCGCCGGGCGAGCGTGCACGGGAGATTGCGGTCCCGGTGGTCGAGCGCGCAGGAATCGGCGACGCCGCGCGCGCCCGGCCGTGCGCCGTCATCGCCACGATCGAGGCGGATGCGCAGCCGATCGACGACACTCGCGCGACGGTCCTTGCGGCGAGCGAGCGGATCCGGGCGGTGATCGTCGACCGGCGCACGTTCGACGGCGCCGGGATCGACCGGCTCTCGCAGGGCGACTGGATCGCGCGGGCGCTCGCACCATCCGATCCGCCTGCGGTGGACATCGTCCTGATGGACCCCGCGTCGTTCGACGCGCGTTCATGTGCGACCGCGGACCTCGTGGTGGTGGCCCAGCCGCACGTACTCGGCGACGCGCAGTGGCGCGTCCTCGCCGCGTTCGTCGAGCGGGGTGGTTCGTGCATCGTGCTCCCGGCGGCCCGCGAACGGGTGCACCCTTGGACGCGCGCGATGCGGGACGTGCTCGGGATGCCGTGGCCGGCGTCGGTCGATGCGTCGGACCTTCCGGTTCCGGCGCCTGTCGAGGCGGTGCGTCGTGAATCCGGGGTGCTGAGCGCGATCATGGCGGAGCTCCCGCAGCTTGCGGGTGCGGTCGATGTGTCGCGCACGATCCGGGTGGAGGTCGCACCCACCGACGCCTCGGTGGTGCTGTCTGCGCCCGGTGCGGGCCCGGTCGTGATGCAATGGTCACCGGCGGGTGCTCGTGGTTCGGTCACCCTCTTCGCGGTCGCGATGGATCCGGCTTGGACGACCATCCCGCTCAAGCCGTTCATGGTGCCCCTGTGGCAGGAGATCGCGGCCGAGGCACGGCGGCGTGCAGGGAGCGGCCTGCAGGCGACCGTCGGGTCCGTGGCGCTGATCGACCGACCTGGGATCGCCGAGCTCCGTCCGGTGGACTTCGATGGCGCACCGCTCGTGGGCGTGCGTTCGGTTCCGGTGGGTGCCGGCGGGCGCACGGTCGCGGCGTTCGACCGCGCAGGGACGTACGAGATGGTGGATTCGCGAGGCGACCCTCGCGGAGCATTCGCGGTCACCGTCGAACCCGCAGCCGCGTCGGTCCGGCCGAGCGACCCAGAGCGTGCATCGACATGGCTCTCGACGGTCGGCACCGTCATGGGTTCGGGCGCGGAGCGGGAGGGCAATGAGTCGACTTCAACCGACGAAGGTCCGGCCACGGCGATTGCCGCGTGGATGCTCGTGGCGTGCCTGGCGATGGCGGTGCTCGAGAGCGTGCTGGCACGCCGGTTCTCCCATGCACGCCCCTCGGGGTCCGGACCGGTCCATGCAACGGTGCGCATCGCCGCCGGGAGGGCCGCATGATCGGGTCGTCCATGGTGCGCTGGCTGCTCGGTCTCGATGCCGTCCCGGCGGACGCGGTCGACGTCCGGTTCGCATGGACCACCCCGCTGCCGGCATGGGCATGGGTCATCGTCGTGGCCGCGGCAGTGGCGCTGGCGTGGATGACCTATCGGCGCATGGCTCCCTCAGCGATGCGCACCCGGGCATTCGTGGCACTCCGGTCGGCCGTGCTGGTGGTGCTGGCTGCGCTCGCATGCGGCCCGGTGCTCGAGGTCCCGCGCGAGCGGGTCGAGCCCGATGCCGTGCTGATGCTCATCGACCGGAGCCGTTCGCTCGAGGTGGAGGACATGGAAGCGCCGGGCGGCGGCTGGCAGGCGCGAGACACCGTGCTGCGGACGCTGGTCGGCCCTGCCGGCGCGCTGCGCGTCACCGGCAAGGAGCATCGCGCCATGTGGTTCGCGTTCTCCGAGCAACTTGGCCAACTCGTGCCGGCAGGCGATGGGTCGGTCGACCCAGGCAACGCTTCGGGACCGCGCACGTTGCTTGCACGCGCCATCGATGAGGCGCTGTCGCGGGGCGCAGGTCGCCCGATCTCGTCGATCGTGCTCGTCACCGACGGCCGGACCACGGACCCACCCGACCGCGGGTTGGTCCGGCGGCTCCAATCCGAGGGCGTGGCCGTGTCATCGGTGGCCCTCGGCTCCGCGCGCGCGCTCGGCGATGCATCGATCGCCGCCGCCGAGGCACCACGGCGCGCGTTCGTGCGAGACATCGTGCCGGTGCAGGCGACCATCGAGCGGCGTGGCCCGATGCGTTCGCGCGCGGTGCGCGTCGAGCTGGTCGACGCGGCCACGGGAACCGTGCTCGACCGCGCCGATGTCGCGGCGGCGGATGCGGAAGGCGATGGGCCAGCACGCGACGAGGTGCAGTTGGTGTCTGTGCCGCAGGGAACGGGAGTGGCCGCCTGGGAGGTCCGCGTGATCGACCCCGCATCGACGCGCGACCTCGTGCCCGCGAACGACCGGCGCGCGGTTCCGGTCACGCTCGTGGATCGGCCGCTGCGCGTGCTGTACGTCGAGGGCTACCCGCGCTGGGAGTACCGGTACCTCAAGAACCTCATGCAGCGCGAGCGGTCGATCGAGAGTTCGGTGATGCTGCTTTCGGCGGATCGTGAGTTCGCGCAGGAGGGCAACACGCCCATCGCGCGCCTGCCGCGCACGCGCGAGGAGTTCGAGCGCTTCGACCTGGTCGTGATCGGCGACATGCCGGCAGGGTTCTTCTCGTCCGAACAACTCTCCGAGGTGCGCCGGGCGGTGGACGAACGTGGCATCGGGCTCGTGCTCATCGGTGGGCCGCGCAACATGCCGCGTTCGTGGGCCGGCACCGCGTTCGAGGACCTGCTCCCGTTCACCGGACCGTACGAGCTTGACCGGCTTCCCGATCCCGTGAACCTTCGCCCCACCGACGTTGCTGCGCGGGCCGGCGTGCTTCGGCTTGCGGACGACCCGAAGGCCGCATTTCCTGCCGAACTCTCGTCACCCGACGAGGAGTGGGCGCGGATGGAATGGGCGCAGCGGATCGCTCCCTCGTCGCTCAAGCCCGCGGCCGAGACGCTCGCCGAGTCGGTGCAGGCGATCGACGGGGCGCAGCATCCCGTGGTCGTGGCGATGCGGTTCGGGGCGGGGAACGTGCTCTATGTGGGCACGGACGAGACATGGCGCTGGCGCAACGGCCGTGGCGAGGCGTATCCCGAGCGCTTCTGGGTGCAGCTCCTTCGCGCCATGGCCCGTCCGTCGCTTGGCCTGGGTTCTGAGGAAGTGCGCGTGGCGGTCGATCCGCAGCGATGCACCGTGGGCGATGCGGTGCGCGTGGAAGTGGAACTGCCGTCGGGCGAGGGGCGTGCGACCGTGATGCTCGAGGCCTCGTCGGAACCGGGCGGCATGGTCGAACTGGAGGCCCGGCGCACGGAATCGGGGACCTACGAGGCCACGCTCGTCGCCGAGCAGCCGGGCCGATGGACCATCCGCCCCAGGGATCCGGAACTCCGGGCGCGCAGTGGGGACGGAGCCGTGCTCGAAGCCGTCCGCGACGACGCGGAGCTGCGTGACGCCGAGAGCGACCGCCCGCTCCTTGAGCGGCTCGCGCGCGAGACGGGCGGAACCGTGGTCGATCCGGCGGATGCAGCGGGCCTCATGGCACGCCTTCCGAATCGATCGGTGGTCACCGAGGATCCGATCCGCGACGACCTCCGCACCAGTCCTGCGGCGTTGATCCTGGTGATGATGTTGCTGCTCGCCGAGTGGGTCCTGCGGAGAATGTCGAGGCTCGCATGAATCCCCATGACGGCATCCTTGGACCCCTGCATGCGGCGCGCGCGCGCCTGCGACGGATGCTGGTCGTTGAACGGTGCATGCTGGCACTTGCGTTCGGCGTCGCGGCGGTGCTTGCCGCGGTGGCCTTGGATCGCGCGCTTCGCCTGCCGTCCTGGCTGCGGCTGTCCGAGGACATTGCCTTGGTCGTCGCCGGGGTGTCATGGCTTCGCTGGCGCGTGATTCCCGCCTTCCGATTCCATCCACCGCTCGTGGAGGTTGCCCTTCGCGTCGAACGAGCCGAGGGCGTGCGTGGCCTGGCCATCGCGGCAGACCTTGCGACGGCGCGCACGGGGTCGGGGGCACAGTCATTGGCCGAGAATGCCATCCGGGACGGGATGGCGGCGATGCCGCGCGCGATCCGCGTGGATGCCGCCCCGGTCCGGCGTGCGACGGGATGGGCCTGCGGTGCGGCGGTGGCGGCCGCGGCATTGGCATGGCTGTCGCCCGACCTTGCCTCGATCGGGCTGCGCAGGCTGGCGAACCCATTCGCCGACGTGTCATGGCCGGCGCGCACGATGGTCGAGGCAGACATGGGGAGCGCCGTGCGCGCGCGGGGCCCAGCACTCGCGCTCCGGGCCCGCCACGTGCGTGGCGACGAGTCATCCATGCGCGTCGAGGCTGAGTACCGCATCGAGCGCGACGGGACGTTCGGTGCGTGGCGCCGCGTGGTGCTTCCGGTGCAGCCAGGCGGAGCGTTCGAGCGGCTTGTCGAGGCCGATGGCGACCGCGTGGAGGTCGTGTTCCGGACCGAGGACATGGAGACGGCGCCCACCGTCGTGCGGCTCGTCCCGCCTCCTGCGGTGCGGGCAGCATCGCTCGTGGTGGAGCCGCCGTCGTACGTGCGCGGCACCGTCGACCGTCGGACCGCGGATCTTGGCACAGGCATGGACCGCCGCGCGACGGTGTCGCCGCCGGTGCTTGCGGGATCACGCGTGGCCATCACGCTGGACGTGGATGGGGCGATGGGCCCAACCACGGGCGATGGTCGGGAAGCATGGATCGCCTCGACGTTTGCCTTGTCGGGCACCGAGGGTGCCGGCGCCCTGGTCGGATTCACGCTGGACGAGGATGCTCCATCGCGATGGACGGTCGGTTGGGTCGCCTCGGGCCGCGGGGTGCTCGAGGTCCGCCTGGTCGGCGAGGGCGGCGTGGGGCCGACCGATCGGATCGCGTTCGAGGTGCCCGCGATCGAGGATGCGGCCCCTTCGGTGGCGATCGTCGAGCCCGTGGCCGACGAGGCCGTGACGCCGCAGGCATCGCCGGTGGTCCGCGCCGAGGCGCGTGACGACCTCGGGATCACCGAGCTCACGATCGAGGCGACGCTGCAGCGCGCGGGCGGCGAGCCAATCGCGCAGCCGTCGGTGGATGGATCGACCGGCCAGGCGGCGAGTGCGGAGCGGACACTCGACCTGCGAGCGATGGGCGTGAACCCAGGCGATCGCGTGACGTGCGTGGCGCGTGCGCGCGATGCGTACGAGGCTGGCGGGGTGCGTCGCGAACCGGTCGCAAGCGCGCCGCGCGTGTTCCGCATCATCGCACCCACGGAACTCACCGACCAGGTGCGTTCGCGCCTGGGCCAGATGCGAGAGGCCGCCGAGCGGCTGCGCAACGAGCAGGCGGAACTGCGGGCGCGCGCCGACGGGCTCGCCGAGCGTGCCAATGGACGCGCCCCCGGCCCGGGCAATGGCCAAGCCGACGCTTCCGCGCCGGTCGATCCACCGAGTGCGGAGGAGAAGTCGCAGCTTGCCGCGGCCGAGGGTCGGATGTCGGAGCGCATCGGCGCCTTCGAGCGTTCGCTCGACGAGCTTGCGGGGCGGCTCGAGCGCAATGGGACCGACGGAGACGGGCTGAAGGCCACGATCGACGATGCGCGCGACGATGCGCGACGGGCCGCCCAACGGGCGCAGGAAGCGACCCGATCGCTCGAGTCCACGGAACCCGGCGAGGAGGTCGAATCCGGGGTCGATTCCAAGGACAGTTCCGCCGCGTCTACCCAGGGCAACCAGGCGCAGCGCATGGAGCGTGCCGCCCGGCAGGCCGCCGATGCCGAGCAGGCGCTGGCCGATCTCGAGTCCGCGCTCCAGCGCGATCGCGAGACTGCGGAACTCGCGCGACGGGTGGACCGGCTGTCCGAACGCGTCGACGCCGCGCGTCGTGCGTCGCGCGAGGCCACCGACCGTGCGATCGGCCGCTCGCGCGAGCAGCTCGGCGAAGCGGCGCGGGCCGAACTCGACCGCGCTGCCCAGGCGGCCTCGGAAGCGGCGGCCGAGGCGCGGGACCTCGTCGACGACCTCGAGCGCCGCGCGCAGGAAGTCGAGCGGGAGGAAACTCCGGAGCCCGGGCTTGCCGAGGCGCTTCGGGAAGCGGCACGCGAGGCCGACGAGCGCGGCCTGGCGCGGCAGCTCGAGCAGGCCGCACAGCAGACGCAGCAGAACCAGGGACAGGCGTCCCAGCAATCGCAGCAGCTTGCGCAGGAAGCTGTCCAGGCCATGCAGCAGGCAATGCGCAGCCAGCGCCGCGCACGGACCGAGGAATTGCGTCGCAGGATGACCGAGGTCACGGAGGCGATGCGGGCCTTGCTTGCACGCGTCGAGGAACGCGTGCTTCCCGTGCAGCAGCTCGACGCCACGGATGCCGATGCGGTGGACCGCGAGGCGCGCGCACTGCTCGAGCTGTCGCGCCGGGCCGCGGGCGTGTCCGAGCAGGCCGCACAATCCGGGAGCGAGTTCCGCCGGTCCGCCGGGCTCGTGATGCAGGGGTCGGGACAGCTCGACGAGTCGGCGACGTCGCTGCGCGCCGTACCGGTCGATGGGGCATCATCGCAGGCATCGCTCGGCGCCGCGCGAGCGTCCATCCAGGACGCGCTCGAGGCCGCGCAACGTGCGAGGGAGGATGCCGAGCGAGCCGCGGAAAATCAGCGGCGCGCCGAGCTCCGCGAGGTCTACGCCACCATCCTCGAGCGCCAGCGGTCGGTCCGGGGCGGCACCGAGGCGACGCTTCCCGCGCCCGGCTCGGCCGCGGATCGGCGGACGCTGCTGGAGTCCCGCCGGCTGGGCACCGAACAGTCGGCCGTGACCGAGCTGCTCCGGAATGCGGCCGCTCGGCAGGATCTTGCGTCGAGCGAGTTGTTCCTTGCATCCACGCAGGAGATGGTCGGCGCATCGGGTGCCGCCGGGCAGGACCTGTGGTCGGGCGCGCCCTCGCGCCGCACGCTCCTGCTCCAGGGCGAGGTCGAGGCGGGCATCGCGGCCCTGATGGAAGCCCTCGCCGACCCACCTGAACCGGATGACCCGTTCGCGGACGAGCCCGAGCAGGGTGCCGGTGGAGGCGGGGAGGGCGGCGGCCAAGGCATGCCCGGCGGGCAATCACGCGTCCCCCCGATTGCCGAGCTCCGGCTGCTGCGGACGATGGCACAGCGCGTGCTTGACGACACGGCGGCGGCCGAGGCATTGGGCGCGGCGGAGCGAGACGCGTACCTTGGTCGAGTGGCTGAACGGCAGCGCAGGATCACCGAACTCGGCGAGCGGTGGGTGAAGTCCATGCGTCCCCCCGCCCCGGCGGTCGAGCCGGCGGCGCCGGCGGATGGAGGTGCACCATGAACATCGTTTCGCTCATGGCGGTGATGGTCCTTCATGCGACCTCCCCCGCACCGGCACCACCCCCTGCGTCCCCCAACGCCCCGGCGCCCCCCGCGCCAACGGCCCCCGCCGCACCACCGGCCGATCCTGCTCCACCTTCGCTCGATGACGCCCTTGGGATCGACGGTGCTGGGTCAAGCGATGCCCCGGCGGGAGACCTGGATGCGGCGCTCGCAGGCGCACCGCCGAAGGACATCCTTGAAAGCGCGCTCGCGGACATGCGAAGGAGCTCGAAGTTGCTCGATGAGCGCAAGGCGGGCCTTCCCACGCGACGCGTGCAGGAGAGCGTCGTGCGCAAGCTCGATGAACTGATTGCGACCGCCCAACGGATGCAGCAGCAACAGCAGCAACAACAGCAGCAAGGCCAGTCGTCCTCGCAGCAGCAGCGGCAGGGTCAGCAAGGGCAGCAACGGAACCAGCAGCAGCGCGATGGGTCGCAGCAGGGCGCGGACGATCCACAACCCAAGGATGCCGACGGAAGCCGCCGGCAAGGTGATGCAGCCGAGGGCGGAACGCGTGACCGACGTGACGGTGCGGCGCGCGAAGCCGATGCGTCGCAGCCGCCAACCATGGTCGACCCGACGGACGTCGCGGCGCAGTTCGACGAGTCGCGCGTGGAGTGGGGCCAGCTTCCGCCGCGCGTCCGGGACGCGGTCAGGCAAGGCGTGCGCGACCCGATGAGCGCGGCCTACCGGCGCCTCACGCAGGAGTACTACCGCCGGCTCGCGGAAGAGGGGCGCAAGTGATCGCCGCCATGTCGCTCACGCTTGCGCTCGCGGCGTCGCCATGGTTTCCGCAGGATGCCGCCACGCCTGCGCCGCCGCGACCCAAGGATGCCGGCGCGAGCGCCCAGAACGTGCCCATTTCCAACGAGACCGATGCCGCCTGGCGCGACTCGGTCGAGCGCGGGTTGGCATGGCTTGCGAAGTCGCAGAATGCCGATGGAAGCTTCGGGCGCGGGCGCATGAGCGACAACGCCGGCATCGTCTCGCTGTGCGCGCTCGCGCTCATGGCGGACGGCAACGTGCCGGGCCGCGGGCGCTACGGCGCGGTGGTCGAGCGCGCCCTTGAATACGTCCTGAAGCACGTCACCGAGAGCGGGTTGGTCGCGGGCGAAGGGGTGAACGGGCCGATGTATGGCCACGGGTTCGCGACCCTGTTCCTCGGCGAGATCTATGGGATGTCGCCCGACGACACCCGCGTGCGCGATGCGTTGGTCCGTGCGGTGCGCCTCATCGAGAACAGCCAGAACGGCGAGGGCGGCTGGCGCTACAACCCGGTCCCGGACGACGCCGACGTCAGCGTCACCATCTGCCAGGTGATGGCGTTGCGCAGCGCGCGCAACGCGGGCATCCGCATCCCGAAGGAAGTCATCGACAACGCGGTGCGATACGTCCGCGAGTGCCAGAATCCCGACGGCGGGTTCCGCTACATGCGCACCACCGGCGCCAGTGGGTGGCCCCGGACGGCTGCCGGCGTCGCGACGCTCTTCTATGCCGGCGTGTACGAGGATGACTCGATCCCGCGCGGCCTTGGGTACCTGGTACGGGTGGCGGCTCCGGACGGAGGCGGGCCATCGTCGCAGTCGTACTACTTCTACGGCCACTACTACGCGGCACAGGCGATGTACCTCGCGGGCGGCCAGTGGTGGCGGGAATGGTGGCCGCGCATCCGGCGCGAGTTGGTCGACCACCAGCGCTTCGACGGCAGCTGGGCCGACCCGCAATGGGGACAGCCGCTCGGCACGTCGATGGCGCTCATCATCATGCAGATGCCGAAGCGGTACCTCCCGATCTTCCAACAGTGATGCGGCTCGCCATCATCGCCATCCTCGGTGCGTGCACCCAGTCCGCGGTCGCCCAGGACATCTTCGGCCGCACGCCGCCGCCGCTCCAGGTCACGCCCCCCGAGATCCGGGGACGCGGGACGCCGCGCACCGCCGCGGCGCCGGGCATCGTCGCCATCGCGCCGGACGGCGTGCTCAGCGTGGTGCGTCCGGTTGACGTCCCGCCCGGGCGCGACCGGGCCGTGGGTTGGGCGCGTGACGACTCGCGGCGGCTCGAGCCCGGCAAGCGCGGCACGATGGTGCTCGACGACGGGCAGCGCCTGGTCGGCGAGCTTCTTCTCTCCGATGACCGCGCGGCATGGCAGCCGAACTGGCTCGAGCAGCGCACGATCGACCCATCGTCCACGCGCTGCATCGTGTTGCAGGGCGAGGACCCGCCCGTGGCCGAGCTCGAGGACGTGGTGCACCTGCGCAACGGCGACCATGCGTCCGGCATCGTCCAGTCCGTGGGTGGAAGCGGAATCGTGGTCGAGACGGGTTCCGGCGGGTCGCGCTCGACCGCGACCATCCCATGGGACGCCGTGCGCGCGGTGGCCTTCGTCGCCCCACCGAAGCCGCGCGTCGGGGTCCGCGTGTGGCTTGACGATGGATCGGTGGTCGATGGGATGTCCATCGACTGGGACGGGCCGTCCGATGTGGTGCTCGTGGGCCAGCGGTCGCCGGATGCCGGCAAGGTGCGGCTTGAGCGCGAGTGGATCGTCGCGGCGGAGTTGGTTTCTGGCGCCATCCGCCCGCTTTCGGCGTTGATCGGCGAGTCGAGCATCCCGGACGGCGAGGACGCCATGCGCTATGCCGTCGCGGCCCCGAAGTCCGACCGCGGGACGTGGGCTTTCGATGCGGCACCGCTCGTCATGGAAGGTCCCGTACGCGTCGCGTGCGCGTCTCCCGGGGGGCCGGCGAGGCTCTTGGCCAACGTGCGGCGTCCCGATCGTGCGGCACGTGCAGGGGCACTGACCTTCATCGTGCGATCGGGCGGAGCCGAGGTCGTGCGTCACCGGATGGCCACGGGTGATGCGTCGTTCGAGCTTCGCGCGGACCTTGCCGACGCGCCGTTCGAGCTCGTCATGCTGTCGGATGACGGAAGCATCGCGGGAGATTGCGTCGAGCTGCGCCGCGCGGTGGTCGTGTCCGCCGGACGCCAGCCGTGATCGGTCCAGTTGAATATCGTGGCCGTGCCGTTGGGCGCATGGATCGTCCTGACCGCGGATGAACGTTCAAGCAGTTCCCGCTCGGCGTCATCGGGACCCACGGTTGCCGCCGCCAACGCTTCCACGCGGCGCACCGTTATGTCGACATCCGATGGCACGCGGCCGAGTGATGGTCGGACGATGTGGACGCCCGCTTCGCGTGCATGTGCGAGTACGGCGGCCCACGCGCCGCGACGGGGCTCGTCGGGTGCAGAGGAACCCTCCGTGGCCGTGGACTCGGTCGATCGCACCACGATCACCTGCGGCGAACATGCTTCGACCACCTCGGGAATCGCCGAAACGCAGGCGAGCCGGATCTTCGACACGACCACGGCGTCGAGCTTGCGGATCCCGAGTTCCGCGAGGGCCGGAACGACGCGGCGGGTGCCGGCGGAGGGGTCCATCGCATGGCCAGGATCGACGATGAACGAGGCATCGCACGTTCGCACGACCGTGCATGTGGACGTTCCAAGCCGGAGCCGGATGACCTCAACGAACCCTTGGTCCGGCGATGCGCGGTGCGCTGCGGTCCACCCGCACCACGACGCGGCGGCGAGCGCCACGATGCACCACCGGGCCACGCGGCGGTGGTCCGCGTGGGATGCGCGCCACGAGACCGCGGCACAGGCGATCGTCGCGCAGCACCACCAGCCCGGGACCGACCCGCTCCACCATGCCGCTCCGGGAAGGTCCGTGGCCCGGCTTGCCGTCCATTGCAGCATGGATGCGGAGGTCGCCGCGATCCAACCGAACGGCGCGGCGGCCCACGCTCCGGCCACGGAACCGACGGCCATCGCACAGCACCCCGCGACCGTGACCGTGGCGGCCACCGGCATCGTGGCGATGCTGAGCGCCACCGCCCATCCGCTGGCGGAACCCATGTGCATCAGTGCGATCGGCGTGCTCACGGACCATGCGACGGTGGACGCGATCACCGCACCCAAGAGCCCTTGCGTCGCGCGGCGGATCGCCTCGCTTCCGCCGAATCGGTCGACGAGCGCATCGATGCGTGGCCTCCATCGTGCTTCCACGCGCGGTGTCAGCGTCAACAGGGCCGCGACGGTCCCGTAGCTGAGCTGGAAGCCCGCGCCTCGGGCCGACTCGACGTCCGCCGCCATGGTGATGCATGCGACTGCACCGAGCGTTCCGAGTCCGCGCGCGTGCCCGCCGCGGATGGACGCGACGGCGGCGATCACCGCGCCCCATCCGGCGCGGAGCACGCTGGTCTCGGGCTCGGTGAGCGCCAGGAAGAGCATGGCCACCGCCATGGCGATGCAGGCGCGCATGCGGAAGCCGGCGCGCATCCCCCTCGCCGCCGCGGATGCGACCGAGACAAGCACGGCGACGTTGAACCCACTGATCGCCAGGACGTGGCTCATGCCCGCGATGCGGAAGTCCGCGGCGGGGTCGTCCAACCCGTGCATGCGGACACCGGTGGTCATCGCCACGGCCAGTGCCACCGTCGGCGGGGCGGTGCCCGTCGGCATCGAGGCCACCAGTGCGCCATTGGCCGCGGAGCGCAGGGAACAAGTCAGCGCGGAAAGGCGGTCATGCTCGATCCGTTCGATCAGGCGCGACGACTCGACATCGAGCGACGCGCGCCGGCGGGACGGCCCCGAACCCGGGAATGGCTTCGTGTCGAGCACCGTCATCCATCCCCGGACCCGGATCCTTGAACCGCGCTCCGGAAGGGCGTCGAGTCCGGCCACGCGGACGGCCATCGTGAGCGTGCATGGCCCGCGATCGGACCCGCACATGTCGGTGTCGACCGCGAGCACGAACGACTGTCCTGCCTCGCGCACGATGAATCGCGCCAGCCGGTCGCATCCCTCGTCCACGGGCCGTGGATGCGTGGCGACGATTCCCTCGACCGTCACCGGGCATGGGGCGGTTGGTGCATCGATGGACGTCGACTCCGCCGCGATCGCGAGCAGCGCTCCGGCTACCGACCCGGCGGCCGCGACCGACATGGGGATGACCGCACGCCCCATCGCACGTGTGATCGTTTGTGCGATCGCACGCGTGGTCGCAGGGCTCCTGTGGCGCCCGCGAAGCAGTGCGTGCGCGCCCATCGCCATCGTCGCACCGACGGCGAGTGCGGTGAACGCGCCCCAGGCACCATGGGCCTCCTCCGACCACCCGCCGCCGGCGCCACGGCTCGTCGCGACCCACCACGACGCGTGCGCCCCCGCGAACATCGCCACCGCGGCGATCCACGCGCGTGGCGTCTCGGTGGGCGTGGCATCGCCCGGCTCGCGTGTGCGCTCCCGCATCGGCACATCGTGGCCGTGCGCGGGTCCGTCTTCGTGGAATCAGGCAAAAGTTCGTGAGCCGACGCGATCAGCCCCGTGATGCTTCGCGCAGGCGTTCCAGCGTCCGGGCGGCGGCGCCACCCTCGATCGTCTCCCGGGCTCGCCGCACGCCGGCGGACAGGTCATCCGCCACACCGGCTGCCACCAGCGCCGCGGCGGCGTTGGCAAGCAGCATGTCGAGCCGGGGTCCCCGGTCCGAGCCGGAGAGCAGTGAGCGCAGCGTGCGCGCCGCGTCGGCAAGGTCCTGGGCGGCGAGCGCGGCGTGGGGCGCCTCCGCCAACCCCAGCGTCCGCGCATCCACGGTTCCTGGCTCGACGGCACCGTCGCGCACCCGTGCCACCGTGGTGGGCGCGGTGATCGACACCTCGTCGAGCCCGTCGTGGCCGTGGATCACGAGTGCATCGACCGACCCAAGCCGGGCGAGCGCCTCCGCCACGGGACGCACGAACCGCGGGGCGTACACCCCCATGAGCTGCCGGCGTGCGCCGGCCGGGTTGGTGAGCGGCCCGAGCAGGTTGAAGATCGTGGGGATGCCGAGCGCCTTCCGCACCGGCATCGCATGGCGCGCGGCCGGGTGGTGGTGGATCGCGAAGCAGAAGCAGATGCCGGCCTCGTCCATGCACCGGCGCTGGGTGTCACGACCGGCATCGACGTCGACGCCGAGCTCCGCGAGCACCTCGGCGCTCCCACGCCCGGTCCGGCTGCGGTTGCCGTGCTTGGCCACCTTCGCGCCCGCCGCCGCCGCGACGATCGCGGCGCCGGTCGAGACGTTGAAGAGCTTGGCGGTGCCTCCCGTGCCTGCCGTGTCAAGGAGCGACGACGGGTCCACGCCGGTCTCGACGCGTTCGACGTTCGCGCGCATCACGCGAGCGGCACCGACGAGTTCATCCACCGTCGGGACTCGCACGGCAAGCAGCGCAAGGAATGCGCCCATCTCCGCGTGGTGGGATGCGCCGCTCATCATCGAGCGGAATGCATCCTCGGCCTCCTGCTCGGTGAGGGTGCGTCCCGCGGCCAGCGCCCGGATGAATGGGGTCAGGTCGCCCGGGTGCGCGGCGCGCGCGAACTCCGGGGGTCCGAACCCCGGTGGTTCCGGCGCACACGATCCGGGCGCATGCGATCCCTGGGCATCCTGCGCGTGGTCCACGACCCGATGGTACGGCTCCGTATGCTCCGTCGCGTGCAGGTCCTGGCCGAGAGCATCGTTCATTCGATGGATCCCTTCGCGATCCAGTTCACCGCAACGACCGGGGTGCGCTGGTACGGCCTGTCGTACGCCGTGGGCTTCCTGGTGGCGTGGACCATGGTGCGATGGCTGGTTGCGCGTGGATTCACCGTGCTGCGTCCGGCGCTCACGGGTGACTTCATCACGGCGTGCATCCTCGGCGCGGTGGTCGGCGGGCGGCTCGGGCACGTGCTGCTCTACGACCGCGAGCTCCTCTGGAAGTTCTCGACCGAGCTTCCCTTCTGGGGCGTGCTCGAGATCCACCGCGGCGGGATGGCAAGCCATGGCGGCATCGCCGGCGTGGTCATCGCGTGCACGTGGTTCGCGCGCAGGCACGGGCTGCCGGCGCTTGCGATGATCGACACGGCGGCGTTCATCACGCCCCCGGGGCTCATGTTCGGGCGCCTCGCGAACTGGGTCAACGGCGAGCTTCCCGGAAAGGTGCTTCCTGCCGCGATGCAGGCGAATCCACCCTGGTGGAGCGTGAAGTACCCGGAGGATGCGATCGTTGCCGCGACGACGCCCGAGGCGTACCAGCGAGCCTCCGAACTCAGCCGGCTGGCGTATGCAGGCGACGGACAGGCATTGGTCGAGATCGCGGCGCTGGTCCCGGCGCGCTACCCGAACAACTTCATCCAGGCCTTCACCGACGGACCCGTGCTGATGGCGGTGTTGGTGCTCGCGTGGTGGGCCCCACGCCGCGCGGGGACCCTGACCGGCACGTTTCTGGTTGGCTACGGCCTTCTGCGCAACGTGAGCGAGTCGTTCCGCGAGCCCGACCCGGGCGTGTTCCGGATCGGACCGCTCACGACCCCGATCCTGGTGTCGATCGCGATGGTGGTGCTTGGCGTCGTGGTGATCGCGCGCTCAGCGCGTTCCGACGGTCCCTTGCTTGGGGGCCTCGGCGGCGGGCGCGGCCGCTGAGGCGGGTGCCGGGCCCGCGGCGGGCTTCGTTGCCTCGGCGGCGGGCTTCGCGGCCTTGCGCTTCACCGGCACCTGGACCTCGCTCCACTTGTTGCGCATGGGCACCTGTGGACCGTTGTAGTTGAGCCCACGCGGATTGCCCGCCGGTTCCCACTGGTCCTGCGAGTTGAACCACTGACGGAGCTGCTCGAGCCCCGCATTCACGGTTCCCATGCCGTAGCCACCGCGCATGCCGATCGAGACGACGGTGAGTTCGGGCAGGTCGACCACCTTGATCCGGCCGTCCTCGCCCGTCGGGCCGAGGTCGGTCGTGCGGTAGAGGAAGCTCATGGTCCAGCTTCCATTCGCATCGTCCATCGGGTCGAGCGGCGTGCGCTCGCCTTCGGGGCGGTAGTCCATCTCGACCGGGCTCGTCATCGCGATGTCGCGGTCCTTGATGTGGTTGAAGAGCGGCCAGAAGCCGACGTTCATGCCGAAGTTGGTCGAGCCCTTCGCCGAGTACTCGGCGCGGCGCACCACCGGATACGTCTTCAGCTCGATCATCCCGGGCGGCGTCGGCGCGGGATAACCCGCGGGGAGCGGCGCCTCGACCACCATCCCCATGTCACGGAGCGTCGCACCTTCGGCGGTGACGACGGGCTTCACGGCGGCATCGCCGACAAGGCGGACGGATTCACCTGCCTTCGGTGCACCTTCGGGACGTGCGGGCGCGGCTGCGGGCGCGTCACCGACGGGCTGGAACGTGGAGGCAAGGAAGGCGAGCGTGGCGATGAGCATGGTGGTGGGTCCTCGGCACCGGATTCGCCACCCGCGCCCCGGGCGATTCATGAACATCCGTGGCGTGCACGGGCGTTTCCGGACCCGTAAGTACGATCGGGCCATGTCTGACGCCCCTGCCGGCCCAACGCACGCCGCCGCCATGCCGACCGCGCCGTGGGAGTACAGCCCCGCGCCCGAGACCGTGCCCGTCACGGTGCCCGGGCGCACGCAGCTGTACGTCGGGGGGAAGTTCGTCGATCCGCATTCGAAGAAGTGGTTCGACACGGTCAATCCCTCGACCGAGCAGGTGCTGTCCCAGGTCGCCGAGGGCGATGCGGCCGATGTCGATGCTGCGGTCGCGGCGGCCCGCAAGGCCCTGAAGCCGTGGTCGAAGTTGCCGGCCCGGGAACGCGCGAAGTACCTCTACCGGATCGCCCGGCGCATCCAGGAGCGCGCCCGCGAGCTGGCCGTGCTCGAGACGATGGACGGCGGCAAGCCCATCAAGGAGAGCCGCGACGTCGACGTGCCGCTCGCCGCGCAGCACTTCTTCCACCACGCGGGCTGGTGCGACAAGCTCCGCTACGCGGTGCCGGGCGGGGACCCGCGGCCTGTCGGGGTGTGTGGCCAGATCATTCCATGGAACTTCCCGCTCTTGATGGCGGCGTGGAAGCTGGCACCCGCGCTCGCGTGCGGCAACACGGTGGTGCTGAAGCCTGCGGAGACCACGTCGCTCACGGCGATGCGGTTGGCCGAGATCCTGGAGGAGTGCGGACTTCCCCCCGGAGTCGTGAACATCGTCACCGGTGCCGGTGACACGGGCCGTGCGCTGGTCGATCACGAGGGCATCGACAAGATCGCGTTCACGGGAAGCACCGAGGTCGGCAAGCGCATCGCGAAGGCATGCGCGGTACGTGGTACGCGGCTGACCCTGGAGCTCGGCGGCAAGAGCCCGAACATCGTGTTCGCCGACGCCGCCATCGATCAGGCGATCGAGGGCATCGTGCAGGGGATCTGGTTCAACCAGGGCCATGTGTGCTGCGCCGGAAGTCGCCTGTTCGTCGAGGAATCCGTGCTTCCCGAGGTGACGCGCAAGCTCGAGATGCGCATGCGCAGCCTGCGCGTCGGCGATCCGCTCGACAAGAACACGGATGTCGGTGCCATCAACAGCAAGGGACAGCTGCAGACCATCGAGCGCTACATTGCCGCGGGCGCGGACGAGGGATGCACGGTGTGCCAGCCGGGGCAGCAGGCGCTGCCAGCCAAGGGCTACTGGTGCCGGCCGACGTTCATGACGGGCGTGCAGCCATCGCACGTGGTGGCGCGCGAGGAGATCTTCGGGCCGGTGCTCGCCGTGATGAGCTTCCGCACGCCCGAGGAGGCGATCATGCGCGCGAACAACACGCCCTATGGCCTGGCCGCCGGCATCTGGACGGAGAAGGGGAGCAAGATCTTCGACGTCGCGCGGCGGCTGCAGGCCGGCGTCGTGTGGTGCAACACGTACAACCAGTTCGACGCCACCAGCCCCTTCGGTGGGTTCAAGGAGAGCGGCTTCGGCCGCGAGGGCGGAATGCACGGGCTGGCCGCGTACATGGCGGAGTGATCGGCGGAACGTCCGGTGGACGTGCGGGCGTGGTGTGCGGTCCGCGGAGCAGGCGACGGACGACGAACCAGAGGAATCGAGCATGGCAGACATCGAGCGCATCCCGGTCCTGAAGACATGGAAGCTCTTCGTGAAGGGCGGGTTCCCGCGTTCCGAGAGCGGCCGGACGCTGGCGCTGCATGGTCACGGCGGCGAACTGGTGGCGCACCTCTCGCACGCCAGCCGCAAGGACCTGCGCGACGCGGTCGAGGCCGCGCGCGGCGCATTCCCGGGCTGGAGCGGTGCGACGGCGTACTTGCGCGGGCAGATCGTCTACCGGCTGGCAGAGATGCTGGAAGGCCGGCGCGCGGACCTGGCGGACGGCATTCGCACGACCACCGGCGTGTCGCGCAGGAAGGCCGAGGCGGAGGTCGACGAGGCCATCGACCGCACCGTGTGCTGGGCGGGATGGTGCGACAAATTCCAGATGGTGCTCGGCAGCCGCAACCCGGTGGCCGGCCCGTACCACAACTTCAGCATGCCCGAGCCGAGCGGCGTGTGCGTGGTGCTGCAGGCGGATGCGGGCGAGACCCCGCTCCTGGGCTTCCTCTCGCTGGTGCTCCCGCCGTGGTGCGCAGGCAATGCGGTGGTGGCGGTGGCGGACGCGAAGCACCCGCTTGGCGCGCTGCTGGTGGCGGAGAGCGCACCGACCGCCGATGTGCCGGCGGGTTCGCTCAACGTGCTGACGGGCCAGGCTGCGGAGCTTGCGGGCTGGATCGCCTCGCACCGCGACGTGGACTCGGTGCACGCGCAGGCGAAGGGCGAGATCGCGGCCGCACTGCGGGCGGGCGCCGCCGAGAACCTGAAGCGTGTGGCCGTGCTTCGCCCCGACGAGGACTTCGCGGACATCGACCGCTGGACGAATCCCCGAAGGCTGGCGATGTTCGTCGAGACGAAGACGATCTGGCACCCGAGCGGGGCGTAAATGGTGTTCCAGGCGACCCTGTACGGTTTGATTGCAGCCTTCAGGTCACCACATGGAGCGAGGACGGATCGATGACGATGAATCACACGGCACACACAGACCTTGTCCTTACCTCGATCGACGACGGTGTTGCGACGATCACGCTGAATCGCGGGGACAAGGCCAATGCGCTGAATCGCGAGCTGATCTCGGCGCTCGGTGCGGCCATCGACGCGATCGCTGCGCGGTGCGCGCCCTCGGGCGACGTCCGCGTCGTGGTCATCGCCGGCAACGGCAAGGCGTTCTGCGCGGGCATGGACCTGCGAGGAGTGATGGACGACCCGGTCGCCATGGGCGACATGCTGCGCGACCTCTCCCGCGCGAGCCGCGCGCTGCGGCGGCTGCCCGTGCCGACGATCGCGCGCGTGCAGGGCGCGGCGGTGGGCGGTGGATGCGGCTTGATGGTGGTCACCGACTTCGCCGTCACGCATCCGGAATCGAAGGTTGGCTACCCCGAGGTCGATCTCGGGATCTGCCCGGCGGTGGTCGCGCCATGGCTCATCAAGAAGATCGGCGCCGGCCGCGCCCGGGCGATGCTCCTGGCCGGCGGCACGCTGACCGGCCAGCAGGGGTTCGATGCCGGGCTCGCCACCCATCTCTGCCCGCTCGCGGAGCTCGATGCCACGGTCGCGCAGCTTGCCGCGCGCCTGCGCACGGGCGGCCCCAACGCGCTTGCCGTCACCAAGCGCTGGCTGAACGAGCTGGACGGTTCGAACGAGGACGCGGTGCTCGACCGTGCGGCCGAACTCAGCGCCCAGATCATCGCCGGAGCAGAGGCGCAGGAGCGGCTGCGGAAGGCGTTCGCGGGGCGGTAGGCGTCGTGACTCCGGGGAAGGCCGCGCGATTTCCCTTGCTCGCGGCGAAGACTGTCCCGGATCGGGACAGATTTCGCCCGGAGCAGCGAACCGCTCCGTCAAGATCCATTTTCGTACCCTGCCTGCATGTCACCCCTCCGCATTGATCGTGATGCCGACGGAATCGTCACCTTGTGGCTCGACCCGAACCCGGCGAAGCCGCGCGGCGGGGTGGTGGTGCTCGACTCATGGCTCGTCGGCGCGATCGCGGACAGCTGCGCCATCATCGCGCGCGACGGTTGCACCGGGTTGGTGCTCGCGTCCGGAAGCACGCGCGTGTTCGTCGCCGGTGCGGACCTGGCCGAGATCGACGCGCTCGACGACGCCGGCCTCCACGCGTATCTCGAACGCGGCGCCGGGGCGGTCGCGGCCATTCCCGCGCTCGGCGTGCCGACCGTCGCCGTGGTCCACAAGGCCGCGCTCGGTGGCGGACTCGAACTCGCCATGCACTGCGATGCGCTGATCGGGACGCTTCCTGCCGAGGGCGACAAGCCGTGGCTGGTCGGGCTCCCGGAAGCCGGGCTCTGCATCTGCCCCGGTTGGGGAGGCACCCAGACGCTGCCTGCGCGCATCGACCCGAAGGCGGCATTCGTCGCCACGGCGACGGGCGCGCCTTGGAAGTGCACCGATGCACCGGCCGGGCTGTTTGACCGTGTGCTCCCACCAGGAAGCACGCAGGCGCAGATGATCGAGGAAGCCAAGCGCTGGATCCATGCGGAGCGCGCGGCCACGGGAAGTGGTGGCACGGGTCACCTCGCCCCGCAGCGGTCGCCGCGGCGGACGATCGGCCCGACGGACGCGGCACGCATGCGCGACGCGCTTGCCGCCGCCCGGGCTGAGGTGCCTGCAAGCGAACACGCCGATGCGTGCTTCGATTGCGTGTCCATCGGCCTCGCGCGCGGTTGGGATGCGGCGGTCGCGGCCGAGCGCGCGCACCTGGTGCGGCTGCGCCACACGCCCGCGGCGCGCGCGAAGCTCGGCGCGTTCCTGTCGAAGTCGTAGGATCCAGCCCGGAATCCATCCCGATGAACACCCACCTCACGGTCCTTGCGTCGCTCGGCGCTGCCATCCTGCTGAGCCCCGAGATCCTCATCCTGGGCCTGATCATGGCGAGCGACCGGAAGGCGCCGAAGCTGGTGGCGTGGATGTACGCGCTCGGCGCTGCGCTCGGACTGGCCATGGGCCTGGTGATCGGGTTCGTGGTGGCGCCGGAGGCTGCGCCGGCCGTTGCGGACGCCAAGCCCGCGCAACCGAACTGGATGGAGTTCATCATCCGCGCGCTGATCGCGGGAGCGCTCTTCTGGATCGGTGCGCAGCGCCTGGTCCACGCGTGGCGTGCCGCGCCGATCGAGGCGGTCGAGGAAGCCGAGGACGCCCCCGGCGCGAAGCACGGCGTCATCGCGAAGGTGAAGGGCTGGTTCGCCGCGAAGTTTGGTGGCGGCGCGGAACTCTCGACGCCCCGGCGGTGCATGCGCGGGATGGCGCTCGGCTTTGCGACGATGGGCATTCACCCCAAGTGCGTGGCCGTGGCCATCGCCGCGGGCCACCAGGCGATGCAGGTCACGGGCGCCGACCAGCGGACGCTGGGCATCGCGGTGTTCTCCGGGATCGCCATGCTTCCGGCGGTGGCCCCGGCCATCATCGAGACCGCGCGCGCCGGTGCGTGCGCGTCGATGAAGGAAACCACCGAACGCTTCATGAAGAAGAACGGCCGGTGGATGAGCGCGGTGATCCTGCTCGGCGCAGCCGTCTACGTCGGCTGGAACGCGTGGAAGAGCATGCCCTGAAGCGTGGCGACGGAGCCGTGGTTAGGGCGCGCACGGGCCCCAACCGGCGAGCAGCAATCCAAGGTCATTGCCGTCGACCGCGCCGTCGCGGTTGATGTCGGCGGCGACACCGGCGGGTACTGAGCCCCAAGCCGCCAGCATGAGCCCGAGGTCCGCACCCTGGACGACGCCGTCGTCGTTGAGGTCGGCCAGGCAGCACTGCGCCGAGGAAATCGAGAGCGTCAGGTACGAGGCACCTGCGATACTGCGGACGCATCGGAGCGCAGGCGGCGGCTGGCACTGGCCCTCCGAGCATCGGCCCCATGACCGCACGCGTCCGTCCGCGAGCAACGCGATGGCGTGCGCGCCGCCCCCGGCGATGTCGCGGACGCCGACCACGTCGTCCGGCACGGTGTTCACCGCACCCCAGCACCGCAGGGTCCCATCGGCCGTGAGCGCCATGGTGTGAAAGCTCCCCGCCGCGATTCTGGTGATTCCTGCCGTACCCGTTGGCACGCTGGACTGGCCGAGCGAGTTGCTGCCCCAGCAGCGTACGGTTCCGTCGGGGCGCAGCGCGGCCGTGTGGCGATCGCCCACGGCGATCCGGGTGATCACACCCAGGTCGCCCGGGACGTTCGTCTGACCGAGGTTGTTCTGGCCCCATGCACGCACGATGCCATCCACGCCAAGCGCGACGGTGAACAACCCACCCGCGTCGACCTGCATGCATGCGGGGAGGAGTGCCGGCACGTTGCGCTGTCCATGGCTGTTCCCACCCCAGCACACGACGGTTCCATCCGAGCGCAGCGCGACCGAGTGATCGCCACCACCTTCCACCTGCGTGACGCCGACGAGGTCGCTCGGGACACTCGTCTGGCCATTTGAGTTCCTTCCCCACGCACGGACGGTTCCATCGGTGCGCAGGGCGACCACATGGTCATTGCCGCCGGCGATCTGGAGGACATCGCCGAGGTCGCTGGGAATCTGGCGTTCTCCCCACGCATTGGTTCCCCAGACCGACACGATGCCGGCGCCGCCCGCGGCGCAGTCGACGCCCTGCTCGCAGCAGTCTGGAACGTTGTCGCTGTCGTAGTCGGGAAGCGATCCGTCTCGGCACTGGCCATAGTCGACGATGCCGTCGGAGTTGCAGTCGGCGGACCATTCGACGATGGACCGCTGGGGGTACTGGTCCATGTTTCCGTTCACCGAGGTGTCGTCCCAGCGTCCTTCGCTGCCTGGGTGGGTCCTGAACACCACGAACCGAACATCGGTCCCGCAGCATCCGTTTCGCTCGGAAGCGTCAAAGTTGGAGTAGTCCCACGGCTCTCCCGAGATCCAGGCGAATGGTTGGCCGGCCGCCGGCCTTCGCCCACCGGTCCAGTATGCGATCAGGTTCAAGCTCGGCGTCCATGGGAGCCCGAGCGACACCAAGAACGCATTTTCCTGCATCGACGTGATCGTGACCAGATGTCCACCGATCGATCGAGCGTTGGACTCTGCGGCGTTCCAATCCCGTCCCTCCATCACCGCCCCGTACCAATGCCCATTCCCCCCATCCTCCACCCGCCACTGCACGGCCTGCTGAGCCTGCGCTCCGGCTGCCGCAACCACGAACGCCGCGACCGAAGCCACTGTCTGGATCTTCATCTGAACGTCTCCTGCTGAACCGTCGCGGGCGAACGCGCCTGCACCCCGGAGCGATCCGTTGATCGTGCCGACATGCTGCGAATGATGGCCGAATTCGTGGAGTTGGAACCACATCACGCCGGCGATCGCCGCCAGGAGCACCATGGACGCACGGATTCTTGGCCACAAAGGGCCTGGCTCGGCGACAGGGTCGGACTGTTCCTGGCCGAACGAGGGGCACTCCTGCCACGGACCGTCCCACACGTCGGCGAGCCGCCGCGCCGCCGACCGATCGAGTGTGGCATCCACGCCCGAGAGATCCACCGGAATGCGACGCATGCCCGTCAGTCCGACCGCACGATGCGCATGACTTCGCGCACGGCGTCCTCAAGCTCCTCGCGCTTCACTCCATCCTCGACCAGCACGTCCCGGAGCGCGTCGCGCACCCGGGCGCCGACCCGCCGAACGGCGTTGGCACAGCCTTGGCGGCTCATGCCGAGTTCCGCAGCGATGGACTCGTAGCGTTCGCCCCCGATCACGTGGCGCCGGAAGATCGCGTGCTCATCGAGCTTGCCCTCCGCGTCGAGTTCGGCGTGGACGCGCGCATGCGCTGCGTTGACCATCGACATGGCCCACTCCGAGTCGAACGCGCGCGCGGCATCCCGGTCGTCGATCGGATCGCGCGCGGCGTGTCCCGCGATGCGACCGCGCTCGCGTCCTTGGTCGCGCGCCACGCCGCGAGCCCAGAATGAAAGTCCGTTCATCATCCAGCGTCGCAACGGCATGCCGCTGGCGCGCCACTCGCGCAGGAATTCCGGCCGGCCGACGCGTTCGGCGAAGAACCCCGCAACCAGTTCATCGGCATCCCCGAGCGATCGCATCGTTCCGCCGCGCGCGTACGCCCGAAGCGCCGCGTGGTACCGCTCCATCAGGTGGCGCCGCAGCGCGTCGATCGCGTTGATCTCGCCGACCGCATCCCCTGCGGCGCGGCTGCGTTCCGCGATCGTCAACTGCGCATCGATCCAGGTGGCGTGGGTGCTGGGGAAGTGGTCGACGGGCACCCGGGTGAGGGTAGTGCAGGCGGTGTCACCCGCCGCACGGCCCCCATCCGGCCAACATCAGCCCAAGGTCGTTTCCATCGACGGCGCCGTCGCGGTTGATGTCGGCGGCGACGCCGGCGGGCACCGAGCCCCAGGCGGCCAGCATGAGGCCGAGGTCGGCGCCCTGGACGACGCCATCACCGTTGAGGTCGGCGAGGCACTCGCAGCCATCAGGTACGCCGTTCGTGTTCGCATCCGGTCGCTCGCCGCGCAGGATCTGGCCGTAATCGACGATGCCGTCGGAATCGCAGTCGGCCGACCATTCGATGATCGATGGCATCTGGAACCCCGTGCCGCCGAGGTCGACCCATCCGCTCTGGGTCACCGCGATGCGCTCGGTCACGCCCGCTTGGTTCGGTTCCGATGGTCTCCAGTTCGTGAACGAGAAGGGCTCGCCGGTGGTCCATCGCCATGCGCATCCGCCACAGCAGCCCGACACGCCCGTGCAGTCGAGGAAGCCGCCGACCCACGGCCAATCGACGCGTGACGAGATGCGCCGCGCAAGCTGGTCCTCCGCGGCCGAGGTCAATGACGCCAGGTCGCCGCCCCGTGTCCGGGCGAAGGCATCCGCATCGGCCCAGTACCGACGGACGGGAACCACCTCGTACCAATGGCCGTTGCCGCCCTCGGAGCCCCGTGACTCCACGGCGTACATTCCGACGCTGCAGGGAACCCCTTGTTCGCAGCAGTCCGGGATGTTGTTGCTGTTGTAATCAGGCAGCGAGCCGTCGCGGCACTGACCGTAGTCGACGATGCCGTCGGCGTTGCAGTCGGCGGACCATTCGATGATGTACCCGACCGGAATGGGCGCACATGGGTGGATCGATGAAGCGTCAGGGAAGTCGTTGAGCATCCGGTTGGGAATCGGGTCGCTGCAGCTCGCACTGATGAAGTGGAGGTAGTCCTCGAGGCCTCCCACGTTGTTTGGCTCACCGAGCCCCCAGCGGGGAAACCAAGCTTCATCGGTCACCCATCGCCATCCGCCAGCTGGCTCGGAAAACGAGTTCGAGCCGCGGTCTTGGAAACCGCCAATCCATGGCCCGGATCGATCAATCCAGAGAGTCGGGTTGCCCGCCTGGTCCCGAACGAAACCGTACTCAGCGTCATCGGTGATTGTCGCCAGATGTCCACCTCTTGCTGCCGCGGCCCCCCGTGCATCGCTCCACGTGATGCTCTCGTTCGCCGCGCAGCCGAGGTACCAATGCCCATTCCCTCCCGCTTCCACCCGCCACTGCACTGCGGCTGACTGCGCGAACGACTCTCCCGCGACGATCAATCCTGCGGCGGCTGCGGCGACCGTAGCTCTGTTCATCTGTTGTTCCTGTTCCTGGATCGGGTTGCGCGCCGCACCATCTGGCGATGACGGATGGCCATGCTGGGGCGCCTGTCCGGAGAGCGATGCCGCTGTCGGGACGTTCTGCGCGGGAATTCCCGAAATCAGCGCCATCTCGCACGCCAGGACGACCGAGAAAACCGCGGCTCCCGCGGCGATTGCCCTGGCCTGCCGTGCGACGGTGGGCCTTGGCTCGCCGATCCTGCCGCCTTCAGGCACTCCTGCGGGGTGATCTCCAGCCGACGGCTCCTGCGTCAGCGCCCGAACCACCCGCGCCGCCTCGTCCGCGCTGACCGGCGTCCAACCGTCCTTCGGTTCGACCGCGGTCGCGCCCGCCACCCTCCGATCGGGCGTGGCGTCAGTCTTTCCCATGGTCGGGTGCATCATGTTCAGTCAATGCGCCAACGCATGCCCCATGCGCGGAAATCAGGGTCAATCACGGCTTGCACTCATGACCCACCTTCGACGCGCCGCGCGATCCCGAACACCTCGTACACCTCGCCGAGCGCAGCATCGATGTCGGCGTGCGGCACGCCCTCGTCCCGCAGCGAGCCGCGAAGCGCCTCGCGGAGCCGATCAGTGACGAGCCTCGTGGCACCCGCGCACTGCTGCGCGCTTCGCCCGACCATCGGCGCGATCGTTTCGTACGCCTCTCCATGGATGACGCGTCGGCGGAAGATGGCAAAGTCATCCAGGCGGCCCTGCGCTGCGAGCGCCGCGTGCACGTGTGCGAGCGCGTGGTTGAGCACAGCGAGCGCCCATGCCCGCTCGAACGCACGCGCGGCGTCCGATTCACCGACGAGCGCCTCTTCGTCGATCAGCCCGGCGGGTGCCTCGCGGTCGCGCGAACGCTCGCGTATCACGGACTTCCCGTAGAAATTGATGCCGGTCATCATCCATCGGCGCAGCGGCAGCCCGCTCTCGCGCCACTGCATGAGGAACCCCGGCTGGCAGGCGCGGTCCGCGAAGAAGCCACCGACGAGCTCATCCGGCTCGCCGAGCCGTCGCAGCGATCCGCCGCACACGTACGCCCGAAGCGCCGCGTGGTACCGCTCCATCAGGTGGCGCCGCAGCGCGTCGATCGCATTGATCTCCCCGACCGCATCCCCTGCGGCGCGGCTGCGTTCCGCGATCGTCAGCTGCGCATCGATCCAGGTGGCGTGGGTGCTGGGGAAGTGGTCGACGGGCACGGCGGGAGACTAGCCGCAGGGCGCCCACGCTCAGTGCACCGATCCGCCGTAGTGCCGCTCGGCCTCGTCGTACGCGCGGTCGAATCGCTCGCGCAGTTCGGGGCGGACGCGGTCACGCCACGAGCGGTCGATCAGCCCGACGCGGAGCAGGTCCCCGAGGTGCGCGATGTCGTGCGGGCGCATCGCGAGGAGCTTCATCTCCAGGAGTGTGGCGAGCGGGACGCGGGGCCAAGGGACCTGGCCGTCGTCGCACGCCGGCCCGAGCATCGGCGTCCGGACGCGCTCGTAGCGCGATGGATGCTCGTCGGCGACGACAACGTGCACCGCTTGGCTCGGAATCCCGTCATGACCGTCGAGGAACATCGGTACGCCGTTCACCTCGGCGAACACAAAGCCGTACGGTGCGAGCGCTTCGGAGGCACGGGGAAGGTCCTCGCGGCGCATCAGGACGTCTACATCCTTCGTCGACCGCGCACGACCGGGATCGCGGCTTTCCACCCATGCCATCACGCTCAATCCGCCACAGACGGCAAACGGCACTTCGGCGGCGCGCAGCGCCTCGGCGAATCGCCGTGCGCGGTCCAGGATGCAGGTCATCGTGTAGCCCATCCGTTCGATGACGGGCAGGCGCTGCCAGACCTCCTGGTCGAATCGCATGCCCGAGAGCGTACGGCGGCCATCATGCACCTCAAAGCGAAACCGCCGCCCGGAGGCGGCGGAAGTTCGTGTGGGTTTGGCTGATGTGCCGTGGGGCGGCCGCGCGTTCAGGGCGCGCACGCTCCCCAGCCTGCCAGCAACACGCCGAGGTCGGTGCCATCGACCGCGCCGTCCCCGTTGAGGTCGGCAGGCGTTCCGGCGGGCGCCTTGCCCCATGCAGCGAGCACGCCGCCGAGGTCGACACCGTCGATCCAGCCGTCGTCGTCGATGTCGCCGAGGCAGTCGCAGGAGTCAGGGATGCCGTTGGAGTTGGCGTCGGTGAAGGTGCCGTCGAGGATCTGCCCGTAGTCGACGATGCCGTCGTTGTTGCAGTCGGCGGACCATTCCAAGAAGAGTGACGACGGAAGGTTCGCGACTTCACACGCCTCATCTCCCCATGTCAATGTGTCGCATTGACCCAGCGGCCCAGACCAGTCGATCGTCGCTGTGTCACCGGAGTCCGGTTGCCCAACTGACCATGATTCGTACCCAAATGCTGCACCACTCCCCCACACCCACACCCCGTCGACTCGGCGAAGGTCTTGCCAACCACTGAGGTGCTGCTGACCGCGGGAGCATCTCATGATCCGGAAGAAGTCAGACTCCTGCGCTGTTTCAAGGGCGATCAGGCGCGCTCCCGCTTGCTCAGCCATGGCAGTGGCTTCCGAGCATCGTGGGCGAGTCGGGAGCTCGCGGATGTCATACCAATGCCCATTCCCCCCATCCTCCACCCGCCACTGCACCGCGGCCGACTGCGCACCCGCAACCGTCGCCGAAACCCCGACCGCGGTTGCCGCGGCCACGCCGGTGAACTTGCTCAACATCTTCGATTGCTCCTGACTCGGTGCAGCTGCCTGGACCTGGTTCGCCCGGGCCGCGGACGCATGCGCGCGGTCCCGTCCCGGCGCAGCCGCCGCCAGGCGGGGGATCGATCCGCGAGCAGCCGTGCCTGACGCCACCGATCGGCCCGATTCGCGCGTTTCGTGCGGGTTCTCGGTCGCGCGCGCCGTCGTGAGCGCCCCTGCGACGAGCATTCCGGCGGTGATCGTCGCGCCGAGCCGGCGGACGTGCGCGCGGGCAGGATCGGCCGCCACCGGTGGCCGCCCGTCGGCAACACGGTCCTGTTCGAGACCCGCGACCTCCCCGAGCCGGAGCGCCTTCGCCATCTGGCCGTGCGTCAACGCCATCGCGAGATCCGTGGGCTGCATTCGACTGGATCGATCCGCGAACGAGCGTCGCTGACGGTGCTCCGTCACTGGTTTCCCGGCATTCAGTCGGTCCGTTCCACGATGGCGAGCACCTCCCCCAATGCCGCATTCATGTCGCGATCGGCCACGCCTTCCTCGCGGAGCAGATCCCGGATCGCCGCCCGCAGCGCGTTCGAGACGCGCCGCGCCGTGTTCAGGCACTCCGCCTCCGTGCGCCCGGTGCTGGCGGCGACCTGGGCGTACGTCATCCCGTCCACCACGTGCATGCGAAACACCGCATCGCCGTCGCCACGACCCTGCGAGGCGAGCTCGGCTTGCACGTGGCGGTACGCCTCGTTCGCCAGCGCGAGCGCCCACGCGCGGTCGAACGCCGCGGCCGGGCCTGGATCGTTCGCCGGAACGGAGTCGGCGATCACGGACGTATCGACCCCCGATGTGCGTGCATCCTCGCGCCGCGAATCCCGCATCACGCCGCGGCAATGGAACGCCATGGCATTCATCAGCCACCTTCGCAACGGCTTGCCGCTGGTGCGCCACCGGGTGAAGAACGACGGATCCGACATCGTGCGGGCGAAGAACCCGGACACCAGCTCGTCACGGTCGCCCACCTGCCGCAGTTGCGGCGTGCTCACGTACGCAGCCAGTGCCGGCGCATATCGCTCCATCACGTGCCGCCGCAGCGCGTCGCGTGCGGCTTCCGCGCGCCGCGCCGCGCCGGCGTCCCCCGTGGACGCAGCGCGGTCGCCTTCATCGGCGATCGTCAGCTGCGCATCGATCCACGTGGCGTGGGTGCTGGGAAAGTGGTCGACGGGCACGCCCGGGAGGGTAGCGCGCCGCGCCTCACTGTCCGCACGGCCCCCAGCCCGACAGCAGGAGCCCGAGGTCCGTTCCATCGACCGCGCCGTCGCGGTTGATGTCAGCGGAGACACCCGCGGGCACCGAGCCCCACGACGCAAGCATGATGCCAAGGTCCGCTCCCTGCACCACGCCGTCGGCGTTGAGGTCGGCATAGCACTCGCAGCCGTCCGGAACGCCGTTTGCGTTCAGGTCGGGTCGGTCGCCACGGAGGATCTGGCCGAAGTCGACCGTTCCGTCGCCGTCGCAGTCGGCGGACCATTCGACCACGTACGCGCTTTCGCTGCCGTCGGAATCCCACACGTCCGCCCACTTCGAGGGCGTCCCGATGCTGATGAACATCTCGACGTGCACGTCCCCTGGGTTCCCGGGCTCACCGGCACCCCACGGTTCGAACTCCCAGCTCGTCCCATCGACCCACCGCCATTCGCACCCATCGCAGCGGCGTCCGCCGATGCAGGCACGGCCGGCGGCCAGTCCCGAGGCGCGGGTCACATCGAAGACGAACGTGTTTTCGCCAAGGTCCGCAATGGACGCAAGATCGGCACCGATCTTGCGCGCCGCAGCGACCTTGAAGTCAAAGTCGGTTTGGGTGGCCGTGCGGCGCGTCTGGTACCAGTGGCCATTGCCACCGTCCTCCGTCCGCCATTCCACCGGATATGCACCCAATGCGCACGGAACCCCCTGCTCGCAGCAGTCCGGCACGTTGTTGCCGTCGAAATCAGGGAGCGATCCGTCGCGGCACTGGCCGTAGTCGACGATGCCGTCGTTGTTGCAGTCGGCGGACCATTCGATGACCGCGCCTTGGATGGAATAGGCCTGAGTGTGGTCATTCCACCCACCGGAGTCCCGTTCAAGCCAAACCACCTCTCCGACCGTCGAGCCGTTCGGTTCACCCGAATTCCAGTTCGTGAAGACCCAAGGCTCGCCCGACACCCAGACCCACCCGGTCGAAGTCCGAATCGCCCCGAGGTAGGCCGCGTCTTCCGGCGGAATCAGGCTGCGCACAAACTCATTTTCCGACCGTGAACCGATGCACGCGAGGAGGCCTCCTTCTGCCACCGCCGCGATGCGCTTGGCCTCCCAGTTCATGTGGTACTCATCGAATCGGTACCAGTGCCCATTCCCCCCATCCTGCACGCGCCACTGCACGGGGGGTGTACCCACCGCGGCCTGGGCCGCAGCCCCCTGGAATACGTACTGGGAGGCCGCCATTGCGCCGAGGGCGCCGGCTGCACGAACGTGATTGAACATCTTCATTCCTGGATCCTCGAGGGACCCGATAGAGCCTCCAGCGCTCGCCTCGGGCAGCGGAATTCCATCGGAATCTCCGGAAAACCCGAGGGCGGCGCCCATGGCCAGCACCCAGGCAACCCCGGCCATCCTGGCTCCCGGAATCTCCCGGGACTGTCCGCTGGAATCGCGCGTCTCGGCGTCCGCGGCGCGCCATGCGCGCAGGATCGCACCGGCCCCGGGTCTCACGGGCGCACGCCACCTGGCATGGCCGAATCCCCCGGTCCGCCCTCATCGGAGGCCTCCGCGACCAGTTCGAGCACCTCGGCCACCGCTGCATCCATGTCCGCCGCCATGACGCCCTCGGCGCGCAGGAGTTCCCGCACGGCTTCGCGCATGCGCTCGCTCACGCGCTTCACCGCATTGACGCTCGCGGACTCCGTGATGCCGAGCTCGCGCGCGATCGTCCGGTGCGGCAGTCCATCAAGCGAGTGCATCCTGAATGCCATCGAGTCCCCGGGGCGGCCCCTCGCATCTGCATCACGCTGTGCGATGCCGAACGCTTCGCCGGCGAGTGCGATCGCCCATGCGCGGTCAAACGCGCGGACCGCATCCGTACCGACGGTCGGGGCCCGGTCGGCGTCGATCTCGAGCGCCGCCTCGCGACGCTCACGTCGATCGCGGTCGCGCAGCATTCCACGGCAATGGAACGCCATCGCATTCATCATCCAGCGTCGGAGCGGCATCCCGCTCTCGCGCCATCGCCCGAGCATCGAGGGTGCATCGACTGCCCGCGCGAAGAACTCCCCGACGATCTCGTCCGGCTCGCCCGCCCGGACAAGTGCGCCCGAACGAACGTACGTACGCATGGCGTCGTAGTAGCGCTCCATCAGGTACTCACGGAGCACACCCGCGGCGCGTGCCTCCCCGGCCGCATCCCCCGCCGCGCGGCTTCGCTCCGCGATCGTCAGCTGCGCATCGATCCAGATGGCGTGGGTGCTGGGGAAGTGGTCGACGGGCACGCCCGGGAGGGTAGCGCGGTTACCGCCAGTCGCCCGCCAGGCCCAGCGTGCGCAGCGCCTTCAGCCGCTGCATCGAGAGCAGGCCCTCGCGGAGCCCCCGGTACTTCGCGCGCGCCTTCGCCACTTCCTCGTGCTTGTCGTCGCCGCGCGCCGCCAGGTATTCGTTGATCGCCTTCAGCGCGCGGACGTCGGCTTCGCTGGCCCGCACCAGGTCCTTCACCTTCGCGGCGTCGTCCTCCGGCATCGGCGCACGCGCCTTGCGCTGGAGCGCTTCGACCGACCGCTCGAACTTGGTCACGTCCTTCAGGAAGTCCGCCCGGGCACGCTTCGCCTCGAGGTGCCGCGGGGTGCCCCCGATCGCCGCACCGTTCGCCGGCGCGCGCTCGCAGGTACTCACTGCGTCGTCGGCCTCGAGCAGGACGGTGTCGAGTTCCTCGGCGTACCGCATGGCCGCGTCCTTGAATGCCTCGAGCGACGCGGTGCGCTCGTCATCGGTCGCCTCGGGGTTGACCTCGAGCGCGCGCGACCGTTGGGGCGTGGTGGACGGCGCAGGGTCCGCCGACGCGGTGGCCGGCCGGCCGTTCGCGCGTGGGTCCCGCGGCGCCTTCGGGTCGGTCTGTCGCGGAGCCGGGGCCGACTTCGCGGAGCCCCCCGGCTTCGGGCCTGCCTCGGGAGCCGGCGTCGGCGTCGGCGTCGAGTCCGGGTCCGCGCGCTCGGTGCCATCCTGCATCCATGCGTGCATCGCCGCGGCGGGTGCGGCCGCAAGCATTGCGGCCGCGAGCGTCACCCAGCATGTCCATCGGAAACCGCGCATGGCACCGCCTCTACCGGGGCCCTCAGGAGCGGTTGCGCCGGTGTGTGCGGATAACGCATTCGGACCGTTGGAATCCGCGATCGCTTCCCCAAGCACCATGACTCCTACAATGCCTGACTTCCCCGGACCCTTCCGGAAACGCCCATCCACGGAGCGCACGATGACCCAGACCGATCTCGCGAAGGACCTGAAGAACATCTCCGAGAAGGACCGCAAGCAGATCGAGCAGGCGCAAGAGATGCTTGGGCCCGACCCGAAGACGATGGGCTTCGTGAAGAACGTCTTCTGGGGCAACTTCCGCGAGGACCTGGTCTTCCCGTACCCGACGCAGCCTGCCGACGAGGTCGCGCGCTGCGACCAGCTGCTGGCCGAGCTCGACCGCTACCTGCGCACCGAGCATCCTGCCGTCGAGATCGACCAGAAGCAGGAGATCCCCGACTGGGTGGTCAAGCGCCTGTTCGACATGGGCGTCCTGGGCATGACGATCCCGAAGGAGCACGGCGGACTGGGCCTCGGCATCACCAGCTACAACCGCGTCCTGCGCCGCATCGGCCGAACCTGCGGCTCGACCGCGGTGCTGGTCAGCGCCCACCAGTCGATCGGCTGCAAGGCCGTGATGCTCTTCGGCAACGAGGAGCAGAAGAAGCGCTTCCTGCCCCGCATGGCGAAGGACGCCCTGAGCGCGTTCTGCCTCAGCGAGCCGAACGTCGGCTGCGACGCCGGCGGCCAGGAGACGCGTTGCGAGCTGAGCCCTTGCGGGAAGTTCTACGTCGTCAACGGCGAGAAGAAGTGGGCCACCTCCGGCGCGCTGTCGGGCCTCTTCACCGTGATGGCCAAGCAGCGCATCAAGGACCCGAAGACCGGCAAGGAGAAGGACGCCGTCACGGCGCTGATCTGCACGCCCGACATGGAGGGCGTCGAGATCTTCAGCCGCAACCGCTCCAAGTGCGGCATCCGCGGAACGTGGCAGGCGCGCATCCGGCTCACCAACGTCAAGGTTCCCAAGGAGAACCTCCTCCACAAGGAGGGCCGCGGCCTGAACGTGGCCCTGACGTGCCTGAACTACGGTCGCTGCACGCTCTCCGCGGGCATGCTCGGCGCCGCCGAGTTCGCGTACGAGCAGGCCGCAAAGTGGGCGAAGTACCGCTTTCAGTTCGAGCGCCCGATCGGCGAGTTCGACCAGGTCAAGGAGAAGCTCGCGCGCATGGCGGCCTACACGTACGCCATGGAGTCGATGCTCTTCATGACGACGGGCTTCCTCGACCGCCACGACGAGGACATCATGCTCGAGACCGCCGTGTGCAAGGTCTTCTGCAGCGAGTTCGGCTACCGAACCGTGAATGACGCGCTGCAGGTCATGGGCGGCGAGAGCTACATGACGGAGAACCACGTCGAGCGCGCGTGGCGCGACAGCCGCATCAACATCATCGTCGAGGGCGCGAACGAGGTGATGCACACCTTCATCTTCGCGTACGGCTCGAAGCAGCTCGGCGAATGGATGCTGGGCATCAAGAAGAACCCGATGGGGAACATTGGCTCCGCCATGCAGATCGGCAGCGAACTGTTCCTGGGCGTCCGGCGCCCGATGCCGGCGTTCAAGTCGGCGAACCCGCGCCTGGCCGCGCAGATGCACGCGCTCATGGCGCGCATTCGTGAGTTCAGCCACCAGGTGAAGCTCATGTTCAAGGAGTGGGAGGACCGCCTGGTGACCGAGCAGACGGTGCAGGCACGCCTCTCGATGTGCGCCATCTCCATCCATGCCATGACCTGCGCGCTCTCGAAGCTGGACCACAACATGCGCAAGGGCCTCGACGGAGACGCGCTGGCCTACGAGACCAGCGTGGTTGAGCACTTCTGCGCCATGATGTGCATCAGCATCGAGGACGAGATCCGTGCCCTGCGCGTGAACGCCGACGACTCGATGAAGCGCGCCGCCGACGCGGTGCTGAAGCGGATCGACGGGTTCCCGAACTCGGATTTCGCGATCCCCGAGCGCACGATGGACATGAATGCCCGCGGCACGGGCCGGACGAACAAGCCCGCCGACGTCGCTGCGACGCCGCAGTTTGGTTCAGGAAGCGTGTTCCACGGCGAGGCCGTGCGTCGCGCCGAGCCGCAGCACGCGTGATTCGCCGACGACCCCGTCGCTTCGTGCGGCGGGGTCGGTCGGCTAGCCTTTTGCCTTTGCCGCCGCAGGGCGGCCGCCACGGTCCCCACGTCCGGAGCCCCGGACACCCTGAAGACAGGAACGCCATGAAGCTCTTCGAGACGATGAACCAGCACGGCCACGAGCGCGTGGCGTTCCATGTCGACCCCGCCACGGGCCTGCGCGCGATCATCGCGCTGCACTCGTCGGTGCTCGGGAACGCGCTCGGCGGCACGCGGCGTTGGGCCTACACGGACGAGAGCGAGGCGATCCGCGACGTGCTGCGCCTCTCCGAGGGCATGACGTACAAGTCGGCGGCCGCCGACCTCCCGATGGGCGGCGCCAAGAGCGTCATCATGATCGAGAAGGGCAAGGCGCCCACCGAGGCCGAGGCGCGCGCGATGGGCCGGTTCGTCGACACGTTCGGCGGCAAGTACATCGCTGCCGAGGACGTCGGCGTCAACACGCAGTATTGCGACTGGATGGCGCAGGAAACCAGCCACATCATGGGCGGCGAGACGGTCAGCCATGGCGGCGACCCGAGCCCGTACACCAGCCAGGGCTGCTTCAACGCGATGAAGGCCTGCCTGGCGCACCTGGGCCGCAAGGTCGAGTTCTCGGGGCTGAAGGTGGCCGTGCAGGGCCTCGGTGCCACGGGCTTCCGGCTGGCGAAGATCCTGCGCGAACATGGCGCGACGGTGGTCGGCACGGACGTGAACCCCGCCGCGGTCGAACGCGCGGTGAAGGAGCTGGGCGTGGTTGCGCTCGAACCCGGCAAGGACATCTTCGCGCAGGAGTGCGACGTCCTGGCGCCGTGCGCGCTCGGCGCGGTCCTGAACAACGACACGATCAAGCACCTGAAGTGCGCCGCGATCTGCGGCACGGCCAACAACCAGCTGCACGTGCCGGACATCGACGGTCCGTCGATCAAGCAGCGCGGCATCCTGTACGGCCCCGACTTCATCGTGAACGCCGGCGGCGTCATCCGCCTGGCGGGCCTCTACCTCGGCATGACCGAGGCGGCGCTCGACCGGAAGATCGAGCAGATCGAGCACACCACGACCGCGGTGCTGAAGGAAGGCAAGAACGACCCGAGCGAGCACGTCGCCGCGGTCAACTACGCCAAGCGCCGCATCGAGGCGGGCCGCGCCCGCGCGCAGGCCGCGCAGGGCACGGTCAAGCAGCCGGCGATGGCGTGACGGTCGACGTCAGCGGAGCATTCCCAATCCGACCACCCAGGCGCCGAACGCCAGGGTCACCGCCGCCGCCACCGCCGCCATCGCGGCGAGCGCGGGAACGGCGATGATGCGGGGAACGAGTACCACCAGCGGCTCCCACCGCATGCGCCGTGGCATGCGGCGCATGAGCCGCACCGTGACCATGGCCGCGACGATCGGCACCAGGAACAGCCCGATCAGCGCGATGATGGCGCCGATGAGCGCATCGCCCCTGCCACGGAGCGAGACGGCAGCCATGAGCATGCCCGCCCCCATCACCATGAACGGCCAAGAGCATTCGACGACCGCGATGCCGGCGTTCACCGGCGGAAGCGCGCGGCGTTCGCCCGGCGTGATGGTCCCGCACTCGGGGCAGGGCGCACCCGAGGCAACTCCCGCAAGCGAATGCCCGCATTCGTCGCAGCGCATCGGTGCAGGGTAGGCGCCGGTCCTGGGCAAAGAGTTGCATGCGCCTGGCGCGGGTCCCGGCGGCAGTGAAGTGGGTCATGCCACGGCGGCGACAGGAATATCGGCCACACCCATGACCGTGCATGGCATCCACATGCACCTCCCCTAGACTGCCCGACCTATGCCCATCACCACCGCGTTCAAGACCGAGATCCCCCGCATCTCGATCCTCGACGAGCAGGGGAACTTCGACGAGAAGCTCGGCAAGGGTCTCATCCCCGACGCCGACCTCGTGAAGCTCTACGAGGCGATGTACCAGTGCAGGCACCTCGACGGCGTGGCGTTCCGCCTGCAGCGGTCGGGCCGCATGGGCACCTATCCGCAGAACATGGGCCAGGAGGCCACCAGCCTCGGCGCGGCGTACGTGCTCGAGAAGACCGATTGGCTGGTGACCTGCTACCGCGAGAACTGCGGCCTGTTCTGGCGCGGCGTTCCGATGGAGTCGATCCTCCTCCACTGGATGGGCGACGAACGCGGGAACGCGATGCCGCGCGAGCACTTCGCGACCCCGATCGCGGTGCCGATCGGAACGCAGATGCTGCACGCCACGGGCCTTGCGTGGGCCGCCAAGTACCGCGGCGAGAAGCAGATCGCGTGCACGTTCTTCGGCGACGGCGCCACCAGCGAGGGCGACTTCCACGAAGCCGCGAACTTCGCGGCGAACCTGGACATCCCGGTGGTCTTCGTCTGCCAGAACAACTTCTGGGCCATCAGCGTGCCGGGCCGCATCCAGTGCAGCGCGCCCACGGTCGCGCAGCGCGGCATCGCCTACGGCATGCCCTGCCTGCAGGTCGACGGCAACGACATCTTCGCCACCGTCTACGCCATGCGTCAGGCCACGGAGCGCGCGCGCAAGGAGGGCAAGCCGTCCTTCATCGAGATGGTGACGTACCGGCTCGGTGACCACACCACCGCAGATGATGCCAGCCGCTACCGCGACAAGGCCGAGGTCGACGCGTGGAAGGCAAAGGACCCGCTCATCCGCGTACGCAAGCACTTGGAGCGGCTGAAGCTCTGGAACGACACGAAGGAAGCGGAGCTCGTCGAGCGCTCCGAGAAGCTGATCGCCGAGGCCGTGGCGCGCGCCGAGAACATCGCCGCGCCGCACTCGTCGGACTTCTTCAACAGCATGTACTCGGAGCTTCCCTCGGACCTGGCGCTGCAGCGCGACACGATGCAGACCCACTCACTGGGCCAGGACCCCGGGCAGCTGTCGAGCACCGAGCACCTGAGCAATCCCGCCGAGCACGCGCACCACTGACCGAACGCAACGCCTCGCCCGCCACCCCGGCGCCGCACGCGCCCCTCGTGACCGGATAAAGGATTACGGGGTCAACCCCGGACAGCATTCCATGGCAAACCTGACGATGGTCCAGGCAATCAACCTCGCCCTGATCCAGGAAATGGAGAAGGACGAGCGCGTCATGCTCCTCGGCGAGGACGTCGGCCTCAACGGCGGCGTCTTCCGCGTCACCGAGGGACTCCAGAAGCGCTTCGGCGCCAAGCGCGTGGTGGACACGCCGCTGGCCGAGAGCGGCATCATCGGGACGGCCATCGGGCTCGCCATGGGCGGCCTGCGCCCCGTGCCCGAGATCCAGTTCGACGGCTTCCTGGGCCCCGCCTACGACCAGATCTGCAGCCACGCAGCGCGCATGCGCACGCGCACCCGGGGTGCCTTCCCGGTGCCCCTGACCATCCGCGTACCTGTGGGCGGCGGCATCCACGCCCCCGAGCTGCACAGCGACTCGCCCGAGGCCATCTACGCGCACACGCCCGGCCTGAAGGTGGTGATGCCGAGCTCGCCCTACGACGCCAAGGGCCTGCTGGTGGCGGCCATCCGCGACCCGGACCCGGTCATCTACTTCGAGCCCAAGCGCATCTACCGCGCATTCCGCGAGGAGGTGCCCGAGGACGAGTACGTGCTGCCGATCGGCAAGGCGCGCACCGTGTGCGAAGGCACCGAGTTGACCGTGGTGAGCTGGGGCGCCAGCGTCGTGCAGTGCATGCAGGCCATCGAGAAGAGCGGCAAGTCGATCGAGCTCGTCGACCTGCGCACCATCTATCCGTTCGACATCGAGGCGATCGAGGCCAGCGTCCGCAAGACCGGCCGGTGCGTGGTGGTGCACGAGGCGCCGCTCACGTGCGGCTTCGGCTCCGAGATCTCGGCGCGCATCATGGAGCGGTGCTTCCTGCACCTGGAGGCCCCCGTCCAGCGCGTGGCGGGCTTCGACACCATCATGCCGTACTACAAGCTCGAGCTCGACTACATGCCGGATGCTGCGCGCATCGGGCGTGCGATCGATGACGTGATGGCGTACTGAACCGACCGAAGAGGGAACACCGATGGCCGGAATCAAGCAGCCGAGCGACAAGAGCCACTTCCTCCTCCCCGACCTCGGCGAAGGCCTGGCGGAGGCCGAACTCATCTCATGGAAGGTGAAGCCCGGCGAGACCGTCAAGGAGAGCCAGACGCTCGCCGAGATGCAGACCGACAAGGCGCTGGTCGAGGTTCCTTCGCCGTGGGCGGGGACTGTGACCGAGCTGTGCGGCAAGGCCGGCGAGATCATCAAGGTCGGCGCCGTGCTGGTGCGTTACGGGGCGGCGGGTGCGCCCGCCAAGCCAGGGGCCGCCGCGCCCACGGCCACCGCATCATCGAACGGGACGTCCGGCGCCGCGTGCCTTTCGTCGCAGGTCGCGGCCGGGGCGCCCGCGGCCACCGAGGACCAGGGCACCGTGGTCGGCACCATGAGCGGCACGCTCACCGTGAGCGACCGGTTCGCGCGCCGCGCACCCGAGGCCGCCACGGTCTCGCGCGACGGCAAGGCGCTGGCCACGCCGGCCGTGCGCCGCATCGCGCGTGAACTCGGCATCGACATCCAGCGCGTGCCCGGGAGCGGTCGCGGCGGTCGCGTGACGGCGAGCGACGTCGAGTCGTTCGCCGGAGCCGGCGCGTCGGCACCCGCGTCCGGTGGGTTCGCGCCGCGTTCGGCCGCCATCGCACCCGGCAGCGTGTACATCGACCCGCAGGGCATCGTGCAGCGCGTGCCGTTCCGCGGCGTGCGCCGGAAGATCGCCGAGAGCCTCGACCGCAGCGTCCGCACCACGGTGCACTTCACCGTGGTCGACGAGGCCGACGTGACGATCCTGGAACAGAAGCGCAAGGAGTATGGCCGCGTGACCGGGCAGAAGCTGAGCATGCTGCCGTTCATCATGACGGCGATCTGCAAGGCGCTTCGCAAGCACCCGACGCTGAACGCCATCACCGACGACGCCAACAACGAGATCCTGGTCAAGGGCCCCGTGAACCTCGGCTGCGCGGTCGACACCGAGAACGGGCTGATGGTCCCGGTGATCCGCGACGCCGGCGCGAAGAGCCCCGTGGAGCTCGCCGCCGAGGTCAAGCGGCTCGCCGCGGCCTGCAAGGACCGCTCCATCAAGCGCGAGGAGTCGATGGGCGGCACGTTCACCATCTCGAACGTCGGCAGCTACGGCGGGATGTTCGCGACGCCGGTCATCAACTACCCCGAGGTCGCCATCCTCGCCGCCGGACGCGCCAAGGAGCGCGTCATGGTGAAGGACGGCCGCTTCTACGCCGGATTGAGCCTTCCGCTCTCGCTCAGCTGCGACCACCGCGTGGTGGACGGGGCCGAGGGTGCCCGATTCCTGAACACCGTGGTCGGGATGCTCGAGAATCCCGAAACCTTGATCTGAGGATGCATGGCCGATCGCCGATCGAGTGTCATTCGGAAGCGCCATGAACCAAATCGCCACCGAACTCCTCAAGAAGATCGAATCCAAGACCGCCACCGTCGGCATCGTCGGCCTCGGCTACGTGGGCCTGCCCCTCTCGGAGGCCTGCCTCCGCGCGGGCTTCAAGGTGGTCGGCTTCGACATCGATCGCCGCAAGATCGATGCGATCAAGGCCGGCACGCCGTATATCCACCATCTCGGGCAGGAGTTCTTCGACTACCTGAAGGGCAACGCCGGCTTCCTTGGCACCACCGACGCGAAGGACCTGCAGAAGGCCGACGCCATCCTGCTCTGCGTCCCGACCCCGCTGGGCCACCACAAGGAGCCGGACCTCTCGTTCGTGCTCGACTCGACGAAGCTGGTCGCCGGCGTCCTCCGCAAGGGACAGCTGGTCGTGCTCGAGAGCACCACGTACCCGGGCACCACGCGCGACGAGATGGGCCCGATCCTGGATGCCACGGGCCTGAAGCGCAACGAGGACTACTTCCTCGCGTACAGCCCTGAGCGCGAGGACCCCGGCAGCGCGAAGTTCAGCGCGGCCACCATTCCCAAGCTCGTGGGCGGAACCGACGAGGTCTCCGGCAAGCTCGCCTTCGCGCTCTATTCGCGCGTGGTGAAGCAGGCGCACTTCGTCTCGAGCGCCGAGGTGGCCGAGACCGCCAAGCTCCTCGAGAACATCTTCCGCGCGGTGAACATCGCCCTCGTCAACGAGATGAAGACGGTGCTCACGGACATGAACATCGACGTGTGGGAGGTCGTCGCCGCGGCCAGCACCAAGCCGTTCGGCTTCATGCCCTTCTACCCGGGCCCGGGCCTCGGCGGGCACTGCATCCCGATCGACCCGTTCTACCTGACCTGGAAGGCCAAGGAGATCGGCCGCGCGGCGCGCTTCATCGAGCTCGCCGGCGAGGTCAACACCGCCATGCCGCACTACGTCATCGAGCGCACGCAGGGCGCGCTCAACGACGACCGCAAGAGCATGAAGGGCGCCAAGGTCATGGTGATCGGCGTGGCCTACAAGAAGAACATCGACGACTCGCGCGAGAGCCCCAGCGCCGAGATCATCGAGCTCCTTCGTGACCGCGGCGCCGAGGTCTGCTACCACGACCCGCACATCCCGACGTATCCGTCGATGCGCAAGTACCGCATCGACCTCAAGAGCGTCGCGCTCACGCCCGACACGCTGCGGTCAATGGATTGCGTCCTGATCCTCACCGACCACGACGCGGTCGACTACGGCGCGCTGGCCGAGCACGCGGTGCTGGTGGTCGACACCCGCAACGCGATGGCGCAGGTACCGGCCGCCCGCCGCAAGGCGCGCGTGGTCAAGAGCTGAACGTGGGCACGGCCGGTGCGCAGGACCTGTTCGAGTGGCGGGTCCTGCGCGCCGGCGGCTTCCGCCTGGACGGCGGCGGCATGTTCGGCATCCTCCCGAAGGCCATGTGGTCGAAATGGGTGGAGCCCGACGCGGAGAACCGCATCGGGCTCTCGATGAACTGCGTGCTGCTTGAGCGCGGGGGCGCCGGTCCGGGCGGCCGTCCGCTGCGCGTGCTGGTGGAGTGCGGCGCCGGCGGGAAGTGGACCGACAAGGAACGCGCGATCTACGCATTCGAGTCCGCCCCCGACGGGTCCGTGCGGACCGTCGAGCATGCCCTGGCCGAGGCGGGCGTCGCGCCGGATTCCATCGACCATGTCGTCCTGACGCACCTGCACTTCGATCATGCGGGTGGCCTGACGCGGCTCGGCCCCGGAGGCGACCTGGAGCGCGTCTTCCCCAACGCCGACGTCCACGTGCAGCGCGGCGAATGGGACGACGCGTTGGCGAACCGCAGCACCATGACGCGGACGTACCTGCGCACGCACCTCGACCCCATCGCGCACCGGGTGGTGCTCCACGACGGGGTCGCGGAACCGCTGCCGGGCCTGCGGGTGGTGCCCACCCCGGGGCACACGTGGCACCACCAGGCGGTGACCTGGAGCGATGCGCACGGGACGGTCTGCTACCCGGGCGACGTGATGCCCACCGTGCACCATGCGCACCCGGCATCGAGCCTGGGGTACGACATGCTCCCGTACGACACCATGCTCACGAAACGCGCGCTGCTTGGGCGCGCGGACGCGGGCCGCTGGCGCCTGGTGCTCGACCACGAGCCCGGCGAGTGCGTCATCCGCCGCCCGGTATCCTCCTGATCATCCGGCGCACGCGCGCCCGGGACACCCAGGAGGCCACCATGAAGCGCTCGTCGCTCCGCTCGCTCATCATCCTCAACGGCTGCCTGCTGGCCGCGCTCGTCGCGGTCACGTTCGGGCCCACGGCCGTCGCCCAGCTGCGACCCCGCTCGACCTACAGCATGGCCGCCGGCACCGTGAACGGAATCGTCCAGGGCGTCGTCTACATCAACGACGAGACCACCAACGAGGTCGTCGCGCTCAGCTGGTACGAGAACCAGAAGCGCCTGGTCGGCCTGGGCTACCGCAACATGTCCATGGACGCGGCGCAGGCCGCGCAGAACCGGTGACACCCGGAAAGGACGCATCCATGAACCAGGACACCCACCTCCGCCCCGCCGCCGACGGCACCCCGACCGCGCGCATCGTGCTGATCGCCACCGCGATCATGCTCGCGGCGCTGACGATCATCCAGGCCGGCCGCATCGACCTGAACGCCGCGCATGCAGGCACCGCCAACGCCGGCCCACAGGGCTCCTCGATGGTGACGATCGATTCGGGCCTCGGTCCGAAGGAACGCCCGTACGAGAGCCTCTGGGTGCTCGATGGCCGTGGCGAGATGCTCTTCATCTACTACGTCGAGAACGCGAACGCGGGCGAGAAGGCGCTGCTCCTGCGCCAGGTGATCTTCCTCCCCGACCTGTTCCGCAAGGCCCGCGGCGGCTGACGCGCCCGCGATGCGCGGCGTCGACGCCATCATGGCCGCGCGCCGCGCGGAGTCGTTCACGAAGCGGTCCATCAAGGCCGCGTCGAAGCGGCAGGCGCTTCGCTGCGCCATGTCGATGCTGGACCTCACCACGCTCGAGGGCAAGGACACGCCCGGGAAGGTGCGTGCGCTGTGCCGCAAGGCGGTGCAGCCGCTGGACGTCCCTGCGGGCGCGAAGGCACCGGACCTCCCCGTCCCGCACGTTGCCGCGGTATGCGTCTACCCCATGCTGGTCCCGGTGGCGTGCGAGGCGCTCGCAGGAAGCGGCGTCCACGTGGCGGCGGTGGCCACGGGCTTCCCGAGCGCCCAGTACCCGTTGGACGTGCGCCTGCGCGACTGCGCCGACGCGATCGCCGCCGGCGCGGACGAGATCGACATGGTGATCAGCCGCGGGCTGTTCCTGGCGGGACGTTTCGACGAGATCGCACGCGAGATCCGCGAGACGCGCGCGCTCTGCGCCCGGCCGCCCGCGGGCCGGCCCGCGCACCTCAAGATCATCCTCGAGACTGGCGAGCTCGAGACGCTCGACAACGTGCGCCGGGCGAGCGACCTGGCGATCGACGCCGCCTGCGCGGTGCCCGGACTGCCGCAGCCGGGCGATGGCGAGGTCTTCATCAAGACGTCCACCGGCAAGGTGCAGCCGGCTGCGACGATGCCGGTGACCCTGGTGATGCTTGAGGCGATCCGGGACCGGTTCATGGCGTCGGGGATCCGCATCGGTATGAAGCCCGCCGGCGGCATCCGCACGGCGAAGCAGGCGATCGCCTACCTGGTGATGGTCAAGGAGACGCTGGGGGACGAATGGCTTTCCCCGCACCTCTTCCGATTCGGCGCGAGCGCGCTGGCCAATGACATTGCGCGCCAGATCCTCCGCATGGAGTGCGGCGGGTACGCCGCCTCGTACGACGTCACCGAGGCGTGACCCCGGGCTTCGTGCGCGCGGACCAGAATGCGCGCAGCATGTCCGCGAATTCGTCGCCACCTGCCGCCGCGGCGCTTGCCGCCTCGGCGTGCAGGTGTCGGGCCTCGTCCGCCGAACCGTCGAGCTCGTTGAGCCACCGCTTCGTGGTCCGGAGCGCGATCGGTCCCTTCGAGACCAACGTTCCCGCCAGGGCGTCCACGTGCGCGGCCAGCGAGGCGGAGTCCGCCGCGCAATGCGTCGCAAGCCCCGCGCGGACCGCGGACGGTCCGTCGTGCATCGCGCCGCCCATCGCCACGGACCGGGCCGGTCCGTGGCCCGCGTTCGCGGTGAGCGCCGGAAGCGTCACCGCGGGGCTCACGCCGATCCGGTGCACCGGATAGCCGAGCTGCGCATCGGGGGCGACGACCACGAAGTCGCATCCCGCGAGCAGCGCGCATCCACCGGCCGCCGCGGTGCCGCGGACCTCGGCGATCACGGGCACGGGCAGCGTCCGCAGCGCGCGCACGGCGCGCGAGAGTTCATGCACGTACGCACGGAGCGTCGCGGGGCGCTCGACGCATGCACCGAGGTCGAAGCCGGAGCAGAACGACGGACCCTCGGCACGCAGCACGACGACGTCGGCACCCTTGGCTGAACCGTCGGCAGCAAGCAGTCGGCCGTCGGCGGCGAGCGCGGCGACGAGCAATCGCTCGTGCAGCGCGGCGAACATCGCCTCGCCAAGCGCGTTGCGACGCGCGGGATCGCTCAGCGTGATCTCGAATCGGCGGTCGTTGCATGCGCTTCGGGCGAGCATCGGTGGACCGGAAACCTACCTGAATCGCCGGGATTCCCGAACCGGATCGTTCCCCGTTCGTAGTGGTCCATGTCGGGGCATCGCACCGCAGTGCCTCGACAAGCACCCTGCCCGTCCACACCAGGGTGGGGCGCATGGCCCGGAAGGTCCGGAGTCATGCGCCTATTTTTCGCGTCGCACGCACAGGCCGACCACGCGTCCGACGATGGCGCGCATCGCGTCGACCGTCTCGTCGAGCGGCATCGGGCGAGCCTCGACCGGGCGCAGGGCGTGCTGCTCCGGCAGCTGCGGCAGGTGGATGAACCCCGCGAACGCGGGTGCGCCCGTCCGCGACCTCCGATCCAGCAGGTGGAACATCACCTCGTTGCAGAGGAACCGACCGGCGTCGGATGAGCACTCGGCCGGGATTCCGAGTGCACGGACCACAGCAATCAGGTCATCGACGGGCAGGGCGGATCCGAGCACGCCCGGTGCACCGGCCACCACCGGCATGCCGCGCACCACGCCGCCCGCGTTGTCCGCGATCGGGTACTCGCGCTCGTTTCGCGCCACGCGTTCGACGCTCACCGCGCTCCGGGTGCACGCCTCGCCGAGCAGGAGCACCGCGTGCGGGCGAAACGCGTCCATCACCCCTTCGAGGATCCGCCGCGCCGAACCAGGCCCCGTCCCGCCCACGACCGGCAGGATGCATGCCTGGACCGCCGCCCCCGGCCAACGGCGTGACGCGGTCGCCCGGGCCGCCAGCATCGAGGGGTTGACGGGGCTTCCGCCGAACGGCTCGAACCCGGTCACCAGGACGCGGACGCGCGCAGGATCGTCGGCCGCGTTCATCACGCCGGAAGCCTATCGCGCCGCACGGCGCGCGATGCTAGAACATGGCCGTGCCGATGCTTCCGCCTACCGCAGTCATCCCGGTCCTCGCCGTTGCGCCGTTGGCGGTCGCCGCGGTGGCCGCGGTCACGGTGATTGCGGTCGCGGGCCTCTGGCTGATGGTGACCTACAACGGTCTCGTGTCCCGCCGCGTTCGCGTGCAGAACGGGTTCGCGCAGATCGACGTCCAGCTCCTCAGGCGGCATGACCTCGTCCCGAACCTGGTCGCGGCCGTGAAGGGCGCGATGGCGCACGAGCGCCAGACCCTCGAGGCCGTGACGCAGGCGCGCGCGGCCGCGGTGGCGGCCGAGCGGCGTGCAAGCGCGGCGGGCGGAACCGATGCGGCCGCGACCGGTGCCCTTGCCGGCGCCGAGGGCGCGCTTGCGGCCGCGCTCGGGCGGCTGATGATCGTGATGGAGCGATACCCCGAGCTCAAGGCGAACGCCTCGGCGCTGCAGCTGCAGGAGGAGCTGGTCAGCACCGAGAACCGCATCGCGTTCGCGCGCCAGGCGTACAACGACGCCGTGATGACCTACAACACGCGGCTCGCGGTCTTCCCGGACCTCCTCGTCGCGCGGCTCTTCTCGTTCATGCCGTCCTCGCTCTTCGAGACGGACGATGCTTCGCGCGCGCTTCCGGCCGTCGACTTCGGCGCGGGCCGCACCTCCTGAGCCATGGGGAGCGAACGAACGCTCGAACGCGCACTGCAGGATGCGCGGTCCGGCCGCCTCTCGGAGGCGATCGCGGCCGTGCGGACGGTGCTGCGCGTCCAGTCACGCAATGCGGACGCCCTCCAGATGCTGGGGCTCTTCCTGACGCAGGACGGCCAGCAGCAGCAGGCCGTCATCCAGCTCGAGCGGGCCGTGGCGATCGCCCCGCAGGTCGCCGGGTACCGGAACAACCTCGGGAACGCGCTGATGGCGGCCGCGCGCAACCACGATGCGGCCGCACAGTTCCGGACGGCGATCGAGCTCGACCCGTCGTACGCGCGTGCGCACCTCGGCCTGGCGCTGGCATTGATGGCGCTGCGCGATTCCGACGGCGCCCATGCCGCGTGCATGGCGGGGCTTGCGGTCCGCCCCGACTGGCCCGAGATGGCGATCGCCGCGGGGTCCGCGCTCGAGGCCAGCGATCGCATGGACGAGGCGGTGGAGTTCCTCCGCGGACAGGTTGCGCGCCACCCCGGGCATCGGGGGTTGCGCACGAGGTACCTGTTCGCGCTGAACTATCCGTCGATCCCGGCGGACGAGGTGGGCGCCGCGCATCGCGCGCATCGCGACCTCGTCGCGCATGTGCCGCAGGAACAAGCGGGGCGCGATCCCGATCCCGCGCGTCCGCTCCGGATCGGGATCCTCTCCGGCGACCTCCGGACGCACTCGGTGGGGTTCTTCGCCGATCCGGTGTTCCGCACGAAGCCGGAAGGCGACGCGATCACGTGCTTCGCGACCGACCCACGCGCTCCCGGCGACGCCATGACGCGGCGCTTCATGGACGCCTCGGACGGATGGGTCGAGTGCGCCCTCATGGACGATGCGGCACTCGACCGTGCGATCCGCGAGCGCGGCATCGACGTGCTGGTGGAGCTGTCGGGACACTCCAACGGTGGCCGGCTCGCCGCGCTCGACCGCAAGCCTGCGCCCGTGATCGTGACCGCGATCGGGTACCCGAACACCACGGGGCATCCTGCGGTCGACGTGCGCATCGTCGATTCGACGACGGATCCGCCGGGAAGCGAAGCCGCGTGCACCGAACGCCTTGCGCGCATCGATCCGTGCTTCCTGTGCTACCGCCCGCCCGCGGCTGCGCCGGATCCCGTGCTTCCTGCGGCGGACGCGCCCATCACCTTCGGGTCGTTCAACCTCACGTCGAAGGTCGGGCCTGCGGCGCTCGCGCTCTGGGCCGACGCGATGCACGCCGTCCCGGGATCGAGGCTCCTGCTGAAGTCGCTCTCGATGGGCGATGCGTCGACGCGTTCGCGCCTGCTTGCCCGGCTCGCGGCCGCGGGCATCGAAGGCGCGCGCGTGGACGTCGTCCCGTTCACGAAGACGATCGAGGAGCACCTGGCGCTCTACGGTCGGGTCCACGTGGCGCTCGACACGACGCCGTACAACGGCACGACCACCACCTGCGAGGCGCTGTGGATGGGCGTGCCGGTGGTGACCCTCGTCGGCGATCGGCACGCCGCGCGGGTCGGCGCCAGCCTGCTCGGCGCGGCCGGGCTTCCGGAGCTGGTGGCGCATGATGCCGCGTCGTTCGTCCGGATCGCTTCCGGGCTCGCCGGCGATCGGGCGCGGCTGGAGTCGCTTCGCCGCGGGCTGCGGGCCGCCCTGCGCCGCTCGGCGCTGATGGACGAGGCGGCGTACGGTGCACGGTTCCACGGTGCGTTGCGCAGGGCGTGGGCGGACTGGTGCGGGTATGCCCGCGCAGGAGGCAATTGACGATGGCGATGGACTTCTTCGAGAGCCAGGAACGCGCGAAGCGCAACACGGGCGCGCTCGTGGCGCTCTTCGTCGTGGGCGTGGTCGCCACCGTCGTGTCGGTGCACCTGCTGCTCTCGTTCACGATCGGTCGCGGGAATCCGGCGGATCCGCGGATGCTGCTACTTGCCGGCGGTTCGGTGGGTGCCATCGTGCTCATCGGAACGCTGGTGAAGCAGGTCCAGATGTCCCATGGCGGTCGAGCGGTCGCGGAGGCGCTCGGTGGTCGCATGGTCGACCCGGGATCGCGCGACCCGGCGGAGCGCAAGATCCTGAACATCGTCGAGGAAATGGCGATCGCGTCGGGCATGCCGGTTCCGCCCGTCTACGTGATGGACGACGACGCGATCAACGCGTTCGCCGCCGGGAACGCGCCGAAGGACGCCGTGATCGGCGTGACGGCCGGGTGCATCCGCGAGCTCGACCGGGACGAGCTGCAGGGCGTGGTCGCGCACGAGTTCAGCCACATCTTCCACCAGGACATGCGGCTCAACATGCGGCTGGTGGCGTGGCTCGGCGGCATCTTCGCCATCTCGATGGTCGGCCGGCTCATCCTGCGGTCGATGCGCGGGGTGCGGTCCTCGCGAGGCAAGAACAACGGCGCCGCGGCCGCGGCGATGCTCGGCGTCGGCCTCTTCCTGATCGGGATCGTCGGCTACTTCTTCGGCCGCATCATCCAGAGTGCCGTCAGCCGGCAGCGCGAGTACCTCGCCGACGCGAGCGCCGTCCAGTACACGCGCAACCCCGAGGGCATCGCCGGCGCGCTCGAGCGGATCGGCCGGTCGGCCGCGGGAAGCCGGGTGGCCGCGCCAGCCGCAGCCGAGTTCAGCCACTTCTTCTTCGCGGACGGCGTCGCCGCGCTCTTCTCCACGCACCCGCCCCTCGAGGAACGGATCCGCCGGATCCGCGGGCTGCAACTGCCGGCGAACGCCGGGGCGGGATCCGCGGCCGCTCCCTCCGCGACGGTCCAGGGCCCAGCGCATGGCGCGACCGTCGCCTCGGGGTTCGCGGGTCATGCGTCCTCGGCCGACCCTGTGGCACGTGCCTCGACGGTGGACTCCGGTCGCGTCCGGTCCGCGCGCGCCGAGATCGGGTCGCTCGACGCCTCGCGGATCGATGCGGCGCGCTCGCTCGTCGGGTCGATCGACCCGCGCATGCTGGCGGCCGCACATGAGCCGTTCGATGCGCGCGCGGCCGTCGTGCGACTCTTGCTCTCCGCCGACCTCGGCGAGCGCATGCGCCAGCTCGCCATCGTCCGGGCGAACGACCGTGGGCTGGCCGAGGCGGCCTCGGGGCTTGCGGGGTGCACGGTGCGTCCGGAGGACCGGCTGCCGATCCTCGAGCTCTGCGCACCGTCGATCGCGATGCTGGCGCCGGCCCAGTACGCGGCGTTCCGGGTTTCGCTCGCGCAGCTGATGGCGTCCGACGGCGAACTCGACCGGGTGGAGTGGATGGTGCGCGTCGTGCTGCGCCAGGCGGTGGAGGGCCGCGGCGCGGCGCCCGTGCCGAACGGCGCACGGCCCACCGTCGACGATGCGGCATTGGTTGCGTCGGTGCTTGCGTGGAGCGGGGCGTCGGATGCGGCGGCTGCAGGACGTGCGTGGGTCGATGCGCGCGCCGCGGATCCCACCCTGCCGGGCGACCCCGTGCCTGCCGCGCGCTGCACGCTCGATGCGCTCGACGCCGCGTTGCGCGCGCTGTCGCAGGCAAGCCCGGGATTCAAGCGACGCGTGGTGGATGCGTGCGTCGCGGCGGTCACCGCAGACCGGCGGACGACGGTCGAGGAAGCGGAACTGCTGCGCGCGGTCTGCGCCTCGATCGGGGTGCCGATGCCGCCGATCGCGGCCATCGCATCCGCGTGATGATCGCTCAGGCGGCCCGCAGCGCGCGTGCGTCCCGGTCGCGGCGCCATGCACGGATCGCCTCCGCGACCTGCAAGGCCACGCGCTCGGCCTGCCACGCCTCCGGCGGGCGCGTCGGGTCGGGCACCGTCAGCGACGCGATCCACGGTCCCTCGTCGGCGGCATTCCACGCATCGATCGCCCGCAGTGCGGCCAGCATCGACTGGTAGATCATCGGATCGCCCGAGATCGAGCCTGGGTACTGCGTCGCAGGAGCGGCGATGACCAACGGCAGGGAGAGGTCGCCCGTGGGGATGACCACCGCCGCGCCGCACGACAGCTCGCCGTCGAACTCCTGCCCGATCCGCTCCTGGAGGCTGCGCTGCAGTCGGCGACCGAACCTGCGCGCGAACGCGCCATCGATGCCTGCATCGAGGTAGCCGAAGCCATTGGTCGGCACGAACGCCGCGTCCGCGGCGCACCCATCCAGGAGCGGGCCGTCGACGATCGCCACGGCTGGGTCGCCGCCCAGCGCGTCACGGAAGATCGCGGCATGCGAGGGGATGCAGGTGCGCAGCTCGATGCGAGCGAGCCACGGCGTCCGCAGGCCGTCGCGAGGTTCGTCGTGTCCCCGCGGCCGGTCCGTGCGTGCATCCATCCTTCACCTCCTCCACGTTGCTCGTGCCCCGCGCGGCACGCCTTCTCTCCGTGCCGCGCGGGGACAGGATCACGGTCCGATCCTGACGCGGAAGGTCAAGGACCGTGAAGGGCGGATTGCCCCTGATCGGCATGGAATGTCCGGATATCGCCGGCGCGGGCGGAACGGGCGTCCTCAGCGGCGGCGGCGGCGGGCCGGCGCGGGCGCGGTCGTGGCGCCAGCTGCGGGGCGTGCCTCGGCCCGGGCGGCGCCTGGGCCGCCCTGCTGGGCCTGGACCTGCGCCGCGAGCTTCCGCGCCGTCTCCTCGGCTGCCTGCTGCAGCGTGTCCGCGCGCTTGAGCGCAAGCTCGAAGTGCTCGACGGGCGCGCCCTGCAGGAATGCCGCCGCCAGTGCCGCCTCGCGGCTGAACGCCGCGATCCGGAGCTGGCGCGAGACCGTGTCGACCCACATCGCGCGGATGCCGAGGTCGGCCGCGAGTTCCAGTGCCGCGCGCAGGCGCAGGTCGTTGGTGTCGGCGCCGCCCGTCACCAGCTCGGCGACGTAGCGCGCCGCGGCCATCGACGGGTCGTGGGCCTCGTCCTGCCGGCGCTTGTTCATCTCCTCGGACTGCGCGCGGATCAGCTCGAAGTCGTTGATGCGCACGTGGATCTCGGTGCCGTTGAGGTTGATGCGCCGGTTCGCCGCGATCGCCAGCGACGCCGCCAGCGTGCGTCCGTCGCGGATGGCCTCGGCCGAGAAGCACTCCATGACGGGCGCGGCGTCGATCCCGGCGTGGTCGCCCTTGTCCCACTTGATCTGCTTCGACTCGGACTCGCCCTCCACGCGCGAACCCTTGAGGCCGAGCTGCCAGAGCGTCCACATGATGGCCTGGATGCGCGGGTCGTCCGTCGCCAGGCCCTGCGTGGTCGTTCCCTCGTGCGCGAACATCGTGAGGATCGCGGGCAGCGGCGGTGTCGGGTTGCCGGCGTGCATGCGCCGGTAGACCTGCGACGCGAGCCACATGAAGGGCTCGCGGTCCTGGGGCTGCAGCTCGATCGTGGCGCCGTTGAGGGTGTAGCTCGGCATGGGGCGGACGAGGTTACTTCACGGGCGCCATGCGCACGCTTCGCAGGTTGACGAAGGAGTCGCCGTTCTTGCGCCGTGCCTTCACGACGAATTCACAGTCGCCCGCGGGCAGGTCCACCCGGCCAAGGGAGACGGTGGCGAAGTCGCCCCAGCCGGTGCGTCCCGGGAGCTCGGCGGTGCCCGAGGCGACCGCCTTCCCGCCGGAGCGCACCATCCACTCCGCGGTGCCGCCGCACTCGGCGCTCGCGGCGTAGTCGATGGTCGCGTCGAACGTGCCGGGGCCCGCAAGGCGCACGGGCCACCGCGCCTCGCTCGCCATGTCCCGCCACCAGCCGAGGTTCGCGAAGCGGTCCTCGTACTGGATGCTGCCGGTCACGATCGCGTCGGCGGCCATGCAGGCGACGGTGCCGTCGGCGGCAGGCCGCACCATGAATGCCTGCACGCGCGGCGTGCCGTGGACGCCGAGGCTCACCACGGTGCAGTCGGGATCGACGGGCGCGGCGCCCAGTCCGGTCACCACGAGCGAATCGCCGTCGCGCGCCACGGACGGCGTGCGGTCGTCCGCTCCGAGCACCTTCGGCGCGAAGGCCTCGTTCGCGATCCCGTCAAGCCGGAGCGTGCCGTCGGCGGGCCAGTCGAACACGTGCAGGTAGAGGCGGGTGACGTCCTGCCACTGTCCATTCAGGCTGCGCATGGTCACTCGACCCCACGGGAACTGCTTCGGAAACGGCGATGCCGTCGTGCCGCGGATCGCCTCGCCGTTCACGCGCATCCACTCGCCCATGCGCCGCAGGCGCTCGACCGACTCCGCGGGGATGGTGCCATCGCCCTTCGGACCGACGTTGAGCAGGAAGTTCCCGCCCTTCGACGCGATGTCGCAGAGCATGCGGATCATCGTCCGCGCGCTCTTCCAATTCGAGTCCGACGCCTTGTACCCCCAGGTGTCGTTCATGGTCATGCACGTCTCCCAGTCCTTGCCGGGCATGCCGTTCGGGGGGATGGTCTGTTCCGGCGTGCCGTAGTCGCCGCGCGCGTGCTCGTCGGCGCTGAAGCCTTCCATCCCGGCGCGGCCGCTGTCGACTCGGTTGTTGACGATGATCCGCGGCTGCAGCGAACGGACGAAGTCGTCGGTCTTCTTGCCCCAGTCGTGGTTCCAGGTGCCTTCCCATTCGCCGTCGAACCACAGGATGCCGATGTCGCCGTACTTCGTGAGCAGTTCCTTCAGCTGCGCGAACATGAAGTCGACGTAGCGCGGGAAGGACTGCGGATCCACGGGCCGCGCGTCCCACTCCCGCCGCGGCTGGTAGTCGGGGTGGTGCCAGTCCATGATCGAGTGGTACCAGCACATGCGGAGCCCCTCGGCGCGCACGGCGTCGGCCAGCTCGCGCATGATGTCGCGCCGGAAGGGCGTGGCCATCACGTCGTAGTCGCTTGCCGCGCTGTCCCACAGCGCGAACCCGTCGTGGTGCTTGGTGGTGATGACCACGTAGCCCATGCCGGCGTCCTTGGCGATGCGCGCCCATTCACGCGCGTCGAACTTCACAGGATTGAACTGCGGCAGCAGCGTCTTCTCGTAGGCGATCGGGTCGATGCGCGCGTTCTGGAGGAGCCACTCGCCGACGCCCCCGACGGGCTTGCCGTCCCACGTGCCGGCGGGCGTCGAGTAGAGCCCGAAGTGGATGAACATCCCGAAGCGCGCGTCGCGCCACCAGGCAAGGCGCTCGTCCTTGGGGGGCACGGCGGGCGGGGCGCCGGCGGGCCCGGACGCCGCAAGGAGCAGGGTGGCGATGACGGCGGCGGACGCGGCGGCGAGCGGGGTGCGCATGCCGGGGAGGGTAGCCCGCGGATCACTCCGCGAGCAGGATGACCTGGTCGGGGTCCACCGTCAGTGCGACCCGTTGCCCGTGCCGCGATCGATCCCGAGGGTTGAGTTCGAGCACCTTCATCATGGTGCCATGGCAGTCCACGAGGTGCTGCGCGAATCCGCCGAGGTAGGTTGTCTCGGCGACGATCCCGCGGATCGCAGGACGACCCGCGACGACCTCGTGGTCGGCGTGCATGCGGAAGGACTCGGGCCGGATGCTCGCCTCGACACGGTCGCCGGTCGCACGCGTGCCGGCCGTGGTGGTCTCGAGCGTCCCGATCGAAGTGCCGATGGAACACAGGCCGCCCCCGACCGCGCCCTCCACCGTCGCGCCAAGGAGGTTGGTCTCCCCCAGGAACTCCGCCACGAAGCGGTTTGCTGGGCGTTCATACATCTCGCGTGCCCCGGCCACCTGCTCGATGCGGCCCTCGCGCATCATCACGATGCGGTCCGCGAGGCTCAGTGCCTCGTGCTGGTCGTGCGTGACGTAGATCGCGGTGATGCGCGTCTCGTCGACGATCCGCCGGATCTCGCGCCGCATCTCGATGCGCAGGCGTGCGTCGAGGTTCGAGAGCGGCTCGTCCAGGAGCAGGACATCCGGCCGGTAGACGACGGCACGCGCAAGCGCCACGCGCTGCTGCTGGCCGCCCGAGAGTTCCGCGGGCCTCCGGTCGGCGAGGGACGACATGCGGACCATCTCGAGCGCCTCGCCGGTCCGGCGCCGGACCTCGTCGCGGGGCAGCTTCCGCGACTCGAGCCCGAACGCGACGTTCTCGGCGACCGTCATGTGCGGCCACAGCGCATACCCCTGGAACACCATGCCGCAGCCGCGCCGCTCGGCGGCCAACGCGGTCACGTCGCGGTTGCCGAACCGGATCATGCCGTGGGTCGGCTCGAGCAGGCCGGCCACCATGCGGAGGACCGTGGTCTTGCCGCATCCCGAGGGGCCAAGCAGGAACGTAAGCGCCCCGCCCGGTGCCTCGCAGGTGATGCCGTCGACGGCCACGGTGCTGCCGAACGACTTGGAGAGGTTCTCGAGGCGCACCGGAACCATGCAGCGACGGAGGTTACCCCTCCGGCTCCCGCATGCCGCCACCTACGATGCCTGCGTGGGCGCACCCAGGAAGGAACCCCGGAAGTCGACGCAGCCCGCGAAGGGCGCGCCCGCGCCGTCGCGCTCGCGCGTGATCCCGGCGGCGGCCACCGACCCGCGCCTGGCGCGCGTGCAGCGCATGTGCGAGCGCCGCGCCTTCCGCGAGCGCGAGACGTCGATCACGCGCGAGGTTTCCGAGATCGCGCGGCAGGCGGCGCGCGACCTCGAGCGCCGCGGATCGTTCGCCGAGGCATGGGCCGAGGCGATGCCCGCGGAACTGGTCGCCGAGACGTGGATCGAGTCCGCGACGCCCGTGCAGCTGCTCGTCGGCGTCACGGGATCCGCGGCGGCGTTCGCCGTGGACCGGGCGCTCCGTGCCGGCGCGCTCGCGTTGCTTCGCTCGCGGCTCCAGGCCCCGGGCCTTCGCGTGCGCACCCGCGTCGGCCGGTCACCCGCCTGAGGCACCCGTGCCGCCCGCGGCGGGCACGTCGCCGAGCGCACCCTCCGGCAGCGCGCGCGCACGGCCCTCGCGATCGAGGCACGCGAGGACGGTCGACCCCGTGACCAGCAGGTCGTCGCCGCGGAACAGCTCGTACGCATGCTCGATCTTCACGGCCCCAACTCGCGTGAGCGTCGTCCGCAGCGTGACGAGGTCGTCGTAGCGCGCCGGAGCGCGGTAGGTCACCTCGAGCTTCACGACCGCAAGCAGCAGCCCCGCGGACTCCATGTCGCGGTACGTGCGGCCGGTGGAGCGCAGCAGCTCGGTGCGGCCCATCTCGAACCACACGGGGTACACCGTGTGGTGCACCACGCCCATCGGGTCGCACTCGCAATAGCGCACGCGGATGTCGATCGAGCCCTGCATCGCGCGGAAGGTACCGCGCGTGGCGTCACTTCCCGATGCAGAACCGTGCGAAGATGCGGCCAAGCACGTCATCCGGGGGGATCGCGCCGGATACCTCGCCAAGGCGGTCGAGCGCGGTGCGCATCCACGCCGCGGCCAACTCGGGTACGTGCTCGTCTCGGCCGGCGCGGATCGCGGCCGCGGCCTCCGAAAGCAGCATCGCGCGGGCCGAACCGAGCGCCGCGGCGCCGGTCGCATGCGATCGGCTGCGCGCGCACGCGTTCCGGATCGCGCCGCGGAGGGAGTCGAGCCCGCGCCCGGTGCGCGCGCTGGTCGCGATCCCGTCACGGGGCGCCTTCCCGCCGAGCTCAACGTCGCACGGGTCCGGACGCGCGACGTCGCACTTCGTGCGCGCGCGGATCACGACCGCCGCGCCGGGGATCGCCGCCACCGGGCCGTTCCCGTCGTCGCAGGCGATCACGACGTCCGCCCGTGCGATCGCGTCCGCCGCGCGCCGCTGCATGAGCAGGTCGATCCGTTCGACCGCTTCCTCGAGCCCCGGGATGTCGACCAGCACCGCCTCGGTGCCGTCACCGAGCCCGAGCGCCGCCTCGATCGCGTCGCGCGTGGTGCCGCGGCCTTCGTGCTCGACGCTCCGCGTGCGCCCGAGCAGCGCATTGAAGAGCGAGCTCTTTCCCGCGTTCGGCGGCCCGCAGAGCACGACGCGCGGCGCGTGGACCGCGCGTTCGGTCCCTTCCGCGGCCCGCAGTGCCGCCTCGATCGCGGACCCGACCGCGTCCAGCCGGCGCTCGAGATCGTGACGTGCGATCGCGACCACGCCCTCCTGGTCGGTGAAGTCGATGCCGGCCTCGACGAGCGCGAGGACGTCGGCGATCTCGCCGGACCATGCGCGCTGCATGCCCGATGCATCGAGCCCGGCCGTCGCGCGAGCGGCCGCGAGCGCCGCATCCGTCTCTGCCGCGATCGCGTGCGCGACACCGTCGGCCTGCGCCGCCGTCATGCGCCCGTGGAGCACGGCGCGCACGCTGAACTCGCCGGGATGCGCGCGCCGCGCGCCTCCATCCGCGCATGCGATCACCATGTCCACGATGCGCTCGAGGAGCGCGGGATTCCCCGTGGCGTGCACTTCGACGCAGTCCTCGCCCGTCGCGCTTCGCGGCGCCGGCATGCACGCGACCAGGACGGGGATGGACGGTCCGGCGAGGCGCGCGACGTGGACGCCGCGCACCCCCGCGGCGACGGCCTGCGCACCGGGCCCCTCGAGCGCTGCCGCGACGTGCGTGCATGCACCGCTCCCGCTCGCCCGCACCAGCCCGCGCGGCGACGGCCCCGCCGGGGACGCGACGGCGAGGATGGTGGACGCGGCATCCAACGGGCCGGACGCCTCAGCGGTCGCGGTACGGGCGCTTCGGCGCGTTTCGGCGCGCCTCGGCGGAGCGCTGCGTCTCCTGCACGCGCTTCATCGCCTTCTCGTACGCGCCCTGCAGCCAGCCGCCCTTGCCGGGCCGTGGCTTCGAGAAGTCCATCTTCTCGACCTCGGCGCGCACGCGCTTGCTCTCGTAGATGCCCACCAGCGTGCTGGTGGCGATGTAGAGGGTCAGCCCGCTCGGCGCCGAGTACAGCATCAGCGGGAACATGATGACCATCATCCACTTCATGATCTTCTGCTGCTGTTCCTGCTCCGGCGTCATGTTCGGCGACGGCGGCGGCGACATGTACTTCTGCTGCACCCAGAACACGAGGCCCATGAGGAGCGGCACCAGGTTCACCGACGAGAGCTCGAACACGTAGAGGTTCACCGAGAAGGGCAGGGGGATGAACCGGTCCTGCGCGCTGAGATCCGCAAGGAACGGCCAGTCGCCGAACTTCTGGAAGAGCCCGAAGAACGCGGGCTGCTGCCGCAGCTCGAACGCGTAGTAGAGGACCGCGTACAGCGCGATCCAGATCGGCATCTGCAGGAACGTCGGCACCATGCCGCCAGCGCATCCGAGCGGGTTGATGCCCTTCTCTCGGTAGAGGCGGATGGTCTCCTCCTGCAGCTTCTTCGGGTCGTCCTTGTGCCGCTTCTGGATGGCCTCGAGCTCGGGCTTCACCGCGGCCATCTGCTTGGTCACCCGCATCATCGAGATCTGCGACCGCCGCGTGAGCGGGTGCAGCAGTCCGCGCACCACGATCACCAGCGCGATGATCGCGAGGCCCCAGTCGAAGACCACGTAGTCATGCAGGAACGAGAGGAACCAGACCAAGAGATCCGCGAGCCATGCAAAGGTGCACCATGAGCAGCAGCCGCTCATCAGGTACAGGATGAGGCCCTGCATGTTGAGCGCGGCGTACGGCTCGGTGGAGGCGAGCAGCGACCGCTCGAGCGGGCCGGCGAAGACGCCGACGTCGAACGCCGCGGCGGTGCCGGGCGCGGTCGTGACCGCGTCGCTCGTGAGGTCGGTGAAGAGCACGCGGTCCGGCGCGCCACGGAACGTGGATTCGCCCGCCTGCGCCTGCACGACGGCGATCGCGGGCGCCACGGCGCGCGAGGCCGACCCGGGCGGCGCGTACGGGGCGTGCACGGCGAACGCGAAGTAGCGGTTGGTTGCGCCGAACCACGAGAGGTTGTAGCGCTCCTGCTGCTGGCGCTGGTCGGGCCAGACGCGGAAGTTGCCCGCGTCGACCTGGCCGATCACGGTGGCATGGTCGAGCGTGGCGCCGTGCACGATCACCGTCGCCTGGCCGGGGTCGCGCTCCTTCGACATCAGGTAGCCGGCATGGAAGCGGCGCGCATCCACCAGGTCGCCGCCGCCGGTGCCCGTTCCGGGCTGCGTGCCCGGGGCCGCGCCCTCGCGCGGCAGGTCGGTCGGCCCGAACTGGACCCAGCGCACCGAGCGCGGCGACGTCGAGAGGTTCTCGACGCGCTGCTCGCAACGGAGGTCGTACGAACCGGCGTCGATGCGCCACGTGCGGGTCACCCGCATCTGGAGCGCGCCGGTGGAATCCGCGAGCTCGCTGACGAACGTGCCCGGGGCGACTTCCGCCCAGACGTTCCCCGCAAGGCCGATCGCCTGGCCATCGACCTCGACCTCGCGTGCGGCCAGCAGCGACACCGCGAAGCCCTGGAGGGTGCCGGGCGCCGCGAACGAATAGCGTCCCGCGATCGAGGCTTCCGCCGTGCCGGACGCACGCGCGCGCGCGGCGGCTCGGGCGTCGGCACCGGTCCACCACAGGTCGCTGAAGGTGATGCGCGCGATGCCTGCACCGCGCGGGTCGAACTCGACGAGGAATCGCGCCTTCGCGGGGTCGACCGAGCCGATCGGTGTCGGCTGCGTGGTCGGCGAGCCGGGCGCGCGCGCGGACCAGCGGTCCATGGGCGCGGGCTTCGCGGCAGGGGCGGCGGCCGCAGCGGCAGTCGTCGCGGCGGGCGCGGGCGTCGCGGCCGCCGGTGTCCCCTCGGACGTGGCTGCGGCCGCGGGCGAGCCGTGTGACGCCGGCGTGGCTTCGGTCACCGGCGATTCGCCGGATCCCGAGCGCGATCCGCTGACGATGACCGCCACGATGCCCGCGGCCACCGCGAACACGGCGAGGGTGGCGACGAACCGTCGCACGTTGAACGCTGGGGCCTTGCGGCCGGCCGGGTCGGTGGTCTTCATGTCTTCTCGTGCGTGGGTCGTGCGGGCGCGCCGGTCACTGCCCGTCGAGCAGGCGGCGTCCGAGGCGGCTGTCGAGCGCCGTGATGCCGTCGATCCGGTCGACGGTTTCCTGGATGTCGTACTCGACCCGCAGGAAGCGGAACGACTTCGGCGCACCGGTGTCGTCCGTCTCCATGATCGCGTAGGACGCGCGCGGGTCGAGGTCGCGCGGCTGGCCCACGGAGCCGGGGTTCACGATGGCCTTCTGGCCCGGAGTGATGACGTAGGCCTGCTCGGGCAGGTCGCCGGGCTTATAGAACTCGAGGTCGTTCGTGAAGACGCCCGGGACGTGGGTGTGGCCCACGACGCACACCGAGTCGACGAGGTTGAAGATGCTCTGCATCATCCTCGGGTCGTCGTATGGGCTGCTTGGCGTGATGTACTCGTTGATCTGCCGCCGGGGCGATCCGTGCACGTAGAGGATGCCGCCCTCGCGGACCTGGACCCTCAGCCGGTGGAGGAAGTTCCACCTTCGCATGGTCTCCTCCGGGTGGTCGACCATGTGGCGCTCGAGCTCCCGGCGGGTCCAGAAGGCGGCGTCCTCGGCGATCTTGTTGAAGTTGCTCGGCTCGTAGGCGACGCCGAAGTCGTGGTTGCCGAGCAGGCTCCAGGCGCAGCGCTGCTCCACCAGGTCGACGCACTGCACCGGGTTGGGGCCGTAGCCGATGATGTCGCCCAGGCAGATGATCCGGTCGACGCCCTGCCGCCCGATGTCCTCGAGGACCGCCTCGAAGGCCGTCAGGTTCGAGTGGATGTCGCTGATGATCGCCGTGCGCACCGAGGGGCCCTTGGGGCAAGGATCCTAGCAGGAAACGGGGGCACCCCCGGTCCGGCCGCCGCACGTGGCGGGCTCGCGCTCCTACCATGTCTGCCCGCACCTTCGACCCCCACAGGGAGATCCTCGACATGTCCGACACCAAGCATTTCGACCTCATCGTCATCGGCGGCGGACCCGGCGGGTACGTCGGAGCGATCCGGGCCGCCCAGATGGGCAAGAAGGTCGCGTGCGTCGAGCGCGCCAAGCTCGGGGGCGTCTGCCTGAACTGGGGCTGCATCCCCACCAAGGCGCTGCTCCATGCTGCGGCCATCTACACCGAGGCGTTCAGGCACGGCGCGGACATGGGCTTCGAGGTCGATCCGAAGAACGTGAAGGTCGACTGGTCGAAGGTCATCGGGCGTTCGCGCAACGTCGCAGGCACGCTCAACAGCGGCATCGCGTTCCTGTTCAAGAAGAACAAGGTCGAGCACTTCCAGGGGCATGCGAAGGTCCTCGCGGGCAAGACGGCCGGCGGCCCGTGCAAGGTGCAGGTCTCGAAGGCCGACGAGGACTACTACAAGGGCACCGGTGCGGTGTCGAAGGACGACGTCGTGATCACCGCCGACAAGGTGCTGATCGCGACCGGCGCGGCGCCTCGCGAGCTGCCTTTCGCGCCGAAGGACGGCAAGACGATCATCTCGAGCTACGAGGCGATGGTCCTGCCGGAGCGGCCGAAGTCGATGGTGATCGTCGGCTCGGGCGCCATTGGCATGGAGTTCGCCTACTTCTACAACGCATTCGGGACCAAGGTGACCGTGGTCGAGATGCTCGACCGCATCATGCCGGTCGAGGACGACGACATCTCCAAGGAGGCGCTCAAGATCTTCGGCAAGCAGGGCATCGAGTTCAAGCTCGGTTGCATGACGAAGGCCGTCGAGAAGACGGCGTCGGGCGCGAAGGTGACGGTCGAGGACCAGGCGACCAAGAAGAGCGAGGTCATCGAGGCCGAGAAGGTGCTGGTGGCGATCGGCGTCGCGGGGCGCTTCGACGGCCTCTTCGACGCATCGCTCGGGCTGAAGACCGAGAAGGGCCACATCGTCACCGACTACCTCGAGAAGAAGGACAAGGCCACCTACGCGACCAGCGTCGCGGGCGTGTACGCGATCGGCGACGTGATCGGGCCGCCGTGGCTCGCGCACGTGTCGAGCGAGGAGGCGGTGGTGGCGGTCGAGCGGATGTTCGGCCACGCGTCCACGGGCGTGCACTACGACTCGATCCCGGGCGCGACGTACTGCAACCCGCAGGTCGCCAGCGTGGGCCTCACCGAGCGCGCGGCGAAGGAGAAGGGCATCGACTACCGCGTGGGCAAGTACGGCCTGAAGAGCCATGGCAAGGCGATCGCCGACGGGGCGGCCGAGGGCCTGGTGAAGATCATCGTCAGCAAGAAGTACGGCGAGATCCTCGGCGGCCACATCATCGGCGAGAACGCGAGCGAGCTGATCCACGAGATCTGCGTGGCGAAGGCGCTCGAGGGCACGGTCGACGACATCATCGCCACCATGCACGCGCACCCCACGATGGCCGAGAGCATCCACGAGGCCGCGCTCGGCGCCGAGGGCCGGATGATCCACGGCTGACGGGCGCCGCCCGGCGCACGAACCACGGAGGAACGCGCGGCCCGCCGGCGACGGCGGGCCGCGCCCGTTCAGTCGATGAGGCTCTCCCCCGTCATCGCGCCCGGCTTGGGCAGTCCCATCATCGCGAGCATCGTGGGCGCGATGTCCGCCAGGCGCCCGCCTTCGCGCAGGCGCGCGCCGCGGAACGCCTCGCCCACCACGAACAGCTCGACCGTGAAGTTGGTGTGCGCGGTCTGCGGCGCGCCCGTCCGCGGGTCCTTCATCTGCTCGGCGTTGCCGTGGTCGGCGGTGATCACCAGGCTCCCGCCGCGGGCCAGCGTCGCGTCGACGATCGCGCCGACGCACGCATCGACCACTTCGCACGCCTTGACCACCGCGTCCATGTTGCCGGTGTGGCCCACCATGTCGGGGTTCGCGAAGTTCACCACGATGAGCGGCTCGCAGTCCGGTGCCGCCAGTCGCGCGAGCACCGCGTCGCGGACGCCGAAGGCGCTCATCTCGGGCTTCTGGTCGTAGGTCTGCACGTCCTTCGGGCTCGGCACCAGCACGCGATGCTCGCCCGGGAACGGCTCCTCGCGGTAGTCGTTGAAGAAGAACGTGACGTGTGGGAACTTCTCGGTCTCCGCGCAGCGGAACTGCGTGAGTCCGAGCCCCGAGATCCATGCCCCAAGGATGTCCGGCATCCGCCCCTCCCGGTCGAAGGCGACCTCCATCGGAAGCCCCTCCTCGTACCGGCACATGGCGGTGAACAGAAGGTCGCGCGGGCGCGGGTCGCGCGCGAACCCGCCGCCTTTGACCTTCGCCCAGTCGGTGTCCGGGAGCACGAACGCCATCGTGAGCTCGCGCGGGCGGTCTCCGCGGAAGTTGAGGAACACGATCGCGTCCCCGTCGTTCGGCACGCCCGCCTCGGCGAGGATCCGCGTCGGCGGGACGAACTCGTCGCCGGCCATGTTGGGCGACGTGGGCGCGGCGTAGTGGGTCCGCAGCACCTGTGCCGCGCTCGCGCCGGCCAGCGTCCCGGGCCGCGCGAGGATCGCGTCCCACGCCCGCTTCACGCGGTCCCATCGGAAGTCGCGGTCCATCGCCCAGTAGCGGCCCGCCACGGTGGCGATGCGCCCGCCCGTCCCGCGCAGCACCTCCTCGAGGCGCTCGATCACCTGCAGCCCGCTCGTGGGCGCCGTGTCGCGGCCGTCGGTGAACGCATGGACGAACACGCGGTCCGCGGGCACTCCCTGTGCCTTGGCCATTCGCAGCAGCGCCTCCAGGTGCGCGAAGTCGCTGTGCACCTTCCCGTCGCCCACCAGTCCCATCACGTGCAGTGCGCGCGGCCGTCCGTCCTCGCGCGTCTCCTTGGCACGCACGCACGCTGCGATCAGCCGCGGGTTGCGCGCGAACTCGCCGCTTCGGATGGCACGCGTGATCCGCATCAGCTCCTGGTCGACGATGCGCCCGGCACCGATGTTCTGGTGCCCGACCTCGCTGTTTCCCATCACGGGCTCGCCGTGCTCCACGGGAAGTCCCACGTCCTCGCCGCTGGTCGCGATCGGCACGTGCGGCCACTCCCGCTCCAGCCGGTCGTTCACCGGCGTACGGGCCGCGCGCGTGGCGTCGCCCGCGCGCTGCTCCGGGTGCGGGTTGAGGCCCCAGCCGTCGCGGACGACGAGCACGCAGGGCGCGTTGCGGGGGGCCACCGCTGACTTGGCCAGGGAATCCATGGCCGAAGTCTACGAATGCGCCCGACGGGCCCATGCAGCGCGAGGCGTAGCATCCGGCCATGACGAGGGGTTGTCGCCCGTGAACATCGGCGGGGCCTTGCTGCACCGCTACGGATCGCGCCAGGGCCCGCCCCGCGGGGGGAAGGATCCCTCATCCTCGCGATGGCATCACGCCGTGTTCGCGTTCCTTGCAGGACTGGGCCTGCTCGCGGTGATCATCCTGGTGGGCTGGCACTCCGAGTCGTCCGCACGCGTCGCCGTGGCCGCGGCACTCACGGTCGCGGGGATGGCAGTCGCGCACCGCCTGTTCGTCTGGCTCACGGCCCCGATCGCCGACAGTTCCGTCGACCGAGCGCGACCCGCGATTCCCTTCGCGCCGGTGCTTGGGTCCACGCCGATGCAGGCCGCGTTCACGGTCATCGCGGTGCTCGCCGTGATCGCGGCGCTGGTCCTCGCATCGCACTGGGACTGGCTGCCGAACGCCTCGTTCGTCCGATTCCGTCGCGGTCCGCGCCTCTACCGCCTGTTCAGGTAGCGGCACGATCGCCCTGCCGCGCCGCGTATCCTGCGTCCATGCCGACCGATACGCAGGATGCGAACGGAACGACCCTGGCGCAGCGCTACGCAGACGTGAAGGCGCGCATCGCCGCCGCGGCGCACCGCGTCGGACGTCGCGCCGAGGACGTGATGCTGGTCGTCGTCTCGAAGTCCGGCACCGTGGACCAGATCCGCGAACTGATGCAGCTGGGGCAGGTGGACTTCGCCGAGAACCGCGTGCAGCAGCTGGTGCAGCGCGCCGCGCAGGTCGACGAATGGCGCATGCGCCGCATCGAGCTCTCGGGGCACGCACCGCTGGTTCGGTGGCACATGATCGGTTCGCTGCAGCGGAACAAGGTGAAGAAGGCGATCGAGTGCACGCGCCTCGTGCACTCGGTCGACAGCCTGCGCCTCGCCGAGGAGATCCAGTCCGCGGCCTCGCGCCGCGAGACGCCGATCGAGGTGCTGGTCGAGGTCAATGTCGCCGGCGAGTCGTCGAAGGCCGGCGTCGCGCCGGGCGCCGCGAAGCACCTGGTGGCCCAGATCGAGACGATGGTGAACGTCCGCGCGCGAGGGCTCATGTGCATGGCCCCGCTGGAGGGCGGGCTCGACGCGGCGCGCGCCGCGTTCGAGCGCTGCCGCGAGCTCTACGACGACGTCCGGCAGTCCGGCGCCGGCGGGGCCCGCTTCGACATCCTCTCGATGGGCATGAGCGGCGACTTCGAGGCCGCGGTCGAGTGCGGATCAAACCTGGTCCGCGTGGGCGGCGCGGTGATCGGCCCGCCTCAGGTCTTCGAGGACCCCGCGGACGCGTGAGCCGCGATCGCCCGCGCGCGACGCACGTCGCGCCCGGGCACGATGTCCCAGGTGATCCCGACGAGCGAGAGCGCGCGCACCTCGAGGTGCGACACGTCCAGTTCCCACCACCGCTGGGAGACCGAGCATCGCGCCGGGTCCGAGTGATGGTTGTTGTGCCATCCCTCGCCGCACGCGAAGAGCGCGACGAGCCAGTTGTTCCGGCTGTTCTCGCCGGTCTCGTGGTTGCGGTAGCCGAACATGTGCGTCAGGCTGTTCACGCTCCACGTGATGTGCCACACGAGCACCGTGCGCACGAACACGCCCCAGGTCACCACGCCGGCGGCGAAGAGCGCGGCCTCGCCCGGCCCGGCCCACGCCAGCGCGACGCAGAACGGGATGACCGCGTACGGCACCACGTGCGCCGCGTAGATCCACAACGGGCTCCACGGCCGCTTCTCGACCCACATGTAGAAGGGGTCCGCCAGGATGTCCCGCGCGTAGCGCTCGTAGCTCGAACGGTGGTGAAGGTCGCGGTTCTGGACAAGCAGCCACCAGAGGTGACCCCATGCGAATGCCACGAGCGGCGAGTGCGGGTCCTCCTCCTCGTCGCTGTGCGCGTGGTGCATGCGGTGCGTGGCGATCCATCGCGCCGGCGAGTCCTCGAGGCAGCACAGCGCGCCAACCACGAGGAGGTGCTCGAACCACCGCGACGTCGCGAAGCTTCGGTGGGCCAGCAGCCGGTGGTAGCCGATGGTGATCGCCTGCCCGAACACGTGCACTCCCACGAGGCACGTCACCAGCGCGGTCCACGAGAAGATCGCCGGCACCACCGCCGCGAGCGCGAGCACGTGCACCGCCGCGATGGGGACGAGGTAGCGGAGCATCAGGCTCCGTGGCTCCGTGGCGGCGGGCCGTCCGAGGCTTCTTCGGTTCGTGTTCAACGCGGGTCCACGGACGCTATCCGCCCGCCACCACCTGCCCGGGCCAATTCCGCGCGGAATGCGGAACTTTCCGCTTGCGCCCCGCCGCATGGCGCGCGTGCCGGCGCCGCGTCCGGAACTCAGCGCCGCGCGAGCCGCGCCCCGACGATCGAGGCGACTTCCTCGATCGCGCGCGGCAGGTCGTCGTTGACGACGAATGCGTTGAATGCGCCGCCGTCGCGGGCCCGCTCGATCTCCCGCTTGCTCTCGGCGAAGCGCCGGGCAATGGCCGCCTCGTCCTCGCGACCCCGTGCCCGCAGGCGCTTCAGCAGCTCGTCCTCGCCCGGCGGCAGCACGAAGATCCCGAGCATGCCCGGGATCTTCCGCCGCACGTTCTCCGCCCCCTGGACGTCGATGTCGAGCACGATGAGCCGGCCCTTCGCCAGCTCGTCACGCACGGGCTGTTCGGGGGTGCCGTACCTGTGGCCGCCGAAGACCTGTGCGTGCTCGAGAAAGCGGTCCTCGGCGATCCAGCGCTGGAAGGTGGGCTCGTCGATGAACCAGTAATCGACGCCGTCGCGCTCGCTTGCGGTCCGCGCGCGCGTGGTGGCGCTGACCGAGAAGGCACCGCCGAACCGGCGCAGGATCTCGCGGACGATCGTCGTCTTGCCGACGCCCGACGGCCCCGCGACGACCAGCAGCAACCCGGCACCACCTGCCGGCGCCGCCTGGGCGCCGCACGTGCCGCTCGTGGTTCCTGCCTCGGGGTGCATCGGGGCGGAGTCTATGGCAGACCCCGCCCCGATTGCGGCCTCCTGCGTCACTTGCCCTCGTCGGGCTTCTGCATGCTGGGCCACACGTGCACCTTCCACCACGCCCACGTCGCCTCGACCCGTCGGATGGACAGCCCGAGCTTCCACTCCGGCCCGCCGAGGCGGTCATCCATCCAGCGGATGAAGCACTCCTCCTGCATGCTGTGCGCGTAGATGTCGAGCCACCACCTGCGCCTCAGGTCCAGGCGCGGGTCCAGCGACCCGTCCTGCCACCCGCCGCGCGGAGGTGCCGCCGAAAGCGGCGCGCCGTGGAGCAGCGCCGCGCCCATGGCCATGGCCAGCGCGATGGCACGCGCGGGCCCCGTCGTCTTGATGCGGTTCATGTGCGGTGCTCCTTTCACTGGGCCTCCACGATGCGGGCGTCGGCGAGGATGCGCCACCCCGTCTCGCGGAACGCGGGAAACCGGCCCATGGTGCCGGCGATGGTGCGGACGTCCTCCTCGTCGAGCACCCACTCGGCGTCGAATCCGGTGGAGCGTTCCAGCCGTTCGCGCCTGACCTGCTCGAGCGAGAACGCCCGTTCGCGCAGCGACCAGTTGCCGAGCCGGTCCGCGATCTCGATCGCCTTGTTGGTGAACACGGCCATCGCGCGGTGGAAGAGCGGGTCCTCCAGGTGGCGCATCGCCACGTTGCACCCGTAGATGCACCACCAACCCCAGCTCTCGAGCCAGTCGCCCGGCGGGGCGAGCTGCGGATCCTCGACGCCGCCGAGCGCCTCGGTGATGGTCGCGACCGCGTCACGCGGGTCGGTGGTGCCGAGCGCGCAGTCGACCTCGACGAGCGCACCACGGCAGGTGTTCCCGACGCCGCCGTAGCTGTCGTCGCCGAACTCGCGCGCAAGCCGCGAGAACAGGATGCACGCACGCTCAAGGTCGGCGCGCGCCTCGCGCGCCGTGCCCAGGTCGAGCCGCTCGCCCTCGCCGATGGCGCGCCGCGCGCTCTGCCCGCGGTACATGAGCGCGAAGGCCTGGGCGACGCGCTCGAGCCGGCCCTCGGGTGGGCGCCGCTCGAACCGCTCGACCAGCTCGCGCGCCGTGGCGCGTGCCTCCACCAGGTGCCACAGCGCGTGGTGCGCGCCAGCGAGGTTCACGCGCAGCATGAGTTCCATGCCACCGGGAAGCGGCGACAGCGACAGGGCCTCCTGGAGGCACTCGAGGCTCCGCGCGTGGCGCCCGAGCCCATCGTGCCCACCGCTGATGCGGTTCAGCGCGCGCGCCCGCTCGGCGGGCGTGCGTGCCGCCGCAAGCAGCGCGCGGCCGCCTTCGACGAGCGCCTGCCAGTTGCCTGCGCGATGCGCCTCCATCGCGCGCGCATCGAGTTCCGCGAAGTCGCCCGGCGCGCCCGCCGCCGGCGGGTCGTCCCACACGCACTTCGCCACGTCGCCGACGTTCCAGTCGAGCGCGTCGGCGAGCGCCATCACCAAGTCGAGCTTCGGGTTCCCGCTGTCGGGAACGATCTTCGAGAGGTCGCGCCCCAGGTTCGCCGCAAGCTCCTGCTTGCTCCAGCCCCGGTAGACGCGCGCAAGGTCCACAAAGCGGCCCAGCCGCTCGCGGCGCACAACGCTCTGGCTCATGGTCCCACACGATCTGCGGGGTCTCGTGCGCCCCGCTCGCAGTCCTCACGGGGGCCGAGTATGCGCACGCTCAGGGCGCTGTCGAACGGATGCCGCGGAATTTCGCGTACATCGCGAACATTCGCCCCGCGCGGTGGACAACAGGTGGATCAGTGGTGCACGTGCGCGCGCGTGGCGGCGCGCGACCCGGTCCAGTCGCGCACGGCCGCGCACAGGGCCACGGTGACGGCGTCGGGCGCCACCGACGAGTCGACCACGGCGTAGCGGTCGGGCCATCGCCGTGCCTGCGCGAGGTATCCCGCGCGCACCTTCATGTGGAACTCGCGCCCCTTGCCCTCCATGCGGTCGAGGAGCGGCGAGAGCCGCGAGAGGGCGACGTCCGTGGACACGTCGAACACCACCGTGAGGTCGGGCACGTGGTTGCCGGTCGCGACGCGGCCCACCGCGACGATGTCGTCCTCGTCCATCCCGCCGGCCGCGCCCTGGTAGGCGAGGGTGCTCGAGACGAATCGGTCCGCCAGCACCAGGGCACCCGCCCGGAGCGCGGGCTCGATCCGCTGCGCGAAGAGCTGCGCGCGGCTCGCCATGTAGAGGAGCATCTCGGCGCGCACGGTCATCTCTGCGTTCGCCGGGTCGAGCAGGATGGTGCGGATCTTCTCGCCGATCGGCGTGCCGCCCGGCTCGCGGACCTCGACCACCTCGAGGCCGGCGCCGCGCGCGGCATCCGCGAACCGGCGGAACTGCGTGCTCTTGCCGCTGCCGTCGGGACCGTCGAACACGACGAAGCGGCCCGCGAGCGCGCGCATCCACGCGCGATCCGCGTCGTCCGCCGCTGCGTTCGGCTGCTGCATGGTCAGGAGTCTAGTTCCGGCCCGATGCGTCCGAGCGACGCCGCGACGCGCGGGTCCCACGCCCGGTGCATCCGGGCCACGCGCGCGCCTCGGTAGGACGTCCCGCACCGATAGCACACGAGCCGTGTCGGCACGAACGCCAGCACGGCGACGTCGACGAGCACCATCGCGACGAGGGCACCGAGGACCAGCGGGTCGCTCGAGTGCCCCATCACCGCCGCCACGACGCCCGCGGAGGCCAGCACCAGCGCGAACGGCGAGAACCAGACGGGTGTCCGCCGGCGGTACAGCCGCTCGCATCCGCAGCAGACGCACTTGCGCAGGCATCCCGCGTCGTCGAGCGCCCGTTCCCAGTCGAGGAACACGTCACGCTGGCTTCCGTCGCGCGTGGTGGCGGTCACGCGCGGCGGCCGGGACGCGGGGTCGGCGATCGCCGAACCGACCTCGCCGCCATCGCGTTCGCGGATGCGCATCAGCATGCGTCGCCGAGCATAGGCATCCTCGGCGGGGGCTAGCATGGCACCGATGGAACCACGCGCGGAGGACCGCCCACTGTGCCCCGAGGGTGACGAGCGGTTCTGGGCCATGGTCGGTGCCGTGGCGCTCGGGTCGGTGGTCCTGGGCTGCGTCGCGGGCGCGCTTCCGTCCGCGGGCGCTCCGTCCGCCGAGGGCCAGGTGCCCGGCCTGCCGGCACGGATGTCCGACGCACTCGCCCTGGTCGCCTGGGTCGTGCTGTGCACCCTCGCCGGCGCCGCGGCGTTCCGGGCGGTCGCCCTCGTGCGTGGGCGGCCTGCGGGACCGATCTCCAGCATCGCCGCGCGCACCTTCGCGTGCGCCGCGGTTGCGTCGATGGTGCAGTTCGTGCCCGTCCCGGGCGAGGCGGCCAAGCTGCTGTTCGATGGGCTCGCGTTCGCGTCCGTCGCCGCGCTGCTCGCGCGGCCCGCATTCAGGGTGGGCGCGCTCGACGCATTCGCCACCGCCGCCGTCGCGACGGCCATCGTCGCGATCGTGGTGGGGGCGGCCGCGATGGTCACGTGGGCCGCTGCGCCGCGCTGACATGCGGGCCCGGCCGGGGCCCGATCACCGCTTCTCGCGCTTGCGCTCGCTGAAGACCAGCTTGATGGGGACCTCGCTGAACGGCAGGTGCTCGCGCAGCTGGTTCTTGAAGTACCGCTCGTAGCTTCCCTCGAAGAGCGACGGCTTGTTCACCACCATCGCGATCGTCGGCGGCTTCACGTCGATCTGGGCGACGTAGAACACCTTGGCGCGCGTGCCAAGGCTGGAACTGGGCCCGCGCGCCTCGAGGATCGTGCGCACGGCATGGTTGACGCGTCCCGTGCCCTCGCGGTGCGCGGCCTGCTGCGCGAGGTTTGCGACCATGCCGAGCAGCTCGCGGAGCCCGGTCGAGTCCTTCGCGCTGACGAAGACGATGGGCGCGAACTCGAGGCCCGGGAATTCCTGCGTCAGGTACTCGATGTAGTCCTTCGGCGAGAGCTTCGAGGCGACGAGGTCCCACTTGTTGACCGCGATGACCGCGGGCTTGTACTTCTCCTCGAGCTGGCTCGCGAGCCGCTTCTCGACCTGCGAGCTCTTCTCGGTCGCGTCGAGCAGCAGCACGCACACGTCGGCGCGGTCGATCGCGGCGTCGGTGCGCGCGTTCGAATAGAACTCGACGTCGTCGGCCCAGCTCTTGCGCTTGCGCACGCCGGCGGTGTCGATGGCGACCAGCGCCTTGCCGTCGAGCTCGAACCGGACGTCGACCGCGTCGCGCGTGGTGCCGGCGATCTCGCTGACGATCACGCGCGGCTCGCCCGCCAGGGCGTTCACCAGCGAGCTCTTGCCTGCGTTGCGTCGGCCCACGATCGCGAACCGCACGGTGGGGTCCTCGGGGCGCTCGTGCGCACGCACGGCGTCCACGCGGTCCCACAGCACCTCGCCCAGCGCGCGCGTCCCGTACCCGGAGTTCGCGCTGACCAGCGCGGGGTCGCCGAACCCGAGCGCCGCGGCCTCGATGCCGTCGGCGTCCCAGCTCGGGTCGTCCACCTTGTTCGCCACCGGGATCACCTTCGGCGAGAGGCCTGCGCCGCGGAGGAGCCGCGCCACCGTCTCGTCGAGCGGCACGACCCCGTCCTGCGCGTCGATCACGAAGAGGATGAGGTCCGCCTGCTCCGCCGCGGCGCGGATCTGGCGCTCGATGTCCGGCGTGAGCTCGGCGAGGTCCTTGCCCGCATCGTCGATCTGCCCACCCTCGGCCACGTAGACGCCGTAGCCGCCCGTGTCCATCAGCTCGACGAAGCGCGGGTCGGGATCCACGGCATCCGGCGGCGGGCGCAGCTCGACCACCGTCGTGACGCGGTCGCGCGTCACTCCCGGCGTGGGATCGACGATGGAGATCCGCTTGCCCGCGAGCCGGTTGAAGAGGCTCGACTTGCCGACGTTCGGCCGGCCGATGATGGCGAGCTTCGGGAGCGCCATCAGTTCGGCCCACCCCAGAGGCCGGCGTCCGCGGGCGCAGGTCCACCGGTTCCGTCGAGGCGGCCACCCATCTGGTTCATGTACTGCATGACGGCCTGCTTCTGCGCCGCCATCTGCGACATGGCTTCCTGCATCTGCGCGCGCATCTGTGCGGGGTCGCCCTGCCGCTGCACCACGCGCACGTTGCCGCCCGTCGGCATCCCGTCCGGGCCGGTCGGCGCCGCAGGCTGCGTCGAGCGCGTGAAGGTCATCTTCACCGTGCGCGGCGCCTTCGTGCCGCTCTGCATGGTCATGGTGCAGTCGATGCGGTCGCGCCCGAACGAGTACGCGAGCCCGACGTTGCGCGGGGTCCCGCGGGGCGTGTCGAGCGGCGCCGCAAGGCCGAACACCATGGTCGACGCCTCGGGCACCCAGTCGCCGTGCTGGTAGATCATGCTCTTGTCGAGCTCGGTGAGCATGATGTGGGTGTACTTGTGCAGCCCCGGCGAGTACCCGACATATTCGACCTGCTCGAGCACGTAGTCGCCGTTCAGGAGCGTCATCTCGCCCATCAGGAAGTTGTCGGCCAGCACGAAGCCGTAGTGCGCGTTGCCCGTGAACTGCGCCACCGGTGCACCCGACTCGTCGAGCGACTGCCCCGCGATGTCCCAGCGGCCCACGAACTGGTTGAGCACCTCCATCGCCTGGCGGGTCTCGAGGGTCACCTGCCCGGGCGTGGGCTTCGGCCGGCCGGCGGGCGGGGCCGCGTTGCCGACGGCCAGCCCCAGCGCCGCGGCTGCGGCGATTCCCGCGGCCGCACCGGCGATGAACGTGCGGAGCCTGGGCGCGGCCTGGGCGCGCGTTGGATCGGTCGCGTCATGCTTCATGGAAGCGGCAAGTCTACGCTGCCGGGCGAGGAGCCCCGCCATGCCGACCGTCGCCCACGAGTTTCCCTCGCTTCGCGTGTTCGACCATCCGCTGGTGCAGCACAAGCTCACCATCGTGCGCGACCGCCGCACGTCGCCGGCCGATTTTCGCCGACTGCTGAACGAGATCGCGGGGCTCATGACCTACGAGGTGTCGCGCCGGTTCGACACGCGGGCCGTGGCCGTCGAAACGCCGCTCGAGGTCACCGAGGGCCGGCAGCTGTCGCGGCCCGTGACCTTGGTGCCGATCTTGCGCGCCGGCCTCAGCATGACCGACGGCGTGATGCAGCTCTTCCCCGAGGCGCGCGTCGGGCACATCGGCATTCGCCGCGACGAGGCCACGCACCGTCCGGTCTTCTACTACGCGAAGTTCCCGCACGACGTGCGTGACGGCTACGCCATCGTCATCGACCCGATGCTCGCCACCGGCGGGAGCGCGTGCGCCGCCATCCGCCACCTCAAGGACGTGGGCTGCCGCGACATCCAGATGATCTGCCTGGTGGCGGCGCCCGAGGGTGCGCGCCGGGTGCACGCCGAGCATCCGGACGTGATGGTGTACGCGTGCGCCCTCGATCGCGAGCTCGACGCGAACGCCTATATCCGGCCGGGGCTCGGCGACGCCGGCGACCGCGTGTTCGGCACCGTCGAGGGTTGATGCGCGCTATCGCTGCGTCGGCGTCCAGGGCACGTCGGCCTGCCCGCGCTCGTGATTGGCGCGGCGTGCCATCGCGAAGAACAGGTCGCTGAGCCGGTTCATGTACCGGAGGAGGGGCTCGCCGACCGGCTCGATCCCCGAGAGCGAGATGATCGCGCGCTCGGCGCGTCGGCACACGGTGCGCGCCAGGTGCAGGCGCGCCGCGAGTTCCGTGCCGGCCGGCATGATGAACGTGTGGAGCGGCGGGTTCGCGCCGTCGACCTCGTCGATCCAGCCCTCGGCCTCGGCCACGTCGCGGTCATCGATGCGATGGATCTTGGACTGCTGCTTCGCGCCCTCGGGCGTCGCGAGGTCGGCGCCGATGTCGAAGAGGCGTGACTGCATCGCCTGCAGCACGTCGATCAGCCGGCGCTCGAAGGCATGCGCGGGGTCGCATGCGCACCGCACCAGCCCCAGCACAGCGTTGAGCTCGTCGACGGTCCCATAGGCCTCGATCCGGGGGTGGTCCTTGGACACCCGCGCCCCGCTGAAAAGGCCGGTCGTCCCGTCGTCGCCGGTTCGGGTGTAGAGCTTCATGGGGCCTCGGGGGTTCGTGGTGGCATGTCGTGCGGATTCGACCAGAGGCACATTATCCGGACATCTCGTGCGCGTCGGGCCCGCCGCGGGGGATCCGGTCCGAAAGGTGCATCCGACCGACTCGCCACGCGGATATCCTTCATGTGCTTGGGACTCCTTGCGGGAGTGCACCCCGTGTCTCAGGCAAGGCTGTGCGGATCGGCCTCTCAACGATCCGCAACCTGTTTCGAGTCCAGCCCGCCGGTGCTGGGCAGCCGAAGTCGAAGCCTCGGCTCACCCTGGTGCCGGTCACATCTCGGTTCGGACTCTTCATGCGGCCCGCGGGCTGCGGAAAGGCGAGGTCGGAACATGAACCGCCTCAACAAGAAGGGCTTCACCATCGTTGAGCTGCTGGTGGTGGTCGCCATCATCGCGCTGCTCATCTCGATCCTCCTGCCGGCCATCGGCCGTGCACGCGACGCGGCGCT
>CANLMX010000003.1 GCA_947492385.1 Planctomycetaceae bacterium | reverse complement strand
CGGCCCAGGCGGGGCCTCGAAGGGTGGCGTCATGACGCGCGAGAACAAGCTGGCTCTGGTCATCGGTTTCGGTCTCATGCTGTTCGTCGGGATCCTGGTCTCGGACCACTTCTCGGCGCAGCGCTTCGACCCCGCGACGGTGGTGCAGGCCGACGAACCGGCCTCGCTTGACCCCGTGCGCCTCGACGAGGTGGGCAGCGAGTCGCTGGCCCCCGTGGCGCCGATCGTCGATGCGGGCCCGGTGGAGCTTGCGTCCAACGGCGCGAGCCAGATTCCCGGCGCCCCCGCACCGGGCGAACTCATCCTCGGCGACGCGGGCCAGGGCGGCGCGGAAACGATCGCGCTGCCCGTCGAGGTGGCGCAGGCCGACGGCACCCCGGTGAAGTTCCACAAGGTGAAGAAGGGCGACAACTACTGGAGCATCGCCGCGCGCGAGTACGGCGACGGCACGCTCGGCGAGAAGCTGCAGGAGTACAACAAGGCCGTGGCGCCCGACGCGGCGCGCCTGGCGATCGATTCGGAACTGCGGCTGCCGCCCGTCGAGGTGCTCCGCCCCGGCGCGGCCCCGCGCACGTCGGGGACCGCCGTGGCCCAGTCGAACCCGGCACCGGCTCCGCGCGCGGCGGCCACCTACAAGGTGAAGAAGGGCGACACGCCCTATGCCATCGCGAAGCGCCAGGGCGTCAACGTGGCCGACCTGCTGCGGCACAACGGCATCAAGGACCCCTCGGGCCTGAAGCCCGGCCAGACCATCAAGATTCCCGTGAAGGGCTGACCGCGTCCCACCCCTGGCCCACGGCATGCGCCTCCTCGCCAAGCTCGTCGTGATCCTGGTCGCGCTCGGCGCGACGGGGCTTGGGCTCCTGTCGCTGCGCCAGCAGCGGTACGAGGTGTCCAACGCCATCTCGAAGGCCCACAACGAGATCGTCGACCAGGAACGCACGCAATGGAGGCTGCGCGCCGAGATCGCGTCGCGCTGCGACCCGGCCGACATCCGCGGGTACGCCGAGCGGCTGGACTTGGACCTCACGCCGATGCAGCAGGCCGACGAGGAGGCCGCGCGCGCGTCCACCGAGACGGCGTCGCCCGACGGCGCGCTGGGCAGCCGATCGCCCGCGGGCGCGGCCACCGCGAAGCAGGCGACCACCACGCCGGCCGCACGGAAGTCGCCGATGAAGTCGCCGTCGAAGTCATCAAAGGGATCCACGCGCCATGCACGCTGAACCCACCGTTGCATCGCAGGGCCTTCGCATCCGATCGTGGAGCCGAGTGGCGCTTGGGTGCACGGCGGTCGCGCTTGCGCTCACGCTGGTCCGCGTGGCGCAGCTGAAGGTCGCGCCGCCGGAGCAGCTCGACGCCGCGGCCGGCCGGCGGACCAGCGAACGCAAGGAGATCGCCCAGCGCGGCGAGGTGCTCGACCGCCGTGGCCGTCCGCTGGCGATGAGCCTGGTCGGCTACCGGCTGTACTGCGATCCGGCGTACATCTACGAGAGCGGCTGGGACAAGGCCAAGCAGGCCGCGAAGAAGGACCCGACCGCGGTCGCCGAGTGCGACCCGTTCCGCGACGCCGCAATCGCGCTGTCGCCCGTGCTGCGCCAGACGCCGCAGGCGATCTTCGAGATGCTGCGCCAGAACGCCGAACGCCGCTTCGTGGTGCTGGCGCAGGACGTCGACGAGACGCAGATCGAGCAGTTGCGCGAACTGGACATCGACGGCATCGGCATGGAATCGAAGCTGGTGCGCGCGTATCCCGCGCAGGGCCTGGCGAGCCAGCTCGTCGGCAAGGTGGGCTTCGAGCACACCGGCCAGTCCGGCGTCGAGTTCGCGCTCGACCGCGAGCTGCATCCGGTGGACGGCCACGTGCGCGCATTGCGCGACGCGTTTGGGCGCACGCTCTGGATCAACCGCGACGACTACGTCCCGGGCGATCCCGGCACGGACGTGCGCCTCACCATCGACCTTGCGATCCAGGAGTCGGCCGAGCGCCACCTGAAGGCGATGATCGAGCAGTCGAATTCCGGCGGCGGACGCGTCATCGTGATGGACGCGCAGAACGGCGACGTGCTGGCGATGGCCGACATCCTGCGCGAGCGGCCGGGTTGGAAGGAAGCGACCCGCGACCCCGCGCGGCGCATCCACCCGTCGCTCGGCCGCAACCGCAACTTCACCGATCCGTACGAGCCGGGTTCCACGTTCAAGAGCTTCGTGTGGGCCCGTGCCACGCAGCTGGGCGTGGCCCGCCCCGAGGAGATCATCCCGCTGCCTGAGGGCGGCCCGTACGTCACGCCCTTCGGCCGCGTCATCCGCGACGTGAAGTACCCGGGCTCGGTCAGCTGGAAGACCGTGCTCGTCAAGAGCCTCAACGGCGGCATGGCCACGGTCTCGCTGCGCATGACCCACGCGCAGATGCAGGACATGGTGCGCGACTTCGGCTTCGGCCAGAAGGTGGCCATGGGCATTCCCGGCGAGAGCGCCGGCATCGTGACGAAGCCCGCCAAGTGGTCCAACTACACGCAGACCTCGGTGGCGATGGGCCACGAGATCGCGGCGACGCCCATCCAGATGGTGCGTGCCTTCAGCGCCTTCGCACGCCCGGACGGGGCCATGGTCTCGCCGCGGCTGGTGCTGCCCGTCGGCAACGACGGCACGCCGGTCGCCTCACGGTCGCTCATCGACCCCGGCATCGCACGCGTCGCCCGCGAGGCCATGCAGGGCGTCGTCGAGGAGGGCACCGCACGGAAGGCGCAGAGCACGCGCTACCGGATGTTCGGCAAGACCGGCACCGCGGAACTGTCGGTCCCGGGCGAGCGGGGCTACGACCGCGACCGGTACACCGCCAGCTTCCTGGCTGCGGCGCCGGCCACGGACCCGAAGATCGTGGTCCTCTGCATCATCGACGACCCGGACAAGAAGACCAACCTGTGGTACGGCGGCTCGATCGCCGGTCCCGTCGTCCGCGACGTGGTCGACGAGGCGCTGCAGTACCTCGGCGTGCCGTACGACCAGGATCCCGCCAAGCGCGAGAAGCCTGCATCGAAGGTGGCCACGCGCTGATCGGCGCGGGCGTCAGCCGCCCGTGCCCATCGCCGCGTGCAGCGCCACCCACTCCTGCGGCGACAGCGTCTCGGGACGTCGCATGGGGTCGAACCCCGCCGCCGCCACCGCGTCGCGACCGAGGATCGAGCCGAGCTGCTTGCGCCGCTGCCCGAAGGTGCGCTGCACGAAGCCTGAGAAACCGGGCCAGTCGGCCACCGGGCGCGCCCCGACGCGCGGGCGGATCGCGATCATCGCGCTCGTGACCTTCGGGGCCGGCCAGAAGCATCCCGGTGCGAGCACGCTCACCAGCTCGACCTCGGCCAGCAGGGCCATGGTGACGCTGATCGGCCCGTAGTGCTCGCTGCCGGCGGGCGCGGCGAGCCGGTCGGCCACCTCGCGTTGGATCGTCACCGACTGCGCCACGCACTCGGGGTGCCGCTCGACGAGCGTCGCCATGAGCGGCGTGGCCGCCTGGTAGGGCAGGTTGGCGACCAGCGAGAATCGTTCGCCCTGCAGTTCCGCCAGCACGGCGGCCGAGACGGCGTGCTTGCCGTCGAGGCAGTCGCCCTCGACCACGGTGAGCTGCCCGGGCGCCCGTCCCATGCGGTGCAGGTTCCGCGCGCGCACGATGGCGGCCATGTCCGGGTCGAGCTCGCACGCCACCACGCGGCAGCCCGCGTCGAGCAGTTCCTCGGTGAGCGTGCCGGTGCCGGGGCCCACCTCGAGGACCAGTTCGCCGGGACCCACGCGTGCCGCCGCGAGGAGCTTGCGCAGCTGGTTGCGGTCATGCAGGAAGTTCTGCCCGAAGCGGTGCTTGGGGCGGATGCCGCGCGCGGCGAGCTCGGCTCGGATCTCGGACAGGGTCTGCGCCATCAGCGCGCGGTGGCCTCGGCGCGCACCTCGCGCAGCACCGTGACCTTGATCTCGCCGGGGAAGGTCATCTCCTTCTCGACCTGCTTGGCGATGTCCTGCGCGATCTGGAACGCATAGGCGTCGTCGGCCTTCTTCGCGTCCACCACCACGCGGACCTCGCGGCCCGCCTGGATGGCGTAGGCCTCCTCGACGAACCGGTGTTGGCGCGCGATGCCCTCGAGCTGCTGGAGGCGCTTCACGTACATCTCCATGCTCTCGCGGCGTGCGCCCGGCCGCGCGCCGCTGATGGCGTCGGCCGCCATGACGATGGGGGTGTACGGCGTGGTGGACGGGATGTCCCCGTGGTGGCCGCCCACCGCGTTCAGCACTTCCTCGCTCCGTTCGCCGTGGCGGCGCAGGAACTCGACGCCGATCGCGGGGTGGCCGCCCTCCATCTCGTGGTCCATCGCCTTGCCGATGTCGTGCAGGAACCCGGCGCGGCGCGCGATGTTGCCGTCGAGCCCCAGCTCGTCCGCGATCATCTGGCACAGGAACGCCACTTCCACCGAGTGGCGCAGCACGTTCTGGCCGTAGCTGGTGCGGAACGACAGCTTGCCCATGGCCTCGACGACCTTCGGGTGCAGGCCGCGGATGTTGGTCTCCAGCAGCGCCGCCTGGCCGTCCTTCTGGATGCGCTCGTTGACGTCGCGCGTGACCTGCGCGACCAGTTCCTCGATGCGCGTCGGATGCACGCGGCCATCGGCGACCAGTCGCTGGAGCGTCTCGGCGGCGATTGCCTGCCGGACCTTGTCGAAGCAGCTGACGCTGATGATGCCGGGCGTGTCGTCGACCAGGATGTCCGCACCGGTGGCGCGCTCGATGGCGCGGATGTTGCGGCCCTCGCGGCCGATGATGCGTCCCTTCACGTCCTCGTTGGCGATCTTCACCGAGCGCACGGTGGTCTCGCTCACGTTCTCCGACGCGTAGCGCTGGATCGCGAGCAGCGTGACCTGGCGCGCCTTCTCCCGCGCGTCGCGCTCGGCATCTTCGACGATCTTCTGCGCGAGCGCCGCGGCATCGTGCTCGCTCGTGCGGCGGACCTCGGCCAGGAAGAGTTCGCGCGCCTCCTCGACCGTCATGCGCGCGGCCTGCTGCAGCCGATCGCGCAGCTGGGCGCGGTCGGCCTCGAGCCCGGCGCGCAGCTCCTCGGCGGCGCGCTCCAGCACCTCCAACTTCTGGTCGCGTGCATCGAGCTTCTGCTCGCGGTCGCCGATCTGGGCAAGCTTCCGGTCGAGCGCCTCCTCGCGCTTCTCGGCCCGGGCCTGGGAGGCCTTGACCTCGGCCAGCGCCGACTGCATCTCGCGGTCGAGGGCCTGCCGCCGCTCGGTGGCGGCCTTCTCGGCGGCCAGCTCGATGGTCTTCGCGCGCGCGTCGGCTTGGGCACGGGCCGCGGCCACCACGCGTTCGGCCTCCAGGGTCGCCTTGGCGGCCGAGCGGGTCGAGAACCGCTGCACCAGCCACCACATGACGCCCGCGCCGGCCGGCGGAAGGGCAAGGACGATCACGATGAAGAGCCAGACGTCGATCTGCACGGCCACCTCCAGGCGAACCGGCGTCGGACGGCCGGGCGAACCGTCCGGGCCCGCGGGGATCCGCAGGCAACGTCAGAGCGGGGCAGGGGCCGGCCTTGGCCGGAGAAGTCCGCGGCCCACGGTCGGGCGGCGGTGTGTAGGAGGTGCATTGTCTGCGCGCGGGGCTGCCGGGTCAATGTCCCCCAGGCGCGGCCCCGACGCCCCGTGGGGCCGGGAATCCACGCCCCCCTGGCCGCTCAGTTGGTTCCGGCGAGCTTTCGCACGGTGAACATGAACGTCCGCTGCATCGCGGAGCGCATCGCCCAGACCACGCCCGCGCCTGCGGCGGCGGCCGCCGCCGCCCCGATCGCCAGGGCCACGCGGAATGGCCCGAGGCCCGCTTCGATGGTGCTGCCGCCCGTTGCCTCGGGCGTGACCACCGCGCTCACCAGGTTCACGGGTGTGAACGCGCTCATGAACGCGCCGACCAGGGGGATGCTGCCGCCGGCCGCCATGCCGCAGAGCCCGAGCACCAGCCCGGCCACGCCCGTGGCGAACACCGCGCCCACGGCGCTTGCGATGGTGCCCTTGCTCTTGATCGACCACTGGAGTCCCACCATCACCGCAAACGCGGTGAAGGCGAGCATCACCAGCGGGTATTCGAGCGCGCCCTCGGGAAGCACGACCGGCACCTGGAGCGTCGAGGTGCCCACGCTCGCGCTCACCATGACCCCCGCCGGTGCGCCGAACCCGCCCGCGAGCACATAGATCGCGGCGAATCCGAGCGTGAGCGTCGGCGCCAGCATCATGGGCGTCAGGAACTGGATGATGCCGCGGAGCTTGCCCGAGAGGTACGGCCCCGGCTGGATCGGCGTCGTGAGGATGATGTCGAGCGACCCGTCCTCGCGCTCGCGGCTCACCGCGGTGGCGCTCATGTTGAGCGCGGTGAGCACGATGACGACGCTCTCGGCCGTGACGACCGTGAGCAGCGCCACGCGGAGCCCCGTCGTGCCGAGCATGCCCGCGCGGTGCAGCACCGGCAGCGCCAGCCCGCCCAGGACGCCGGCGAGCACGAAGCCCCAGCGCCCGGCGAGCGCCATGACGCTGGTCCCGCGCAGCTGGCTCTCGCGCCAGGCAATCGGGTTGTGCCACACGCGCTTGGCCTCGCGGTCCACGGCCGAGGCCTTGCGCGTGAGCCTGCGCCACCATGGGGTGCGCACGGTGCGCGCGCCCAGGCTGCGCACGGTGACGGTGGAGGCCGCCAGCAGCGCCACGGCCCCGCCCATCGTGAGCACGCAGTACGTCCGGGCCGGGTGCGCCATCCACTGCGTGGCCAGGAACCCGCCCGTGTCGCCGGGCGGCACGGCGTACGTCGATGGCATGAGGAGCGACTCGAGTGCCAGGAACGGGTTGAGCGGCGTGAGCGCGGTGGTGGCCTCGGCCATGCTGCCAGCACCGATCGGCGCCCGCAGCGCCCCGTCCGCGGCCCACGTGGCGAACAGGTACAGGACCACGGCGCTGTAGAAGACGAAGACGCTCCGCTTGCCCGCGGTGCGCGTGATGCTCAGCGCCACGGCGACCGCGCCCACGAACGTGGCGGTGCATGCCGAGATCGCGAAGCTTCCCCAGACGGCCGATGGCGGCACGCCCCCGAACAGCTGCGTGCCGAGCATCAAGGGCAGCGCCGCCACCAGCAGCGCCAGCACGAAGAACAGGCGGCCCAGCAGGTTTCCGGCGACGATCTGCGCGCGGTTGAGCGGCGTCGTCAGCAGGATCTCCCACGTGCGCGGGTTCGATTCCTGCGCGATGGCGCCCGCCATGAAGAGCGGGGTCAGCAGGCAGATGATGGTCACCTCGACGAACGAGAGCGCGGTGAACGCCGTAGCGCCCCGCTGCGCGAGGTCGCGCAGCGAGCTGCTCGAGCCGATCATGCCGAAGAGCAGCGCCACCATCAGCACCGCGAGGAACGCGCTGCGGATCCACAGGTGCCTCGCGCGCCGCGATCCGTTCGCGACGATGCGGAGCACGATGGGATTGGTGGGCACCAGGTCCGACGCCCAGCGAGCCAGGCTCATGGCGGGAGCGTAGCCCCGCGTCAGCCCCAGGCGCCCAGCAGGATGCCCAGGTCCTGTCCGTCCACCGCGCCGTCCTGGTTCAGGTCGCCGAGCCCGGGGTTGCCCCAGTTGCCCAGCATCACGCCCAGGTCCTGGCCGTCGACGGATCCGTCGCCGTTGAGGTCGGCGGGGTTCGCCGGCTCAAGCTCGATGGTCGCGGTGTCCATGTCGACCGGGGCGCTCTTGCCGAACTTCGCCCAGAGGTCGTAGGCCAGTTGGCCGGACGCGTTCGTCACGTTCGCGTCGCGGAGGAACTCGATGTACTCCTTGGTCGTGGTCTGGTAGTACAGGGTCACGACGGCATTGCGCGCGCCCGCGGGGATCGCGAACGAGGTGTCGTCCCAGTGCTGCCCGTCGGCATAGGAGTAGTTCACCGGCTGGCAGCCGTCGGCCGCGAAGGCGGCGTTGGTGAAGCCACGCGGCGGGATGCGGTTGTCGAGGTACTTGGTGTTCGCAAGCGCGAGGTGGAAGTTGATCCCGGCGGGCAGCCCCGTGGCGGCGGCGACGGCCTCGTCGATGCCGTGCTTGGCCTCGTAGACCTTCGTCGGTAGGCCCGCGAGCTCGGCCGCGGCGTGGTCGTACGCGCCGTGCTCGGCGACGGTCGCGCCGGCGGCGTCGGTGAAGCGCACGTTGACCCACATGCGGCGTCCCTCGGGGTAGCCGCTCGGCAGCTTGTGCCCGCTCTGGTTGATCACGCGCACGTTCAGCTGCGATCCAGCCACCGTGAGCTCCATGTCGCTTGCATCCCGCAGCATCTGGACATTGCGGGCCTTCGAGGTCTCGGCGCGCGCGGCGGTCAGGCCCAGCGCATCGGCGTCCTTGCCCATCTGGTCGCGCACCGCGTCGATGACCCAGGTGTTGCTGCCGGCGAACGAGTGCTGCGGCATGTTGGGCCGCGCGAACCACGGCTCGCCAAACTGGTAGAAGACGCATCCACCACCGGCCTGGTCGGGCATGTGGCAGTCTTGGCAGCTCCGCATCGGGCCTTCAAGCGTTCCGCCGAAGCGGCCATCGGGGAATTCGACGCCGGTCGTGGCGAACTGGCTGTTCTTCCACTCGCTGTATGTGCGCTGCTCGGGGAACATGTCCGACGGGTTCTGCGTCGGGTGGGGCGTGTTCAGCGCGTTGAGCTGGTACTGGCCGGCCTTGTTCTTCGAGAAGACGGGGTTCGACACGTCATGGCACGTGCCGCAGAACTCGCTCTTCGAATGGAACGGGCTTGCGATGAGCCACACGCTCTCGCCCCAGTCGGACGTGCCGTGGATGTTGAGCGGGACGTCGTCGAACGGGCCGCGGCGCACGTCGCGCGGGTCGACCACGTAGCGCGCGTTGCCGTGGCCCTGCGGGATGAGGCCCGCCGCGGCGAGCGGCGAGAGCACTTCGGGGTCGGGATCGGGATCCTGGCCCGGCGCGGGGTATCCGACCGCGCTGGCGGACCCGAGCTCGGGGTTGACCACGCGGTGGCAGAAGTGGCAGTTGATGCCGTCGAGGTCGTCGAACAGCAGGTCCTCGATCTGGCCGCTCGTGCTGCGACCGCCGAGCCATGCGCTGGGCGCGTGGCAGCGGATGCAGAACTCGCCCGAGTTGTGCGCATCCTGGTTGGCGATCGCGACGGTCGCGTGCCACACCGGGTCGCGCGCGGACTGCGCCATCATGCTGCCGACCCACGTATCGAACGGCGCGAACTCCTCGCTGTAGTCGCTGTGGCAGAACGTGCAGTTGATCGAGGGAACGATCGGCGCGAACTGCTCGGGCACGGCATTGGGCTGCGTGCCGGGCTGGAAGAAGTCCTGGAGCGTGGTCGGCAGCTGCTGCTGCTGCGACCCGCCGCCCATGAACGCGCTCACGGTGCCTACCAGGACGGTCGCTCCGAGCGATGCGGACAGGGCAAGGGCGGTGACTCGGCGGCGTGGGTTCATGGGGTCTGGGAGTCCTGGGATCGTCAGGCAACCATACGACGCAGGGTGCCAGTGGGGATCGGCTGAGTCAATGGACTCGTGAACTCGATCTGCGGCATTTTGGATCCCGGATTCCGGACGCAAGGTTCTCGGACGCTGCAGCCCGGCGCAGGGCTCAGGTCCCGGTCGTCGAACGCACCTTCTGAAGCAAGCCGGCCGTGCGGGCGACCGCGTCGAAGGTCTCGCCGAGGCCTGCCTGGGTGATCGCGGGCGGCGTCTTGTCCTTGCTGTCCGCCAACTGCTTCAGCGACGGTGCGATCGCCGCCAGCAGCTTGGTGCGCGCCGGCGCGGGTACGTCCGACAGCTGGTTGCGGACCACCAGGAGCGCGCGCTGCAGCGCGTTCACCATCTCGGGCGCGGAGCCGTCCATCACGCGCTCGGTGAGGTCATTGATGGTCGCGCTCATGCTCGAGCCGATCGCGTCGGCCTGCGCCACGGAGAGGCCCTTGCGGCGGATCATCGCACCCATCGCCTCGAATGCGTGGGTGGCTGCCACCCATTCGCGCTCCTTGCCTGTCAGCGTCACCAGGCGCTTCGCGATCGCATCGAGCTGCGGTGCCGAGAGCTGCATCGATTCGACCGCCTTCGGCAACTGGGCGGACGCCGCGATGCGGACCGCCGGCGACTCGGTCGTGTCGGCATCCATGTGATCGACGATGAAGTCGATGGACTCGACCGTCCCGATGGACCGGGCGATGTAGAAGATCGAGACCGAGCGTTCGGCCTTGTCGGCCGTCACGGCGTCCTCGAACCGCTTCGCGAAGGCCAGGCCCAGTTCGCGCCGGAACGCGACGGTCACGCTCGGGTTCTTCGTCGCGAGCTTGTCGATTTCCCCGCGCGCCTCGATCACCTCGTCGGGGTCGCTGCCCGTCACGCGCTCGGCCCAGCCGTCCATCGCCTTGGCGATCTCGGCCTGCTGGTCGGCTGTCAACGGCCCGGCCGCCGCGATCGTCTGCTGAGAGATCGACTGCACCTGCGCCGCCGAAACGGCGGACAGCGCGAGCGAAGCGGCCAGGCTCAGGACGAAGTGGCGCGGGTTCATCGTGAATGGTGCCAGAGGCGGAGGGGGAGCCCGGAACGGTACTTCGACCCGGAAACCCGGTCAATGGCACGCTGGGTCATGGTTCGGCCGGGGCGGCGCCGGGGTTCCCGTCGGCCTCGGCCTTCGTCGGTGCCGGCGGCTGCGTCGCGAGAAGCTCGCCGATGCGCCGCAACAGCCTCTGTTCATATGGGACATCGCGTCCGATGGGCGTCCACTCGGTGGCGATCTGCGTTGCGTCGTCGCCTGGCTGCCGCGCCTGCGTGGGGTCCGTGGAGTAGCGGGTCTCGCCCAGCGTCCATCGCCCGAACGACTGGTTCGGCCGGAAGCTGCGGTCGACGAACACCCACGTCCGCATCTCGATGCGGCCCTTCGATTCAAGCAGGCCGAAGCGCCCCTCGGCCGCGTCCGAGCCGGGGATGGCGGGGCCACGCGAGGCCTGGGAAGGCTCGGGTACCGGGGCCGCGAAGCCCTCGGGCATGAACTCGAACCGGGCCCGGCGGCGCTCGAAGTTCACCGTGTGCGCGAGCATGTCCTCGAAGCCCGCGTTGTCGGTGCGCCAGGGCTCGACCAGCGACCCGGCGGTCCGCGGCGCGGTCTCGATGACGCCCAGCTCGCGGTCCACCACCACGGGATCCAGGCCATCCTCGCGCGCACTCTCGAGGGCGGCGTCGAACACGCGGTCGTACTCGGCGCGGTCGAAGACGCGCACCGCCTCCACGTGCGATTCGCAGGCCGCCAGCGGCGGGAGGGCCGCAAGGGCCAGGATCGCAAGGGACACGTCGCGTGCGCGCACGCGCGGAGTGTAGGGCAACCCCCGCGCGGCCCGATGTACGGAGGTGCGCCTGACCGTCCCGCTCCTCGCCGCCGGACTGCTCGCCGTCGCGCTGTGGACGTGCGACGGCGGCCGCGACCGCGCGGAGTTCACGTGCGTGCAGGGGTCCGACGTCTTCACGCTCGACCCGCAGCGGATGAGCTGGCAGCACGACATCCTGGTGGGGCGATCGATCTACGAGACGCTGGTCGCCAACGACGCCGACCGCGGCGGACTGGTGCCGGCGGCCGCGGAGCGCTGGGAGTGCGCGGAGGACGGGCGCACCTGGACGTTCACGCTGCGTTCCGACGGGCGTTGGTCGAACGGCGACCCGGTCACCGCCGAGGACTTCCGCGCCGCGTGGATCCGCGCCATGCTGCCCGACTGCGGAAGCGACTACGCGGGCTTCATGCTCGAAATCGAGGGCGGGCGCGAGCTTGCCGCGTTGCGCGCGCGCATGATGCGTGAATTCGCGGCGTTGCCCGTGGGCGAGCGCACCGCGGCGCGCGCGGCCGAGCTCTGGGCCGCCACGGAACGCGCCGCGCACGAACTGGTGCGGCTCGCGGCGCCCGACGACCGCACGCTGCGCATGACGCTGCGCCGGCGCGTTCCGTACTGGCCCGAACTGGTGGCGTTCCCGCCGATGTCGCCGATCCACCGGCCGACCTTCGACCGGTTCGCCTCGTTCGACCTGGCGACGGGCGCGCGCCGCGTCGACGTCGAGTGGACCAAGCCCGGGAACATCGTCTCGAACGGCGCGCTCATGCTGGCGGACTGGCGCTACCGGCGCTCGATGCGGCTGGAACCGAACCCCCATCACCGCGATGCAGCGGCAGGCGTCCTGCGATCCATCGAGATCATCCCGATCGAGGACCCGAACACGGCGGTGCTTGCGTACGAGGCCGGCGGCGTCGATTGGCTGGCCGACGTGCGCGCGCCGTATCGCCCCGAGCTTGCCGCGCAGTCGATGCGGTACCTGGAACGCCACCGCGAGGAGTTCGACCGCCTGCGCACCGCGGGGCGCACGTGGGACGAGGCGCTCGCGGCGCTTCCCGCACCGGGCGCGGGCGAGTCGCGCGACGTGCACGTGGTGCCTTCGTTCGGCACCGACTTCTACAGCTTCAACTGCCGCGCGACGCTGAACGACGGGCGCCCGAATCCATTTGCGCATGCCGGCGTGCGCCGCGCGTTCGCGCGATCGATCGACAAGCGAGCGCTCGCCGAGCGCGTGGTGCGGATGGGCGAGCGCGTGGCGGGATCGCTGGTGCCACCGGGCAGCATCCGTGGGTACGAACCGCCTGCGGGACTCGGCTTCGACGCGGCCGAGGCGCGCCGGGAACTGGCCGGCGCAGGCTGGTCCGACCGCGACGGCGATGGTGCGCCCGAGGACGCGTCGGGTGCGCCCTTTCCCACGGTCGAGGTGCTGTACTCGACGGCAAGCCCGCGCTACCGCGACCTGAGCCTGGCGATGGCCGACATGTGGCGCGGCGCGCTGGGCGTGCCCGTGGAGGTGCGCGGCAAGGACGGCAAGTTCTTCAAGGAAGACCTGAAGACCGGCAACTTCATGGTCGCGCGCGGCAGCTGGTACGGCGATTACGGTGACCCGGTGACGTTCCTCGAGCTGAGCCGCACGGGCGACGGCAACAACGACCGCGGCTACTCGTGCCTGGAGTTCGACGCCATGCTGGACCGCGCCGCAGACGAACCCGACCCCGCACGCCGCATGGCCATCCTGCAGGACGCCGAGCGCCTGCTGATGGAGCGCGACCTGCCCATCCTCCCGCTCTCGCACCTGGTCACGATGTACATGTACGACCCATGCCGCGTGCGCGGGATCACGCGCGACGCGTCGCTCGACCAACGGTTCCAGAACATCCGGCTGGTGAAGCCGGTCAGCCCGTGACCTGGATGCGCGGGTCAACCCACGCGTAGAGCACGTCGACCGCCAGGTTCATGAGCACCACCGCGGTGCCGAAGACCAGCACCGTGCCCAGGAGCAGGGTGATGTCCTTGGAGAGCACCGCCGCCACGAAGTGCTGCCCGATGCCGGGCACCGCGAACACGCGCTCGACGACGAACGAGCCCGTGACGGCGAACGCGGTGGCCGGCCCCAGGTAGCTGAGCACCGGCAGGAAGGCGTTGCGAAACGCGTGGCGCATCGCCGCGCCGCGGCGGTCGAGGCCCTTGGCTCGCGCCGTGCGCACGTAGTCGGCGGACATCTGCTCGATCATCGAGCTGCGCATGAGGCGCGCGACGTATGCGGCGAAGGGCAGGCTCAGCGCGCATGCGGGCAGCACCATGCTGCGCAGGCCGCTCCAGCCACCGATCGGCGCCCATCCGAGCTTCGCGGCGAACACTACGAGCAACACCGCGCCCGTCACGAAGCTGGGCACGCTGATGCCGATCACCGCCACGAGCTGGGTCGCGGCGTCGGCGAGCGATCCCGGCCGCAGCGCACCCACCAGCCCGGCGATCGTGCCCACCGCGACCGCGATCGCGATCGCCGCCAGCCCGATCGAGAGCGATACGGGCACGCCGTCGGCGATGATCGAGTTCACGGTCCAGTCCGGGTGCGCCAGGCTCGGCCCCAGGTCGAACGGCCGGTCGGCGCGGCCGAGCGCCCACGACACGCCGCTGGCCTTGCCCAGGTAGTCGAGGTAGAAGCCCACGGGGTCGTCGAGGCGGTACTGCGCGCGCATCGCTTCCTGCATCTCCGGAGGCGGGCGCCGACCCTCGGCCGCGTCGAAGGGATTGCCAGGCACCACCCACACGAGCGCGAACGCGATGGTGTAGATCGCAAGCAGGATGAAGGGCAGCTGCAGCAGTCGCCGCAGCACGAAGCCGATCACGGCTTCGCGCCCCCGGGGGCCGGGGTGGCGCGCTTGCGATCGGCCTCGATGCCCACTTCCTCGATGGCCCGCTTGGCGCGGCGCTCGAGCACCCACTTGGTGGCATCCGCGAACGTGGCCAGCGCCTCGTCGCCGCTGCGGCGGCAGACGTCGAGCATGGGATCCGCCGGGTCGACGATGCGCGTGATGGCCCAACTCGAGAGCACCTCGCGTGCGGGGCTCGCGCGCACTGCGTCGAGGAGCGGCGCCATGGCGGGCGTCTCCTTCGGCAGCACCGCGACCACCCACGCCTTCGCGCGGTCGGGCAGGGCGGTCCATGCCTTGAGGACGGCGTCCCAGATGGCCGGGATCTCGGCCTTCATCGCGGACGGGATGCGGTCCTCGGCAGCGGCCGCGTGGGCCAGGAGCGCGATGCGCAGCACGGCGTCGACGCTTCCTGGCACCTTGATCGTCTCCAGGCTCTCGCGCACCCAGGCCTCGGTGACGTTCACGCCGGAGCTCTGGATGGGCGGCGACGACGTGACCGTGCCCATGAAGCCGGGCGCGTAGCCGCCCGTCGCCGACGCGGGGTTCGTGACGAACGCGACGTTGATGAGGTGCGGGTCGAGCGGGTGGATGTTGAGGAGCAGGCCGATGGTGGTGAGGTCCGCGTCGACGGTGACGTCAATGGACGCACCGGGCTCCAGGCGCAGCCGGCGGTCGATGAGGATCGGCTGTGGCGGAAGGTCCGGCGGGTCGGTCTGCCCGGCGCGGGACGCGGCCGCGCGCAGCGTTACCTTGCCCGCGATCGGGGCGTCGCTTCCGATGGCCAGCGGAAGGCGCGAATCGTTGCGCAGGCGCAGCCGGAACGAGAGCGGCTGGTAGGGCGCGATGGACGTCGCCGAAGGCTCGAGGTCGACGACGAGCGCGCGCATCGGCGCCTCGACGATCGCGTCGATGGCGCGCGGCAGACTGCGGTCGAGCGAGTCATCGAGCGCCTTCGCGCGCTCGGCGATCGGCGCGGCCAGCTGCGACGTCAGGATGGCGTCCTGGCCCAGGCACTGCGCCAGCCGGTCCAGCGACAGGAGCCCCAGCGACGTGCCCACCGCACCCTGCGCCAGCGTGCGGAACTCCTTCGCCGCCTCGGGAAGCCGCTTGGATTCCTGCAGGAGCGACGCGTAGACGAACTGCGCCAGCGGGTCGGACGCGCGCATCGGCTCGAGCGCGGCCATCGCCTTGTCGGTGCGGCCCTGGCGCCAGTCGACCATGGCGTCGAAGCGGGTCTTCGCCTCGGCCCCGAGCGCGCCCGCCTTCGCGGCCTTCTCGAGCATGGCAGGCACACTGGAGACATCCTTCGCGAAGAGAAGCGCGGTGGTCGCGCGCTGCAGCTCGAGGGCGCCGATCTCCTCGGGGCGCGCGCCCTGCATCTCGGCGCGCCGGATCTCGGCATCGGTGCCGCGGCTTGCACGCTCGACGAGCGACGCGACCTCGGCGGTGCGTCCCTTCGCCTGGTTGAGGGCGAGCATCGCGATCGAGAGCGACGACGGCAGCGGCGGGAACTCGCGGTTCAGGCGCTCGACGGTGATGCTCGGGTCCTGCAGCGAGATGTTCCGGCGGTATTCGTCGGTGAGCCGCCCCATCCGAAGTTCGAGCTCGCGGAGCGCGGCGTCGCGCTGGCCGCTGCCCCAGAGCGCGGTGGCGAGGTCACCCGTGAGCGCGTACGTGGTCTCGGGTCGGCGTTCCCCGTCGGCCACCGCGATCGCCAGGCGAGCGATGCGCTCGGCGCCGCGGAACGCGCCGCCGTCGAGCAGCACGGTGAGCATGGCGCTCCACGTCGAGAGGTCGCGCGGGTTGGCGTCGAGCGCGATCGAGAGCAGTTCGACGTCGGCGGCAGGGTCGTTGACGCGCATCCGGAAGAACCCGGCCGCGGCCTGTGCGGCGGCGGGGAACGACGGGTCGGTCTTCACCGCGTCGCCGAGCCAGCGTGCGAACAGCTCGGTGTTCCCGATGCGGCTCTCGAGCGAGGCCAGCTGATATCCGAGGCGCGCCGCGACCGGGGCGCCGATCGCGGCGCGGTTCTGCGGCGCGAGCACCGCCTCGTAGGCGCGAACGCGGGCCTCGGCGGTGGGGTGCGCATCGATCGCGTCGCCCACGCGCGCCAGGCGCACCACGTCGTCGGCGGGGTCCAGCTTCGCGAGCGCGGCGAGTGCCTCGCGGCGCGCCTCGCGGGCGAGGTCCGGCTTGCCGCTCTCGATCTGGTCCGCGAGCACCAGCACCATGTCCCACGCGGGCCGGCGGTCCGGGGCGAGTGCCGCGCAGCGGCGTGCCAGCTGCAGCACCGACTCGTAGCCTTCGTCGCTGATGTCCTTGTCGAGGGTGAAGACGAAGAGGTCCGCGAGCCACGCCGCCGACAGCATGCGCGACATGCGCTGGTCGAAGTCGGGGGCGGGGGCCTGCGCGAACGCGCTTGCAGCCACGGCCACGGCCGCCAACGACACGGTCCCTCGCACGAATCGTCCGGCGTTCAGCAGCATGCGGTGAGTCTATCGCTCTGCCGTCGGCGTGGCCGCGGTGTGGAGCCTGCGCACGAGCCATGCGAACGACGCAAGCCCGAGCGGGACGGCGACGGCCACGTCCACCGCACGGCCGGTGAGTTCGGCCGCGAGCCCGGCGTCACGCTCGTATCCGCCGAGCACGGGTGCGGCCAGCGCGACCGCCCATTCGCGGATGCCGAGCCCGTTGCCGATGAACGGCACCAGGTTCGCGGCGCTCGCCACCAGCGCGGCGCCGATCGCGGTCTGCGGCGCGATGTCCCAGCCGCTGAGCCGGAACGCCGCCCAAGCGTGCACGGCCCAGGCCAGCACCTCGAGCGTGCGCACGAACATCACAAGCGCGAACGTGCGCCACGCGGGTTCGATGGCCAGCGGGAGCCACAGCACCGCCACCAGCGCGGGCGCCCACCACGGTGCGTCCGCGGCGGTCCCCAGCAAGGCGGCCGCCCCGACGGCGCACGTGGCCACCGCCGTGGCCGCCATGGCCTGCAGGATGGCCACCAGCGTCGCGCGCACCGGCACGCCGTGCACGGTGCGGTGGTAGGCTAGGCGTCCGATGCTGCCCGCTTGCATTGGAACGTAGTTCGCCAGCGTGCTTGCGGCCACCAGCGCGTTCATCTCGCCGAAGCCGATGCGCGCGTGCCGGCGCATGAGGAGCGCGAAGGTGGCCGAGGTGAGCACCTGCGTCGCCAGGACCGCGCCCACGAGCAGCGCCAGCGCGTCCCAGTGCGGCGAGTGCCACGCCGCCTGCAGCGAGGCACCGATCGCCTCGTTGCGCACGACGCCCACGATGGCCGCGACAAGCAGTGCTGCGCCGATGACGGTGCCGATGCGCCGGTAGAGGCGTCGGTGCCCGCGGTCGAGGGGGTTGGCGGGGTCGGGGTGGGGCGGGGGGACGCCGGCGGGCATTCGCGTGAAGATAGGTGCGCGCGGTAGCCTCGTCCGCCTCGTGGACGGTTCCAGCGCTCCCATCAGCCGCCGCATCCGAGACATGCTCGAGGTGGTCAACACCCCGTTCCGGCATGCGCAGGATGCGTTGCGCTTCCCACGCTCCGAGCGTCGATGGTGGTCGCGCATCGAGCGTTCGTTCGCCCTGCGCCCCGAGCCGCTCCTGGTGTACAGCGCGCCCAAGACCGCATCCACCAGCCTGGCCGACGCGGTGGAGCGCCTGAACACGCACACCGTGATCAAGGTGCATCACGTGCAGCCCGAGTTCTTCTGGCCCGGCGTGGCCAGCACGCTGGTCACCGGGTCCGGCGGGATGCGTCACAAGGCGATTCATCAGCGGCCGACGCGTGCATGGCTCGCGCGCTTCACGGGCACCGTCCGAACCGTGTCGCTTGTGCGTGACCCGATTGCGTTCAATGTGAGCAATTTCACGTACTTCGGACGCGGATTCTGGATGCGAACATGCTGGCGCAGTGCACCATGGATGTCGCCCGACGACCTGTTCGCGCGGTTCGAACGCACGTTCCCGCACGGGTGCTTGGACGTGTGGTGGTCGCGCGAGTTCGCGCCCACCACCGGCATCGACGCCTTGGCCGAGCCGTTCGACGCTGAGCGCGGCTGGCAGGTGTTGCGGCGGGGCCGGTTCGAGTGCCTCGTGCTGAGGACCGACGTGCCTGACGACGAGAAGGGCCGTGCGCTGCAGGAGTTCCTGGGCTGGCACCAGCCCGTGGCGCTGGATCGCCTGAACCCGAATGCCAAGCAGGCGCCTCCGGTGCTGCGCGAACGGCTGCGCGAAGCGATCCTCGCTCGCCCCGGGTACGTCGACCGCGTGCTCAAGCTGCACTCGGTGGCGCACTTCTGGACGCCTGCCCAACGCGACGCGATGCGTGCACGTTGGACTGGCCCAAACGACGCGTGACGGTCACGTCTCTCGTTCGACGGCGCAGACCCGTGTCACGATGATGGCCAAGATCATCATGGGCACGCCGCGGACCGTCACGGGCTGTGTGATGGATGCCACGGACCACGCCGCGATCATCCCGGCCGTTCCCGGCCATGCGTCGAGACGCAGCGCGCCGAGCCAACACGAACCAACCAGTGCCGCGAGCAGCGCCACGCCGACGATGCCGCGTTCGGCGGCTTCGTCGAGGAAGCCATTGTGTGCGCAGGTGAGTTTCGCGAAGTCGGGGGCGGCCGCTTGCGGGACCCCGAAGTCCCCCGGGCGCGACTCCGCCCGTTCGGCGTTCCCGATGGCGAAGCCGCGGGCCCCCGCTCCGATCACGGGGTGGTCCCCCCAGATGTCGAGTGCCACTCGGTAGAGCGGGAGCCGCGCACTTGTCGCGTCCCACAACGCCGAATCGGTCGGTGAGCCGGTCGTTGGGTCGGTCAGTCGCGCCAACCCCCGAATCCATGCTCGATTCTGATGGCTCGCGCCAAGGAACCCTACGCCAAGGAGTGCGATGCACGCGACCGCGACCGCAACGCGGATGCGGCCGCGAGTGGTGCGGAGCGCCCCGCGCCAGCGCATCGCAAGCGATGTGCCGGCTCCTGCCGTCGCGGCAAGGATGGGGGTTCGCTGCCCCATCGACAGGACCCCCGTTGCAATCGCGGCAATGGATGCGATGCGTGTCATCCAGCCGGCGATGCTGCGCGGGCCCGCGGCGCCCGCGAGCACGGCCACTGCGATCGCGAACGCGTGCCCCGTCATCCCGATTTCGTTCGTGGCGAGTCCGTTGTGCACTCCGGGGTTCCATCCATGGCGGGCGAATCCTGCGATCGCAATCGCCGCACCGTGCACCGCGGCCGGGATCGCAAAGGCTGCGATCGCTGTTGGCCACCGATGCATGACGGGCCACAGCGCGAGTGGGATGAACACGTATCTCGGCAGGTAGTCGCGTGCTCCAAGCCGTGGCGCGCTCGACCACAACGACGACAGCCCCTGCCACTCCGCGAATGCCACCAGCAACACGAGTGCCGAGCAGCCGACCAGTTGCGGGTACAGCCGCGCCGTCTTCGGTGCCCGTACCGCAGCCACCGCCATCAGGATGCCGAATGCGATTCCCTCCGGTGCCCGGCCGATGCTCAGCGTGGCCATCCACGCGCACGCCGCCACCAGGTGGACGAACGCCATCGTGGGATCGGCGCGCTCCACCTCGGCGAATCGGTCGGCGCGGCGGGCCATCTGGAGGGCGAGGCTCACGCGGGAAAGTCTACGAAGGTCGCTAGCATCGCCCCGCATGTGCGGGTTCGCCGGCTTCGTCGACCGTTCATCGAGGATCGCAGACCATGGCGCCGTGCTGGCGGCCATGTCTCGCGCGGTGGCGCACCGCGGCCCCGACGGCCAGGGCGAGTTCGTCGAGCCGCGGCTGGGCCTGGGCATGGCGCACCGGCGGCTGGCCATCCTGGACCGCACGCAGGCCGCGGCGCAGCCCATGCATTCGCCCGACGGCCGTTGGGTGGTGGCCTACAACGGCGAGATCTGGAACCACGCGGAACTCCGCGCCGAGCTGCTGGCCGCCGGTCACCCGGTGGGCGCATCGACCGGCGACACCGCGGTGCTTGCCGCCATGCTTGCCGCGCGCGGCCTGGAGCCCACGCTGACGGCGCTCGACGGCATGTTCGCGTTCGTCGCGGTGGACCTGCACGAACGCACGCTGTGGCTGGCGCGCGACCGCTTCGGCGTCAAGCCCTGCTTCTGGGGCTGGGCCGAGGATGGGCGGGGTCCGGGCGTGTTCGTCTTCGGGAGCGAAATCCGCGCGCTCTCGGCGTGCCCCACGTTCCGCAACGCCGTGTCGCCGTTCGCGGTGGCACAGGTGCTGTCGACGCTGACCGCGCGGGGGGCGCGCACCGTCTACGAAGGCGTGCATCCCGTGCCGCCGGGCGGCATGGTGGGGCTCGACCTGGCCACGGGACGTACGTGGCAGCATCGGTGGTTCGACCTCCGCGCGAGCGCGCGCGCCGCGCGCGCCCGCGGCCTGCACGCGGATCGCGGCCAGATGCTGGCTGCGTTCGATGGGTTGCTCGATGCGGCGGTGCATCGCCGACTGCAGAGCGACGTCCCGGTGGGCGTGTTCCTGTCGGGCGGGATCGACAGTTCGCTGGTGGCATCGGCCGTGCGGCGCGCGGGGGTCGAGCCGCTTCGCACCTTCACGGTGGGGTTCGACGACCCGCGATACGACGAGCGCCCATACGCCCATGCGGTGGCCGACGCGCTGGGTGCGCAGCACCATGCGATCGTGGTGCACGACCGTGACCTGCCTGCGTTGGTGGAGGACACGATCGCGTGCTTCGACGAGCCTTTCGCCGATTCCAGTGCCGTGGCCACGCTCGCCGTCGCCCGTGCGGCGCGCGGCAGCGTGGGCGTGGTGCTGTCGGGCGAGGGCGGCGACGAGCTGTTCGCCGGCTACGAACGCCAGTACCGCGCGTGGGGCATCCGCCAGTGGGCCGGCCGCGTGCCGGCGGCCGCACGCGCACGCATGGCGGACGCGCTCGAAATGATGGGCGCCGACGCGTGGGAACGCGCGCTCGCGCCCCTCGAGTTCGTCCTGCCTGCGGCATTGCAGCGAGCGCAGCGCGGGCGGCTGGTGCACAAGTTCGCAGGTCTCTTGCGCACCGAGGACGACGAGGCGCTGTGGCGTTCATTCTTCGCGACGTGGCCCAATCCCGCGCAGGCGATCCCGCGGCTGCCCTCGGACCTGTGGGCCGCGACGGTGCGCCGCGACGCTCGCGAACTGGGCGGCACCTTCCCCGACGACGCCGACGGCTTCTTCGACGAAATGCTCCTGCGCGACCAGTCGGTCTACCTGCCGAGCGACCTGCTGGTGAAGCTCGACCGCGCCACCATGGAGTGCGGGCTGGAAGCGCGCGAACCCCTGCTGGACATGCGGCTCTTCGAGTTCGCATGGCGGATCCCGCCCGCGTGGCGGATGCATGGCGCCCTGGGGAAAGCGCTCCTTCGGCGGTCGCTGGCGCAGCGACTGCCGGCAGTGTCGCGGGCGCTTGCGGGTCGCCCGAAGCAGGGCTTCGGCGTGCCAGTGCGCGCATGGCTCAACGGCCCGCTGGCACGCTGGGCCGACGGGGTGCTTGACGCCCGGCGCATCGATGCGCAGGGCATCCTCGACGGGCGCGCGGTGGCACACGCGCTGGCACGGGCTCGCGCGGGCGACGAGGGCGGGGCGCAGCGCGCGTGGGCCGCGTGCGTGGTCAGCCGGTGGTTCGAGCGCGAGGGGATCGACGGATCGCGCATGACCCGGGTGGGCAACGGCACGTCCGGCGGTACACTTCCTGCATGAATCAGGACATGCGCCGCGTGGACCAGGGGACTGTAGACGTATATTCGGATGACGAATCGGGCGGTTCGATCGACGTGCTTGGCTTTGTGCAGCGGCATCGGCGTGGCTTCGTGGCCGTCACGGTGGCCGTGGGCCTGCTGGCCGCGGGCGCGTTCCTGGCCGGACGCGCCCTGCCGCCCGTCGACGTGGTGGCCACCATGGACCTGACACCCACCTTCCCGGGGGCGCGCGAGGGTCGGTATCCGAACAAGGCGCCGTACAGCCCGCAGGACATCGTGGCCAACGCGGTCGTCGAGCCCATTTGGCGTTCACAGGGCCTCGAGGACCGCGTGCCGCTGGCGCAAGTGTGCCGGAACCTTCAGGTGGTGTCGGGTGGCCGCGAAGTGGACCAGGTCCGCACGGAGTACGTGCAGAAACTCTCGAACGCCAAGCTGACCGCGGCCGAGCGCGGCGCGCTCGAGGCGGAGTTCGCAGCCAAGATGAAGGCGATGAACGCGGCCTCGCTCACGATCTCGCTGAGCGGCCTCGATGGCGTGCTCTCCACCGACCAGATGTCCCGGCTGCTTGCCGCGATCCCGGTCGAGTGGGCACGGGCCACCGATGCGATGGGCGGGAACGCGTATGACTATCCGGTGCCCCAGGGCAAGGAACTTCGGGAGTCCGGGTCGTTTGCGGCCAAGGCATCAAGCGCCACCGCAGCCGTCGTGCATGCAGAGCGCCTGAACAGTTTCGCGGAGTCGCTGAAGCGTGCCATCGATGCCATGACCCGCCTGCCAGGGTCGTCGACCGTTCGGGACACCAACGGCACGTCTCTCGTCGACCTGTCGCAAGAACTGAACTCGACGCGCCGCAACCTCTTGATCCCGGCCTACCTCGACGCGCTTGCTCAGGCGCGCAAGCTCGATCCCGGCGGATATGACGCCATCCGTTCGACGCGGAAGCGATTGCTCGACTCCGAGCTTGAAGCGGCCAAGGAGCGGTCACGCGTGCTCCGCGAAGCGTTCAACGCATATGCCGTCGAGGCCGGACTGGGGGTGCGCAGTGCGAATTCGGGTACAGATGATCCCGACCGAACAGGGATCATCGCCAACATCGATGGCACCTTCATCGATCGCGTCATCGAGCAGGCCGTGAAGAGCCGCAACATCGAATACCAGCGTGAGCTCACGGACCGGATCGTGACAGCGGAGCTGGATGTCGTGGAACGCAAGCAGCAGCAGGAATTCGAGGCGTGGCTCGAGGAGTCGGTGCTGACCGCCCGAGTGGTCGATGCATCTGCGGCAACTGCGACGGCAGAACGGCTCGCTGACCTGACGGACCGCCTGGCGCGCTATGCAGACCGCACGCAAGAGATCCTTGCCACCCTCTCCGCGCGCAACCTGAACCCCGCCTCCGCCATGTTCCGCATCGACCTGGCGCCCTCCGTGCGCTACGAGCGCATGCCCGGCACGCGCGAGGTAGTGCTTGGCGCCGCGGCCGCGTGGTTCGCGGGCATCGGGCTCGTCGTGGTGGCCGGATCCCTGGCCGACCGTCGCCGTGCGGCGCACACGGGCGCGCGCCTCACGGGTCAGGACCTGGACGCACACGTGGCGGGCCCCGTGGGTCAGCTGGGTGAGCGCCGCGCGGCACCGCGCCGGCTGCCGTCCGAGCCGCGCGAACCGGTGGCCTGAGGCCACGGGCTCGCCGCAGCACTCCGCACGCCGTCACGCCCCCGCGCGCGAGCGCAGGTTGTCGAGCACGTTCATGAAGTTGATGTAGGCGTCGTACGGGCTGTCGTACGGGCTGAAGTACTTGTGCACGTCGCCGTCCGCCCAGTACTTCGTGCACATGTAGTAGAAGTGGTCGCTGGTGGTGAGCTTGCGCCAGTCCTCAAGGATCCAAGGGTCTCCGGCCGCGTGCCGGTCGCGCACGGCGGGCTCGATCTCGTAGAGCTGGGCAATGGCGTTGTCCTGCAGCGGGTTGCCGAGCCATGCGCTGAGGTCACGTTCGGTGTCGGCCCAGCTGATGAACTGCTCGCTGGAGTACTCGCCCACGGGCCGGTGCGCGGCGGCCGCCTCGCTCACGGTGAGGAACCCGTTCTGCCCGGGGTTCACGTCGAAGATGGCGCCGGGAAGCGCGTCCAGGAATTCGAAGATCCCCGTCGAGGCCCACTGGTGCTCGCCGAAGGTCTCGTAGTCCATGAACAGGTTGCAGAGGTAGCCGTCGCCATTGATCTGGTTGACCCACTTGGCGAAGCGATGGGCGTCGAGCGGCCATTCCTTCCAGTTGCGGTCGCTGAACCGGAAGGCGATGTCGTCGGACAGCCGGTAGTTCTTGAGGAGCAGCTTGACCGGCGCATGCCCGGCGGGCGTCGCCTGCGCCGGCGGTGCGTAGACGTAGTTGGGGCTTCGCCCCGCAAGCAGCCGGTCGACGCCCTCGCACACCACGGTCTGGTACCTGCCAAGCCAGGCCACGTGGCCGGCGAGCTCGTTGTTGAAGATCAGCTCGGTGTTGCGGAACGCACGCGGCTCATACCCGTTGAACAGCCGTGCCACCTCCGCCCGGTGCAGTTCCACCTGGCGGTCGAACTCTTGGCGCGAGAAGAGGAACGCCAGCGAGTGGTGGCTGGTCTCGTCCAGCAGCTCGCACGCACCGGTGTCCACCAACCGGCGTAGGGTGTCCAGCACGTCCGGCGCCCAATCCTCGAGTTGCTTCAATGCCGTGCCGCTCACCGAGAACGAGACGCGGAACCGGCGGTCATGCCGGCGCACCAGGTCCAGCAGCTTCAGGGTGGTGGGGCGATAGCACTTGTCGGCCACCTTGCGCAGGATGCGTTCGTTGGCCTCGTTGTCGAAGTAGAACGGGTCGGTGTCGAACACCGAGTACCGCCGCAGCCGGAAGGGCTGGTGCAGCTCGAAGTAGAAGACGACGGAGGCCATGGGGTGGTGAGGTTATCCGGGCCGCGGGTGGGGCCGCGGGGCGGCGTAAACCGATAGACTTCGCGCGTGGACAGTCAGACTGCATTCGGGCCCGTGGACCGGGGATTGCTCGTCGTGGACGGGATGTCGCGCCGCGGCAAGCAGTGGCTTATGGTGTCGTGGGACGCCGGCGTGGCGGTGCTCTGCCTCTGGCTGGCCGTGGTGCTCCGATTGGGCGCGGTGGTGATCCCGAAGCCATTGCCCTGGTGGTACCTGGTGCTTCCGGCGGCGATCGTGCCGCCCATCTTCTGGGTGTTCGGCCTGTATCGCGAGATCACCCGCTACATCGGGCCACGCTACGTGTGGATCCTCCTCCAGGCGTGCGTGGTGGCCACGCTCATCCTGGAGGCCACGGTGGTGCTTGCGCCCGACCGTGGCGTGGGCATTCCCCGCACGGCGCCCATCATCGCCGGCATCCTGCTGTTCGGTGCGGCGGGCGGGGCGCGGCTGCTGGTCCGGCGGTTCCTGCGGCTCACCGTGCAGGTGAAGCACCGCGTGGCCATCTTCGGCGCCAGCGACGTGGGCGCGGGCCTCGCGGCGGCGATGGCGCACGATCGGCAGTCCGCCATCGTGGCGTTCTTCGACGACAGCCCGAGGCTGTCGGGTGGGTCGCTCCGGGGCGTGCGCATCCATCGGTCGCGTGCGTTCGACGAGGTGCTTGAGCGGACGAAGTTCGACTCGCTGCTGGTGGCGCTGGGCCCGCGCAGCCGGCAGGCGTGCAGGCCGGTGCTCGAGCACGCCGCGGCGCGTGGCGTGCGCGTGCTCAGCGTGCCCACCATGGCCGAGATCAAGGACGGCCGCGTCAACGTCGATGCGATGAAGCCGCTGGCCATCGAGGACCTGCTGGGACGGGAGCCGGTGGCGCCGGACCCGCGGCTCTTGGGCGCCAACGTCACGGGCAAGACCGTGCTCATCACGGGGGCCGGCGGTTCCATCGGCAGCGAACTGTGCCGCCAGGTGCTGGCGCTGGGGCCCAAGGCGATGGTGCTGGTCGACAACGGCGAGTTCAACCTGTTCCAGATCGATGGCGAACTGAACGAGCTGCTGAAGTCGCGCGCGCCTGGGTCGGCCCGACCGGCGCTGCACCGCTTCCTGGCCAGCGTCACGGACGCCGTTCGCATCGACCAGATCGTGGCCGAGCACCGCCCGGACACCATCTACCACGCGGCCGCATACAAGCACGTGCCGCTGGTGGAAGACAACGAGCCCGAGGGCGCGGAAGTCAACGTGCTGGGCACCCTGCGCGTGGCCGAGGCGGCCATGAAGCACGGCGTGCACAACTTCGTGTTCGTGAGCACCGACAAGGCCGTGCGCCCCACCAGCGTCATGGGTGCCACCAAGCGCATGGCCGAGATGGTGCTTCAGGCGCTGCAGGCCGAGTTCGGGGCCAAGCACGGCATCCGGTTCACCATGGTGCGCTTCGGCAACGTGCTCGGGTCAAGTGGCAGCGTGGTGCCGATCTTCCGCCAGCAGATCGAGCGCGGCGGACCGGTGACGGTGACGCATCCGGACGTCACGCGCTACTTCATGAGCATCCCCGAGGCCGTGCAGCTCATCCTGCAGGCGGGCGCCATGGGCGAGGGCGGAGACGTGTTTGTGCTGGACATGGGCGAGCCGGTGAAGATCGCGGATCTGGCGCGGAACATGATCCGTCTGGCGGGGCGCACGGTGCGGGACGAACAGAACCCCAAGGGCGAGATCGAGGTGGTGTTCACGGGGCTTCGGCCGGGGGAGAAGATGTTCGAGGAGCTGGTCATCGGGGCGGAGCTTCGCCCGACGATGCACCCGGCGGTGATGGTGGCGGTGGAAGGGCACGAAGCGTGGCCCTCGCTCGAGACGCGCCTGCAGCGGCTCGAGGCGGCGGTGAGCCAGCATGACGGGGCGGGGGTGCGCCGGTTGGTCACGGCGGGGTCGCAGCCGCTTCCGGTGCGCTGACCGGCGACGCGGCCAGCGCTGACGCCATGCAATCGCGTGCGGCCGTGGCATAGCGCCGCATCGATGCCTCGTCGATGGTGTGGTGGACGAGGAAGGTGAGCGACGTCTCGCCGAGCAGGCGCGCGTTGGGAAGCCGGCCGTCGCCATCGCGTTCCCCGCGTCGCATGGCATCCGGCGTCAGGCCGCGGTCCACGAAGGCCTGCTCCAGGTAGATCTCGGCGCATGACCCGTGCATCGCAGGGATGCCGGCCGCGTGCAGCGCCTCCAGCAGCCGGTTTCGCACGGTGGATGCGTTGGTTCCGGTGGTGAACGCCACGCACCGGTAGTGCGCGTGCCCCTCCGGCGTGCGCGGGACCCGAAGACCAGGCAGCCCACGCAGGGCGTCCTGCATGATGAGGCTGTTGCGACAACGGGCGGCGGACCATTCGGCCAGCTTCTGGAGCTGACGAAGGCCGATCGCCGCCTGCATCTCGGTCATCCGCAGGTTGGTGCCATCATGCTGTACCACCCATCGGAAGCTCCCGGGGACGGCGGGCGAGTGGGGCGCGAACGCCTCATCGTGATCCTTGCCGTGCTGCGCGTACGACCAGCATCGCTTGTACAGGTCGGCATCCGGCGTGCAGAGCATGCCTCCCTCGCCGCCCGTGGTCATGATCTTGTCCTGGCAGAAACTCCAGCTGGCGAAAGTGCCGAAGGTGCCAAGCGCCCGGCCGGCGGTGTGGCCGCCGTGGGACTGCGCGCAGTCCTCCAGGATGTGAATGCCGTGCGGGCGGGCCCAGGACACGAAACCGGGCATGTCGCACGGCCAGCCGCCGATGTGGACGGGAATCACTGCGCGGGTGCGTGGGCTACGGACCGCGTCGGTGGTGGCGGGCGTGATGCAGCCACTCTCTGGATCGACGTCTGCGAACACCGGCGTGGCCCCCGCCAAGACCACGCACATGGCGCTGGCCACGTAACTGCGGGGGGAGACGATCACCTCGTCGCCGGGGCCGATGCCCAGGGCGCGCAGCGCAGCGTCCATGGTCAACGAGCCGTTGGCCATGCTAAGGGAGTGCAGGGCGGCGGGGGCGCCGGGCATGCCAGTGCCATGGACGCGCGACCACTCGGCCTCGAAGTCGCGGCACGCGGAGCCCGTCCAGTAGTTCACGCGGCCGGAGCGCAGGACAGCGTCGACCGCGGCAAGTTCGTCCGGTTCGAAGATGGGCCAAGGGGGGAGGGTGTGACGGGCTACCACGGAGCACAGGAGCGTAGCACGCGGGCGGGATTTCCAACCACCACGACGTGGTCGGGAACAGCGGCCACGACCACGCTGCCCATGCCGATGGTGCAGCCCGAACCGATGGTAGTTCCCTGCCGGATTGAGCTCATGCTCCCCAACTCGCAGCCGGCTCCAACCCGCACGTTTCCCGCCACGCACGCCCCGGGGTTCAGCGAGCACCAGTCTGCGATGGTGCAGTCGTGGCTGACCTGGCTGCCGCGGTTGAGGATGCAGTGGTCGCCGATCCGGATGGTGGTTGTCAGTTGGCAGCCGCCGAGGATCGAACATCCGACGCCGAGTCGAACGGTGGCATGCAACCGAAGATCCGGGTGGAGCACCTGACCCCAGCGATCAACGCCGAGGTGCTGCAATCGCTCCACCACGGTGCGCCGCGTGCGAGGATCGTTGATGGCGACAAGAAAGCGTGCCCTCAAGTGCGATCGCGCCGAGTCGATCGATCCAAGAATGGGCCAGCCCTCAGGCGTGGACCCGGTGGCACGGTCGTCAAGGAACCCGATGAAGCGGTCGGCAGGCGCAGACAGCAAGAAGGCGTAGGCGGTCTCGCGGGCGTGTCCGCCCGCGCCCACGATGATCAGCGGTTCGCTCATGCCGAAGGAAGTTTACTGCTCTGAAATGGCGGCATGGTGGCGTGGCCGGCGGCTGAGACATTGCGCCGCGTCAGCACCTGCCAGACCGTCATCCACAGGATCTTGCAGTCCAGCCAGAATGACCGGTTGTCCACGTACCACACATCGAGCCGGAACTTCTCCTCCCAGCTGATCGCGTTGCGGCCGTTCACCTGAGCCCAGCCCGTGATGCCAGGCTTCACTTCGTGGCGGCGCATCTGATCCGGGGTGTAGAGCGGCAAGTACTCGGGCAGCAGGGGGCGCGGACCGACCAGCGCCATGTCGCCCTTCAGGACGTTCCAAAGATTCGGAAGCTCGTCTAGGCTGGTGGTTCGGAGGAAGCGGCCGAGCCGAGTGATGCGGATGGCGTCAGTGGTGAGCGGGTCCTCGCCCGGCCGTGGGTCGCGCATCGTCTTCAGCTTGTAGAGCATGAAGGGCTTGCCGTGCAGGCCGATGCGGGGCTGGAGGAAGAGGAGGGACATGAGTGAGACTGATGGACCAGCACGGAGTTGTTGTCACCTAAAGGTTACCTCAAGTTGGCTATGCTAAGGTAATGTCGTTCCTACGCTTCGCCCTCATTGGCTGCGGTCGCATCGCCAAGCGTCATTCCGAACTGCTGGGCCACAAGCAGATCGCGGGTGCCGAGTTGGCTGCCGTATGCGATGTCGTCCGTAGTCGTGCCGACGCGATTGGAAAACAGTTCGGTGTGCCGGCATATTCCGACATGCACGACATGATGGACCGAGAGAAGGTCGATGTGGCAGTGGTGCTGACGGAAAGCGGCTTACATGCAGAGCATGTGGTGGCGCTTGCTCGGCACGGCAAGCACATCATGGTGGAGAAGCCGATGGTGCTGACGCTCGGCGATGCGGACCGCATGTCGCGGCCTGCGACGCGGCACGGGTGCGCCTTTTTGTGGTGAAGCAGAACCGCTTGAATGTGCCAGTCGTCAAGCTTCGGCAGGCGCTCGAGGCTGGCCGCTTCGGAAAGCTGGTCATGGGAACGGTCCGCGTACGGTGGTGCCGCGACCAGTCGTACTACAAGCAAGATAAGTGGCGGGGAACTTGGGCGCTCGATGGCGGCGTGCTGACCAATCAAGCGAGCCACCACATCGATCTGCTCGAGTGGATGATGGGCAATGTGGAATCGGTGTTTGCGATGAGCCGCACCGCACTTGTGGACATCGAGACCGAAGACACGGCAGTCGTGGCACTGCGGTTCATGAATGGTGCGCTCGGTGTCATCGAAGCAACGACGGCTGCGCGGCCGAAGGATCTTGAGGGATCGATCTCGATCCTCGGTGAAGGTGGGACGGTCGTGATCGGTGGCTTTGCGGTGAATGAGATGCTGACCTGGAACTTCGCGAAGAAGGAAGCGGGCGATGAGGAAGTGCTGGCGAAGTACTCGGTCAACCCACCGAGCGTGTACGGCTTTGGCCATCAGGCGTACTACGAGCATGTGGTCAAGAGCATCCGGGAGGGGACATCGCAGCTGGTCGATGGGCTCGCGGGCCGCAAGAGCCTGGAACTGATTTCAGCGATCTATGAGTCGATCGAGACGGGGAAGGAAGTATCGCTGCACTTCCGGCCTTCACGCTGCCGACTCGGGCACCGTCATGGGTGAACCGCGGCTGCTCCAGAGCGGCATCGTGGATGTCCGCTTCGGCGATCGGGTCAAGGTGGTACAGCCTGTGAACATCTACGGCTGCTCGATCGGTGACGACTGCTTCATTGGGCCGTTCGTCGAGATCCAGCGAGACGTGGTGATTGGTGCGCGCTGCAAGGTGCAGTCGCATACGTTCGTCTGTGAACTGGTCACCATCGGCGATGACTGCTTCATCGGCCACGGCGTGATGTTCATCAATGATCTGTTCGCCAAGGGTGGGCCAGCGCGCGGCGACAAGTCGCTGTGGCTATCGACCAAGATCGGGTCGCGGGTGTCGCTCGGATCGAATGCGACAATCCTGCCGGTGAGCATCTGCGACGATGTGGTCGTCGGGGCGGGTGCCGTCGTGACGAAGGACATCAACAAGCCCGGCATCTATGCGGGCAATCCAGCACGCCTCTTGAGAGCGATTGAAGGGAAGTCTCCATGAATGTTCCATTTGTCGATCTGCATGCGCAGTACATCGGAATCAAGGGCGAGATCGATGAAGCCATTGCGTCGGTGATCCGCGAGTCGGCATTCATCCGAAGCAAGTTCGTCACGGACTTCGAGCAGCAGTTCGCGGCGGCAGTGGGCGTGAAGCACTGCGTGAGCTGCGCCAACGGAACAGATGCGATCTACATCCTGATGCAGGGACTCGGCATCAAGCCTGGGGACGAGGTGATCACGACGGCACACTCCTGGATCTCGACATCGGAGACGATCACGCAGGCGGGGGGAAAGGTTGTCTTCTGCGATACCGACGCGGAGACATTCACGATCGATCCAGCGCAGATCGAGTCGAAGATCACACCGCGAACGGTGGGGATCATCCCCGTCCACTTGTACGGGCAGCCTGCGGACATGGACCCGATCCTGGAGATTGCGAAGCGGCGCGGCCTGTGGGTGATCGAAGACTGCGCGCAGGCACACATGGCTGAGTACAAGGGACGCAAGGTGGGCACGATGGGCGTCGCTGCCAGCTTCAGCTTCTATCCAGGCAAGAATCTTGGTGCGATGGGCGATGCCGGCGCGCTGGTGACCAACGACAGCAAGCTGGCCGAATGGTGCGAGCTGTATGCGCGGCACGGGGGCAAGGGTGAGCACAAGATCGAGGGGATCAACAGTCGACTTGACGGGCTACAGGCCGCGATCCTATCGGTGAAACTGCCCCATCTCGGGCGCTGGACGGAGGGTCGCAGGCGCGTGGCTGCGCAGTATGACGCGCTGTTCGCGCCGCACGCAGCGGTGCGCACGCCGGAGATCGCTCGCGACCGAACGCATGTGTATCACCTCTATGTCATTCGCAGCGAGAACCGCGACGCATTGCAGCAGCACCTGAACAAGGCGGGCATCTCGACGATGTTGAACTACTCGAAGGCGTTGCCGTTCTACCCGGCGTACGCGCGGCTGAACCACTCGCCGGCGGATTTCCCGAATGCGTTCCACAACCAGAGCCGCATCCTCTCCATCCCGATTTATCCGGAGATGACTGAGGAGATGGTGCAAGATGTGGCGACGGCAGTGATCGCTGGTGTCGTTGAATGAAGATCACCTACATCCATCAGTATTTCACGACCCCGGACCAGGGCGGCGGAACGCGTTCCTATGAGATGGGGCGGAGGCTGGTGCGTGCGGGGCACCAGGTGAACATGATCACGACGCGGCGCGAGGCTGGCTTCGGTGGATGGCATGTCCGGGACGTCGCGGGCATGACGGTGCACGAGCTCGGAGTGCCGTACTCGAATCGCATGAGCAATGCACGGCGCATCCTCGCCTTCCTGCACTTCGCACTCGCGGCCTCATGGAAAGCCGCGACTCTGAAGGCAGACGTGATCTTCGCCACGAGCACGCCGCTGACCGTCGCGATCCCAGGCATGGCCGCATCCGTGGTGCGCCGGACCCCGATGGTCTTTGAGGTGCGCGACCTCTGGCCGGACGTGCCGATCGCGCTAGGCGTGTTGAAAAGCCCATGGTCAAGATGGCTTGCGCGCCGGCTCGAGCGACTCGTCTACGCGCGGTCACGCCACATCGTGGCCCTTGCGCCGGGCATGCGTGACGACATCGTGGCGAAGGGCGTCGATCCAGAAAGGGTAACGGTGATCCCGAATGGCTGTGACTCCGAGTTGTTCCAACCCGATCCGGGCGCGAGGCAGGCCGTCGTGCGTTCGTTGCCGGAACTGGGCACGGGGCCGCTCGTCGTATTCACCGGCACGATTGGCCGGGCCAATGGCCTGAGCTATTTGGTGGACATGGCAGCGGCCGCGCGGAGCTTCGATACCGCGATCCGTTTCGTCGTCGTTGGGGATGGTGCCGAGCGAAACAGCGTGGAGGAGCGTGCACGCCAGGCGGGCCTGCTTGGAACCTCGATGTTCTTCCTTGGGCATCAACCGAAGGCTGAGGCGGCGAAGTGGGTGGTGGCCTCGGACATGGTCGTGTGCCTTTTCACCGGGCCACGAGTGGTCTGGAAGGATGCCGTGCAGAACAAGTTCTTCGATGCGCTGGCCGCCGGCAAGCCGATAGCTAGCAACTTCGAGGGGTATCAGTCGATCGTGGCCAAGGAGGCGGGCATCGGGATCATCCTGGATCCCGTATCTGCGACTCGCGGTGCGGAGCAACTGTGCGCGGCGCTCCGGGACCGGGCGTGGCTGGCGCAGGTGCCCGGACGGGCGCAGCGGCTGGCCAGCGGGGAGTTCAGCAGGGATGCGCTGGCGGTGGAATTGGAGCGCGTGTTCTTTCGGACGGCGCCTACTCGGTAGCCCAGAGCCTATCTCGACGTCGCTGCAGCGTCCTTCGCGTCTTGCGCTTGCTTATCCCGCGCAAGGACGAAGTTACGGAGGCCCTCGTAATTTTGGCCGGTCAGTCGCATTGACGGGTCGCTCTCATCGGTCCACCCCTTATGAGAGTTGGCGCATGGTAGTTGCCTCTCGCGTGCGCGGCGATGCCGCAGCGCAGGCAAGCGGAGCGAGCCGGAGCGAAAGCACCGCCGCGCACGCCGCCGCGAAGGCCGCCGGGGTCAGCTTGCCCAGCGCACGCTGGATCCGCCGGTGGCTGTAGAAGAGCCGCCACCGGTCGATCAGGTACCGCGCCTCCGCGAGCTTGTCGAAGATCTCAGACGACAGCAGCTCGTCCCGCAACCGTCCGTTGAAGCTCTCGACGATGCCGTTCTGCCACGGTGACCCGGGGTCGATGTAGAGCGTGCCAGTACCGCTCTCGGCGCACCACGCCTTCACCGCCTTCGAGATCATCTCAGGACCGTTGTCGGCTCGGAGGTGCGCCGGTGCGCCCCGGATCGCCGTCAGCTCGTCCATCACCGCGACGATGTCCTCACCGCGGAAGTTCCTCGCCACCTCGATCGCCAGGCACTCCCGCGTGTACTCGTCCAGCACCACCAGCATTCGAAAGGGGCGGCCGTCGGCGGTCCGGTCCTGCACGAAGTCCATGCCCCACACCTCGTTCCTCATCGAGGCCCGGCGACGCTTGATCCCGTTCTCGCCCGTTCCGATTCGCCTGCGTTTCACGCGCCGCTGGGGCACCAGCAGGCTCTCCTGACGCCACAGGCGCTTCATCAGCCGGGTACCGACCGACCAGCGCTCCTTCCGCAGCAAATCCATGATGTGGCGGCGGCCGCGGCGCGGGTGCTCGAGGGCCAGTTCGCGCATCCTAGCGACCAGCCCGTCCCGGTACGGGTCCGGCGGCGCCGTGCGGCGCTGCGTGCTGCGGTGCTGGCCGATCACGCGGCACGCCTGCCGCTCCGACACCGGCAGCACGTCCGTCACGCGCTCGATCGCCCGGCGCCGCCGCGCCGGGCTCAGAATTCCCCCTTTGCCACCTCTTTCAGGATCAGGATGTCGAGCTCCTTCTCGGCAACCAGGCGCTTCAGCCGGGCGTTCTCCTTCTACAGCTCCTTCATACGACGCACCGCATCCCGGTCCACCGCCCCGTACTCGGCCCGCCAGCGGTGCAAGGTCACCTCGGACACCCCCAGCGACCTCGCCACCTCGGCGATCGGCGTGCCCTTCGCCAGGGCCTCGTCAGCCTGCCTGAGCTTGGCGACCACCTCCTCGGGACGGTGCCGCTTCCTGTTCGTCGAACGTTTCATCGGAGACTCCTCTCGGCCCCTTGGGCCGTGAAAGTCTCTCATAAGGGGTGGACCGATGAGAGCGACCCCGTCAACCCCCCACGCCCCAGCGGTCATGCCGCCCAAGCCACTTGTAGGCCGTCTTACGCGAGATCCCCAGCGTCCGCGACGCCTCCGCGACCGAGATCCCATCCCGTACGAGCTTCACCAGGTGATGACGTTCCGACACGGCGCAGGTTTCCTTCCAGGGCATCCGCGGAGGTTCTCCGCGGGCGCCAGGACCTGTCACCCATGTGGTGAGACGATTGTGTTACCCATGTGACCGGTACGTACCCCCTTCTCCGCGGACAACTTGTCAGGCGATGTCATCCGTGAATGACCTCTGGATCAGTGCGAACTTTGAACACGCGAGTAGAACCGTAAGAGTCACCTCTGCCTATCAGCGAAGAATTGTCGGACGCAATCGGCAACTCGTGTAGGGGGACAGTGACTGGCCAAGCCCTTCGCGATTTGCGTTTTAAATGCAGACATGCACCTTTCATCCCAGAAGACAGAATAGACCCCAACCGTTGCAGCCTCAATCACGACGGAGGAGTTCTCGGTGAGGTGGAGGATGCTACGGCTTAGGTCAAGGTGAAGCGGACTTGATGCTTCGACAATTTCGACATTTGAAAGTTCTGCTAGGCGAGTGCAGTCCGCTCGCTTGACCGAGGGTGTACGGTCGTTCGGATGCATCCGAAGAAGCCAACGGAGATCACTACGCGTCGCAATCACATCTAGAACGTCAGTGGGAAGTAGGGTTCCCCATTGGAGGGTCACAAGAATGCAGTTGGCATGCGTTTCAGCGACCGAATGCGAATCTGAGAAGTAGTACGAGTGATCGAAGTCCCGAATGGTTGCATGTCGAAGAGTCACCTGTTCGATGAAGTTCTTCGTTGGTGCATCCCACACAAGGAACCCCGTAGGGGCAAGATCGCCACCAATCCTCCAAAACTGTTCGTTACCGTAGATGGCGTGGCAGGGGGCGATCAACCCATGCTGTACTTCAATCACCGGCTTACCTTGCGCGCGAAACGCACGGGTGAGAGCCAGACATCTCGCATCATAAAAACAAACGATGTACAACTCGTCAAACTGCACTGCGAAGCGCGAGGCCGACCGCGACCAAAGCCGAATTCCACACAGCACGTAGGAAAACCAACAGATGCGGGGGATTCGCAGGTAGCCGAGCACCGGAACCCATCGTTGCGGAGTCAACCTGTGCGCTGAACCAAACGCGAGTCTCCAAAGGGCCTCGGCATCCCTCAAGTCTTCTCGGCGCCACACAAAGAGCATCCGAAGAACATCGAGGGCTCCGACCTGTAGGGGTACCTCTTGGGAGGGCACCCGTTCGGGGCCCCCTGGCGCTCCAATGCTCCAACTTGTGTGAGTCGTGGGATTCTTCTCCAGAATCGGATCAGTGAGGGTCGAAACTAGGGCGCCATCTACGACAGTCCGCTTTGAGAGAGCGCGCTGCACAACACACACCCGTTGCAGCGTCTCCGCGCGGCCAAACTTGTGTTGTTTCTCACGTAGCCTCAAGGTGTTCGACATTCAGAGTAATCTCCATCGTGACTCGTTGTTCTAAATCAAATGCCGAATGTTCCCAAGATAGCAGGTCGAGGATTGACGAGGGTGATTGGATCACGTGCGCCCTCCCTTGGGAACCTTCATTGGATTCTCGCCACTTTGGCGGCACGAATTGTGCCCCTCACGGCGATGCCGATCCTTGTCAATGCAGTTAGCCCAGAACACGCTGACTGGTTCTCTCTTGTCATCGCTGATTCTTCGATCCTAGCAGTGTTCCTTGGCCTTTCTCAGTCTTCTGCCGTGCAGGGGCTTCCAGACAGCCGGCGAGCTGGCGATGTGGCAGTAACCGCCTTCTTGGTAAGCCTCGTAATAGCCTTGTTGTCCCTTCTGCTGCGCCCGATCGGGATGATTTCCGACGACCGATGGACGGCTTCTGTATCGCTGGCTTTCTGCGTGTCGATCATGCCGCTCGGACAGGCGCTCGCGCGGAGACTGCAACTGGTAGGGCAGGTTGCCGTCTTGGAGTGGCTCCGCCTTGGCACGTTCCTCGTCGCAGTCATCTGGCTTTTGGCTGCGGACGCCCTTACTGCACCGCTGATGATTGGGCTACTTGGCGCCTATTACGCGTTACCAGCCATCTGGTGGATAGGTAGAGACTGGAGGGCTTGGGATGTCCGGCCCGGCTGGCGGGATTGGAAGAGATTGTTGCCGTCCATGGCGATCTTCACCATGAGTGCTGGCCTCAATGTCGCTGCCTGGATGCTTCTTCGGTACCGTCTAGAGGAGTGGGGCCAGACTGGCGACGTTGGTGTGTTCTCAGCGCTACAGAGCGTTGCTGCGTGCATGTCGGTCTTGGCGGATCTTGCGATGTTCCGGCTTGGTCACACGATCGTCAGGGCCGCGCGAGGGAGAGACTCTTGGAGAGTGCGAGTGGTTGGATCGCGCTACTTGCGACTCTGCTTAGGTGCAGGACTGGTTTCGGCCGCGGTCTCGGTAACTTATGCAATCGTCCAGTTTCCTCAGGCCCGGGGAGTTGCACTTCTGACCATTCTGCTGTTGGTGCTAACGAACATCGTGAGGTGTCTTTATATGTTCGCCCAGCAGGTGGTGTTGGGTCTTCAGAGGTCGGGAATCGATTTGCTGGCATCAACGGTGCTTTTTGGATGCTCCGCCCTCGCGGCGGGCCCCTTGGTTCAGTCTGCCGGAATCGTGGGCGCGGCCATTGGATCGGTAGTCCTGTCGGCAGCGAACCTCACCGTGGTGTTTGGGGCGATCGTGTTTTACAATCGCTTTGGAACGAGGAGATGAACAACCCGATTCGACGTCGAGTAGTCCCGCAGCCGCTGTGGCTTGAGACAGCCATGGCCGTTGTCGCCTACTGGTCAACCACGGCGTTTGGTGCTCCGCAACTGTTTTTAGTGGTGGCGATCGCCGGATGCTGGCGCGCTCTCCGAGTCGGTGTCGATTCACGAAGTAGAACTCTGATGGCTCTTCTTTGGGCCATCGGTACTGTCGGAGTCTGTGCATTACCATTTGGTCAATTGCACGGCAGCTTGCTTCAAATGACTGGCTCAAGGCTTCCATTGCCGTTCGCCTTGATAGGAGCGGTCCTGTCGGCGACGCTAGTCGGTCCCCGGTTTCGTTCCACTTTTGTATATCTGACGGCAATTGAAGTGCTGGTGTGCCTGGTTGAAGGTGCGCTAGGCGTTAGGTCTGTGTTGCCGGAAACGTGGCTCGCCATGCCAGAGACAGAGATGGGCACGACGGAGTACCGCTATAAAAATCAGGTATTCGGCCTGAGCATCAATTCAAGCTTTGTACCCCAGAAGGTGCTCTGGGCACTCATCGCACTCGGACTTCAAATGCAGGAGACAGGATTACGTCGGCGTGACTACCTAGTGTACGTGCTTCTACTGTCTTCGTGCACCGTGACGTTCGGTCGAACTGCTGTTGTGGCGATGGTGCTCGCGGTTGTTCAGTTTGCATTTCTCCATGGGCGCCGAACCGGACTTTTGACGGTCGCTAGCATCGGGATACTGGTGATGTTTAGTGCCCCGGCGCTACTCCATCAGTTGCGCGTTGGGAAAGACGAGGTCGGATTTAGCGCGCGAGATAGTTTGGCACTCGAATCTCTGCGGTTCATCGCGGCACATCCAGTCTTCGGAAACTATGGTTTCAAGTTTTATATTGAGGATGTATCGGCGAATGGTTCCATTGCGCACTCGCACAACTCGTATCTCATGGCGGCAACGGCGGGTGGAGTCCCCTTGCTGGGCGTCCTGCTTTGGGGCATTGTTTCGGCGCCGCGGGCTCGGCTTGCGCTCGTGCTTCCGATCTTGCTCTATGGCCTGGGACAATCGGGGTTCTTTTGGGGGATGAATCTTTGGGATCAACTATTGTTCTCATTCCTCTTCGGAGGTACGGTCTGGAGCCAGTCTCTCGGGCGTTCCAGTCAACTGATGGGAGGAGTGCGTGAAACAGGTTCGCTCGTGCAACGCAATGCGCCCATGGCACGCTGAACGCCAGAGCGACCCACTGGAATCGGAAAGTGGAATGTGGCACCCAGGGCTGCATGGCTCCGGCATTCTGCGTTCCGCCGTCGCCGCCGCGATGGCGACCGTGCTCGTGGTACCGATTGCGTGAGCGATCTCGGCGTTTTTCAAGGACTGTGACCGGTTCGGCCGCTTGCTCGGCTCGGCGGCCGCTATCCTCCCTCCCCAATGATCGGCGGTTCGAGAGTCCTAGCCATTGTGCCCGCTCGGGGTGGCTCGAAGGGCCTTCCCGGGAAGAACGCGTGCCTGCTCCTCGGCCGACCCCTCGTCGCTTGGCCCGTCGCCGCGGCGCTCGGCGCGAGGTGCATTGACCGTGTGATCGTCTCTACCGACGACCCCGACCTCGCAGCGCTTGCCCGTGCCGCCGGCGCGGACGTCCCGTTCATGCGCCCGGCGGAACTCGCGGGAGATCATTCGCCGACGTCCGACGTCGTGATACATGCCCTCGACGCGCTCGAGGCCGCGGGCGACCGCTTCGACTACCTCGTGCTGCTCGAACCGACGTCGCCGCTGACTGAGTCCCGCGACGTGGACGAGGCGCTGTCCCGGCTGCACGGCTCCCGAAGGCACGCCGACGCGATCGTCGGGGTGGTGCGTACGGAGGCCGAGCATCCGGCGTTCGCGGTCGCGCTCGACTCGCACGGACTGGCCGCGCCGTACGCGGGAGGCGGGTTCGGAGGCCTGCCGCGCCGCCAGGACCTGCCGCCCGTCTACCGGCTGGACGGTTCGCTGTACGCGTCCGCGGTTCCGGCCTTCCGGGAGTCGAGGTCGTTCTGCCACTCGCGTACGATGGGCCACGTCATGCCGCGCCACAAGGCGATGGAGGTGGACGACCTCCTCGACCTTGTGTGCATCGAGGCGGTCGCCGCGCGGCTCGCAAAACTCTCCCCGAGGACCGACGGATGAAGCAGTGCGTGAAGTGCCTGGTGAAGGAGACGGTCGACAGCATCACGTTCGACGCACAGGGGGTCTGCAGCGTCTGCCGGCAGATCGAGTTCAAGAAGGAGTCGATCGACTGGGCCGCGCGCATGGAGCAGCTGCTCGAGCTGGTGGCGCAGTACAAGGGCAAGGGGCTCTACGACTGCATCGTCCCGTTCAGCGGCGGCAAGGACAGCGCCTTCCAGCTGTGGTACGTCGTGAAGGTCCTCGGCCTCAAGCCGCTCGTGGTCCGCTACAACCACTGGGGATACCGGCCGCTGGTCGGCGAGAACAACCTCCGGGCCTTCACGGCGCTCGGCGTCGACGTCGTCGAGTTCACCACCAGCTTCCGGGTCGTCCGCGAGCTGATGCTCGAGTCGCTGCGCCGGCGGGGCGACTTCTGCTGGCACTGCCACACCGGGATCTATGCCGGCGTGATGCACATGGCCGTCCGCTTCGGCATCCCGCTGGTGATCTGGGGCGAATCAACGGCCGAGTACCACAGTTGGTACACGTTCGAGGAGATGGAGGAGGTCGACGAGCGGCGGTTCAACCGCATCATGAACCAGGGAATCACCGCCGACGACATGTTCGAGTTCCTCGGCGGACGCGTCGACCGTCGCGACCTCTGGATGTTCGACTACCCGAAGCGCAAGGACCTCCTGGCGCTGCGCGTGCACTCGATATGCCTCGGCAGCTACATCCAGTGGGACACCAAGCGCCAGGTCGAGATCATCAAGCGCGAGCTCGGCTGGCAGGGCCAGGCGGTGGAGGGCGTCCCGCCCGAGTACGACTACGAGAAGATCGAGTGCATGTTCCAGGGCATGCGCGATTACGCCAAGTTCGTGAAGCGGGGCTATGGACGCACCAACCACCTCGCGAGCATCGACATCCGCAACGGCCGGCTCTCGCGCGGCGAGGGCCTGGCGCTCGAGCAGCTGCACGACGGTCGGCGCCCGGCGTCAATGGACTGGTTCCTGGGGATCCTCCAGATCACCGAGGAGGAGTTCTACGGGATCCTCGCCAAGCACCAGGTCTATCCATGGGCGTTCGACCGGACGTCCGTGCCGGAAGGGCCGCCGCTTCCCGACATGCCCCGGTGGTTCGTGCCTTCCGGCGGCGAGTCCGTCGGGCAGCGCGACGGGTCGGGCCGTGTCGCGAAGTACGTATGATCGCCCTCGTCGACTATGGGATGGGGAACCTGCGGTCGCTCTCGAACGCACTCGCGGCCGTCGGTGCCGCCGTGGAGACAACCTCGTCGCCGGAGGCGCTGCGCCGGGCCGACCGTATCGTGCTGCCCGGGGTCGGGGCGTTCGGCGACGCGATCGCCGCGCTGAGAGCAAGGGGCTTGGAGCAGGCGCTCGTCGCGGAGGTGCTGGGGGCCCGCAAGCCGATGCTGGGAATCTGCCTGGGCATGCAGCTCCTCGCACGTGCTAGCAAGGAACACGGCCGCCACGAGGGACTCGGGTGGATCGACGCGGACGTGGTGCGGCTCCCGTACGCCCCCGGGCTGAAGGTCCCGCACGTCGGCTGGAACTCGGTCCGCTTCGCCGCCGCCGACCCGCTTTTCCGGGGGATCCGGCCCGCAGAGTCGAACTTCTACTTCGTCCACAGCTACCACGTCGTCTGCCGCGACCCGGCCAACGTCGTGGCGACCGCGGAGCATGGCGTCGGCTTCGCCGCCGCGGTGCGCTTCCGTAATGTCACGGCCACCCAGTTCCACCCCGAGAAGAGCCAGGACAACGGAGTCCGCCTGCTGCGTAACTGGCTTGAGTGGGAGCCGCCATGCTGAAGCAGCGGATCATCCCCAAGTTCCTGCTCTCGAGGGGCCGCCTCGTAAAGGGGGTCGGTTTCCACGGCAACCTCCGCGAGGCGGGCAACCCTGTGTCGACCGCCCGCGTGTACGACGCCTATGGCGCCGACGAGCTGGTCTTCCTCGACATCGACGCCACGCCCGAGGGTCGCCCGGCGGACGGATCGGTGGTCGAGCGCGTCTCCGAAGAGGTCTTCATGCCGTTCACCGTCGGCGGAGGCATCCGGTCGCTCGAGCAGATCGAGGTACTCCTCAAGGCGGGTGCTGACAAGGTGAGCATCAACACCGCGGCTGTCGAGCGCCCCGGGTTCGTGCGCGAGGCGGCGTCGAGGTTCGGCGACCAGTGCATCGTCGTCTCGATCGACTACCGCACCGTCGACGGCGGGGCCCGGCACGTGGCGTCCCGGTGCGGGACCACCGACACGGCGATGGACCCGCTCGAATGGGCGCTCCGCATGCAGGACATGCACGCCGGCGAGGTGATGCTGTGCTCCATCGACCGCGACGGATCGATGTCCGGCTACGACCTCGAGCTACTCGCCGCCGCCGCTTCGCGCCTCGACGTCCCGGTAATCGCGTCGAGCGGCGCCGGCTCGCTTCGGGACTGCGCCGAGGCCCTGCGAACGGGCGTGTCCGCCATCACCGTGAGCAGCATGTTTCTCTTCTCCGACCACAGCCCCATCAAGCTTCGTACCTACCTCGCGAGCAACGGGTTCCCGGTGCGCTCGCAACTCGGGGGCCACAGTTGAGCGTCCGCGTCCGGACGTCGCTGCCGCTCGACGGCCTGTGCGCGCTCGCCGCGGCGCAGGTGAATTCGCTGTTCCCCGACGGCGAGGCCGCGCACCCCGCGGACCTGGTGGCTGCCGCCCAGGCGTCCGTCCTGCGCGTCGAGGAGTGCTTCACGGAGGTCGACAACCGCTACTTCTTCGACGGCACGAGCGCGGTCTTCGACCACCTCCACGGGGACCAGTACGCCATGTGGCTCTACTTCCTCGCGCGGGAGCTCCACCTCAGGGACGGCGCGCCGCACCTGCGCAAGAAGCTCTTCCTCCTCAACAAGGCGCTCCACGGCTGCGACATCTACTTCGAGGTCGAGCTACCGCGCGTGTTCCTGCTGGTGCACCCGCTGGGCACGGTGCTGGGGCGGGCGAGGTACGGCGAGCGCCTCGTGGCGTACCAGCGCTGCGGCATCGGCAGTAACCACGGCCACTACCCGGAGATCGGCAGCGGGGTCACGATGCACCCGGGTTCGGCGGTGCTCGGGCGATCGCGCGTCGGTGACGGCTGCACCATCGCCGCGGAGTCGCTGGTCATCGACAGGGACCTTCCCGCGGGGTCGCTGTATATTGGGAACCCCCGCGACTGCGTGGTTTCCCCGCGCGCGCCGGACCACCGGATATGGCGGACATCAGGCTGACATCCTCTCGCGCCCCAGCCACCGCCGGCGATTCCGGCGACGAGGAACTGCGCGCCCGGCTCCATCGGGCCATTCCCGGCGGCGCCCATACCTACTCGCGCGGCGATGACCAGTTCCCGAGGATCGCGCCGCCCGCGCTCGCGCGCGGGAAGGGCGCGTACGTTTGGGACGCCGACGGCAACCGGTACCTCGACTACGGGATGGCGCTCCGTTCGGTGACGCTCGGCTACGCCGACGACCGGGTGAACGCGGCCGCTGCCGCGGAGATGTCGAAGGGCATCGGGCTGACCAGGCCGTCCCTGACCGAGCTCCACGCGGCCGAGGCGCTCATCGGGCTCGTACCGTCCGTCGAGATGGTGAAGTTCGCCAAGAACGGCTCGAACGTGACGACCGCCGCCGTGAAGATCGCCCGGGCTTTCACCGACCGCAGGTACGTGTGCGTGCCGCGGCAGCAGCCGTTCTTCTCGTTCGACGACTGGTTCATCGGCACGACGCCCGTCAGGCGCGGCATCCCGAGCGAGTTCCACGCCGCGACGCTGCTCTTCGACTATGGTGATCCCGCCTCGCTTCGCCGCCTCCTCGACGAACATCCCGGCCAGGTGGCGGCGGTGATGCTCGAGCCAGCGACCGCGCTCGTCCCCTGCCCCGGCGAGTGCGCGGCTCGGCTCGCGTCGACCGGGTGCTGTGCGGGGGCGTGCCCCTCGTCGTCAGGCAACTTCCTCCGGGTGGTGCAGGACATGTGCCGTGCCGACGGCGCGCTGCTGATCCTTGACGAGATGATCACCGGGTTCCGCTGGCACATCGCCGGCGCACAGGCGGTCTTCGGCGTCACGCCGGATCTCTCGACGTTCGGGAAGGCGATGGCCAACGGGTTCTCCGTCGCCGCCGTCGGCGGCCGCCGCGACGTGATGGAGGTCGGCGCAATCGACCGTCCCGGCGCCGAGCGGACGTTCCTGCTATCGACGACGCATGGTGCCGAGATGACCGGCCTCGGGGCGTTCCTCGAGACCGTCCGGATCTACCGCGAGGAGGAGGTCGTCGGGCATCTCTGGAGTTTCGGCCGGCGTCTCCAGCGCGGCCTCAACGAGCTCTCCGCCTCGCGCGGCCTGGGGCCCTACGTGAGGCTCGACGGTCCCCCGGTCGCGCTGAACCTCGTGGCGACCGGCCCCGACGGCGTCGCATCGCCGGGGTTCCGCACGCTCCTCGTGCAGGAACTCCTGCGGCGCGGCGTGATGATGCCCTGGGTCGCGTTTTCTCAGTCGCACGGCGAGCCTGAACTCGACCTGACGCTCTCCGCGTTCGAGGGAGCGCTCGGCACCTACGCCTCCGCGCTGCAGGACGGGTGGGAGCGGTTCCTCGAGGGCCCGCCCGCGCGTCCGGTGTTCCGGGAGCGTAACTGAGCCATGATGCCTTCGCCCCCGCGCCCGAGCAGCCTCGACGGCCGCGTGGTCGTGGTCACCGGCGGTGCCGGGATCCTCGGCAGACATTTCTGCGCGGGGTTCGCGGCCGCAGGCGCACGGGTCGCAGTGATCGACATCGACGCCGCCGCCGCTGCCGAGGTCGCGGCCTCTGTCGGCGGCTCGGCCCGCGGCTTCGCGTGCGACGTCTCCGCCCCCGCATCGGTGGATGCGTGCATCGCGTCCGTCCTGTCGGGCTTTGGCCGGATCGACGCGCTCCACAACAACGCTGCGACCAAGAGCCGCGACCTGCGGGCGTTCTTCGCGCCGTTCGAGGATTACTCGCCCGACACGTGGCGCGAGGTGATGTCGGTCAACGTCGACGGCATGTTCCTCGTCGCCAAAGCGGTCGGCCGCCACATGGTCGAGCGCGGCGGCGGCGGTGCAGTGCTTCAGACCGCTTCCATCTACGGGCTGGTCGCCCCCGACCCGAGGATCTACGACGGTTCGGAATACCTCGGCGGCCCGATCAACACGCCGGCCGTGTACGCCGCCTCGAAGGCCGCCGTCGTCGGGCTCTCGAGGTGGCTCGCGACCCACTGGGCGCCGCACGGGATCCGCGTAAACACGCTGGTGCCCGGCGGGGTCTTGAGCGGCCAGAACGGCCGCTTTTCAAAGCTCTATTCGACGCGTGTGCCGCTCGGCCGGATGGCCGAGGCAGGGGAGATGGTGCCCGCCGCGACGTTCCTGCTGTCCGACGACGCGTCCTATGTCACCGGCCAGGAGCTGGTCGTTGACGGGGGCTGGACGTGCTGGTGAACGATTTGCCTGCCCCCGGTTGGCTGCGTGAAGAGTACGACCGCAGCGCCTGAACTCGTCGAGTTCTGTTTACGTTCGCTGCTCGTGCTTGCGTGCGTAAATGTGATGCTGGCGCCGGCCGCGGCACAGTTCGGGACGGCCACGCTCATGGTGGGCCTGATCGGCCCTTCGGTCAGTTTTTAGCGCGACGTCGACCTCCAGCGTCGTTCGCACGCGATGACGGATCCAGACCTAGATGGGGCGCTCGCCTCATCGTGGAGGCATTTCTTGGCGCACTATCTGTGGGCGCTTCTCAGCCTCTACCTCGCCCTACGGTGGTTCGCCAGTCTCTCCAACCGCGTGGCTACGCTAGCAATCGCCATCGCCGTGGCCGAGCACGCGTCGCAGGAGTGCTGCCGCACCGTCCTGGTCACCGGGCGCCAGGTTCTCCTGACGGCGGTGAACGCGGTGCGCGTCCTTACGCTCGCGGCGCTCGTCGTATTCCATGCGTTCATCGACCGCGAGTGGCTAACCTCGGACACCGGCCTGTGGCCGCGTGCGGCGCAGCGCAATCCGTCGGCGCCGTCGTCGCTCCTCCTCGCCTTCTGGCTCGCGGCTAGCGACTGGACCTTCGTCTCCTGCCCGATCGGATTTTCGAAGGCCGCCCTGGTCCTCGCCTGGTTCGTGGCGTTCGCGCTGGTCGCACCGCACGCCGTGCGCCCTTCCGTGCCCTAGAATGCTTGAACTCGAGGAGCCACGGGTCCATGGGCAGAACGTTTGTCATCGCCGAGGCGGGGGTCAACCACTGCGGAAGCCTGCCCAGGGCCATCCGTATGGTCGAAGCCGCGGCGGCCTGCGGCGCCGACGCCGTGAAGTTCCAGACGTTCCGTGCGGACCTCCTGGCATCGCCCGCGGCCGCCACGGCCGAGTACCAGCGCGCCGCCGTCGGCGCGGGATCGCAGCTGGAAATGCTCCGCGCACTCGAGCTGTCGGAGGATGCGCACCTCGCGCTGGCGGCTCGATGCCTTGACGTCGGCATCGAGTTCATGTCAACACCCTTCGACGTGGAATCGGCGCGGTTCCTGGCCTCCATCGGCGTCCGCAGGATGAAGATCCCGTCGGGCGAGCTCACCAACGACGGCTTCCTTGGTTCTATCGCGGGGCTCGGCCTGCCAGTGATCCTCTCGACCGGCATGGCGACCATGGACGAGGTTCGTCATGCGGTCGGAGTGGTGGAACGCCACGGAATCCGCGGCACCGGAAGCCTGGTGCTGCTGCACTGCACGTCTTCGTACCCGACGCTGCCCGGTGATGCGAACCTGCTCGCGATCCGGTCGATCGCGGCGGCGACGGGCCTGCCGGTCGGCTACTCCGATCACACGCTCGGCATCCAGGCATCGCTGGCCGCAGTCGCGCTCGGCGCACGGGTGATCGAGAAGCACTTCACGCTAGACAGATCGCTCCCCGGACCGGATCACTGTGCATCTCTCACCGTGGATGAATGCGCGGCCCTCGTCAAGGGAATCCGTGAGGTCGAGGAACTGCTCGGCGACGGCGAAAAGCGCCCGATGGCGTCGGAACTCGAGGTCGGTGCGGTCGCGCGTAGGAGCGTGGCGGCCGCGAGGCCCATCGCCGCAGGCAGGAAGATCGATGCCGCCGACCTCACGTGCCTGCGTCCGGGCACGGGAATCCCGCCTTCCGAGATCGGTTTGGTCGTCGGTCGCACCGCGTGCCGCGACTTCGGCGCCGGCGAACTTCTGTCGTGGGAAGCGCTGGGCTGATGCGCCGCGTCTGCTATGTCACGGGCTCGCGTGCCGACTTCGGCCTCATGGAGTCAACGCTCCGCCTGTTGGCGGGCAGCCACGGCGTGTCGCTCGGCATCGCGGTCACAGGTATGCACCTCGACCCGCTTCACGGCGCGACGGTCCGCGAGGTGGAGGCTTCCGGGCTCCGGATCGACCGCCGGGTCCCGGCGCCGTCCCTCGACGGCACGGGCGCGGGGATGGCGAAGGCACTCGCGGAGATGACGTCCGGCCTCGTCGATGCGTGGTCGGCGTCGAAGCCCGACCTTGTGCTCCTCGTCGGCGACCGCGGTGAGATGCTCGCCGCCGCGCTCGCGGCCGCGCACCTCGACGTGCCCATCGCGCACGTCCACGGCGGCGAGCGGTCGGGCACCATCGACGAATCGATCAGGCATGCGGTGTCGAAGTTCGCCCACCTGCACATGGTCGCGACCGAGGCGAGCCGCGATCGCCTCGTTTGCATGGGCGAACGGCCGGACCGGATATGGGTGACCGGCGCTCCCGGGCTCGACGGCTTGGGAGAACTGGCGACAGAGCGCCGCGCTGAGCTATGTGCCGCCTTCGCGCTCGATCCCACGAGGCCCCTTGCGCTGATGTCGTACCACCCGGTGCTGCAGGATGGCGCCGATGCCGCGGCGCCGGCGGCAGCGCTCCTCGACGCGGCGCGCGAGGCCGGGCTGCAGGTCGTCGCGCTCGCGCCGAACTCCGACGCCGGGTCGCGGGAGGTCCGCTCGGCCCTTGAACGGGCGGAAGGGCGTGGCGAGATCTGCCTCGCCGTCCATCTTCCGCGACGGAGGTTCGTCTCGCTCATGGCGTGCGCGGACCTCATGGTCGGGAACTCGAGCGCGGGGATCATCGAGGCCGCGACCTTTGGCACGCCCGTCGTCAACGTCGGTGACCGCCAGGCGATGCGCGAGCGCAGTACCAACGTGCTCGACGCGGGGACCGATACCGCGTCGATCCGCGGGTGTATTTATCGGGCGCTTGCGTCCGGCCGCGGGCCGTGCGTGAACGCTTACGGCGACGGGGCGGCGGGGCCGCGTATCGTGGAGATTTTGCGTTTGGCCGACCTCGGCCGCCAGCTGACCCGCAAGAGCAATGCCTACTGACCGAACCATCCTCGTTGGCGCCGGCGGCCATGCCGCCGTGGTTCTGGAGGCGATGCGCCCCTCCGGTGCCGCGGGCCCGGTGGTGCTAGGTTCTGTCTGACGGATCCGCGCCGGCCCTGTTCCTGACTTGACTTGCGTCGCACGTCAGGGGCGCGGCCGAGCCGATGTTCCCCATGGGCCATGGTTCGGCCCGAGGAGGAGCATGGATCCGACGACACGAGCTCACAGACGGTGAATGGCGCCTCGTCGAGCCCCTGCTTCCGAGGCAGGCCAGGGGCGGCAGGTGGAACGACCACCGCACCACCCTCAGCGGCATGCTGTGGGTCCTGAGGACCGGGGCGCCCTGGCGCGACCTGCCCGAGCGCTTCGGCCGCTGGCAGAGCGTCTACGATCGATTTAACAGGTGGCGCCGGGACGGTACCTTCGACCGGATCGCCAAGGCGCTCCGCATCCGCCTCGACCGCCAGGGAAGATCGACTGGGACCTGTGGTGCATCGACGGCACGAGCGTGCGGGCGGCGCGCTCGGCGGCGGGCGCGTCGAGATAAAGCGCGCCAGCGAGCCGGAAGACCACGCACTGGGCTGCTCGCGCGGCGGATGGGGATCGAAGCTGTACCTGGTCTCTGACGGCGCGGGAGTTCCCCTTGCCGCCTGCGTCACCGCGGGGCAGGCGCACGAGTCGACGCAGTTCGAGCGCCTGATGCCGGAGGTCCGGCCCCCGCGCCGCGAGCGCTGGCCGGGCAAGGCCGCAGGCGACAAGGGCTACAGCTACCCCAGGGTCCGGCGCGGGCTCGCCAGGCGCGGCATCGACGCGGTGATCCCGCAGCGAAGCGACGAGGTGGATCGCGACGGCGACCTCGGCCTCGACCGCCGTGCCTACCGGCGCAGGAGCGCCGTGGAGCGCTGCGTCGGGTGGCTCAAGGAGTGCCGTCGCGTCGGGACCCGCTTCGACAAGCTGGCGGGCAGCTTCATGGCATTCGTGCGGCTAGCGTTCATCCAGCGTTACCTGCGGCTTCTCGATCCGTCAGATAGAACCTAGGCCCGAACGTCGACAGCTTTGAGTAGGAATTCGCCGCGATGCTCGGCGTCCGCCACGCCGCGGCCGTCAGCTCCGGGACCGCGGCGATCCACTTGGCTCTCCTCGTGCTCGGGGTCGCGCAGGGCGACTTCGTGATCTGCTCGTCGCTGACGTTCGTCGCGAGCGCGAACCCCATCCGGTATCAGGGCGCGGAACCGGTGTTCGTCGACTCGGAGCTCGAATCTTGGAACATGTGCCCCGTCGCCCTGGCGGAGGCAATCGAGCGATGCCGGTCGCGGGGACGGCTGCCCAAGGCCGTGCTCGCGGTCAACCTGTACGGCCAGAGTTCCGACATCGACGCCATCGCCGCGATCTGCGCCCGCGAGGGCATCCCACTGGTGGAGGACGCCGCAGAGTCGCTCGGTGCGCTCTACAAAGGACGGCCCTCGGCTACTACGGGCGACCTCGCCGTGTTCTCGTTCAACGGCAACAAGATCATCACGACGTCGGGCAGCGGGATGCTCGTCGCCAAGGATCCCGAGCATGTCAAGCGCGCGCGCTTCCTGCCGACGCAGGCCCGAGAGCCCGTTCGCCACTACGAGCACGTAGCCATCGGCTTCAACTACCGCATGAGCAACATCCGCGCCGGCGTTGGCCGCGGACAGATCCGGATACTGCCCGAGCGGGTGCGGGCGCGCCGGGCGATCTTCGATCGCTACCGCGTGGCCCTCGACGGAACTCCCGGGATCGAATGGATGCCGGAACCCGCGTGGAGGGCCTCGACCAGATGGCTGAGCGTGCTTGCGCTTGACCGCGCGGTCGCGCTGATCGACTCCGGCGGATTGATCGACCGGCTAGCGGCCGAACTGATCGAGGCGCGCCCGGTCTGGAAGCCGATGCACCGGCAGCCTGTGTTCGCGGGGTGCGTGTACGTGCCGCACTCATCCGGCTCGGTGTCTGACCGGCTGTTCGAGGAGGGAGTGTGCCTTCCCTCTGGCTCAAGCATGTCCGAGCAGCAGGTCGACAGAGTGATCCTCGCGCTGCAGCAGGCACTCCAGGCCTGACTGCTTCACGGTGCGACCACCCTTCCCATCCACTCCTTCGCCGCCGCATCGGTCTGCGCGAGCGCCACCCCCCGCGGGATCAGCAGCGCCCACGACCACTCCTCCGCCTCGCCGCGTGTGGCGAAGTCCGAGGGTAGGGGAGTCACGGTGAACCCCAACCCGCGATAGTGCTCCGCTGCGCGGGGCAGGTGCATTGCGCTGCTGCAGACGATGATCGTCTTCGCCCCGCGCGCTCGCAGTTGCTCTGCCACCAGCTGCGACTCATCTGACGTGTACTGCGCGCGTCCCGCGGCGAACGCCGCGCCTTCCGGAACCCCGCGCTCGATCGCCCGCGCTCGGTTCCACTCACCCTCGGTGGGCGTGCCTGGCACGCCGGTGCCGCCGCCGCCGAACACCATGAACGGCGCGCGGCCCGCACGGTACGCCGCAAGGCCCGTCTCGAACCGGTCGCTGGCGTGCCGCGCGTAGACATGCACCGATCCGTCCGCACGCTCCGTCGCGTACATCGCGCCCCCCAAGACCACGATCGCATCCGCCACCGGCAGCTCCTCGACCGCCACGGGTGGGTTCTCGCGCTCGAGCGTCCATGCCGCCCACCGCGCTGCGAGCGGCGTGCTCGCCAGGTACAGCAGTGCGGTGCTCCCGGAGAGCAGCACGACGCCCGGCCACGCCTGCCGGGGCGTCTTGCCGCGTCGCCACGCCCACACGCACCACGCCGCGCCCACGGCGATGCCAAGCATCAGCAGGCACGAGGGCATGAAGATCATGGACCACCAGCGGGTGGCAACGAGGTTCATGGCGCCGACACGCTAGCGCGAATGTCGATCAGATCGAGAAGTCCGAATAACCTGTCGATTTCCGCTCCAAAAGTGACACAGATACTAAATTCAGATTTGAAATTGTGACACGTCGGCGTACCGTACACGGATGTCCGCCCCGCCTCCGCCGATGACGCCAATACCGCCAACAGAATCGCCCACGGGCTTCGTTCCGCGGCTCATCCAGCCATACCTCGAGCGGTGTGCGCGCGGGTTCCCGGCCATCGCGCTCATTGGCCCGCGCCAGAGCGGGAAGTCATCGCTCGCTCGGGTGGCGTTTCCCGGTCACCGGGCGCTTGTCTTGGAATCACCCGACCTCGCCGACGCGGCTCGGCGCGATCCGCGCGGATTGCTCGAGGCCGCATCAGGAAGTGGCGCTGCCGGAGTGATCCTTGACGAAGTGCAGCGCGTGCCTGCGCTTCTTTCGTACCTACTCGAGTTCATCGACCGCGATCCCACCCCCGGGCGATGGGTGCTCACGGGTTCGGAGAGCCTGCTTCTCTCCGAGGGACTGAGCCAGTCGCTTGCGGGCCGCGTGGCGACGTTGGATCTGCTGCCACTGATGCATCGCGAGCTTCTTGGTTTCCCCGCGCCGGCTGCATCCGCGTCACAGACTCCTGCCGGCGCGGTGTTCACGGGTGGATACCCGGCGATCTTTGCCCGCGGCGTCGAACCGTCGGCTTGGCTCGGCTCCTACGTGAGCACCTACGTCGAGCGCGACGTGCGACGCGTGCTCAACGTCGGGGACCTGACCGCGTTCCAGCGGTTCATCGCGCTCTGCGCGGGGCGCACCGGCCAGTTGCTCAATGCCGCGGCGCTCGCCGCGGATGCGGGCATCACCCAGCCGACTGCGCGTGCCTGGCTCTCCGTGCTCGAGGCGACGTTCATCATCCGGCTTCTCCCTGCATGGCACGGCAACGTTCGCAAGCGACTCGTGAAGGCTCCTCGCCTGCACTTCATCGACACCGGGCTCGCGTGCTACCTGCTTGGCCTTCGCTCGCCTCAGCACGTGCAAGACCATCCATTGCGCGGCCCGCTGTTCGAGTCGTGGGTGGTCGGCGAGGCCTTCAAGGCGCAGGCGGCGCTCGGTGAACGCGGTCGCCTCTTTCATTGGCGGGACTCCCGAGGCTCGGAGGCGGACCTGCTGATCGAACGTGGTGGGCGCATGACCGTGCTCGAGATCAAGAGCGGACGGACCTACCAGGACGAGTGGATGCGAGGGGTGCGATCGGTGGTGAGCAGCCTGCCGAACCCAGCGGCCGCGACGGGCCGTGTCGTCTACGGCGGAGATCCCGGGGACCCCGCCGCGGCCCAGGACGGGATGTCTTGGAGTGACGTCGGGACGTTCGTGATGTCAGTGCTCGGGGGATGATGCCACACCCATCCCCCGCTCCTCCCACCGCCCCTCGCCGATGAGCGCCCTCGCCCGCGCCCTTGCCGCCGGGTCCGGGGCCACCATCGCCAGGATCACCGTGAACCCCTGGTCGTTCAGGAGCTTGGCGATCTCCGCCGCGCGGCGCAGGTTCTCGCTGCGGTCCTCGTCGCTGAAGCCGAGGTCCTTGCTCACGCCGCGTCGCAGCGCCTGGCCATCGAGCACCACCACGGCGGCGCCGGCATCGAAGAGCTGGCGTTCCAGTTCGAGCGCGGCCCGCGTCTTCCCCGATTTCGGCGGCCCGTAGATGAGCACCGTCCGCGGTGCGTGCCGCCAGCGGCGCTCGCGCTCCTCGGCCGTCACCAGGCTCGGCTTGGCGTCCGCGCGTTCGAGCGTCTCCGCAGCCTGCGTCTCCCAGTGCGCACGCCGCGCACCAATCTCCGTGGGCAGCCGCACCATGCCGGCACCGCTCGTGGCGTTGGTCAGCCGGTCGACAAGCACCAGCGCGCCCGTGGCGTGGCAGTCGCGGTAGCCGTCGACCACCACGCGCTCCTCGCATTCCAGCTGCACGCGCCCGATCTCGTTCATCCGCAGGCTTTCGGCAGGGCTCGTCTCCAGCGTGTCAACGTCCAGCAGCCAGCGCACGCGCCGCACCGTGCACGGCGTGGTCTTGGTGCCCGTGCGCAAGAGGTAGCGCTGCCCGGGCACCAGCGGCTGCTCCTGCATCCACACCACGTCGCACTCGATGCCGAGCGTCACGGCCGGATCGTCACCGACGCAGCAGATGACGTCGCCGCGGCTGCAGTCCACCTCATCCGCCAGCGTCAGCACCACGCTCTGCGGCGCGGCGGCGTACGGCAGGTCGCCGCCGTCCTCCTGCGCGCGCGCGATCCGCACGACACGCGACTCCCGGCCGCTTGGCAGCACGCGCACCCGGTCACCCGGCTTCACGCTGCCGCCCGCGATCTGGCCCGCAAACCCGCGGAAATCAAGGTCCGGCCGGATCACGCACTGCACCGGCATCCGGAACGGCGCGTCCGGGCTGGGGCGGTCGACGGGCACGGACTCCAGCAACTCGAGCACCGGCGGCCCCGCGTACCACGGGCTGTTCGTGCCGCGGCGCACCACGTTGTCGCCCTGCAGCGCGCTGATCGGTACGGCCGCGGGCTCGCTGATCCCCAGGCGCTGGCAGTAGAGGAAGAACTCGCGCTCGATCTCGCGGAATCGATCCTCGCTCCAGCCCACCAGGTCCATCTTGTTGACCGCCGCCACCACGTGCCTGATGCCCAGCAGGCTTGCGATGAACGCGTGCCGTCGCGTCTGCGTGGTGACGCCCTTGCGCGCGTCGATCAGGCTGATGGCGAGCTGGCAGTGGCTGGCGCCCGTGGCCATGTTGCGCGTGTACTGCTCGTGCCCGGGGCAGTCGGCGATGATGAAGCTGCGCGTGTTGGTGGCGAAGTACCTCCACGCCACGTCGATCGTGATCCCTTGCTCGCGCTCAGCCTTCAGGCCGTCGGTGGCGAGCGCAAGATCCAGCCCGCCGCCCGTGGTGCCGTGCACCTTGCTGTCGCGCTCGAGCGCGGCCAGGTGGTCCTCGTAGATGCGCCCGGTGTCGTGCAGCAGTCGGCCGATGAGCGTGCTCTTGCCGTCGTCGACGCTGCCGCAGGTCAGGAAGCGCAGCAGCTCCGTGCGCTCGTAGCGCTCGAGGTATTCGCGCAGCCGCTCGCCTTCCTTGAGTTCCGCGAAGGACATCAGAAGTAGCCCTCCCGCTTCTTCTCCTCCATGCTGCCCGACTGGTCGTGGTCGATGAGACGGCCCTGGCGCTCGCTGGTCTTGGCGCGCAGCATCTCCTCGATGACCTTGTCGAGCGTGTCGGCTTCGCTCTCGACCGCGCCGCTCAGCGGATAGCAGCCGAGCGTGCGGAACCGCACGCTGACCATGCGCGGCTTCTCGCCGGGTTCGAGCGGCATGCGGTGATCATCCACCATGATGAGCGTGCCGCCGCGCTCGACCACCGGTCGCGGCTTCGCCAGGTACAGCGGTACCACGGGGAGGCCGTGCTTCCAGATGTAGAGCCAGACGTCCAACTCGGTCCAGTTGGACATCGGGAAGACGCGGATCGACTCGCCTTGGTTGATGCGCGTGTTGAACAGGTTCCAGAGCTCTGGGCGCTGGTTCTTCGGGTCCCAACGGTGGTGCCGGTCGCGGAAGCTGAAGACGCGCTCCTTGGCGCGGCTCTTCTCCTCGTCGCGGCGCGCACCGCCGATTGCGGCATCGAACTTCCACATGTCGAGCGCCTGCCGCAGCGCCTGCGTCTTCATGACGTCGGTGTGCACCTTGCTGCCGCTGGCAAAGGGGTTCACGCCCTGCGCCAGTCCCTCTTGGTTGGTGTGCACGCGGAGGTCGAGCCCCAGGCGCCGCGCCGTCTCGTCGCGGAACGCGATCATCTCGCGGAACTTCCACGTGGTGTCGATGTGCAGGAGCGGGAAGGGCGGCTTGCCGGGCCAGAAGGCCTTCAGCGCCAGGTGCAGCAGCACCGTGCTGTCCTTGCCGATCGAGTACATCAGCACCGGCCGCTCGAAGCTCGCGGCGGTCTCGCGGAGGATCTGGATGGCCTCGGCTTCGAGTTCGTCGAGGTGGGAGAGGGTGGGGGACACAGGCGGGAAAATCCTATCGGCCAAGTGGTCGAGTTGATCGCAGGTTCACTTTATCGCTGCAACCAACGAGCCCACATTCGTTCCACGCCGTCGGAGTCCCAAAATCGACGAACATACTCCGATGACGCCATTGATCGCAGGTAGCCCTCGTTGGTGACAAGAGCCGCTCTGAGTCGACGCATCACCTCGCGTTCCTCGGGCTTGTCGGAAGCGTTGTGGCGCCCAAGAGTCGGCACTGGCCTCCGAAGGAGTTCGGTCATGACGGCAGCGCGCAACTCGTCGCTGCTGTCGGCTCGCATCAAGGCCACCCTGGCACGTGGCGTCGTGATCGCGCAGGCGCCTACTCCCTGATCGAAGACGATCGCATCGGGTTCGATGGTCATCGATGGGGCGAAGTCGAGGAAGAACCAGCGGAGAATGCTCTGATGCGGCACGTCCTGCATGAAGCGTTGGACGAGGTCATCCGTGGCCATCGATTGGATCCGGCGCCAGTGAGCGGTCCGACCCCTGCGTGCGGACCAGTGAATGAAAAGCGACAAGTTCACATCAAGCGGGTCCCGGATCGCAGTGGCCACCGGCAGGTTTGGTGCCTTGGCAAGGCCGTGGTCTCGCGCACTCCTTCCGAGCGCGGTGCTGAATCTGACAATCCCGTCGGGCGCAACCTCAGCCTGCGTGGCGCGCCACCGAAGGTGAACCTCCTGCAATGCGTGCACATGGAGCGACATCGAGCGACCGTCTGCCTCGATCGCATGGTGAATGCTCGTGCTTCCGACCTTTGGGTGGCAGTACGTCAGCGCGATAGGCCGCCCATCCCTTTCGGCGCGCGAAAGGCTCCGTCTCAGCCGCATGGAAGCTCGCACATGACGAATTGCCTGCTCAGGTATCCGCAGGCCTTGTGTGCCAGAGCGAATGATGCGGGCGAGGGGCATCTGAGCTAGATTACGGGGGAGCGACTGAATGTCAGGGGTCACTCGGCAGGAGCGATGACGAAAGCGTGACCGAGATTTTCTCAACGCATCCGTTTTTGGCTTGGACTGCCGCTTTGACCGCAGCCGCCGTGGTGGTGTCTGTAGGGGTTCGAAAGTGGGGCCCCGTCAAGCGGCTGCGCCGAAGGTTCCGGACGGCCCGAGCAGGCGTGGTCTGGAACCGCAGGGCAGGAGTGGTCGATCGGCCGGTCACGTGCTCGGTCGTGGTCACGCTTACCGCAGCGCCATCGCGCATGTCGGGCCTGCCGCGCATCATTGCGTCGTTGCTCAACCAGACCTGCCCGCCGGATGAGGTCCACGTAAACATCCCCCATGTATTCGGGCGAACGGGCGAGTCGTACAGCTTCCCGCCTGACTGGCCCACAGACACCAGGGTGAAGGTCTTCAGGGTCGAAGATCTCGGCCCCGCCACCAAGTTCGCCCATACGGTCGACCGCATTCCGCTGGATGCCGACACGATCATCGTGGTCGTCGACGATGACGTGTTGTATCTCCAAGAGGCGATCGAGGGCCTCTTGAGGGCGGTCGGCCGGTCAAAGACGATCGCGGTCGGATTCTCGGGATACCGGTTTGGCCCGGCGTGGGAAACCGTGCTTGCCCAGTCCGATGCGCCAGTGGAGGTGGTTGAGGGCTGGGCCGCGTTCGCGACGCATCGAGCGGCATTCGGTGCCGGCCTCGCCGACTACTTGCGAGCCGCACACGCCAGTCGATCATGCTTTCTGCATGACGATGTCGTGATCAGCAATTGGTTCGCAATGCGCGGTGTCGCCCGGATGCAGCTCGCGACCCGCTCGGTGAATCGACGGCGCATGCGACGATTGGGGGCGCAGCTTGCGGCGGGCTACCAGGCCGGTGCGCTCCATGGCATCTCGGCACCTGCCGTTCGGGCGCGCGAATCGGGCGAACACCTCGCGTCACTCGGGATTTGGGCGCTGAATTCGCCGATTCCGTCCAACCATCGCGAGGCTCCGTAATGGGGGCAGTTCCGGTCAAGACGGCCGTTTGCAGGCTCTGTGCTGGTCCGGTCGATCGAGTGAGGTCGATGAAGGTGCTCGGGCGACATGAAGTGGGACTGCACCAGTGCCGGATGTGTCGTTTCATCCAGACAGATACACCCTGGTGGCTCGATGAGGCCTATTCCTCGGCCATCACGGCGACCGATGTGGGTCTTGTAGCCCGTTGCACCGCACTTTCCTGGAGGATCCCGTCAGTGTTTGCGTGCGCCCCCCATCGGGGGTCATCGGTGCTCGACTGGGGAGGCGGGTACGGGCTACTCACTCGCATGCTTCGCGACAGAGGCATCGACTGCTGGCACTGGGATCCGCACTGCGTCAACATCCATGCCCCTCATCATGGCGCGGATGTCACCGATCGTGAACGTTGGGGCGCAATTCTTGCCGTTGAGGTTCTGGAACATCTTGTGGATCCATGGCAGTTCTTCCGCCCAGCTGCTCTGAAGGCGGATCTGCTCGTGGTGACCACGTGCCTGGCTCCCGAGGGGCCGATTCCGGGCAAAGATTGGTGGTACTGGGCGCCCGAACATGGCCAGCATGTCTCGTTCTATACGCGTCGTTCGATGGAGCATGTCGCAGATGAGATCGGGATGGTCTATACCCCCGCAGGGCAGATGCACGTGTTTTCACGTGGCATCGGGACCGCCCGTCGGCTTGCGATGCGCATCTCCCCAGTTCGCAGGATGATCGAGCGGATGCGGCGAACGAGGTCGCTGCTACGCGCCGACTACAGGGAGGCCGTCAATCGGGCCTCTGGCCTTGAAACAGGACCTGATTGAGGTGCGATGGGTCGTGTTCGTTCGCGAGTACGCATGCCGCGGCTCGGGCCGCCGCACACAGGTCCGCCCATCGCTCGAGGGATGATTCGATGCAGGCCGCAAGTGTCATGCCGTCCCACGCATCCATCACTCGCCCAGCCCCAAATCGCTCAATCAGGCCGGCCTGCCACGTCCCTGCGGTGGCAACGACGGGGCTCCCGCGCAGCAGCGCGTCAAGCGCGATGCCGCTCACGTTGTCTGAAAACTTGATGGGATCGTAGGGCGTCAATGTGAGCGCACCGCGGAATCGTGCGTCGTACCGCAGCGAATCTGGCGCCTCAGGATCCAGGGTCAAGGCGGGATAGCCGGTTGCTTCGATCCGATCGATGGCTCGGCGTTCCCGTGAGCCCTCGCGGCCATTGAGGCGCTTGCGGGTGGTCTGGATGATGAGTCGTGGGCAGCATCCGCGCCGCATGAGTTCCGGCAAGGCATCGGCGACATGCTCGATCCCCTTGTTGGCGCGCACCGCACCCGCAACCAAGAGATGCCTGAATGGCGGGCTGGACTCTTGGGTTGCTACTCGCCGCGCTGGATACGGAACGCAATGAACCCGCTTCCATCCCGTGCGACGGAGATGCTCTGCAGTCACGGATGTCGGTGCAATGGCTACCGCGCAGCGCCGGACGATCGGGCACGCCGAAATCAGTGACCGCCGCAAGAGCGTCGATTCGCGCCAGTGGAAGTAGAGGTTTGCATGCTCGGGTACGACGCCAGTTCGACGTGCCACCGCCTCGAGCATCAGGACATCCGTGAAGCGCGCTGTGAGCACCAAGAATGGGTCCTTTGACGCGTTTGCGGCCGAAAGAACCTCAAACTCGTCACGGCGCTTGCGTCGTGGGTTGATGGCGGGAACCACGGACACACTCCTTGCATCTGCAAGGATGTCCGGACTGGCGAGCGAGCTTGCAAGCACGCGGATCGAATGTGCAGGATCGAGGGCACTCGCGATCGCACTCACGAACTCCGCATAGTGCCCTGCAGGTCCCGAAAGATTCGGTTCGATGACTGTGAGGCATCCCATGAACCTGCATCACAGTACCCTTGCCCTCAGTCTGCCGCTCGCCATATGCCCACCCCGTCCCCCAACCTCACCTGGCACCCCTCCGCCGACGCGTCCGCCGCCCTCCGCCACGCCTGCCTCGGCCAGCGCGGCGTCACCGCTTGGCTGACAGGGCTTTCGGGTTCGGGCAAGAGCACCATCTCCGTCGAAGTCGAGCGCCGCCTGCTCGAAGCCGGCGTCGCCGCCGCGCGGCTTGACGGCGACAACCTTCGCCACGGCCTCAACACCGACTGCGGCTTCGATGCCGCCGGACGCGCCGAGGCCGTGCGCCGCGCCGGCGAGGCGGCGGCGCTGCTCTCGGGTGCCGGGCTCGTCACGCTGGTGGGCATGATCAGTCCCTACCGGGCCGATCGCGACCGCGTGCGTGCGCGCCATGCCGCCTGCGGCGTCGCGTTCCTCGAGGTGTTCGTGGACGCGCCGCTCGCCGTGGCCGAGTCACGCGACCCGAAGGGCCTGTACGCGCGCGCACGCGCGGGCGAGATCCGCGGGTTCACGGGGATCGACGATCCCTACGAGGTGCCCGCCGCGCCCGAGGTCCGGCTGCCGACGGGCGAGCGGGGTGCGGAAGATTGCGCACAATTGCTCGTCGACGCGATCGTCTCCGCCGCGCGCCGGGAATGATTCCCCAACACCCGCGCAATGCACATCGCATTGCAGTATCTTGGCCGGGATGAGTGAGTCCCACACCACCAAGTCGAAGCGATCGCACCCCGCGAAGTCCCACGCCCGCACGAAGCGCGCGGCCAAGGCCCCGCGCAAGCACGTGAAGGCGCAGCGCATCTCCGAGGAGATCCGCACGCTGGCCGCTGAGGTCAAGGACCTCCGCTCGCTGCGGTCCAAGTACGAACAGCTGATGACGGAGCACAACGGCCTGCTCGGCGCGCTGCGCGAGCTCTCGACCGAGCTGGCCGGAAGCGCCCGCGCCGCCTGGAACGACTACCGCAAGGGCCGCGGCGCCGCGGGATCGCTCAACGGCCGCACGCGCGTTCGCGCACCGAGCGCCGAAGTCGACTCGATGACCGCCAAGCTGATGGCGTCGCTGCCCTCCGCGTGGAGCACCAAGGAGGACATCTGCAAGGGCGCGGGCCTCGACCCGAAGGCCGCGAACTCCGCGTTCCGCCGCCTGGTGCTGGGCTACCGCCGCGACGGCAAGAAGGTGGGCCCCGCGCTTGAATCCAACGGCAAGCGCGGCACCGAGGGCCGCTACCGCAAGCGCTGAATGCGCATTGCGGCCGGGCGGCGCCGCGCGCGCACGCATCGGTCCGCTCGCGGCGACTCGCCATGTCCGAAGACTTCCTGCGCCGCATGCACCACGCCGCGGCCGCCGCACGCGCGGCGGCCGCGGCGATTGCAGCGGTGGGCGACCCTGTCCGCCTTGCCGCGGACTCCGTGATGGACAAGGGTGCGGCCGGCCCTGCGACGGTCGCGGATCTTGCGGGCCAGGTGGCTGCGATCCGCGCGCTACGTTCCGCCGAGGGCCCGCGGTGCCGCATCATGGCGGAGGAGAGCCTCGACGAGGTGGATCGGCTTGGTGGAGATGCGCTCGTCGAGCGCGTCGTGCGTGCACTCCAGGACGCGGGGCTGGCGCTTTCGCGCGACGAGGTGCGCGACACGCTTGCGGCCGGCATCGACGCAGGCGGCGCGGACGGCGAATGCTGGGCGCTCGACCCGCTCGACGGCACGAAGGGCTACCTGCGCGGCGGCCAGTTCGCGATCGCGGTCGGCCTGCTGCGCGACGGCGTCCCCGTCGCCGGTGCGGTGGCAGCGCCGCGGCTTGCCGTGCGCAGCACCGATGCCGGCGCGGGCGTGGTGTTCCTCGCAGCCGCGGGGCAGGGTGCGTGGCAGGAGGAGTTGCTCGCCGCGTCAGGCGGCGCGCGCACGCCCGTCCGCGCGCGCCCATGGTCGCGTGGCGACGCCATCCGCCTCGGCGGCAGCGTCGAGCGCGCGCACAGCGCTTCCGATGCGCTTGAAGCCGCGGCCTCGGCGCTGGGCCCGGTCGTTCCGGTGCGCGTCGACAGCCAGGCGAAGTATGCATTGGTTGCGCGCGGCGACGCCGACGCGTACGTCCGACGCAGCCCGTCACCCGGCTATCGCGAATGCGCGTGGGACCATGTTGCGGGCGCGCTGGTCGCACGCGAGGCGGGCTGCACCGTGACCGACGTGCACGGTCGCCCGATGGACTTCGGCGGAGGCCGGCGCCTGGCCGCCTCCGAGGGCGTGCTCTGCGCCGCGCCGGGGCTGCATGCCGCGCTGCTGGCGGCGCTCGGCGGCTGAACGGCGCGGCGCGCCGCTCCTCCGTCGCCCCCGTCGAATCGTGTACAACCCGCGCCATGTCCCGCATCGCGCTCATTGGCGGCTTCGGTGACCTCGTCGTCAAGCTGCGTGGATCGTTGATCGCCGCGCTCCGTTCCGCCGGTCATGAGGTGATCGTGTGCGTGCCCGCACCCTCGCCCGAGGCGCGCCCCGGCGTGGAGGCAGGTCTGCGCGAACTGGGTGCACGGCTCGTCGAATCGCCGCTCGTGCGCTCGGGCACGAACCCGCTGGGCGAGCTGGCGCTGGCCTCCTGGTACGCCGACTTCATGCAGCGCGAGCGCCCGGACGCGGTGCTCGCCTACAACCCGAAGCCCGTCTTCTACGCCGTTCCGGCCGCGCGCCGCGCGGGCGTGCGAAGCGTGGTCGCGATGATCAGCGGCCTGGGCTACGCGTTCACCAGCCAGGAACTGAAGGCCCGCGCGCTGGCGCTCGTGGCCATGAGCCTCTACCGGCGTTCGCTGCCGCTCGCCGACCGCGTGGTGTTCCAGAACTCCGACGACCGGCAGATGTTCGATCACCTGGGCCTCCTGGGCGGCGTGCGCGACGTCCAGGTCATTCCGGGCTCGGGCGTGGACCTGGCGCGCTTCGCCGAGGCGCCGCTGCCCGCCGGTGGCCGCATCGAGTTCCTCTTCGTCGGGCGCCTGCTCCGCGACAAGGGCGTCGTCGACTTCGTGGACGCCGCGCGCGCGCTGCGGGCGCTGCGCACCGACGACGAACGCTTCGGGTTCCGCATCGCGGGGTTCCTCGACGAGAACCCGTCGTGCGTCACGCGCGCGGAGCTCGATCAGTGGACGCGGTCCGGCACCGTCGAGTGGCTCGGCCGCCTCGAGGACGTGCGCCCCGCGCTGGCCGCGTGCACGGTGTTCGTGCTGCCGAGCCACCGCGAGGGCCTGCCGATGGCTGCGCTCGAGGCGATGGCCACGGGTCGTGCCGTGGTCACGTGCGACGTCGCCGGCTGCCGGGAGACGGTGGTCGACGGCGAGAGCGGCATCCTGGTGCCGCCGCGCGCGCCGGCCGCGCTGGCCGTCGCGATGGAGCAGTTCCTCGAGGATCCTTCGCTCGCCGCGCGCATGGGCCGGGCCGCGCGCGCGCGCGCCGAGCGCGAGTTCGACAGCGTGAAGGTCAACGCACGGATGGTGTCCGCGCTGGGGGCGTGATGCTGTCTCGAAGCACGGTGCCCGGCGCTGCCGATGGGCGGCCGTCGCGTCACGCGGTCACCGCGCCGCGAATCCGATGACGCGTCCGGGAGCGTTGCCGATGTCGCGGCAGACCGCGCTATACATGTATCCGTCGACGACCTTGCCGTACATCACGAAGTTCCGGCTGCCGTCCTGGCACCAGAAATCGATGGTGCCGTCGTCGTTCCAGTCGCGAACGTCGAGGATGGGCTTGTTCGCGAACCCCGCGCGCTTCACGCCGACGCGGATGAACGTGCCGTCGTCGTCCTGGCCCATGTAGTCGATCTCGACGTCCTTGCCCTGCCAGATGAGGTCGGCCTGGCCGTCGCCGTTGGCGTCGCCGACGCCGGCGAGCCGCATGTTCCGGCCGCGCGTGGAGAGCAGCGGATAGGACGCCGTGTTGCGATCCACCAGCATCACGCGCACCGCACCCGTGGTGCGCTCGCGCAGCAGCAGATCCTCCGCGTTGCGCGCGGTGAATGCGCCCAGCGAGAGTTCCCAGTCGCCTTCGGGCAGTTCGAAATCCTCGGACGTGCTGATGGCGCCGCCCTCGATGGTCCACACCGTGATCTGGCGCGGGTCGTCGATATCGCGCAGGAAGATCTCCTCCTTGCGGTCGCCGTCGGTGTCCGCGACGAGCACCGCCTCGTACCCGGCGGGCAGCGTGTCGATGGTGCGCGTCGAGACGATCGTGAACTCGTCGCGCTTCCAGTACTTGAGCACGTTGCCCGAATCCACCCACACGACGTCGCCGGAGAGGTCGCCGTTCAGATCGCCGAGGCCGACGAGCGTCGCGCCGGCGGGAAGCTTGGTGAAGTAGCGGAACTCGGGGCGCACGTTCGAGTGCTTGCCGTCGGTCTGGAGCAGGAAGATGCGATCGCGGTTCACGGCGACGGCGCTTCCCTTGATGAGGCCCCACTCGTAACGGATGGGCGTGAGGGGCGTCTCGATGGCGCCGGGGCCGGCCGTGATGCCCGTGGTCGGGGTGCCGCCGCCGGTGATGCCACCGCCCGTGCCGCCACTGCCGTCGCCGGGGGCATCGTCTCCGCCGGGGCGCCCATCGGGGCCCAGCGGGCCGGCCACCGGACCGGCCGCGTCGCCGGGCTCCTGGCCCACGGGCGCGAGCTTGAATTCGAAGGGGAACACGGTGCCGAGCTGGCCGGTCGGCGTGTCCGCGCCGCACAGCGAGAACATGGGAAGCGTCGGCGCTGTCGCGATCGAGCGACCCATGCTCGAGTTCGAGGTCACCACCGAGGGGCTCCACAGGTCGCCGGAGACCGGTCCAGCGGACCGGATGGCCCATCCCGCACCGGGGCGTCGCGTGAATGCGAAGCCCGCACCGGCGTTGAGGATCTGCGAGAACGTGATGCCGTCCTTGCCCACCACGCTTGCGATCGCGGTCTCGTAGCCGGGCGCACCCACCATGACCTGCGGCGGGTCGGTGTCGCTCATCGCGACGGCGTAGCCGAAATTGTTGTTGACGTTGTCGCTGCGCGGAAGCAGCGTGCCGTCGAGGGTCCACGTCGAGCCGCCGTTGGAGCTCGCGTAGACGAACGCCAGGCCGTTGCCTGCCACCTGCGTGGTCGCGCCGCTGGTGGCGGTGGGCGAACCGATCGCGATCCACTTGGAGTCGTCGCCGTCGAAGCACGCCACCGACGAGCCGTATCCGCCGCCCGCAGCCACCGTGGGCGCGGTGAGCCGCGTGACCTCGGTCCAGTCCTCGCCCGTCTTCGGACGCGTGTAGACGATCGCGCTGCCGGCGTTGATGCGCCCCTGCACGTCATCGTTCTGGGCGCCCACCACCAGCACGTTGCCGCTGATGGATACCTTCGTGCCGCTCTGGTCGTTGGCGCCGCCGCCGGCGGGTTCGATGCGCTGGTCCTGGCGGTAGGTCCCGTCCTCGCGACGGTCGAACATGAACACCGCGCCCGTGTTCGAGTCTCCGAACAGCGGGCATCCCACCGCGATGGTGCCGCGGTTGATGGCGACGCTGAAGCCGAACTGGTCGATCGCGGCGAGCGTCAGCGGCGCCAGCACCTGCGACGGTGCGCGCGTCTCCTCGCCGAAGCCGAGTTCCTCGGCCGTCGCGCCCCAGCCATCCTTCTCCTTGCGGTAGACGAACGCCGCGCCGGCGAACGACTGGTTGCGCGAGTAGCCCCACGCGCCCACCACGATGTCCTCGGTCTCCGAGTCGATGCCGACGCTGCAGCCCGTCTGCATCAGCGCGACCTCGGGTCCCACCAGCCGCTGCAGGAACGTCCACTCGCCCGTCGCGTCGTTCAGTTCGAACACGAAGGCCGCGCCGGCGCCGTTGAAGGTCGTCGTCTCGCCGGTCTCGGGATCGTTGAACGCCAAGCGCACGTCGGGCGCGCCGATCACGGCGTAGCGGTCGGACATCGCCATCGAGAAGCCGAAGCGGCAGCCCGGCTGCGGGACCGCATCGCTGTCGGCAGGAACCACCAGTCGCGCGCCGGGCACCCACGCGACGATCTTCTCGGGGCCCTGCGCGGACGCCGGTGCGAGGATCGCAAGCGTGGCGGCGCAGGCGAGGGCGGAGGTTCGGAAGTTCATGCGGTTCATGGGGTTCGGGCGAAACGCCCTCACAAGTATCTATGATTCAGGGGTCGGCTCAAGATCGGTCGGGCTGACGAAATTCGCCCAATTGCCCCAATATTCGCGTCTGCAGGGCGTTTGGCCCGAATGCGTCGCCGGTTGCAGGGCGTCCGCCGCACTGAATGTCCGAGAACCAGGAGCACTTCATGCAGATCCGCACGTTCATCGCCCGTCCCTCGCGTCCCTTGACTGCTGCGGGCAGCCTGCTCGCCGTGGCGGTGGCCGCGGTCACCCTCGTGACGGCCGATGCGCTCGCCATGCAGGCGCCGGGAGCCGGGCAGGGTGCGGGTCAGGCGCAGGACGGCGGTGGTGGCGGTGGCGGCGGCCGCGGCCAGGGCGGCGGTGGCGGCGGCGGTGGCCGCGGCGGCATGGGTCGCGGGATGTTCGGCGGCATGGGCCGCGGCATGGGCATCCAGAACCAGTTCCGCGAGGCCTTCGAGCCCGACTTCGTCCGGCGCGACATCCCGCTGTTCAAGGAGCAGCTGTCGCTCGAGGACGCGCAGATGGTGATCGTCGAGCAGCTCATGCGCGACTACGAGGACGCCTTCGAGCCCGCCCGCGAGGCCATGATGGAGCAGATGCAGGACATCGGCCGTCAGATGATGGCCCCAATGATGGGCCCCGAGATGCAGCAGCGCTGGCAGGAGACCATGCAGGCTGCGCGCGATCAGATGGAGCAGATGGCCGCGGAGAAGGGCGGCGAGCTCACGCCCGAGGAGCGCCAGCGCTTCTTCCGCGAGCAGATGGAGAAGATGGGTGAGACCGTCCGTGCCGAGATGAAGACGAGCGGCGCCTTCGATCAGATGCGTGCGTCGCTCGGCGAGATGGTCACCGACTTCAATGCGTGGCAGGGCACGAAGTCCAAGCTCCGCGCCGGCTTCGTCGACGGCATGAAGGCCGCGCTGTCCGAGCCGCAGTCGCAGAAGTGGCCGGCGTTCGAGCGCTTCCTCTCGCGCGAGAAGACGCTGCCGCGCTCGACCATCAGCGGCGAGGGCGTCAACCTCTTCATCGTGCTCGACGAGGCCGGGCTCTCGAAGGAGACGTTCGCCAAGCTTCAGCCGATCATGGACGAGTACGAGCTGCAGCTCGACCAGGCGCTGAAGGCCCGCAACGACTTCCTGGGCGCCAACGAGGCGAAGTACCTCGAGGCCATCCAGTCGGGCGATTCCGACGCCGCCAAGCGCTTCGCGAGCCGCGCGATGGAGCTTCGCCAGAAGGTGCGCGAGGTGAACGACCGCTACCGCGAGGCGATCTGCGGCCAACTCGAGGCGGCCGATGCCACGCGCGTGCGCGCCGCCGCCCTGGCTGCGGGCTTCGAGCGCGTCTACGGATCGAACCGCATGAAGCGCGCGTTCGAGGGCGCGCTGAAGCTCGAGGGCATCTCGCAGGAGGTCATCGACGCGATCAAGGCGCTCGAGGCCCAGTACGACCTCGAGGTCAGCCCGCTGAACGACCGCATCGCGCAGGAGATCCGCAAGGAGGAGCCCGCGCGCCAGACCGAGGAGATGGTCCGCGTGGTCGGGTTCATGACGGGTGACGTCCCGATGTCGCAGATGTTCCGCGGCGGCCGCGGCGGACAGGGTGACCCGGACGCGCAGTCGAACAAGCTGCTCGAGCAGCGCGGCGAGATGAACGACTCGTTCATGAACCGCCTCGAGGCGCTCCTGACGCCCGAGCAGCGCGAGCAGCTGCCGCGTGGCGGCCGCGGCGGCCAGGGTGGCGGAATGGGCGGGATGTTCGGCGGCGGTGGCGGGCCCATCAAGCTCGCCGACATGCCTGAGCAGGCGCAGGAGCGCATGAAGCCGTTCGACAAGAACAACGATGGCACCATCGACGACACCGAGCGCGAGGCCATGATCCAGGAGTTCCGCCAGCGCGGCGGCGGCTTCTTCGGTGGCGGCGGTGGCGGTGGCAACGGCGGCGGTGGTGGACGCGGCGGCAACGGAGGCAACGGCGGTGGCCGCGGCGGCAACGGCGGCCAGGGTGGTGGTCAGGGTGGCGGCGGAAACGCTCCCTGACGGCCACGACCGAACACGCGGTCCGTCCGGATCGTCTGATATCCATGCCCGGATTCCGCTCGATCCCTTCGATCGCGAGGAATCCGGGCTATGTTTCCGTCGTCCGGGCCAACGCGATCTAGGGACCCCACGCGTGAAGACCCGCCTGCTCTCGATTACGTCCGCCGCGCTCGTCGTCGCGCTCACCGCGAACGCGCACGTTGACGACCCGAAGGCGCGTGACCTCCTTCCACCGGTCCATGCACCGGTGTTCCGTGCGTCCGAGGGCGGGTCAGTGGCCGAGACGTTCGATGCGTCGGGCATCCTCCTCAAGAGCTGGATCCCGCTCAACGGGTTTCCTGGTGCCCCCACGTCCGGCAACGACTGCTGGGGCCACGTGAGTCCCTCGGGCCGCGAGTACGCCATCATGGGCCTCTCCAACGGCACCGGCTTCGTCGACATCACCGACCCGGGCAACGCGCAGGTCGTCGGGCACGTGACCGGGCCCACCAGCCTGTGGCGCTGCGTCAAGACGTTCGGCCAGTTCTGCTACGCCGGCAGCGAGGGCGGCAACGGCGTGCAGGTGATCAGCCTTGCGAACATCGACGGTCAGTCCGCGGGCCCGCGCGTGTCGCTGGTGCGCGAGGTCGCGTCCGCGGCCGCGACGCCCGCGACGCACACGCTCTTCGTCGACACCGCCAGCGGGTTCCTCTACCGCGCCGGTGGCGGTTCGAACGGCCTCCGCATCTACGACCTCAACGCCGACCCGTCGAACCCCACGCTCGTGGGTGCATGGAGCGACGTGTACGTGCACGAGGCGCAGGTGGTCACGTACTCCTCGGGCCCGTACGCGGGCAAGCAGGTGGCCTTCTGCTGCGGCGGCGCCAACAGCGGCTTCGTGAACACCGGCGTCTACATCGTGGACGTCACGAACAAGGCGGCGCCTGTACTCATGGGGTTCGCCACGTACCCGGGAGCGAAGTTCTGCCACCAGAGCTGGCTGTCGGACGACAAGGCGCGCATCTACATCAACGACGAGCTCGACGAAGGCGACACCGTGGGCGTGACCACGACCATCGTGATGAACGTCGCGAACCTGTCCGCGCCGTTCGCCGAGGGCGCCTTCACCAACGGCAATCCGGCCATCGGGCACAACCTCTATGTCGGTCCGGGCAACAAGCTCTACGAGGCGAACTACCGCAGCGGCGTGCGCGTGTTCGACCTGAACGCCAGCGCGTCGAATCCGCCCGAGATCGCGCACTTCGACACGTGGCCCGGCGACGACCTGCCGCAGTTCAACGGCCTGTGGAACGTGTGGCCCTGGTTCCCGAGCGGCACGTTCATCGGGAGCGACCTGAACCGCGGGCTCTTCGTCTGGCAGTTCGGGACGCCGCCGGTGTCGTTCTCGTACCCCGATGGGCTCCCCTCGCTGGTGCCGCCCTCCGGCGCGAGCGTGACCATCGAGGCGGTGCCTGCCGCGGGCCAGTCCATTCCGGCCGGGGCGATGCAGATGCGCGTGTCCGTCGCGGGCGCCGCGCCCGTCACGGTTCCCATGTCGGCGCTCGGCGCGAACCGATATCGCGGCGCGTTCCCCCCGATGGCATGCGGTGCCGCCGTCACCTACTCCTTCGTCGCGGAGCTCCCTTCGGGCACCGTGGTCGATCCGGGCGGCGACCGCACCGCAACGGTGGCCACCGGCGAGGCGCTCGCGTTCGACGACCCGTGCGAGACGCAGGGCGGCTGGTCGCTCTCGGTGGCATCCGACACGGCGACCGCCGGCCGGTGGGTGAATGCGGATCCCGTGGGCACCACGGCCCAGCCCGAGGACGACCACACGCTCGCGGGCACGCGCTGCTTCGTCACCGGCAACGGCGCCGTGGGCGGTTCCGCGGGTGCCGCGGACGTCGATGGCGGCACCACCACGCTCATCTCGCCGGCGTTCGATGGCCGCGGGGCCGGCGCGACTATCTCGTACTGGCGGTGGTTCTCGAACAACCAGGGCCAGAACCCGAACTCAGACACCATGCCCGTGTCGATCAGCGCCGACGGCGGCACCACCTGGACGCTGCTCGAGGACGTGGCCGAGAACGCCGGCACGTGGGTCTCCCGTTCGTTCCGCATCGCGGACTTCGTGGTGCCCACGGCGAACATGCGGCTTCGCTTCGTCGCGCAGGACACGGGCGCATCGTCGCTCGTCGAGGCCGCGGTGGACGACGTGCGCGTGTCGCGCCTGGAATGCGTGCCCCCGCGCCCGGCGGACCTGAACGCCGACGGCGTAGTGGACGGCGTGGACCTCGGCATCATGCTCGGCGGGTGGGGCGCGGGCAGCGGTCCCGCGGACCTGAACGCCGACGGCGCCGTGAACGGCGTGGACCTCGGCATGCTGCTCGGCGACTGGGGCGCGTGAGCGTGCGCCGGTGAGCCGCGCGGGCGAGCCCGGAGGCGTCGCGCGTTCGCGCCGGTGCGGCTCTTCGTGTTCAATGCGCTCATGCAGATCACGCGCCGCCGCTTCGTCCTGACGTCCCTCGCGACGCCGTTCGTCTTCAGCACCGTGTCGGGCCTGCGACGGCCCACGCCGTGGGCCAACGAGAAGCTCCGCGTGGCCAAGGTCGGCTGCGGCGGCATGGGAACCAACGACCTGCTCGAGGTGGCCGGCCACCGCATGGTGGAGATCGCCGCGCTCTGCGACATCGACCGCCGGCAGCTCGATGCGCTGCGGCTTGGCACCAAGGACGACAAGGGCAACGCCGTGGCCCCGCGCTTCCCGGGCGTCCCCGCATTCGCCGACTGGCGCGAGATGTTCGCGAAGATGGGCGACCGCTTCGACGCCGTGGTGGTGAGCACCGCGGACCACATGCACGCTCCCATCGCGATGGCCGCGATGAACATGGGCAAGCACGTCTATTGCCAGAAGCCGCTGGCGCATGGCGCGTGGGAGAACCGCCGGCTCGCCGAGGTCGCCGCCGCGAAGCCGAAGCTCGTCACGCAGATGGGCACGCAGCGCATCGCCACCAAGTGGCGCAAGTGGGGCGGGAAGCTGCTGCGCGACGGCGTCATCGGGCCGGTGAAGGAGATCCACGCGTGGACCAACCGCCCCGCCGGGTGGTGGCCGCAGGGCAATCCGCGCCCCGAAGGGAGCGACCCGATGCCCGAGTGGCTGTCGTGGGACCTGTTCCTCGGCGTCAGCCAGTCGCGCCCGTGGAAGGACGGGTACACGCCCTTCAACTGGCGTGGCACGATCGACTGGGGCACCGGAGCGTTCGGCGACATGGGCTGCCACATGCTGGACGTCCCGTTCTACGAGCTTGAGCTCGGCATGCCGCTCACCGCGCGGTGCACGCCGGTGAAGGCGTCGAAGGACCAGTTCCCCGAGAGCGAGGCCGTGGTGCTGACGTACGGCCCCACGCCGAAGACCTCGAAGGACGGCCTCACGCTCAAGTGGTACGACGGCGGGCAGTTCCCCGACTTCAAGGCCCTCGGCCTTCCCGAAGGCTGGGAGGGCGGCAAGGAAGGCCAGGACGTGGTGAAGGGCGACGGCGGCGTCATCCTGGTCGGCGAGAAGGGGATCATGTGGTTCCCCATCGAATACGCGTGGGCACGCGTGTTCGTCGACGGCAAGGCGGTGACGATGAATCCCGAGGACCTCGGCCGCAGCAACCACTGGCACGACTGGGTCGACGCGTGCGTCACGGGGAAGAAGGATGCGTGCGTGTCGCGCTTCGAGAAGGGCGGCCGCATGTGCGAGAGCCTTTCGATCGGCGCGATGAGCGCGCTCGATCCGGGCAAGACGCTCGAGTACGAAGCCGCCACGTGCACCTTCCGCAACAGTCCCGAGGCGAGCGCCATGCTGCGCCGGACCTACCGAGACGGTTGGAAGGTGGAGAACCTCTGATGCGCGCCGCGCGCCTTGCCCGGCCCCGCGCGACGGCCGTCGCGACGGCCGCGCTGGCCGGCGCGTGCGTCGCGCTCGTGGGCTGCACGGCGCGGCTTGCCGACCTTGAGGGCCCGCGCGGCGTCACGCAGTGGATCACGCCGCCCCCGCAGGGAGCCGACGACGCGGTCGACGTTCCCGCCACGTTCGTCCTCCGCAACCGGTCGCTCGGCACCGTCCGCATCGAGAGCCTGCGCGTGCCGATCGGCACCGAGGTCACGACCGAGCCGGCGTTGCCGGCGTCCATCGGCGGGGGACGGTCGATCGCCGTCACCGTGCTTGCGCGGTTCCGCGCCTCCGAGGGCGACCAGGTCCGCAGCGTGAAGCTCGAGACGACGGGCCAGCCGCCGCTCGAACTCATGGTCGACGGCCGCTTCCAGCCCGCGGGCCCGCGCGATGCGGGCGAGCCGCAGCCGATCGGGCGGTAGGGTCGCAAACGAAACGACGCGCGCGCGGCGCCGCGTGGCGCGTTCACGCCTGCGCGCGGGCGCCCGGCAGCTGCGTGAGGATCACGATCCCGCACACCAGCGAGGGGACGTTTCCGAAGAGCACCGAGCAGATGGCCAGGATCCCCAGCAGCTTCGCGCGGTCGAGGTAGGCGCGGCGGTCGAACGATGCACCGTTCCCGTAGGTCACGAGCTCGACGATGCCGAGTGCAAGGCACGGCAGCCCGACGAACGCGAGCAGGCACGTCGATCCCCATCCGAGTGCGGTCAGCACGTTGCAGATCCCGGAGACCAGCATGGGCACGGCGATCATGGTCGGCGGCCACGCGGACGTGCCGGTGGGCGGCGGTGCGATCGGCGCGGTCGGTGGTGCGGTGTCCATGCATCGGCTCCTGGGTGGCGTGTGGATGCGTACGGTAGCCCCGCCGTGCGCGTCCGTACACTCGCCGCGTGGTCACCGTGCTGCCCGTGGACTGGATGGGGGAATCGGACCTGCTCCGCGCCGCGACGGCGGTCGCGTGCGGTGCCGGTCACCCGGTGGCGGGTGCACTGCTTCGCGAGGCCGATGCGAGGATCGTGAGCGTGGTCGAGGCACGCAACTGCGAGCGTTCGCCCTGCGGCGGCGCCGCGGGGGTGGTGTCGGGGTCTCGGATCCTGGTGGGCGGGCCCGAGTGGCTCCTCTCCAACGGGGTCGACCTGACCGAGGCCGGCGCCGTGCCGCTGTGCGACGGCGTGCTCTTCGTCTCGACCGACGGGCGCTTCGCGGGCACCATCGCCGTGGCCGCCTGAACGCCCCGTGGACCGGTGCGGGTAGCGTTTGCGCATGCGAATCAGCAGCGTCATCGTGTTCGTGGCCGCAGCGGCCCTGGGTGCTGGAACCGGCACGCGTGCCGGCGATCAAGGCCCCGCGCAACCCGCCGCTCCGAAGGTGGCCCCCGTCGAGCGCGGCAGCCTCACCGTGACCGTCGAACGCGCGGCGCGCGTGGAGCCGATGCGTGGCGTGCCGCTGCGCCTGGAGTTCGAGGCCTTCCAGGGGCAGGTCACGGTGGGAACGGTCGCCCGGCGAAGCGGACCCGTGCGAGCGGGCGAGTCGATCGCGACGCTTGTGGGCAAGGACTTCGAGCGGATGCTGGCCGATCTTCGCACGCAGGTCGAGGAATCGCGGCAGCGACTTGCAATGCAGCGGGAGGAGCAGGCGCTCCAGGCACGGCAGTCCGATGCGGCCCTCGAGCGCGCGCGTCTGGCCGCGCGGCTGGCTGACCAGTCGCTCGCGTTGCACCGTGAGTACGAGTCCGCGAAGGGACTCGAGATGGCCGAGCTTTCGCTGAAGATGTCGATGGACGGGCTCCGGGACAGCCGCGACGAACTCGCGCAGCTCGAGCGGATGTACCAGGGCACGTCCCTGCAGACCGAGACCAAGGACATCGTCCTCGAGCGGGCACGGCGCAGCGTCGAGCGCGGCGAGGTGTTTGCCCGCCACGCGGCGCGCGACCACCAGGTCTTCCGCGAGATTCGTCACCCCAACGAGACGCGCCGCATCGAGGACCAGGCCAAGGACGCCGCGCTGGCGCTCGAGGCGGCCGCGCTCGGTGACCGGCTGGGCGAGGTGCGCATGATGCTCGACGTGGCGCAGGCCGAGCGATCGCTCCGCGACCTCGAGCGCCGCCTCGCGGACCTGGAGTCCGACGGCCGGTCGATGGAGGTCCGGAGCCCCGCCGACGGCTACCTGGTGCAGATGCTGCGCGACGCGGGCGACCGCCTCCAGCCTGGGCAGGTGCTCGCGGAGGTGGTGGACCTGTCCCGCCTGCGCGTGCGCGGGACGCTGAATGCGGACGCCATGCGCTTCGTGAACGCGGGGATGACCCTCGAGGCGTGGTTCCCCGCACGCCCAGAGGTCCGCGCGACCGTCACCGTCGACGAGGTGGTCATGGTCGGTGCACCCGAGGGCGAGGGCGCCGCGTTCGCATTCACCGGCGTCGTGCAAGGCCCGGACGCGCGCCTGCTTCCCGGCATGGAAGCGCGTGTGGTGGTCCGGTCCACCCTGGCCGACCGCGTGCTCGTGCCGTCGAAGGCCGTGAAGGCATCCATGGGACGCTGGACGGTGCGGGTGCGCGTGGGCGAAGGCGAAGAGGAGCGAGCGGTGACGGTGGGTGCATCCGATGGCGAACGAACCGAGGTGCTCGCGGGGCTCGAGCCCGGTCAGCAGGTGGTCGTGCCCGATGCGTGATGGGCACCATGGGCGGAGTGCGGCGGTGCGCCCGCGGCGCATGACGGCCCGCGTGGCCCGGCACGCCCGCGCGGCGCTCGCGGTGCTCGCCGCCGTCGCGTGCACCTCGTGCGCCTCGACGGGCGGCGGTACGGCGTCCACCGAGACGCCGCCCGCGATGCGTCCGGTGCCGGATGCCGCGGAGGCGCTCGCGTGCGTCCGTGATTCGCATGCGCGCGGGCTGGCGTGGCTTCTGGCGAACCAGCGGCCGGACGGCAGCTTCGGCTCCTTCGAGAGCCCGCGCGCCCGTGAGGTGTTCCTCGACACCCAGGCAAGCCACCGCGCGTTCCACACGGCAACCTCGGCGCTTGCGTGCTGGGCGCTGGTGCAGCCGGCGCGCAGCGACGCCCGCGCCCGCGCGGCCTTGGACCGTGGGCTGGCGTGGCTTCTTGCCCAGGGCGAGGTGGGCCGAGCGAGCGGCAACACGTTCTACAGCGTGTGGGCGCACACGTACCTGCTGGAACTGGGGGCCGCGGTCGTCGGCGACCCGGCGCTGGCCATGCACCATGACGCGTGGCGTGGGGTGCTTGCGCGCGAGGCGCAGGTCGCCCGGCGCGAACAGAGCGCCGACGGTGGCTGGGCGTACTACGACTTCAACCACGTGGGCCAGAGTCCCAGTGGACACGAGAGCACCAGCTTCAACACCGCCGCCATGGTCGAGGCGCTGCTCGACGCGCGCGCGCAGGGCGCCGAGGTTCCCGAGGGCACGCTCTCGGATGCGGCGCGGTGCATCGAGCGGCTGCGCATCCCGAATGGCGCATACGCGTACGGCACGTACGCGGAACTTTCCGTGGGCGCCGACTACAACCGGATCTCGGGCGCCAGCTGCCGCCTGCAGGCCTGCAACGTGGCGCTCGCGCGGCTCGGCGTCCCCGGTACGGACGGCGATGCGCTGCGTGCGGGCGTCGCGCTGCTTCGCGAGCGGCACCACTACGTCGAGATCGCGCGCGGGCGCGTGATGCCGCACGAGGCGTACTACCGCAACTCGGGCTACTACTACTTCTTCGGTCACTACTACGCGGCGCGCGCGCTCGAACTGTCCTCGCCCGGCGCCGCACGCGACGAACTCGTGCGATGGCTCGCCTCGCAGATGCGCATCGACCAGAACGCCGACGGCAGCTGGTTCGACTACCCGCTCTACGGCTACGGCTTCGCCTACGCCACGGGCTACGCCATGCGCACCCTGCAGGTGCTGGAGCCGATGCTCGCACCGACCGTCGAGGCGGACGGGGCCAGGGATCCCGCGAAGGGTGATCCCGGGCCCCGCCGCTGACGACCCAGGTGTTACGCGCGGTACCGGCCGCGGGTTCGCGTGCGTGGGGGCTGGCCTCCGCGCGCGCGTGCCCTGCCCACCGCAAGCGCCGCCAGCATCGTGACCGCGGCGCCCGGCGCCGGGATCACCGATGACGTGCCCGGCGTGTCCTCGCTCCATGACGCGTACCCGCCCGCGTGCCAGCCCTTCGCGTCGCGCCATCCGTGCGGCGGCATTCCGCCGGTCGCGGTCAGGTCGACGGGCCCCAGCCGGGCCTCGGAATAGACGGGGTCCTTCGAGCCTGCACGGATGAACGCGACCGAGTCGATCACGGACGTCCACGGCATGAGGTCGAGCACCCCGTCGTTGTTCGTGTCGAGGTCGGCGCCCACCGTGCCCGCGAACCCGCTCACCAACAGGTAGGTGATGCTGTCGGAGTTCTCGAAGTTCAGCGAGTCGCCGGTCCCGATGGTCACGTTCGTCGCATCCGGGTGCACCTGCAGCGTGCGGCCGTCAAACGCCACCGTGCCGAAGGTCGCTTCGTGCGCCACGAGGCATCCGTTCGCACCGAGCGACCACGTGCCGAGGTTGATCGCCATCTCGACCACGCCCGCAGGGTCGGAGGCGCCGTCCCCGATCGCAACGAACCAGCAGCCCGCGAGCGATGCGCCCGGGGTTCCTGAGATCTCGAAGTACTCGTCCGAATCCGTTCCCTGCTGGTCGACGCGGAGCTCAGTGAGCCGGAGCGGCGTCCCACCATTCGCCGCGCCGCCCTCGCTGCCGCCGCCGAACGCACCTCCGAAGCTCCCGCCCACACCCGCGAGTCCCGCGCTGGCCGCGCTTGCCACCATCGCGGCGCACGCCGAGCATGCGATCGCCCCGGTGCCCGCGCGGGCACCCGCTTCCCGATATCCGATGACCGTCATGATTGCGTCCCTTCGCGGCCGTGCCGCGTCGTTCCTTGCGCGCCGCCGAGGGTAAGGGACGGCACGGGCCGGTCCGGGAATCACGGCGGAATATCCGTTCAAAATCAGAAATCCCGCCACGATTCGTGGTTGTCCTCCCGGTTGATCGGCGTAACAATGGCGCAATGCCTGCTTCCCAGACCCGATGCCTCCGCGCCGCCGCGCTCGCGTGCGCGATCGTTCCCGCCGCTGCCGCGATTGCCGATTCGATCATCCTGATCCCCGACACCACGCAGGACAAGGTGTGGGCCTTCAGCGCCTGGGACGGCTCGCTGATCACCGAGGACTACGTCCCCGAGGACCCGTACATGTCGCAGGTGCGCAGCGTCGCGCAGCTGCCGAACGGGAAGCTGCTGCTTGCGGATCCGGCTTTCGGGCTCGGCTGCAGCCTGGCCGACGGCGTGCTCGAGTACTCGCCGTGCGGAACCTTCGAGCGCATGGTCGTCGACCAGACGTCGGGCGTGTGCGACCCGCAGCAGGTCTATTGGTTCAACGGCAAGGTGTGGTTCACCATGTCGAGCCTCACGCTGAACTCCGAGGGCGGGCTCAACTCGATCTGGTCAATGAACGCGGACGGCAGCGGGCTCACGGAGGTCTCGCGCTCGACGCTCTTCGTGCGCACCTGGGGCTTCGCGCCGATCGCCGATGGCTTCGTCGTCGCAAGCGGCGGCTCGAGCGTGTCGCTCCCGAGCAGCCTCGTGAAGGTCTCGTTCGACGGCACCACGGCCTCCGTGTGGCACCAGCCCGACGACACCGGCGTGAAGTTCCCGCAGCAGGTCTCGTCGATGCCGGGAGGCGGCGTCGCGGTGGCGTGCTTCAGCGGCAACTACGGCGTCTACTTCTTCGATGCCAACGGCCAGCCGCGGCAGGACATTCCCTCGTACCACCGCACGCTCGGGCCCTTTGGCGGCGTCAGCCCCCGTGGCTGCTACCCGCTGGGCAACGGTGAGGTCATGTACGCGGGAGGAACCGTGGTCGGCGCGTTCAATCCCGTGACCGGCGACGACCGGACCATCGTGAACTCAGTCGGCGGTTCGTCCGGCACAATCGCGCTCTCGAGCTTCCACTGGATCTCGAAGGTCGAGCGCTGCCCCGTCGACCTCACGTGCGACGGCCAGGTCGACGGCCAGGACCTGGGCGTGCTGCTCGGCAGCTGGGGAACGTCCGGCGTTCCCGCCGACGTCAACGGCGACGGCACGGTCGACGGCCAGGACCTGGGCGTCCTGCTCGGCAACTGGGGCGCGTGCGTCGGGTCGTGACGGCCTCCGCAACCGCGGGTGCATGCGTCGCCCGCCGCCTGTCCCGCGCCGTGATGGTCACGCGGGCGTGATGGCCGCGCGGATCCGTTCGGCCAGTTCCGCTGCGCCGGGCCCCGCCGTGCCTGCGTCCCACTTCAGCCCAAGTCCGGCGCCGCCCGGCTCCTTCGGGATGACGTGGAAGTGGACGTGCATCACCGCCTGGTGCGCGGCGGTTCCGTTGTTCTGCAGCACGTTGTAGTCGGCGCATCCCGTGGCCTTGACCACGGCGGCCGCCACCGCGCGCAGCGCGCGTCCGAGCGCCTCGGCGGACTGCGGCGAGAGTTCGTGCAGCCGTTCGCGCTCCTCCTTCGGGACCACCAGCACGTGCCCGCGCGAAAGCGGCGCGATGTCGAGGAACGCGATCACGTGCTCGTCCTCGTAGACCCGGTGGCAGGGGACCTCGCCGGCGACGATCCGCGTGAAGATGCTGGGCATGGTTGCCACCTATACCATCGGGCGATGCCGTCGTCCCGACCCGCGCCGAAGGACCTTGCGTCGCTCACGCCCGATGCCCTGTTCGACGAACTGGTCCCGCCCGAGCAGCTACGCCAGGTGGTGGCGCGCGCGCTTGCCGAAGACCTGGGTGCCGCGGGCGATGTCACCGGCGACGCGATGATCCCCACATCCGCGATGGGTCGTGGCGTGGTGCGGGCCCGCGATGGCGGCGTGGTCTGCGGCGTGCGAGTGGCGCTCGAGGTGCTGGCACAGGCTGCGCCCGGGTGCCGGGCGTCGGTGCATGCGCCGGATGCCTCGCGCGTGCAGGCGGGCGACGCCGTGCTCTCGATCGAGGGTCCGTTGCGCGGGCTGCTTGCCGCCGAGCGCACGATGCTCAACTTCATGGGCCACCTTTCGGGAATCAGCACGCTCACGGCGCGGTTCGCCGACCTCGTGGCAGGCACGCGCGCGCAGGTGCTGGACACCCGCAAGACGATCCCCGGACTGCGCATGCTCGCGAAGCACGCGGTGCGCTGCGGCGGTGGCACGAACCACCGCATCGGGCTCTTCGACGCGATGCTGGTGAAGGACAACCACGTGGCGGGACTTTCTCCCGGCGCGATGGCGACCACCGTCGCCGAGGCCGCCGGACGCGCGCGCGCCGCGCACGCGCTGCGGTTCGTCGAGGTGGAGTGCGACTCGGTGGAGCAGTTCCGGGCGATCGCGGCCCTTCCCGCGGGCACCGTGGACTACGCGCTGCTCGACAACATGGACCCTGCGCGCCTCGCCGAGTGCGTCCGCATCCGCGACGCGCAGGCGCCCCGCATGCTGCTCGAGGCCTCGGGCGGGGTGCGGCTCGAGACGGTGCGCGCCATCGCCGAGGCGGGCGTCGACCGCATCTCGATCGGCGGACTCACGCACTCGGCCCCCGCGCTCGACGTCGGGTTGGATGTCGAGGCGCCATGACGGTCCCGCTCGTCGAGTGGCCCGACGCGATCGAAGCGGTGCTTGCGCGCTCGTGCACGACGCTTGCGCGCGCGGTGGTCGTGCGTGAGACGGCGAGCACGCAGGACCATGCGCGCGACTCGGGTGCGCCCGCCGGGACGGTGGTGACCGCATGGCGCCAGACCGCGGGCCGCGGGCGGCTCGGGCGCACATGGGTCGACACCGCCGAGGACGGCGTCGCCGCGACGTTCGTGCTGCCTGACCTCCCGCCCGAGTCGCTCGCGGTGCGGTCGGCCGTCGCGGCCGCGCAGGCGATCGCCGGCTTCGTGCCCGGTCGGGCGGTCGGCATCAAGTGGCCCAACGACGTCATCGCCGACGGGATGAAGCTTGCGGGCGTGCTGGTGGAGCGGGCCGAGGGCCGGACGTACGTGGGCATCGGCATCAACGTGGGCCAGCGCGCGTTCCCGCCCGAACTGGCGCCGCACGCGACGAGCCTGGCGCTGCTCGGCCATGCGGTCGACCGCCTCGACGTGCTGCGGGAACTGGTGCGGTCGGTCGATGTGGTGCTTTCCCGGGACGAGGAGGAGGTCTATCGGACCTACGCGGCGCTCGACCGGCTCACGGGCCGCGCATGCACCTTCCTGACGCCCTCGGGGCCCGTACGCGGCACCGTGCGCCGGGTGGATCCGCGCCGCGGGCTGTGCGTCGAGACCGCGCACGGGGACGTCTTTCTTCCGGCCTCGACCACTTCCGTTGCTCCGCCGGAGGGCGCGCGCCGATATGGTGAACGCCCCTCTGATGGCGAAGCGCCCTGACCAAGCCCTGGCCTCGTGCACTGGCGCGACCCGTCGCGTCCGGCGGGACGTGCCGAGCCTGGCCGTGGCCTGCATCCTGGCCGCATCGGCCGCGCATGCGCAGTCGCCGTCCCGCGACCCGAACGCGATCGATGCAGCGCCGCGCGTGGTCGACCAGATGGGCGACCGCCACTCGCTGTCGCACTCGCTGCGCGTGATGCCGGTGGATCTTTCGCCCCACGGGTTCGAACGTGTGTACGCGGTGCCCGGGCGCGACGACCTCCTGATGCGCACCAACGGCGCGCTCTACGCGGTCTTCGACCAGTCGACGTACACGCGCGACCCGCAGAAGCGCGGCGCCATGCGCGCGGTGATCCCGGCGGCGACGGTCTTCTACATCGGGCGCCCCGACTTCCGGACCATCCGCAGCACCGGCATGCGCGACCTCGACTTCGTGCCGGGCGACGCATCGCGTGCCGCGCGTCCGTCAAGCGCGCTGGGGTCCATGCACGGCGTGACGCGGCTCGAGGGCGCGCCCATCGATGGCCGCGCGTCGGACGCGGGCGCGCAGATCGTCGACGGGCGTGCGCACCATCCGTCGGCGGAGCCCGCATCGCCGGGACGCGCCGCGGCGCCCGCTTCCGGTGCGGCGCATGCGGACGAGCGCGGCACGGACGGCGCATTGCAGGACACGAACCGCACCCGGGCTTCGGATGCGGGCGGCTCCGGTCGGGGATCCAATGACGACGGACGCGGGAACCCACGAGGGTCCGACGTCCCCGGTGGCGACGCATCCACGCCCGCCCCTTCGCCCCGTCCGGTGCCGGCGCCTCCTCCTCCGCCGCTGCGCGAGGAGCAGCCGGGGTTCCGCGACCGCATCGACGAACTGCTGCGACGTGCGAAGAAGCCTTCGTGACCCCATGACAGGCACGCGCCTTCCCCGCTCGGGGACCATCGCGGCACTTGCGGCGCTCGTGATCGGCGTGTTTCCAGGTGCGGGCGCGCGTGCCGCGGCCGCGGAGGTTCGCCCGAGCGTCGACGCGGTGACGTGCGTTCCCGGCGGTGTTGCGGCGGTGCCACTCACGCCCGGCGCAGGCGCGCTGCCTGCACGCATCGCCGTGACGGTCGGCGGGCTGCGGACCTCGGCACCGGTGGTGCGGGTCGCGGGTGGGGGCCCCGCCTCGGCGCGGCACTGGACGCGTTCACCCGAGCGCATCGTGGCGTGGATGGCCTCCGAGCAGGCGCCTGCGGGCATCGAGCCCGCGACCGCCGACGCGTTCGCCATGATCGAGCTGCCGGCGACCGGCGAGGGTGATCTCGAGGTCGACGGCGCGGCGGTCCGGGCGCGGTGGCTGCCTGCGCCCCAGCGCGCGCGGCGGGACGCACCGCTCCTGGCGATCCCCGCGACCGTGAGCGACGACCGTCCCGATCCGGCCGCCCCGGTCGAGTACTTCCGATGGGCGCTGGTGGCCGCCAAGCAGGGCGCTCGCATCGGCGAACCGCGCGGGACCGCGGCGGAGCGGCTGTGGGCGCGGCACGTCGACTCGCTGTGGGCTGCGGGGCTGGAACGGGTGCGCGGGCGCAGCCGCGGCGTGCATGCGGAGCTGCTGGACGTTCTCACGGGCTGCGTGGAGGACCTCGACGCCGGGCGCTCGGTCGCCGCATGGATCGCGCGCCCGGCCGAGCTGCGGTCGCTGCTTGCGATCCTCGTCGATGCCGAGCGCGGCGACGAGGACGTGACGCGCGCGGCGCTCACGTGGCTGCGTGCGCGCTGGACCGTGACCGCGTGGATCGAGGAGGACGCAGGCGATCGTGTGCTGCTTGCGGTCGCGAATCCCGGTTCAGGCGAGCTGGTCCTCCGGTGCGAGTGGCTGGGCGGCGACACGGCCGTCCCACCGTCGTCCGCGGTCGCCGTGCCAAGGCGCCTGACGCGCACCTGGATCGATCGCCCGCACGTCGTTCCGCCCGATGGCGACCCGCTCGCGGGCCGTGACCGCGCCGAGGTCCTCGAGATCCGCTCGGGCGAACTGCGCATGCGCATGGCGGTCGGCGCGCGCGAGTACCCCGTGCGGCCACCGGGGCTGTCCTTTGGGTCATTCCTGCCGCCCCTGTCGCTTGCCGACGCCCAGGCAGCGGCGATCGAGCCGGTCGCCGCCGAGTGGGCGACCACGGCCTCCCTGCGTCGGCGCGCGGGACGATGGGAGGTGATGATCGAGGCCATGCGTCCCGCGGGCGCACCCGATCCCTCGCTCGACGAGGTCATCGTGCGGTTCGGGGATCCCGCGTCCCCGGACCACGCCTTCGCGGTCACCGCGTCGGGCGCGCTTGAGATGCGCCATGGCGGAGACGACGGGGTGGCCGCAGGCTTCATGGCCTGGAGCGATCGATGGCGTGCACGCGTCGAGCTGCCCGAGGCGTGGTTGCCTGCGGGCGGTCCTGACGCACGTCCCATGCTGGTGTCGCTCGAACGCTCGCCCGGACCCGGTGCCGCGCGTCAGGCGGCCGCACTCGCGCGGCCGCCGTGGCGTGCGCATGCGCCCGCCGTGATGGTCGACCTTGCGGCGTGGGGCGGCGAGGCGCGCTGATCGCCTCCGGGCGTTCCCTATACTCGACCCGATGGAGACGGAACCCGCCATCGACGCCGCGCCCGCGCCTGCGCACGTCGAGCCTCCGCGCCCTCCGGTGGTCGTGGCGCTCCTGAACCAGAAGGGCGGGGTCGGGAAGACGACGAGCACCGTCAACCTCGGCGCGGCGCTGGCGCGGTTCGGCCGGCGCGTGCTGCTCGTCGACCTCGATCCGCAGTCGAACCTCTCGCTCCACTTCGGGGTCGAGGCGACGCCCGAGCAGCGATCGATCCGCGACCTGCTGCTTGACCCCGCGTGCACGCTCGACGACGTGGTGCAGCATGCCCGGCCCGGCCTCGACTTCGTGCCGGCGGTGACCGAGCTCGCGCTGGTGGAGGGCGAGCTCGCGCAGATGGACGGGATGCAGGGCATCCTGCGCGACAAGCTCGGGCCCGCGGCCGGCCGGTACGACGTGGTGCTGCTGGACTGCCCCCCGAGCCTGGGCGTGCTGAGCGTGAACGCGCTGACCGCGGCGGACGAGGTGTTCGTGCCGATGCAGGCGCATTACCTGCCGCTGCGCGGGCTCGAGAAGCTGCTGCAGACGGTCCACCTGGTGGCCCAGGGCCTGAATCCTTCGATCCGGGTGACCGGCATTCTGCTCTGCATGCACGACCGCTCGTCGGGGCATGGACGCGCGGTGATCGGCGAGATCGAGTCGCAGTTCGAGCAGTTCCGCGGGAGCGACGTCCCGTGGGCCGCGGCCACCGTGCTCCGGCCGCCCGTGCGGCGGAACATCAAGCTCGCCGAGGCCCCCAGCTTCGGCCAGACGATCTTCGATTACGCCCCGCGGTGCCCGGGCGCCACCGACTACCGCGAGCTCGCGCGTGGGCTGCTTGAGCGATGGGGGCATTCGACGGACGCGTTCGAGGGTGCGCCGCGCCCGCGCGCGGCGCGTGCGGCACGCACGGCACGCGCGAAGGCGTCGCGTGCGAAGCCCGCAGGCCCACTGCGCGCGAAGGCGAGCGGGGCGCGGATGTCCGCGCGCGCGGCGCGCGCCGCCGCGAAGGCATCGAAGCCCGCGGCCCGGAAGCCGAAGCGGGTCGCGAAGCCTGTGCGGCCGACGAAGCCGAAGCCCGCCCCGAAGGCGGCGAAGGCCACGAGGGCGGCGCCGGCGGCGAAGCGTCCGAAGCCCGTGAAGTCAAGGAAGCCCGCGGGAGCCGCCAAGTCCGCCGGCACGTCGATGCGCGCGAAGGCCTCGGTGCGCGCCGCATCGCGTCCGTCCGGGCGCGGTCGCGCGATCCGGTCCGGCGGCCTCAGCCTCTGAGCGCGCCGTGGTCGACCCGGCACCCCGCGGCACTCCGTCATGGCGCGCGACGCGCAACGCTCGCGTCGCGTTCTGCGTGATGGCGGCCGCCTCGGCGGTCGCCACGCACTGGCCCCGGCTTGCCATCGCTCCCGGCGAGTCCCCGGTCGACAAGCTCGCGCACGCATGCAACTTCGCGTTCCTGGCCATGCTGCTCTGGCGAACGCGATGGATCCGGGGGATCCCCGTCCTGATGGGGGTGATGGCGGCATGGGCCACCCTCGATGAACTGACGCAGGCGATCCCCGTGCTCCACCGGCAGGCGGACCTGGAAGACTGGCTTGCGGACCTCGCGGGCATCGCGGTGGCATCGGCGTTCATCGCCGCCTTCCGGCCGATGGGGCAGGGGCTCGGTGCGCTGTTCGCCCGGCGCCGTGCGTGTGCGCTGGATGGCCTGCTCGCCAACGGCATCGCGTGGTTTCACCTTACCACCGCGGCCGCGCTCGGCGCCGCCGCGGGCGCGCCGCTGGGCGTCCTGGCCGATTCGTGGTTCCAGCGCAAGGCGCCGCAGCCGTGGCAGTACGGGTTCATCGGCGCGGTGCTCGGCGCGGGCGTCGCCTCGCATGCGCTGCTGGAGTCCGGGATTCGCTGGCGCATGCGACGGAACGTGGCCGTCCGCCCGTGCCTGGCGTGCGGCACGCCGCATGCCGGCAGCGCTGCGTGCGCTGCGTGCGGGCGCACGCACGGGGAGTTCGACTGGTGCGATGCCGTCGGGCTCGAGGGCCGTGAGGAGGGCCGACTGTGCGTGCGGCCGATCGCACTCGGGATCTCGGCGGTCATCGTCCTCAACTTTGCGGTGATCGCGCTGCTGACCTCGCTCCGCCTCCACGTGGACGCCGTCATGCGCTTCGATCGGTGGTTCGCCGGGCTTCCCACCGACGCGCGCATCCTGGCCGATGCGACAGGCGTGGCGTTGGTGGGGGCGTGGGCGCTTGCGCAGTGCCGGCGACGGATCGCCGACGCGCTCGACCGCGGGGGCGCACGCTGCCTTCGCTGCGGCTTCGACCTGCAGGCCACCGCGCCAGGCGATCCTGGCGGACGGTGCCCCGAGTGCGGCACGGGATTCGTGCGCGTGGGCGACGCGGCACGTCACTAGACTTCCGCTCCCATGGCACGGACCGTGATCATCGGCGGAGGGATCGCCGGCCTCGCATGCGCGCACGCGCTGCAGGCGGCCGGCCGAGATTGGGTGCTGTTCGAGGCGGGCGACGCCTGCGGCGGGCGCGTGCGCACCGACCGCGTCGATGGCTTCCGGCTCGACCGTGGGTTCCAGGTCTACTTGACTGCCTACCGCGCGATCGGCGAAGCGCTCGACGAGCGCGCACTCGGCTTCCGCGCCTTCCAGTCCGGGGCGCAGGTCTTCGACGGCACCCGGTTCGTGCACGTGGCGCACCCGCTGCGGCACCCGGTCGATGCGATCGCAGGCGCGGTCGCCAGCCCGGCGACGGCCGTGGGGCTCGCGCCGCTTGCACCGCTTGCGATCGACGCGCTCCGCTCGCCGGTGCCGCCGGCGACGCCCGAGGGTGAGACCACCGAGCACCTGCTGAGCCGCTTGGGCGTCGGTCGCCGGGTGACCGACGGGTTCCTGCGCGCGTTCTTCGGCGGCGTCTTCCTTGACCGTTCGCTTGCGACCGACGCCGGCCAGTTCCGCTTCACGTTCGGCCATTTCGTGCGCGGCGCGGCGGCCCTTCCGGAAGACGGAATGGGGGCGATCCCGGCCCAGCTCGCGGCCGGGCTTCCTGCCGATCGCGTCATGCTGCGGTGCGCGGTCTCCGCGGTGCGCCATCGCTCCGACGGCGTCACGGTGCACCTGGCCGACGGCACCGAGCGTTTCGCCGATGCGGTCGTCATCGCGGTCGACATGACCGCCGCGCACGCGCTCGACCCGCGCATCCCCGTGCGGCCGTGGCGGCCCACCTACACGATGCACTGGGCGTGCCGTGCGCAGGACGTCCCGAACGCGATGCGCGCCCCGGTGCTGCTGCTCGACGGCACCGGCGAGGGGCCCGTGAACCATGCCGCATGCATGTCGAGCGTGGCCCCGCGCTACGCGCCGCCGGGGCAGGCGCTGATCGACCTCAGCATCGTCGACCTGCCGCGCGAGCCTGAATCGATGGAACGCCTGGTCGCGCGCGTGCGCGCGCAGATGGACCGGTGGTTCGGGCGCGGCGCGACGGATGGATGGCGCCTGCTCCGCACCGATCGCGTATTGCGCGCGTTGCCCCGGCAGCATCCCGAGGACATGCGTTCGCGCGTGGGGGCGCAGCTCGATGCGCGCACCTTCGTTGCGGGGGACCACGTGACCGATGGATCGCTCGACGGCGCGTGGCGGAGCGGGCTCGCGGCCGCCGAGGCCGTGGTCGGCGCGATCAGGGCGTGACGGCGGGCGACGCGGGCGCGGCCGGAGCGCCGGGTGCCGGCGCCGCGGCGTCCCGGTCGATCACCTTGAGCACGGCGGTCGACATCCGCGGCTGCACCTGGTTGCGGATGATCTCCACGCGTGCCGAGCGCGAATCCTTGCGGAACTCGAGGACGGCGGTCGCACCGGTCACGGTCTCGGACCACAGCCGCCACCCTGCGCCCTCGTAGCGCGCGCGCGTCGCGGTGACGCTCTGCGGGAGGTCCTCAACGAACCCCTTATAGGCAAACTGGCCCCCGGTGATCCGTCCTCCGGCCTGGACGATGCCCGAGGAGTCGCGCGGGGTCAGGCCGGGCACCTGCGGCAAGTCGCTCTGCAGCACCGTCTCGGGCTCGCTTGCGCACGAGGCCGCAGCGGCCAGGGCCAAGCAGGCGATCGTTGTCGGGAGCGCGCGCATCTGTCCGATACAAGGTAACCGCGGCCGGACCGCCGCGCACGGACGCGCCATGGGCCGAGGATTCGAGCGTCACGCCCGCACCTTCACCGCGCTCACGCTCGTGAGCCGCGTGACCGGGTTCGTGCGCGACGCGCTGCTCGCACGCGCATTCGGCGCGGGCCCGCTGCTCGACGCGTTCAACTTCGCGTTCCAGGTGCCAAACCTGTTCCGGCGGCTCTTCGGCGAGGGCGCGCTGACCGCGTCGTTCCTGCCCGTCTACGCGCGGCTCGACCGCGACGAGCCCGAGGTCGCGCGCCGGTTCGCGGGCGTGATGCTGGCCGTCATGGCGATCGTGCTGTGCGGCATCACGATCGTCGGGGAGCTCGGGCTGTTCGCGCTGCTGCAGGCCGATCCGCCGTCGGCGTTCGGGTTGCGGCTCCTGATGATCATGCTGCCATACATGCCGCTGGTCTGCCTGGTGGCGCTGGTGGGCGCGATGCTGCAGACGCACGGCAAGTTCGGACCGAGCGCCGCATCGCCCATCATCCTGAACGCGTGCATCGTCGGCGCGGCGTTCGTGGGCAGCGAGTGGTGGGATCGCCTGGGGTTCGGGCCCGTGCAGGGCGACCGCGCGCACGTCGAGCGCGTGGCGTGGAGCGTGATGGTGGCGGGGGTCCTGCAGCTTGCATGGAACCTGGCGGCGTTGCGCGTCCATCGCGTCCGCGTGCACCTGCGTCTGGGCCCCGACTGGCCGCACCTGCGCGAGGTGATTCTGAAGACCCTGCCCATGCTGCTGGGGCTGGGCGTGTTCCAGCTCAACACGTTCGTCGACAGCCTGGTCGCCAGCTGGCAGACCATGGTCGGGCCGACCATCATGGGCATCCCGTACCCGCTGCCCGAGGGAAGCCTCACGTACCTCAGCTACGCACAGCGGCTCTACGAGTTTCCGCTCGGGGTGTTTGGGGTCGCGACGGCGACTGCCATCTTCCCGGCGCTTGCGCGGCAGGCGAACGAGCCGGGCGAGTTCATGGAGACGCTGCGCCGTGGCGTCCGTCTCAGCTTCTTCATCGGATTCCCCGCAAGCGTCGGCCTGCTGATCGTGCGCGAGCCGCTTGCGGGCGCGGTCTTCCGTGGGGGGCGGTTCGCGCAGGACGACGTCGCGATGGTCGGCTTCGTGCTGGCGATGTACGCGCCCGCCGTGTGGGCCTATGCGCTGCACCAGGTGGCGACGCGCGCGTTCTACGCGCTCGGCGACAGCGTCACGCCCGTGCGCATCAGCCTGTGGATGGTGCTGGCGAACTTCCTGCTCAACGTCGCGCTGATCTGGACGCCGCTTCGCGTCGGGGGACTTGCGCTCTCGACCGCGCTGTGTGCGATCGTGCAGGTGGCATTGATGTCGCGCGCCCTCCGGGCGCGCCTCGGGCCCGTGGTCGACCGGGAGACCGCGGGCGCCCTCTGGCGCACGGTGCTGGCGACGGTGGCGATGGCTGCGGTGACGGGCCTTGCCGCGATCGCCTTCGATGGCGAGGACACGTGGGTGTGGGACGCCGGCGCACTGCTCGTGCTCGTGGGCGTGGGCGGCATCGCCTACGTCTCGTCCGCCCGGATCCTCAAGATGCCCGAGCTCGGCTGGGCGCTGCGGCGGTGATCCCGCCGCAGCGCCCAGCGTGACTCAGCGGAGGCCCGCGCCGCCCGGCGCGCTGGGCGTCGAGGGCGCCGGGCGCGGGGCATCGGCGGGCGCCTGCGCGTCCATCGGCTTCATCGTGAGGGGGTCGCGCAGCGGGATCTCGGTGCGCTCGCCCTTCCAGAAGTCCTTCATGCTCGCGCGGCCGGTGGCGTCGCCCGGCGCGATCTCGTCCCACTTGCCGACGACCATCACGGCCATGTCGTCGAAGTTGAGGTACTTCTTCGCCACGCGCTGCACGTCGTCGGCGGTGACCTTCTGGATGTTCGCGCGGTAGTTCTGCCAGTACTCGGGATCGCGCCCCGTCCATTCATCGGAGACGAAGAGGCCGAGCGTGGCATCCTTGCTCGAGAACTGCCCGGGGAACGCCTCGACGAAGCTCTTCTTCGCCACGTCGAGCTCCTCGGCGGTCACCGGCGCCTCCTGCATGCGGCGGAACTCGTCGCGCATCAGCTTGATGGCCAGTGCAACCGTGCCGTTCTTCGACTCGAACGCACCCGCAAACTGGCCGGGGTAGTAGACGCCGGCGCCGAACTGCGAGCCCACGCTGTACGCGAGGCCCTCGTTCGAGCGGATGTTCTTCATGAGCCGGCTGGTGAAGCCACCTCCGCCGAGGATCTCGTTCATGACCTCCGCGGCGAAGTAGTCCGGGTCATCGCGCTGCATGCTCCGGCGCCCGAGGCGAACCTTGCCCTGCGGGATGTCCTTGCCGACGTGGTAGACGCCGGGCTTGAACGTGTGGGTCGGCGCGGGCGGGTTCGGCGCCATGTCGCCGCGCTTCCAGCCGTCCATCGCCGCCGCCAGCCGCTTGAGCATGTCGTCCGGGTCGAAGTCGCCGGTGACCGAGATGATCACGTTGCCGGGATGGATGATGCGGTCATGCTGGGCGCGAAGCTTCTCGGGGGTGATCGCGTCCCAGCCGTCCTTCGTTGCCTGCTGGCTCTCGAAGCTGTCCTCACCGAACATGACGTAGCGCCACTCGCGCCCGAGGATCGAGCCCGCGTCGTCGTTGCGCTGCTTCATGCCCTCGATCGCCTGGCCGCGCATGATGTCCAGGCGTGCCTGGTCGTAGCCCGGGTTGCGGAGCATGTCGAAGAAGAGCTTCATGCTCGCGTCGAGGTTGGACGTGAGCGTGTTCATGCTGGCGACCACCGTGTTGCCGCTCGAGCCGACGCCCGCGTTCGTGGCGAGGAAGTCGAACTTTTCGTCGAGGTCGGCCGGCGCGACGGTGGAGGTGCCTCCGGTCCGCGTCATCGCCGCCATCACGCCGGTGAGGCCGGGGATGTCCTTGGGGTCCAGGTACGCGCCGCCCTTGAAGGTCAGCGCGAGGTTCACCAGCGGGAACTCCTTGCTGGGCGCCATGTAGACGGGCGTTCCGTCGGGCAGGGTCCGGCGGAAGTCCTTCGCCTTGGGCGGCGTGAAGTCGAGCGGCTTGAACGCCAGGTCCTCGGGCCGCTTCGGCAGCATCGCGCTGCGGTCGGCGGTCCAGCGGACGTCGACGTCCTTGGCTGAGGGCTTCGCTGCGGGCTTCGCGGGCGCCGCGGCCTGCACGGCGGGGCGTGCCGCCGGCTCTCCGGCGGCGGCGGGAGAGGAGGCCTGCTTCGTCGCACAGCCCATGAGGATGGCGGCGGCAAGCGCGGGGAGGGTGCGGATGAGGTGCTTCATGGCTTCGTTCCTTCTGCTCTCGTGGCGTGGGCTCACTTGGCGGCCTTCTCGAGCTCGGCGATTCGGTCGGTCATCTTCTTGCGGAGGAAGTCGATCACGGGCGCCATCTGCGGCGGCACCTGGCCGGCCTGCGCCTCCATCTGCGCCAGGCCCTCCTTCAGCTTCGCGAGGTCAGTCTCCTCGGAGATCTTCTTCGCGGCCTGGCGCGCCATGCCCTGCGCGGGCGCGGGCAGCGCGGCCAGCTCGGGATCGACCGCCGCGACCTCGCCGGCCTTGCGGACGTAGGTGGCGACCGACCGGTTGGTCTTCGCGAAGTACGTGTTGGCAACGCGCTTGATGTCCTCGGCCGTCACGGCCTGGATCTTCGCGCTCTCCTTGTTGATCTCGCTCCAGTCGCCCATGGACTCGGCCATGGCCAGCTGGATCATGAGGAAGAAGTTGCTCTGCAGGCGGCGGTAGCTGTCGGCCATCGCCTGGTTCTTCACCTTCTGCAGTTCCTGTTCCCCGACGGGCTCGGTCTGCAGCTTCTTCAGCTCGGCGTACCACGCCTCCTCGAGCTGCGCCGGGGTGGCGTCGCCCTTGGTCTCGGCGTCGAAGCTGAAGGCGCCCGCGTACTTGCGCGAGTCCTGCGCCGCGCGCGCGGAGCTGGCGACCTTGCTGCCCTCGACCATGCTCTTGTAGAGCCGGCCGGTGCGGCCGTTCAGGATGGAGGACATCACGTCAAGGGCGTACGAGTCCTTGTGCTGGAACGGCACGGTGTGGTAGCGGACCTCGACCTGCGGCTGCGCGTCGGCCTCGGCGTCCATGCGCATCTCGGCGCGCTGCTCGACCTCGAGCGTGACCACCGGCGGCGGGGCCGAGGTGCCCGGTTCCAGCCGGCTGAAGTACTTGGTGATGGTGCGCTTGGCCTCGGCCGGGTCGAAGTCGCCGACCACGATCCCAACCAGGTTGTTCGGGCGGTAGTACGTGTTCCAGTACTTCGTCGCCTCGTCCATCGTGTAGCTGTTCAGGTCGCTCGGCCAGCCAATGACCGGCCACGAGTACGGGCTGGCCATCCAGAACATGCTTTCGAACTGCTCCTGGAAGACGCCGGTCGGCGTGCTTTCGGTGCGCAGGCGGCGCTCCTCGTGCACGACGTCGCGCTCGCTGAAGAACTCGCGGAACACGCTGCCGTCGAGGCGGTCGCTCTCCATCCACGCCCAGAGCTCGAACTTGTTGCTGGGAACGTTGATGAAGTAGAAGGTCAGGTCGTAGCTGGTGAAGGCGTTCATGCCCGTCCCGCCGGCCTTGGTGTAGACCTGGTCGAACTCGTCCTTCACGATCGTCGCGAGCGCCTTCTGCTGTTCCTTCAGCGCGTCGAGCTGCTTCCGCACGTCGGCGGCGCGCTGCTTCCCGACCAGGGTCGACTCGTCGCACTTGGCCAGCTCGGCCTCCAGCTTCTTGATCTCGGCCTCGCCGGCCTTGCCCTGCTGCTGGTCCATCAGGTCGCGCAGGTCCGCGCGGAGGCGGGCCAGCTCGGGCGTGTCGAACTTGGGGTCCCAAGCATCGGCGATCTCGCCCTTCTTGAACCGGTCGTACTGGACGGTCCACGTGAGTTCGTTGATGCGGTCGCGCAGGGCCTTCTGCCGGGCGCGGTACTCGGCATCGCGGCCAGAGTCCCGGGTGCCGATGGTGTCGGTGCCCTTGAACATCATGTGCTCGAAGAAGTGGCTGATGCCCGTGATGCCGGGGCGCTCGTTCACCGAGCCGACCTTGGCGAGCCAGCCGGCCGCCACGGTGTTGGGCTGGTCGTAGCGGGGAACCAGCAGGAACTTCATCCCGTTGGGCAGGCTGAGGATCTCGGGCTCGACCTGCTGTGCGAGGGCGAACGGGGCGGCCGCGAGGGCGGCAAGGACGGCGAGCGGGGCGAATCGCATGGGGTTCTCCGCGAGCAAAGTGCGAGGCGAACGGTTTCGGGACCGAACGCGGGGGGGCGAAGGAGCGTACTTCCGGGGAAGTCAGGGCATTTGGCCTTGAACCTCCCGAACCCCGGGATACCCTCCTTGAACACCATGAAGATCCGCATCGACGTTCTCGGACTGCGGCCACTCGTGGCGTGCGCCGTGGCGGCCTCCGCCGGCGTGGTGGCCCCCGCAAGCGCGCAGGTTCGCGTGGCGAACTACAACATCTCGGCGCTGGAGGGCAACCTCGCGTCGCTGCAGGCGGTCTTCGCGGCGATGCACACGGACGACAAGCCTGGATTCGCGGTGCCCGTCGGGATGTTCGTCTTCGCGGAAGTCCGCAATGCCGATATCGGCTCGCTCACGACGCTCGTGAACAACTCGGCGCCGGCCGGCGTCACGTACACGCGCGCGACCTACACGACCACGCCCACCGAGGACGGCGCGACGGGCGCGCAGGCGCTCTTCTTCCGCTCGGACCTCTTCGTCGAGGTCCCGAACACGCACGCGAACATCGCCACCGGCGGCAGCCGCAACACCGACCGCTGGACGCTCAACTTCAAGGACTACACCTCGGCCGGCTCGCGGTTCCACGTGTATGGCTCGCACCTGAAGGCAAGCAACACGAGCGCCGACGCCGCCGAGCGCGAGTCGGGCGTGATCGCCATCCGCAACAACTCCAATGCGTTCGGCGCCGGGGTGCAAGCCCTGTACGTCGGCGACATGAACTTCTACACCAACTCCGAGGCCGGCTACCAGGCGTTCATGGCGGCAGGGAACGGACAGGCGGTCGATCCGCTCGGGACCTCGAACTGGACTGGCTCCGCGAACGCCATCAAGCACACGCAGAGCCCGCGGCTGGCGTCGGGCGCGCTGGTGGGCGGCGGCATGGACGACCGGTTCGACTTCATCCTGCCGACCGTGGCGTTGGCCGACGGCGCCGGGTTCGCGATCATCCCGAACACGACGCGCGCCTTCGGCAACGACGGCAACCACTTCGACCAGGACATCAACAACGGGAACAACTCGTATTACCCGACGAACCTCGCGCGCGGCAATGCGTTGGCCGACCACCTGTGGGCCGCATCCGACCACATTCCCGTGTTGATGGAGATGAAGGCCCCGGCATGGTGCGCGGCGTCGCTCGGCACCTACCCGGTGCGCGTGGTGCAGGGCGCGGGCGGCGTCGTGGTGCCCGTGCTCGTCGGCAACGACGCACCCGGCGACTTCGCAGTGGGCATCGACGCGCTCGCGTATTCGGTGGCGGGTTCCGGCGTCCTCTCGGGCACCTCGAACGGGACGGCGCCGCTGATGCCTTCGGTGGCAACCGTCAACGTCCCCGTCTCGACCGCGACCGTGGGCGTCCGCACGGGCACGGCGACCGTCACGAGCGCCAACCAGGGCGTGCAGAACCCGTCTACGGCGCTCAACGTCTCGGTGCGCGTGCTGCGCGCGTCGAACCCGTCGCTGTCGACGGCCTCCGATGTCGACAGTGCGACCATCGGATTCTCGCCGATGCTCAAGGGACCGGCCGTGACCGCGACCGCGACGGTGGCGAACTTCGCGTTCACCGCCGACCAAGCGACCCTCGACATCGATTCGGTGCAGGTGCCATCCGGCCCGTTCTCGTACGTGAGCGGCGCGGCAAACGGCCTCGGCGCGACGCCCGCGACGCTCACGTTCCGCTTCGACCCCTCGGGGCTCGCAGCCGGCACGTATTCGCAGGTCGCGACCATCGTGACCAGCGACGAGAACATCCCGGGCGCAGCCTCGCGGTCCGTCACGGTGACCTTGAGCGCGACGATCGATCCCGGCGCGCCCGGCAACCCGGCCGACCTCAACGGCGATGGGGTCGTCGACGGCGTCGACCTGGGCGTGTTGCTCTCCGGATGGGCCGGCGGGGGCACGAGCGACCTCAACGGCGACGGCACCACCGACGGCGTGGATCTGGGCATCCTGCTCGCAAACTGGGGTTGATGCGCAGGCTTCGGGGGCGCCCCGGCACCTTCGGTCCGCGCGATCAGGGCGATTCGAACCGGGAACGCGGGGGCTCGGTCGCGCGCGTAAGCACGAGGTAGTTGCGCCCGCGGGCGGTCACCACCTCGCCGCTCACCAGCCATGTGGTCCCGACGGGCCGTTCGCGCACGCTTTTCGCAAGCCGCTCGAGCGCGACGCTCGGCAGGATCTCCATCGAGAGCTCCGTCGAGCCGTCGACGCCGGTTCCCGGCACGCCGGTCGCGAACCGTGCGCGCCATGCGCCGGTCAGCGGGTCGCGCAGGACGGTCGCCCGGCGCTGGAGGACGCGCGTTGCGGTGGTCGTGCGCGCCTCGCCGCCGGCCTGCGCAACCGGACGCTTCACGGCGGTGCCGACGCCCGCGCGCGCGATGCCGGCGTCGAGCTGCCGCTCGATCTCGTCGGCCATGCCGTCATCGAGTCCCGGGAACAGCGTGGGGTCGGGCTCGTGCGCCATGCGGTCGCGCGGCACATCGCGCACCGGCGTCGACCCGAGCGTGTCCGCCTCCTCGACGGCGTAGGCGTCGATCCGGGGCGCGCGGGGGCCGGGGGACCGGGCCGGGTCGGTGGGGACGGAGTCCTTCGGGGGCGTGCGCGCGAGCATCGGCGGCGCGGGCGGATTCCGAAGCGCCACGATCGCGACGGGCAGCACGAATGCCCGTCCGCCGAAGTCGAACACCTCCCCCGTGAGCTCGAAGAGGACGGGCGTGTCCTCGCTGGGATGGCGCAGCAGCTCCTTGATGTCCTCGGCAGGGTCGCAGGGCAGCACGAGCAGGGCCCGGCGCCCCGTCTGCGCGGTGCGTTCCTCCAGGCGGAAGGCGAGCAGGCCGGGGTCGCTGAGCGATGGCGCGAAGTAGCCCCGCACGCTCGAAAGGAACACGCCTTCGCGGATCGCCGGCATGCGCGACCGGGCGGCAGGAGCCTGGCCGAGCGAAATCGAACTCGCCGCGAGGGCGATAAGCACGGATCCGAGGCGGGTTGCGGTGGGGGTGAGCATCGTCGCGTTGACGGCGCGGGTCGTTCGTGCCACTATACGGGCCTTGGCCGGCCGCGTACCCAAGTGGCCCAAGGGGACGGATTGCAAATCCGTTATTCGTGGGTTCAAATCCCACCGCGGCCTTGATGCTCGAACGCGCGGCGCCTGACGGCGGCGCGCG
>CANLMX010000002.1 GCA_947492385.1 Planctomycetaceae bacterium | reverse complement strand
GGGTGCCGGTCTTGTTGCTCTTGATGTGGCGGCTGTTCGGCGCCTTGAAGCGGACCTTCCCGCTCTTGGTGAGCTTGATGCGCTTGAGGAGGCCGCGGTGTGACTTCTGCTTGGGCATGGCGTGGTCCGTTCGGTTCGGCCGCCCGTGCGGGCGGAGAATCGCACAGGATAGCGCAATCCCCGTGGGCCTTCAATCCCCGCAGCGTCCGGCCGCGTTATTGGCTTGGCCGGCGGGCGCCAGGTCGGCGCACTTCACTGCGCCACGAAGTTGTCGTCGGGGCCCGCAGCCCACGAGCGGAATCGGAGCTGTTCGCGTCCATGGTCGTCGCGGGGCAGCCAGATGTTGTCGACCAGGTCCTGGCCGGTCACGATCATCGGCGACAGCCGCCACTCGACGGCACCGTCCGAGAAGAGCACGTTCTGGCCCGCCTCGGCATGGTTGCGCGAGTTGAGCGCGCGGCGTTCGGTCGGAAGCCCCAGCCGATGGTCCTCGATCATGGGGTTCGCGTCGGCGACCTGGACGGTGCGGTACGGGGTGTCGAGCATGAAGCGCTGGCCGCGCGCCGGCACGCGGTACGCGAAGCACGGACGGCCCTGGCTGCACGCGGGGCAGCGCAGGTCGTCATGGGACGCGTACCCGCCCTCGACGAGCCCGTCGAGGTGCGCACTGTGGTGGGACTCCGACCACGTGCGCACGCCCTGCACGACGAACACCGTCCTGCTCGGAACGTCGAACCACATCTGCATGACCACCTGCGGGCGGACCGCGCCTGACGTCGGCGGGGCCTGCGGGCCGGGGATCGATTGCATGCCGCGACGGGCGACGTCGCCCGTCGCACCGCGGCGGCCGAACATGCTGGTGAAGTCGCCGATCGACGCGGAGAGCGGAAGCGACCCGTCGTTCGCGCCGGCGTAGGCGCTGAGCGCCCCGTGCACCGAGCGCAGGTTGTTGCCGCAGAGGGTCACCAGGCTCTGGCGACGCAGTTCCGCGACGATCGGGATGGCCGTGCCGACGCCGAGCATCACGAGCGCAGCCACGCCGATGATGCTCGACAGGCGGAACGTCGGCACGTGGCGCGGCGTGATCCGGCGAGCCTCCGCGAGCGCTTCCTCGTACCGGTCGATTCGCGCGAGCGTGGCGTCGACGAGCGCATCGCCCGCGTCGTCGGCGGGATACGCATCAAGCACGCCCATCTGCCGGATGAGCGCCATCGCACGCGGGCGGTCCTCCTCAGGGAGCTCGTTCACCCGGGATGCGTCGAAGCCGTGCTCGGCAATGAAGTCGAGCACGCGCATGTCTGCGTCGCAGAGGGTGGGCTCGCCGCGGGGCGGCGGCAGGGGAGGCTCGGTCATGCCTTGGACTCCTTGTCGGCACGGGGGCTGGTGCGCTGCGGACGCGACGCGACCGACTTCCATTGGTCCGCGAAGGTCGCGGTCGCCGCGTGGATGCGGCTCTTCACGGTCCCGAGCGGGATGCCCAGCACCTCGGAGATCTGCTGGTAGCTCATCCGCTGGAAGTAGTTCAGCTGCAGCACCTCGCGGTAGATGGCGGGCATGGCGTCCACCACGTCCTTCACCTGTGCGCGCACTTCGGCCCCCTCGAGCGAGGCATCGGGTGCGGGGGCGCCGCCGTCCATCAGGTCCACCATCCGGGCGCCTTCCGCGTCCGAGCCGGTGGGGGCGTCCAGGCTGAGTGCGCGACGGCGCTTCTGCCGTCGGTGCCAGTCGCGGGCCTTGTTGGCTGCGATCGTGAAGAGCCACGGCTTGAACGCACGCGCACGGTCGAACGTGTCGGCGGCGAGGTGGACCTGGAGGAACGTCTCCTGGAACACGTCGTCCGCCGCGGCGTTGGAGCCGAGGAACCGGGCGAGGAAGCCGTGAAGCTCGCGGCGGTACCGCTCCACCAGCGCCGCGAACGCGGCACGGTCCCCGGACAGGTAGTCCGAAAGCAGCGTCTCGTCTGATCGCTCGGCGGCGGTCACCATGGGGCGGGGCTCGGACCGTGCGGCGACGGGCCGCGCGGCCGGGATCGTACCCCTCGGGCGTTCCATCGCCTTCGAGAGGTCGGACACCTCGACCAGCCGCTGCAGCTTCGCTGCGATGCGCCGGTCGAGCCCCGCGAACGCTTCGACCATCGAGTCGGCCGCCCGCCAGGCGTCCAGCCCGGCCCAGGTGGCAGATTCGACGGTCGCGGCAAGGGTCGTCATGCCCGTGCTACGATCTCTCCCCGCCTCCGGGTTCGCCCGGAACCGCATCGACCGAGAAGAATTTCGGCGCCCCCGCAACCTCCGTCCCAGCACAGGTTTCCACCCCCATGGCCGTACCGATCTCCCAGATGTGGACCGTCGCCTCGTACGTTCTCGGACAACGGCTCCGCGGTCGCAAGCACTATCCGCTGGTGCTGATGCTGGAACCCCTGTTCCGGTGCAACCTCGCGTGCGCGGGCTGCGGCAAGATCCAGTACCCGCCGCACATCCTGAAGAAGAACCTCACCGCCGAGGAGTGCTTCCGGGCCGCGGAGGAGTGTGGCGCGCCGATGGTGAGCATCCCCGGCGGCGAACCGTTGCTGCACCCGGAGATCAAGCAGATCGTCGAGGGGCTCGTGGCGCGGAAGAAGTACGTGTACCTCTGCACGAACGCGCTGCTGCTGAAGGAGAAGCTCGAGGAGGGCCTTTTCAAGCCCAGCAAGTATCTCAGCTTCAGCGTCCACATGGACGGACAGCAGGAGCACCACGATTTCGCGGTCTGCCGCGAGGGCACCTTCGAGAAGGCGCTCGAGGGCATCCGCCTCGCCGTCAAGATGGGCTTCCGCGTCACGACGAACACCACGCTCTTCCAGGGCGCGGATCCGACCAGCGTGCGCGCGTTCTTCGATGAGATGATGGACCTCGGCGTCGAGGGCATGATGGTGTCGCCGGGCTATGCCTACGACAAGGCGCCGGACCAGCAGAGCTTCCTCGGGCGCCGCAAGACCAACGAGCTGTTCGGGATGATCCTCTCGAACCGCAAGAAGCGCTGGAAGTTCAATATGAGCCCGCTGTTCCTCGAGTTCCTGATGGGCAAGCGGGACTTCGAGTGCACCCCGTGGGGCAGCCCCGCCTACAACATCTTCGGCTGGCAGAAGCCCTGCTACCTGCTGCAGGAGGGGTACTTCGACACGTTCAAGGAACTGGTCGAGGCGACCGACTGGTCGAAGTACGGCGTGAAGAGCGGCAACCCGAAGTGCCAGAACTGCATGGTGCACTGCGGGTACGAGCCGAGCGCGGTGGATTACACGTTCTCGGGGCTCGGCGGCATCTGGGCCAACGTGAAGGCGATTCTGAGCCCGCTGTACCCCGACGAGGTCGCTGCGAAGCGCTTGGCCGAGGAGGGGAAGAAGCCGCACCGGCCGATCGAGCGCCTGGTGCAGCTTGGGATCGCCAAGGACGTCGAGAAGACGGCAGCCTGAAGTCAGCCGCTACGCGCGCTTCCGCACGCCGTCGACGTACACGGCCGCGGCACGCCCGCGCAGCGAGCGGCCGGCGAAGGGGGTGTTCCTGCTCTTGGAGCGGAGGTCGCCGGCATCGACCGTCCAGCGGGCCTCGGGATCGATCACCGTGACGTCCGCGGGCGCACCGATGCGCAGCGTGCCGAGCCCCATCGTCTCGAGGCCGAGCAGGCGCGCAGGCTGCAGCGTCATGAGCTCGATGAGCCGCGCCCAGCCGATGGCGCCGCTGTCGACCAGCGCCTCGCGATACAGGGGCAGCGCATGCTCGAGCCCGATGATTCCGAAGGGTGCGCTCGCGAAGTCCCGCGCCTTCTCTGCAGGCGAGTGGGGTGCGTGGTCGGTGGCGAGCACGTCGATCACTCCCTCGGCCACCGCCTGGCGCAGCGCCTGGACGTCGGACGTCGTGCGCAGGGGCGGGTTCATCTTGGCGTCGGTGCGGTCGCCCGCGCACTCGGCGTCGGTCAGCAGCAGGTGATGCGGGCTGGCTTCGCCGCTCACGGGCTGCCCCGCGGCTCGTGCGCGCCGCAGGATGTCCGCGCTCCCTGCGGCCGACAGGTGCTGCGCGTGGTAGCGCGCCCCGACGCCCCGGTTCAGCATCACGTCGCGCTCCAGCATCAGCTCCTCGGCGATGGCGGGCCAGCCGCCGTGCCCGAGCTTCGCCTGCAGCGGTCCGGCATTCATCGATGCACCCTGCGTGAGCGTCGGCTCCTGGCAGTGCTGCATGAATGGGCGCCCGACGGCCTTCGCCATCTGGAGGACGCGCAGCATCACCTGCGCGCTGGCGATACCCTCGCCGTCGTCGGTGAATGCCACGGCACCGGCGTTCGCCATCGAGGCCATGGGCGCGAGCTGTTCGCCCGCCCGGCCGACGGTCGCGGCGCCCGCGACGAACACGCGCGCCAGGTTCGCCTCCCGGGCGCGCATGCGCACGAACTCGACCAGTGGCGCCGAATCGAGGCATGGCTGCGTGTTGGGCATGCAGCAGACGCTGGTGAACCCCCCGGCGATCGCGGCCGCGACGCCCGTGGCGATGGTTTCCTTGTGCTCGCCGCCCGGTTCGCGCAGGTGCACGTGGGGATCGATCAGGCCGGGGACGACGAGGAGCCCCTCGCAGTCGACGACCTCTGCGCCCGTGGCCGGCAGTTCGCCTCGGGTGCGCGACACCGCCGCCACGCGGCCATCGGCCAGCAGCACGTCGGCGGTCGCATCGAGTCCGGAAGCGGAGCAGATCACGCGTCCGCCGCGCAGGAGGGTGGTGGCCATCGGGCGGGAAGGGTACCCGCCGCGCGCGGGGTGCCGGTGCCGGGCGCGATCGCGCGGTTCATGCGCCGGGCCCGAAAGCACGCACGCCCGCCTGGGAGGCGGGCGTGCGGGAATCACGGTCGATCGGCGGGCGCGGAGGCCCGCGCGGGGCTCAGCCCTGCTTGGTGCAGGACGACTGGCTCTTGCAGCAGCCGCCTTCCTTCTTCTCGCTCACCGCGCCCATCGAGGCATCCTTGGAGGTGCCGGTCATGGGGCAGGTGGCCGGGCAGGCCTTCGCATCGGTCTTGGTGGAGCACTCGGACTTCGTGGCCGGGCAGGTCGTCGCGCAGTCGGACTTGGCCGAGGTCTTGGTGGACGAGCAGCAGCCGCCCTCCTTCTTGTCGCTGACGGCGCCGGGGGCCGCCGTCTTGGCATCGGCCTTCTGGCAGCAATCGGTCTTCGCGCAGCTCTTGGCGTCGCCGGTGCACTTGGCGTCGCACTTCTTGTCGGTCGAGCAGCAGGCGGCCTTGTCGCCCATCGCGCCCGCCGCGGTGTTCTGCTTCTCGGTGCAGTCGCAGGCGGTCAGGAAGAGCGAGGCGGCCAGGCCGGCGGTCAGGAAGGCAAACTTCTTCATGGCGGGTTCTCCGTAAGGGGTGTTCGGTGTCCGGCCGCCGATTGGGGGCCGGGAGGAGGATTATACGGGTCGAACGCGCCCTTGCTCCGTAGGATTTCCCGCAATGTCCGCAGAATCGCGGTCCGAGCGCCTGCAACGGCTGTCCGAGAAGGCCCGGGCCCTCCCGAAGGTGCCCGGGGTGTACCTCATGAAGGACGCCGAGGGCCGGGTGCTGTACGTGGGGAAGGCGGTGTGCCTGCCGGACCGGGTGAGCAGCTACTTCGTGCCGAGCGCCGACCTCGGTGCCCGGAAGCAGCCGATGCTCGACTGGGTCGTGGACGTCGAGGTGCTCGAGTGCGAGGCCGAGTGGGAGGCGCTCCTCCTGGAGGCCCGGCTGGTCAAGGACCTCCACCCGCGCTTCAACGAGCTCCTGAAGGATGACAAGACCTTCCCGTACCTCGCGGTGACCGTGCGCGAGGAGTTCCCCGGCGTCTACGTCACGCGCAACCCATCGGACGAACGCTTCGCCGGTGCCCGCATCTTCGGTCCGTTCACGAGCGTGCACGCCCTCCGCAGCGCCATCACCGTGATGCAGCGCGCGTTCCAGTTCCGCACCTGCGACCTTGCGATCCGGTCCGACGACCCCGCGAATCGGCGGTTCCGGCCGTGCCTCCTCCACTCGATCGGCCAGTGCACGGCGCCGTGCGCGAACCGCGTCGGGCCCGATCGGTACCGCCGCGACGTGGACCGCTTCCTGCGCTGCCTCGGCTCGCGCCGGAGCGTGCTGGTGCGCGAGCTGCAGGGAGAGATGGAGCGGGCGTCCGCGGAGCGGCGCTTCGAGGACGCGGCGGTGCTGCGGGACCAGGTCCACGCGCTCTCGAAGCTCGACGATCGCGAGACCCGGCGCGGCGAGGAGTACGACTGGCAACCCGAGCTCATGGTGTTCGCGGGCGACCCGGCGGTGGGTGCGCGCAGCCTGCAGCGCACGCTCGGAATGGACCGGACGATCCGCTGCATGGAAGCGATCGACATCGCGCACCTCGGCGGCGAGGAGACGGTGGCGAGCAAGGTCTGCTTCGTCGACGGCAAGCCGTTCAAGGACGCGTACCGCCGCTACCGGATCACGACGGCTGGAAACGACGACTACCGTGCGATCCGCGAGGTGGTCGCCCGGCGATGGAAGGATGCGCAGGAGCACCGGGAACTGCTGCCGGACGTGCTGCTCATCGACGGAGGCCTCGGCCAGCTCCATGCGGCGCTCGAGGCGCTGGCGGAGTTCCCCGACCGCCCGGCCATGGTGATCAGCCTCGCGAAGAAGGAGGAGCTGATCCACGTCGAGCGGGAGAGCGAGCCGATCCGTCTGGCCCGCAACAACGCTGGACTCCGGCTCTGCCAGGCGATCCGTGACGAGGCGCACCGATTCGCACGCCGCTACCACCACGTGCTTCGGCGCAACCGGACGCTAGGACGCGAGTGACGCCGCCGCGGGGCGCGAGTCTCACGCCGGGCTCGGCACTGCGCCGCCGGGCGCCGCCCCCTCGTCGGGCTTCGCGGACGGCAGCGCGGGCTTCGCGGACGGCTTCGCCATCTCGGCGCCGAGCAGGTCGGCGACGGTCGGCTTCATCGGCGGCTCGCCCCGCATCACTCGGTCGACGTCGTCCTTCGTGAGTGTCTCGTACTTGAGGAGCGACTCGGCCACGGCGACCACCTGGTCCCACCGCGAGTCGATCAGCCGCTTCGCATCGGTGAAGGCCTCGTCCGCGAGGCGCCGGATCTCCTCGTCAATGAGGTGCGCCGTCTCCGGCGAGTAGTCCTTCTCGGGGATGAACGTCTCGCGGCTGTCCTCGCCCCGGTAGCTGACGAAGCCGAGCCGCTCGCTCATGCCCCATTCGAGCACCATGGCGCGCGCGAGCCGTGTGACCATCTTGATGTCCATGCCCGCGCCGCTCGAGATGTCGCCGGTCTTGCGCTGCTCGGCGATGCGCCCCGCGCACAGGACGCGCATCGTGGCGTCGCAGAACCGGCGCCCGTACCCGTACCGATCCTTCTCGGGCAGGCTGAACGTCGTGCCGAGCGCCTGCCCGCGGGGGATGATGGTGACCTTGTGCAGCGGGTCGGCGTCGGGCAGCAGCATCTGCACCACCGCGTGGCCGGCCTCGTGGTACGCGGTCGCGACGCGCTCCTGCTCCTCGATGCGCTTGCTGCGCTTGGCGCGGCCGTAGCGGACCTTGTCGCGCGCCTCCTCGAGATCGACCATCTCGATCATGTCCTTGTCGGCCATGGTCGCGATGATCGCGGCCTCGTTGATGAGGGCCGCGAGGTCCGCGCCGCTGAACATCGGCGTCGCGCGCGCGAGCCGGTCGAGGTCCACGTCGGGCGCGAGCTTGACCTTGCGTGCGTGGACGCCGAGGATCTGGCGCCGGCCGACGACGTCGGGCAGGCTCACGCCCACGACGCGGTCGAAGCGGCCCGGCCGCGTGAGCGCGGGGTCGAGCACGTCCGCGCGGTTCGTCGCGGCGATGACGATGACCTGGTCGCTGGCCTCGAAGCCGTCCATCTCGACCAGGATGGCGTTGAGCGTCTGCTCGCGCTCGTCGTGGCCGCCGGTGGTGAACCCGCCGCCGCGGCGGCGTCCGACCGCATCGATCTCGTCGAGGAAGATGATGCAGGGCGAGTTCTCCTTGGCCTGCTTGAAGAGGTCGCGCACCCGGCTGGCGCCCACGCCCACGAACATCTCGACGAAGTCCGAGCCCGAGATCGAGAAGAACGGGACGTCCGCCTCGCCTGCGATGGCCTTCGCGAGCAGCGTCTTGCCGCATCCCGGGGGGCCCTCGAGCAGCACGCCGCGCGGGATGCGCCCGCCGAGCTTCTGGAACCGCTTGGGGTTCTTCAGGAACTCGACGATCTCCGTGACTTCCTCCTTCGCCTCCTCGATGCCGGCGACATCGGCGAACGTGACGTTCACGCTCTCCTTGGTCTGGACCCGGTGGCGGCTCTTCCCGAAGCTGCCGAGCATGCCTCCGGGGCCGCCGCCGGCGCCGCGCATGGACCGCGAGAGGAAGAAGATGAGGAGCCCGAAGAGGAGCAGGGGCCCGATGATCGTCAGGAAGAGCTGGCCGATGAACGAGCTGCCCACGTTCGAGACGAACGGGACGCCCTCGGCGTCGAGCTGTGACAGGTAGAAGTTGACCGCGCGCGGGTCGATGGCGACGGTGACGGTCGTCGGGGCGGCTTCGGCGGTGACTCCGGGCACGCTGCCGGGCTTGAGCCGGGCGGACGCCTGACCCTCGGAGATCTCGACCTCGCCGGCGAGCTTCTTCTCCTTGGCGTAGCTCATGAGCTGCTGCCACGAGATGCGCTCTCCCTGTGGCCCGCTCGAGGTCAGCACCACCACGATGAGCCCGAGCAGCGCGACCAGCATGATCGCCGTGAGCGCCCCGCCGCGCCTGGGCGCACCCGGCGCCGGGCCACGGCTCGGCGTCTCGCGCTGCGGCTCGCGTCCGCGCGGCCCCTCGTCAGCGAAATGGGCGGCGGAGGCGTCGGGCAGTCGTTCGGCGTTCGTCATGGAATGCATGGGGGGAAAGTGAACGATATGCGCGCCGACGGTCCCCGGGAGGTCACCAGGTGGCCTGCATGTTCGCGACGACGTCCGTGGCCAGGTTCTGGACGACCGCGAACCGACCGATCTCGGTGGGTTCCGCGGACGGGCGGCTGGGGACGAACAGCGCGCTTGCGGTGAACCCGTTGCGTGCGACGATCACCTTGCCGGTGCGCTGGTCGACCCACTCCCAGTCGATGGTCACCTCGTAGAGCGCCTCCTCGGTGAGGCCGGTGCTGCGGCTCTTGGAGAGCTCGCGCACGTTGCGCCGGCGGACCGTGCCGCGCAGCAGCGTGTCCGCGCGCGACTCACTGGCGATGCGGTACGGCGTGACCGCCTGGACTTCCTTGATGAGCGCCTCGGTGAGTTGGCCGTTGAGAGGGCGGTCGTACGTGTCGTTGCGGAACACGTTGACCGCCACCGTGCGGTACTCCTTCGGGTACCGGTTCTTCACCGCGTATCCGGGGGCATCCGGCGAAGGGCCGTCCGATGCGCAGCCCGCGGCAAGCGCGCCGAGGACGAGGCATGCCGCGGCGATGGGGCGGTGCGTGGTCATGGCTTTGGTGCCGGTGCGGGTGCAGGCGCGGGCGCCTCTGCCGGCGCGACCTCGGAGATCAGCTTCTCGTCGACTCGCGGTGCCTCTGGCGGGAGCGTCGTCTGGGCCACGGGGGAATTGCGGAGCAGCTCGCGTCGGATGCCGGCGTAATCGGGTGCGGTCTTGCGGACCGACTCAGGAAGCTTCGCCAGCACGTCGTCGATCACGCGCAGGGCCTGCAGCGTGGCCACGCTGCGGGGATACTTTTTCACGAGCGCGCGGATCTCGCGCTCGGCGCTGATGGGATCGTTGGTGTTCCAGTACCAGTTCGCCGTGGTCAGGCGCTTGTCCGCCTCGCTCTCGTAGACGCGCAGGAGGATCGCCTCGGCGCCGATCTGCTTCGCAAGGAGTGGTTCGGTGGCCTGCAGCTCACGGAGCTTCACCGACGCCTCGGCCAGCCCGCGCGCGTCGAACTCGGGCCCCTTGTAGCCCGAGCAGTACGCGGCGATCAGGCGCAGGCGTGCCTTGTCGGCAAGGCTCGACCGTGGGTAGTTCTGCACAAAGAGGTCGTACGCGTCCGCCGCCAGTTCCATGTCGCGACGGTCGTAATAGAAGTCGGCGAGCGACATGCCGGCCTTCTCGGCGAGCGCGCTCCCGGGGAGGCGCTCCTGGATGCGGATCAGGATCTCCTGCGTGTCGTCGTCGGTGTTCACGACGCGGAACGTCCCCCAGAACTTCCGCTTGAGCCCGCCGGCGTACCGCATGGCGATGTCGTACTCGCGCTCGAGCGCCGGGACGAACGCCGCGCTTGACGGATGGCGGCGCGCGACCTCCTCGAAATCGAAGAGCGCTTCATACTCCTCGCCGAGCGCATTGCGCGCGTCGCCGCGCGCCAGCAGTGCCTCGGCGCGCAGCGGGTCGGCGGGGAAGCGCTCGAGCCAGGCGTCCATCAGTGCCTTCGCGCGCTTCGGCTCTCCCTTGGCAAGCGCAAGCTTCGCCATGCGGATCACCGCCGCCGGGGACCCGGGGGCCGGCGCGTCCTGCTCGCGCCACTGGTCGCGGTCGTCGAGCTTGAACTCCTGCTGCGCATGCGCGGACGCGCCCAGCAGGCTGGCGACGAGCGCGAGGATCGTGGCACGGCGACGCACGATTGGATCGTATCCGTTCCCGGACCTTCCGCGGCACCCGTACCCTTCGGTGGTGCACGTCGCAGTGATGCTCAACCCCGCCTCGGGCCGCGGACGCGCGGTGCGGGCCGCCGACCGTGCGTGCGGCGAGTTCGTGCGCGTGGGACTGGTGCCCGTGCGCATCGCGCTGGACGCCCCGGAGGAGGACGTGCGTTCGTCGGTTGCGGGTGCGCGTGCCGTGGTGGTGGTCGGGGGCGACGGCACGGTGCGGTCGCTCGCGGCGAGGATGGCCGGTTCGGGCGTACCGATCGCGATCGTTCCGACGGGAACCGAGAACCTGGCCGCACGCGCGTTCGGATTCCGGTGCTCGGCACGCCGGCTTGCCGAGGCCGTGGTGCGCGGGTCGCGTCGTCAGGTCGACCTCGGCGAGGTCGTGGTTCCCGGGCGGGCGCCGCACCCCTTCGTCGTGATGGCCTCCGCCGGGTTCGACGCCGAGGTCGTGGCGCGGGTCCAGGCAGGACGCACGGGGCCTATCTCGCACCGAACGTACATGGGGCCGATCCTGCGGGCGATCCGCGGTTGGCGGGCGCCATGGATCGAGGTTCGGCCAGTGGGCGGTGGTCCCGCGCCGGGCATGACCGGGGGCATCGGGACGGGCCTCGTCGCCCGGCGCGACGCATTCGCCGGCACCGTGGTCATCGCCAACGCCCGCGAGTATGCGCTTCGGATGAACCCCGCGCACGATGCCGATCCGTCCGACGGCGCGCTGGACGGCGTGTCGCTGGCAGCCCGCACGGGTGGCGCCATGCTGGCGTGGGTGGCGCGGTGCCTGCTGCGCCTGCCGTTGCCGCCGGAGGCACGCCGAGGACGGGCCGAGGCATGGGAACTCGGGTTCGACCGTCCGGTGCACCTCCAGGCCGACGGCGATCCCGTGCCGGGAGGGCCCGCCCGCGAAGCCGTGGTGCGGGTTCGCCCGGGCGCGACCTGCCTGCTCGACATGCGCGGCGCGGGGGGTTGATCCGGCAGGGATTGCCGGCAATCTGCAGAAATTGCCGATCGTACGCCGATGACGTGAGACGGAGCCACGGATGGCCACCACGTTGCCTGCCGATCGTTGGGTCTTGATCCATGCCGCCATGCGTCGACGCACCTCGCGCGCACGCGTGGCAGTGGCCGTTGCAGTGGTCATCGCAGCGCTGTTCGCGCGGCATGCGGTTGCGCAGGATGCGGAGCGCGCGCCGCTTGGTGCGCCCGCCGCGCGCGCGCCGGTGCCCGCCGCGGGCGCCTGGGGCGAGGCCGTCCGCGTGGGGGGTGCGCTCGCAGCCGTGGTCGGTCTGGCATTCGCGGCACGCTGGTGGTTCGTGCGAAGCGGCGCGGCGCGTGCCATCGTCGCCGGGGCAGGCGTCGGTCGCGTCGAGGTGCTATCGCGCCAGCCCGTGGGGCGCGGCCAGCACGTGCTCGTGATGCGTTTCGGTCCCAAGCTGTTGTGCGTCCAGCAGTCGAGGGACGGGCTTCGGACGCTCGCGGAGGTCCATGAGCCCGCGGGACGCCCGGTGGCCCCTGACGATCAGGGTGAGCGCGTGATCGACCTGCGTCGCGAACGGGGGTCCACATGAACCCGCCCGACGGTGGACTTGATCCGGTGACGCTGGTCGCGGGAGCGGCGGATGCGCTCCCGGCTGGTGCGGGGTTCCGGGGCGCCGCGGACATGGTGGTGCTCCTTGCGGTGCTCTCGCTGGCGCCGGCGCTGCTCCTCCTGTGCACGTGCTTCACGCGCATCGTGGTGGTGCTCGGCCTTCTGCGGCAGGCCGTGGGCGCGCAGTCGATGCCGCCTGCGCAGGTGACGGTGGGGCTCTCGCTCCTCCTCACGTTCGCGGTCATGGCGCCCACCATCGATCGCGCGTGGTCCTCGGGCATCAAGCCCTACATGGATGGCACGGTCGCATCGACGGAGGACGCGTGGGTCGCCGCGCGGCAGCCGGTCCGCGACTTCATGTTCGCGCAGATCGATGCCGCGGGGAACTGGGACACCGTCTACATGCTGCTCGGGCATCGCGGCATCGACGTCTCCGATCCTTCGCGGCTCACCCGTGCCGACGTCGACATGGCGACGCTGGTGCCCGCGTTTGTCCTGAGCGAACTCAAGGTGGCCTTCCTGATCGGGTTCCGCGTGATGCTGCCGTTCCTCGTGATCGACCTCGTGGTCGCGGGCATCCTGGTGGGCCTGGGCATGTTCATGGTCCCGCCGTCGCTCGTGTCGCTTCCGATGAAGCTGCTCCTCTTCGTGCTCGCGGACGGATGGGCCCTCGTGGTCGGATCGCTGCTGGGCGGCATCTCGGGGGCGATGCCATGACCGAGGCGCCCGTCGAACTCCTGCGCGAGGCGCTGGTCGTGGCGTTGGTGGTGTCGCTGCCCGTGCTCGCCGTTGCGGTGGCCGTGGGCCTCATCACGGCCGTGCTGCAGTCGGCGACGCAGGTGCAGGACCAGTCGGTCTCGGCGGTCCCGCGCCTGGTGGCGTGCGCGATCGCGCTCCTCGTGCTCGCGGGCTGGATGGTGACGAAGCTGGTGTCGTTCGCGCAGTCCATGTTCGCGGGGGTGCCCTGATGCCGCCCGCATGGGAAACGCTCGCCGGCCCGGCGCTCGGCTGCGCCCGCGTGGCAGGTCTGGCGACCTTCGCCCCGATGCTCGCCGGTGGGGCACTTCCCGTGCGGTTCCGCGTCGCGGTGGCGGCGGTGATCGCGATCGCGGCCATGCCGGCCGCCGGAACGGCTGCGCTGCCGGCGTCGGCGCTGGCGGAGCCGTGGCGCATGCTGCCGGCGGCGACGCTCGAGTTCGCGTTTGGTGCGGCGCTCGGCGTGGTGGCGTTGTTGCCGGTCGCCGCGTTCCGGGCCGCGGGGGCGCTTGCGGGCGTGCAGATGGGACTTGGGTTCGGGGGCGTATACGACGCGGACTCCGGCGACGCGGAAGGTGATGCTGCGTCGCAGCTCATGGCTGCGGCTGGCGTGGCGCTCTTTGCTTGGTGCGGTGGGCTTGATGCCGTCGCGCTGGCCGCGATGCGCACGTTTGAGCATGCGCCGGTCGGTGCATGGTCGGCGGAGGGCGCGGTCCCCGCCGTGACGGGTGCCGCGCTCGCGGCGAGCGAACTCGCATTCCGCGTGGCACTGCCGGTCACGGCGCTCCTTGTGGCCGAGGCGCTGGTCGGCGGATTCGTCGCGCGGAGCGTCCCGGGCATGTCGCCGCTTGCATTCGGGTTCCCGGTGCGGGTGCTCGTGGGCCTTGCGGGCCTGGTCGCCGGTGCCGCCGCGATGCAGTCCTCGATGCAGGGCGCCGTGGCCTCCATGCTCGACCGCATGCGCATGGTCGCAGGGGGTTCGGCATGAGCGACGGGGACCGTGACGTGCTGCCCGGGGCCCGCCGGCTCGAGCGGATCCGTGACGAGTTCGGGGCGCCGGTCCGGTCGTCGCCGATCGGGGCGCTGGCGCTGGTCGGCGGCGCCGTCGGGCTGTGGTGGGGCGGTACGGCCGCCTCGGCGGTCGATCTCGTTGCTCGTTCGCTGTCGTCGGCAGGGGCCGTCGGCAATGCGATCGATGGTTCAGGGATCGATGGCGTGGGTGGCCTCCGTGAAGCGGTGCTCGCGTCGCTGCGGCTCGCCGGGCCGGCGTGCGTGGGCGCGGCCGCAGGCGCGTGGCTCGGTGCGTTCGTGCAGGGCGCCGGACGATGGCGCGTGCTGCGCCGTGGGCGCTCCCGGGGACCCTCGGCCGCGGCTGCGTGCGGTGCTGCGGCGCGCGCGCTGTGGGCGGTGACCATGATGGGCGCGGCGGCCGCTGCCTTGTCGCTTCACGCCGGGCGGCTGGCCGCGATGCCGGCCATGCCCTTGCGCGACGGGGTGCAGGCCGCGGGGGCCATCGTGCTCGATGCGGTGCTCGCGGCGCTGGCGTCGGGCGCGGCCTTCGCCGTCGTCGACGTCATGATCGCACGGTGGCGCTGGGCGCACGCGGCCCGCATGACGGCGGCCGAGGCACGCGAGGAGCGGCGGCTCGAGGACGGTGATCCGTCGCTGCGCGCGCGGCGACGTGCCGCAGGACGGACCATGATCGCGGGCTCGGCCCGCCGGAGGGACCAGCGTGCCGAGGCTGCTTGACCGGATCGCGTCGTTCCTCGCCGAGCACCGCGCACTCGCGTTGCCTGCGGCCTTCCTCGCCATGGTGGCGGTGCTCGTGGTGCCGCTGGGCCCGGCCGCGATGGATGCCCTGGTGGCGCTCAACTTCGCGTTCGCGGTGCTCGTCCTCGTGCGAGCCTCGTCGCTTCGCGGTCCGCTCGAGTTCAGCGCGTTCCCGGCGCTGCTGCTCGGGACCACGCTCTTCCGGCTCGTCATCAACGTTGCGTCGACACGCCTCATCCTCGGCGCCGACGCGGCCACCCCCGCCGAGGCGCAGGGCGTGGCTGGATCGCTGATCGAGTCCTTCGGGCGGCTCGTGGCCGGCAACAACCTCGTGGTGGGAGCGACGGTGTTCGCGATCCTCGTGATCGTGCAGTTCGTGGTGATCACGAAGGGCGCCTCGCGCATGGCGGAGGTCGCGGCACGGTTCGCGCTCGATGCGTTGCCCGGGCGCCAGATGGCCATCGACGCCGACGTGGCCTCGGGAGCCATCGATGCGCGCGCGGCACGGCGTCGGCGCGCGGCGCTCGCGCGCGAGGCGGACTTCTTCGGCGCGATGGACGGTGCCAGCCGATTCGTGCGCGGCGACGCGGTTGCCGGGCTCGTGATCACGGGCGTCAATCTCGTGGGCGGCCTGCTCGTCGGTGTCGTCCAGAAGGGATGGACGTTCGCGGAGACGGCGCGCGCGATCACGATCCTGACGATCGGTGACGGGCTTGCCGCGCAGATCCCTGCGTTCATCATCGCCGTCGCGGCGGGCTTGGTCACCGCGCGCGTCGGCGGCGGACGCACGCTCGGAGAGGCGGTGCCCGGACAGCTGGTCGGCGGGCCGCGCACGCTTTGGATGCTCGCCGGCTTCCTGGCGGCGCTTGCGCTCACGCCGCTTCCTGCGGCGCCGCTCCTTGTCGGTGCCGCGGTGTCCGCCGCGGGTGCGTGGGCCATGGGGCGGCGCTCGCGGTCGGCCACGGCCACGCGTGGTTCGTCGGCTGCCGGCAGCGCGGCCCTCCGGGTTCCGGCACGGCGGCCGTCGCTGTCGGTGGGTGCTGGCAGCGGCCAGGAAGGTCCGGAGACGCCCGCTGCGGCGCGCGCACGGGAGATCGGCGCGCTGCTCGCGGTTGAGCCCATCGAGCTCGAGGTCGGAGCCCGGCTTGTCGAACTGGTGCGCGAGGGCGACGGGTCGCCGGTGCTGCGGAGGATCGAAGTGGTCCGGCGGCAGGTTGCGCAGGACCTCGGCATCATCGTGCCCCCCGTGCGCGTCCGCGACGAGCGCACGCTTCCGGCGGGCGGATACCGCATCCGCATCCGCGGTGCAGCGGTCGGCGAGGGTGAACTGCGGCTCGGTGAGCTGCTTGCGATGCCCGGGGACGGCCAGCTCCCGGACCTTCCAGGGATCCGCGTGCGCGAGCCGGCGTTCGGGCTCGACGCGCTGTGGATCGCCTCGTCGCTGCGCGGGCTGGCCGAAGGGCGGGGATGCGCGGTGGCGGCCCCCGAGTCCGTGCTTGGCGCGCATTTCGCCACCGTGGTCCGTCGGCACGCCGACGAGCTTCTCACGCGGGAGCACGTGGCCGACCTCCTGAGCGAGCTTGGCCGCCGCGCACCGCGCCTGGTCGAGGACACGGTGCCCGCGTGCATCCGGCCCGGAGAGCTGCAGCGCGTGATGCAGTGCCTGCTGCGTGAGCGCGTCCCCGTGCGCGACCTCGAGGCGGTGCTCGAGTCGGTGGCGGACGCCTCGCGACGCACGCGCGACCCGTGGTCGCTTGCCGAGTCGGCGCGATCGGCGCTCCGGCGCACGATCTGCCAGCAGTACGCACGTCCCGACGTCGACGGCCGCCCCGTGCTCTCGTGCGTCGCCGCGGGTCCCCGGCTCGACGCGGCGGTGGCGGGCGCGGTGCGGGAGACGGATGGCGAACCCGCCATCGCGATGGCGGCGTCGGATGCGGCGCGCGTGGTGCGCGCGGTGGCCGCGGCAGCACGTCCCCTCGCGGAGTCGGGCCTGCCGGTCGTGGTGCTGGCGTCGCGCGGTGCGCGGGCTGCGCTTGCGCGGCTCCTGGCGCCGCACATCCCGGGCAGCGCCGTGCTGGCCTATGACGAACTCGTGCGCGGCATCGACGTCGAGCGCGTCGGCGACGCGGAACTCATCGATGGCTCTGCGGAGGCAGCGGCATGACGACGGTCAGGTACATCGCGGATTCGATGGCCGAGGCAATGTTCGCGGCCCGGCGCAACCACGGCATGGACGTGCGTGTGCTCCGCGCGGGGCCGCGTGCCTCGCGCGGCCGTCGCATGGCGTTCGAGGTTGTGGTCGAGGCCAGGGTGACGGCGACGGCGTCGCGTCGTGCGGCACGTGCGGCCCTCGCCCGCGCGGTGATGGCGGCGCGCATCGCCGCGCGCGAGGCCACCGGAACCCTCGAGGCCGCGCACCCGGGCGCCCGCGATGCGGGAGCGCTGGCGCGGCTGGCGGCACGCCTCCGGGCGCAGTCGCTCCCCGAGGACCTGGTCGCCCACGTGATCGCCTCGGTGCGTGGCCGGCTCGACGCCGCCGCCGCGGAAGAGATGGATGCGATCGCGCACGCGGCCGCGCTCTCGGCGCTGACCGCGCTGATGCCGGTGTCCGAGCCGATTGCGCCCCGCGGTGCGGCGGCCACGGGGCGTCCCCTCGTCATCGGCGTGGCGGGCCCGACGGGCGTCGGCAAGACGACCACGCTCGCGAAGCTCGCGTCCATCTGGCGGATCGACCGGGGACTGCGCGTCGGGATCATCGCGGCCGACGCGTACCGGGTCGGCGCGGTGGAGCAGCTCCGCACGTACGGCCGCATCCTCGGCGTCGCCGTGCATGCATCCGAAGGCCCGTCCGCGGCGGCCGAGGCGCTCGCCCGCATGTCCGACCGCGACGTGGTGCTGGTCGACACGCCGGGCCGCGGGCATCGTGATGCGGCCCGCATCGGGGAGATCGCCGCGGTCCTTCGCGCGGTGCACGTCGACGAGACGCTCCTGGTGCTGCCGGGTGCGTCCTCGGCTCGTGCGCTCGAGGAGTCGGTGGACGCGTTCCGGCCGACCGCGCCGACGCGCACCGTGCTGACGAAGCTCGACGAGAGCGAAGGGCTCGGCGCGCTGGTCGGGGCCGTGCGGCGCAGCGCGTGTCCCGCGGCGTGGTTCACCGACGGACAGGAAGTGCCGGACGACATCGAGCGCGCCGATGCCGCGGAGTTCGCACGGAGGATCCTCGGTCGCGGGGAAGGGACGGCGGGCGCTGCATGATGGATCGCCAGGCCGAGGCACTGCGCGCGCGTGCGGCTGCGGCAGGCATCGGGCCGCCGGTGCCTGCGTCGGCGCGCCCCATGCCTTCGGCGGCGAGCCTTGCGCGCACGATCGCGGTCGCAAGCGGCAAGGGCGGGGTGGGCAAGAGCACGGTTGCGCTCGGGATCGCGATGGCTTCCGGAGAGCGCGGCGTTCGCACCGTGCTCGTGGACGCGGATCTCGGGATGGCGAATGCGGACATCCTCGCGGGCGTGCGTGCGAAGCACTCGGTCGCCGAGTGGCTCGCGGGGCGCGTGCAGCTCAGCGATTGCATGGTCCGCGTCGCACCACGGACGTGGCTGCTTGCGGGCGCGTCGGGCATCGCACGGATGGCCGACCTCGACGCGGCGCAACGCACGCGGCTCCTCGGTGGGCTTGCGCGCATCGCCTCGCATGTCGACCGACTGGTGATCGATCTCGGTGCTGGCATCGGCGCGGGAACGCTGGACCTGGCGTGCGCGGCCGACCGCGTGCTGGTGGTCACGACGCCCGAGCCCACGTCGCTCGCGGACGCCTATGCATTCATGAAGGCGTGCACGCGGCGTGGGCGGCGCGACGGTTGGCATTGTGCTGCGTCGATGGCGCGGGGCGACGACGGCGCGCGCGCCTGCGAGCGACTGGCGCTCACCGCACGTCGGCACCTCGGCGTGGCCCCCGAGTTCGTGGGTGCCGTTCCCGATGACGATGCCGTTCGCTCGAGCGTGCGTACATCGCGGCCGGTGCTTGCGGCTGCTCCGGGAAGTCCTGCGGCGCGCGCGATCCGCGGGCTCGAGTCCCGGCTTTCCGGTGTCGAACCCGCGCCAACCTCGGTCGGCGCCGGATTCCTGGCCCGGCTGGCGGGGCGTTGGAGCGGTTCGGCGGCCGCGGCCGCGGCCACGGTGGCCTCGGTGGGTGGTGCGCTCGCGAGGTGAAAATAATTCGCAATCGGGCGACGAAAGGCCTTGCGGAGGTCGCTGGCAGGCTGTTATATTGGACCCGCCAACGCGTTCGTCACGGATCGATGACGCAGCGGCACCCCGGCAAGGATGCTGGGGATCAACGGAGTTCGTCGAGCCCACTCGGTGGGGCGTCGGCTCCTTCATCAGGACGCGCCGCGGCGGGGATCCGCTCGGCTCGTCCAGCGTGCGTACTGCACTCTCTTCTCGCAGGTCAAGGAGCGACCGATGTCGAAGAGCAAAGCGCGGGCGGTGTCACGGCAGGCACCCACCCCAGCCACCAAGCGTCTGTCCCAGGGCTCGTCCCCGACTCGCACCGTTCCAGCGCCCGCGAAGCGCGGTGTAACCGGAGCGCGGCCGTCCACTTCCCCCACCGTGCCTGCCCGGCGACCGTCGGCCGGGGCTCGGTCCGGGTCGACCGCATCGCGCCCCGCGGCGTCGCGCGCGGCCAGCCCCGCGCGCACGGTGGCGCCTCGTCCGGCGGACCCGGTCATGCCCGTCGCCCGTGTCGTCGAGGTGTCTGCACCGGCTCGCATGCCCTCGACGCATGACGCGCTCTGGACCGCCTACCGCGACGCCAGCGATCGTGGCGACAAGGTGCGCCGCGAGGATCTTCGCAACCGCCTGATCGAGCGGTTCTACGAGGTGGTTCGGTTCACGGCCGAGCGCCTGCACACGCGCCTCCCCAGCGAAGTGGACGTGAACGACCTCATCAGCGCTGGCCTGTTCGGGCTGATGGACGCCATCGATTCGTTCGACCCGGCGCGTGGGGTCAAGTTCGAGACCTTCTGCGCGCCGCGCATCCGGGGCTCGATCTTCGACGAGCTGCGCAACATGGACTGGGTGCCGCGCCTGGTGCGCAGCCGCACCGCCAAGGTCGAGAAGGTCCGCAAGGAGTTCGAGCTGACGCACGGCCGTCGCCCCACCGACGACGAGATCGCCTCGATCATGCAGGTGAGCGGTGCCGAGTACGACAAGCTCTCGAAGGACTCGCGTCCCGTCGGCGTGGTGAGCCTCGACCGCAAGGCGTTCGAGAGCGACTCGAGCCGCGAGGTCCGCGAGGTCGACGTCATCGAGGACGGCCGGCAGCCCAACCCGGCCGAGATCGTCCAGCGCGGCGACCTGCAGCACCTCATCACCAAGGGCCTGTCGCGCTCCGAACGGCTGATCGTGATCCTCTACTACTACGAGGAGATGACGATGAAGGAGATCGGGCTCACGCTCGACCTCTCCGAGAGCCGCGTCAGCCAGATGCACTCGAGCATCCTTGCGCGCCTGAAGGCGCAGATGCAGCACCGCCTGAAGGACTTCTGAACCACCTGCCGGAGGGTCCATCTTCCGAGCGCCCGCGCCCCGCGTGAACCGCGGGGCGCGTGGCTTTGGGGAGCCTGGGGGCCGCGCCGGTCGCGCGCCCGGGTAACCCGCGCCGCTCCCTCCGCGCGGGGCCGGGGGCCCGCGCCGGTCGCGCGCCCGGGTAACCCGCGCCGCTCCCTCCGCGCGGGGCCGGGGGTCCGCCCCGCGGACGTCCTCGCTCCACCAGGTTTCGCTCGGACTCATCGAACACGGGCTCGGCACGTGGAACGGCCCGCGCCACCCGGGGCATCATGCGCGTGCCTCGCCGTCTTCGGAGCCGCGGGCCGAACCCCCGGCCCCGCGCTCCGGTCGCTGAGTTGGGCGACGCTCACACGTCCATCGTCTTCACCGCACCGTCGACCAGGATCCTGGCCGCGGTCTTCGCCTTCACCTCATCGACCGTCACGCCCGGGGCGGTCTCGATCAGCCGGAACAGGCCGTGCGCCCGGTCGAGCTCGAACGCCGCGAGGTCGGTGATCAGCATGTGCACGCACGCGCGGCCGGTGAGGGGCAGGGTGCAGGCGGGCAGGAACTTCGACTCGCCCTTCTTGTTGCAGTGCTCCATCACCACCACCACGCGCTGCACCCCGGCGACCAGGTCCATCGCGCCGCCCATGCCCTTGACGAGCTTTCCGGGGATCATCCAGTTCGCCAGGTCGCCGCGCTCGCTCACCTCCATCGCACCCAGGATCGCGAGGTCGATGTGGCCGCCACGGATCATCGCGAAACTGTCGGCGCTCGAGAAGAAGCTGGCGCCCGGCACCGCGGTCACGGTCTGCTTGCCCGCGTTGATGAGGTCGGCGTCCACCTCGGCCTCGGTGGGGAAGGGTCCCATGCCGAGGAGCCCGTTTTCCGACTGGAGCCACACCTGCATGCCCGCCGGCACGTGGTTCGCCACGAGCGTGGGGATGCCGATCCCGAGGTTCACGTAGAAGCCGTCGCGCAGTTCCTGCGAGGCGCGCTTCGCGAGCTGGTTGCGGTCGAGTGGCATGGGTGGATGCTCGGGGTTCGCGTTGCGTGTTGCCTGGTGCCTGCGTGCTGCCCAGCGCCTGCGGCGCGCCGCCGTCCGGTCAGCCGAAGACGATTCCCTGCGCCAGCGGCAGCTCCTTGGACCAGTTGACGGTGCACGTCTGCCGGCGCATGTACTGCTTCCAGCTGTCCGAGCCGGACTCGCGCCCGCCGCCCGTGTCCTTCTCGCCGCCGAACGCGCCGCCGATCTCGGCACCGCTTGTGCCGATGTTCACGTTCGCGATCCCGCAGTCGCTGCCCTCGTGGCTGAGGAAGCGCTCGGCGCTGCGCACGCTGTCGGTGAAGATGGCGCTCGAGAGGCCCTGGTCCACACCGTTGTTGATGGCCATCGCCTGGTCGAGCGAGTCAACCGTGAACACGTAGAGGATGGGTGCGAACGTCTCCTCGCAGCAGATCGTCGGCACGCGGCCCTTCGGGACCGCGATGAGCGTCGGCTCGACGAAGTTGCCCGCCTTGCGCGCGAAGCGTTCGATGCCCTTCGCGCCGCCCGCGAGCACCTTGCACCCGTCGCGCTCGGCGTGCTCGATCGCCTGGCGCATCGACTGCACCGCGCGGGCATTGATGAGCGGACCCATGAGCGTTCCCTTGCGCATCGGGTCGCCGATGGGCACGGTGCGGTACGCCTTGACCAGGCGCTTGGTGAGCTCGGCCGCGACGTCCTTGTGCACGATCAGCCGCCGCGTGGTGGTGCAGCGCTGGCCCGCGGTGCCGACCGCGCCGAAGAGCACCGCCCGCACGACGAGGTCCATGTCTGCGTCGGGCATCACGATGATCGCGTTGTTGCCGCCCAGCTCCAGGAGCGCGCGGCCGAGGCGTCCCGCGACCACCTGGCCGACGCGACGCCCCATGCGGGTGCTGCCGGTGGCGCTGATGAGCGGCAGCCTGCGGTCGGCGATCATGGTCTCGCCGACGTCCGCGTCGTTGCCAATCACCAGGCCGAACACGTCCTCGGGCCGTCCCTTCGAGGGCGCGAATACGTCCTGGCGGCGCATGACGTCCTGCGCGATCCGGTTCATCGCGATCGCGGTGAGCGGGGTGACGAGCGAGGGCTTCCACACCATGGTGTCGCCGCAGACGGCCGCGATCATCGCGTTCCAGGCCCACACCGCGGCCGGGAAGTTGAACGCCGTGATGATGCCGACGGTCCCCAGCGGGTGCCACTGTTCGTACATGCGATGGCGGGTGCGCTCGCTGTGCATCGTGAGGCCGTACAGCTGGCGCGAGAGGCCCACCGCGAAGTCCGCGATGTCGATGCACTCCTGGATCTCGCCGAGGCCCTCGGGCAGGATCTTGCCCATCTCGCGCGTGACCAGCTCGCCGAGCCCGTCCTTGTGCTCACGGAACGCCTCGCCCATGAGGCGCACGATCTCGCCGCGCTTGGGCGCGGGCAGCATCGCCCACTCGTGCTGCACCGCCTGCGCGGCCTTCACCGTGCGCTCGTACTCCTTCACCCCGTCGAGGCGCACGGTGCCCAGCACCTTGCCGGTCGCGGGGTCGAGGCTGTCGACGGCCTTGCCCTCTGCGAGGAGCGTCGCGGTGCGCGCGCTTCGTGCGAGGAGTCGCGGGTCGCGCGCCATGCCGAGGGACTTCAGTGGGTCGTTGGCCATGGGTTCACTTCGCTCCGGCGGGGGCGGCGGGTGCGGCCGGCGCGGGCTGCGCCGCAGGCGAGGGTGCCGGCGCGGCGGCCTTCGCGGCCTCGATCATGGCCGCGGCCTCGGAGGGCTCGACGACCGACGCCTTGGTGAGCTTGATGTCCTCGGCGGGGACGTCGGAGAAGAACCGCTTGGTGCCCGACTGGTCGGTGGCCTCGCGACGCGTGGTCGGCGCCTTGCCCATCGCGTCGAGCACGTCGAGGCCGACGACGATCTTGCCGAACACCGCGTAGCCGGGCCCGTTCGCGCCGTCGAGGGCAGGGTTGTCCTTCAGGTTCAGGAAGAACTGGCTCGTCGCGCTGTCCGGGGACGGCATGCGGGCCATCGAGATCGTTCCCTTGGAGTTCTTGAGCCCGTTGGTCCACTCGTTCTTGATGGGGGGACGGGTCTGCTTCTGGACGAGCGCGAGGTCGAACCCGCCGCCCTGCACGACGAACCCGGGCACGATGCGGTGGAACACGGTGCCGTCGTAGTAGCCGTCCTTGACGTACTTCACGAAGTTCTCGACCGAGATGGGGGCCTTCGCGGGGTCGAGTTCGAGGAGGAGGTCGCCCTTCGACGTCGCGAGCTTGACGAACACCGGCCCAGTCGGCGCCGCAACGGCCTGCGCGGGCGCGGGGGCCGCCGGCGCCGTGGCGGGCGCGGGGTCCTGGGCGAGCGCGGTGCACGCGGCGGAGAGTGCGAGAAGGGCGGGGACGGACATGCGTCGGGCAGCGTGCATTCGGGTTCTCCGTTGGGCTTCGGGGTCGGGGCGCGAATGATACGCATTGCGTGCATAGGATGTCCGGTCCCATGCCGACGCCGATCCGCGCGATCCTCGACCTCTTCAGCAGCGTTCGCTTCGGGATCGTCATCCTCGCCGTGCTCTTCGTGTACATGTCGGTGGGCAGCGCGGGCATCGTCTACCCGGTGCACCCCAACGTGTTCCATCCGGACGCCTGGGTGCATGCGCAGGTGCGCCAGTGGCGGCCCTTCGAGATGACCGAGTTCGAGTGGTTCCACTGGTGGCCGTTCGACGTGCTGCTCGGCCTGCTGTGCGCGAACCTCGCGGTGACGACCCTTCGTCGCATCCCGTTCCGGCCGGTGAACTACGGCGTGTGGATGATCCACTCGGGCATCATCGTGCTCGTCGTGGGCAGCGTGATCTATTTCGGGACCAAGGTCGAGGGGGAGGTGCCCGTTCCGCGACGCTCGGTGACGGTGGGCATCCTCGCCGCCCCCGCGGGCGGCGGAGCCGGCGAACTGGTCGCCGAGGCGACGATGCTGGCGATGCCTGGCAACCGCGTCACCGTGGGCGAGGGCGCCGACCGCTACGAGGTCGAGGTGCAGTCGATCGACCCCGAGTGGGAGATGCTCTCGGGCGACGACCGGGGCGCGCGCGCCTACAGCGTGAACCTGTCGGTGGTCGGTCCCGGGCAGCGGTTCATCCGTCAGTTGGTGGCGGGGCGTCCCCACTACACCGAGGACATGGTCTTCACGCAGGACCCGAAGCAGCCCGTGAAGCGCGCGGTGAAGGAGACCGGGAAGCCCCTCGTCGACGAACGGCTGTTCGCCGCGCTCGATTACGGTCCGGCCGATCGCTTCTACCTGAAGAACGATCTCGAGAAGAGCTGGGCGCTCTACGTCCGCCGGCCCGGCGAGGCGAAGTGGGTGCAGCGACCGGTGCACGGGCTTCCGCTCTACAACGACTGCGTCGGCGATCCCGGCGAGGTCTTTGCCTCGGGCAGCGACGCGATCGCCCCGCACCCGATCCGCGTCGCGATCCCGCCGGCGGCCGAGGGCGACCCTGCGCCCGGCGTGACGCTCGAGGCGACGGGGTACCTGCGGTATGCGCAGTCACGTTCGCGCTGGCGCGCCGGGGGCCCCGGCGATGCGCCGAACGCCGTGGCTGCGGTGAGCGTGGCCGACCGCGAGGGACGTGCCATGAGCTACCGCTTGGAGTCCCGCGACCCACAGAAGCGCAGCGCCGACGGTGGGGTCCTGGCACTGCGACAGGTGTCGGACGAGGACCAGATGCGTGCGTTCATGGCGCAGCCGTCGCTGCGCCTGCGCGTTCCCGCGAAGGGGATCGACCTCCTCGAGACCGTGAAGGATGCCGCGCTCGCCGACAAGGACGCACCGTGGCGACCGATCGGCGCGCCGGACTCGGGCTACGGGTACCGCGTCGTCGCCGTGCAGGACGACCTTGCGATCGCAGGACGCGAGGTCTCGGTCGCGATCCTCGAGCTTCGGACGCCGGCGGGCGAGTTCCGGCGCTGGGCCTTCAGCGACCCGACGATGAGCCGTGACCTCCGCGAGGGGGAGGATCCGATGGCCGCGATGAAGCGCGGCGGCGAGAGCTTCATCGACGCCTCGGTCGAGGTCGAGTACCTGCCGGGAAACGGGCTGGCGCTCGCGCTGCTCGTGGCAGGTCCCGAGGACGGGCGGCTCCGCCTGATCGACTCGCTCGGCCGGACCGAGGCGCGCGTGCTCGACGTCGAGCCGGGCCGGGCCCTGGCGCTCGCGGCCGGCGTGAGCCTCACGGTCACGGAGTGGCTTCCGAACGCGGTCGAGGAGACCCGCCCGTTCGTGGTCCCCGCGGAGCAGCGCCAGCGCGACGCGCGCGAGCTGTTCGCCATGATGCGGCTCTCGAACCCCGGCGACGCGGCGGGCGAGTGGCTGCAGTATCACCCGTACGTCTTCGACACCCCGCAGGACGTGCTGCGTCGCTATTGGTTCCGCCCGTCGCGGTTCAAGCTCCCCGACGGAAGCGAGCTCGAGGTGCTGTTCTCGCGCCAGCGCCTGCCGTTGCCTGCCCCCGTGGCGCTCGACACCTTCGAGCTCGCGACGCATGTGGGCGGGTTCTCGGGGCAGTCCTCGAGCATCCGCAACTACACGAGCGTCATCCGGTTCCGCGACCCCAAGGGGGAGTGGGGCGCACCGATGCCCGTCAGCGTCAACGAGCCCGCGGAGTTCGGCGGCTTCTCGTACTTCCAGAGCCAGTGGGACCCGCCCGACGAGGCGCGCGACGGCCGGCTCGCAAGCGCCGGCCTCAACTACACGGTGCTCGGCGTGGGAAACCGCCACGGCGTGTGGACGCAGCTGGCCGGATGCGTGATCGCATGCGCCGGAATGGCGTATGCCTTCTACGTGAAGCCCGTCATCAAGCGCCGCAACCGGCGGCTCGTCCTCGAGGAAATCGCGCGCGCCAAGGCCGAGGGCCGCGCGCCGCGCTTCCCGCACGACCTCACGGAGTCCGTCCATGCGTGACATGACCGATGCAGCGAGCACCCGGATGATCCACTTCGTGCTGGCGCTCGCCGCGATGCTCGGATTCGCGATGCCCGCGCCTGCGCAGGCCCCCTCCGGGCGCCCGTTCCACGAGCTCGTCGACCTGCGCCCGCTCGACTCGGTGGCCGTCTTCACCGAGGGTCGCCTCAAGAGCTTCGGCTCCTTCGCGAACACGCAGATGCAGTTCGTCACCGGCCCGCGACGGGTCGCGGGGCAGCCCTCGGACTTCACGTACCTCGACCTGATGTTCCGGCCGAAGGCGTACGAGGGCGCCGCGCTGCTCTACGTCAAGAACAAGCAGGTGCGCGCACGCATCTCCGACGCAGTGCTGCGCGCGGACCTGTCGCGCGGCGAGGAGATGGCCGCGTTCGGGTCCAGCGGTCTGGTCTCCGAGGCGGCACTGATGCTTCCCGGCGTGGGCGCCGAACTTCGAGCGATGGAAGCCGACCTGATCCGCACCGCGAAGGAGATGGATTCGCTGAAGGGCGCGCTGTCCGTCAAGGATCCGGCGTTCCTGCTTTCGTCGCTGCGGGTGATCCCGCCGGGCGACGGGTCCCCGGACCGGCCGTGGGCGTCGATCGGCGACGTGATGCTGCTGGGCGCGGACCCGTCGACGCTTCCCGAGCAGGCGCGCGAGCGTCCGCAGGCGCCACTGCCCGGGATCGACGAGGCGCGCCAGCGCGCCGTGGCCGCCAACTGGCGCGCGATGGTCTCGGCATGGAACAAGGGCGACGCCGAGGGCGTGAACGCGGCCGTGCGGTCGCTCGCGGCGGGGCTTCCCGCGCTCGTCCCGTCGGCCTACCCGTCGACCGAACGGCTCTCGTGGGAAGGCTGGTACTTCCGCAACGGAAACCTGAGCCGGACGTGGCTGCTGTACCTCGTGTCGACGGTGCTGCTGCTGCTGGCCCTCGTGTACCGGTGGCCGTGGTCGATGAAGGCCGGCATGGTGACGTTCGGCATCGCGCTGGGCATGCAGACGTTCGCGGTCATGCTCCGCTGGTACATCTCGGGGCGGTGGCCGAACTCGAACATGTTCGAGGCCGTGACGACCGCCGCCTGGATGGGCACCTTCGCCGCGTTCGTGGCCGAACTCTTCCTCCGCCGCACCGCGATGCGCGGCCTCCTCGCGCTGGGCGGATCGGTCGCGAGCATGGTGGCGCTGATGGCCGCGTACCTGCTTCCGGTGCAGCTGAACCCGAACATCTCGAACATGATGCCGGTGCTCCACGACCTGTGGCTCTACATCCACACGAACGTGATCATCTTCAGCTACGCGCTCATCTTCATGGCCGCGGTGACGGCCATGGCCTACCTTGCCTGGCGGGCGCTCGGGAACGGGCCGGCCCATGCCCGGGTGGGCGGGGCGGGCGCCGCGATCGAGATGGCGGCGGGCGATGCGTCCGCCGCAAGCGGCGCCGCGGGTGCGCCGAATGCGCCCGCGCGTGCGTCCCTCGGCGAGACCCTCGACGGCGTGACCATGCTCCTCACGGAGGTCAGCTTCGTCATGCTCTGGGCGGGCATCGTGATGGGCGCCATCTGGGCCGACCACAGCTGGGGCCGGCCGTGGGGCTGGGACCCGAAGGAGGTGTTCGCGCTGAACACCTTTGTGATCTTCGCGCTCCTCATCCACGTGCGATGGAAGGTGCGCGACAAGGGCCTGTGGACCGCCGTGCTCGCGGTGGCCGGTGCCGCGGTGATGCTCTTCAACTGGATCGTGATCAATTTCGTGATCGCGGGACTCCATTCGTATGCGTGACGCGGGGAGCGCCGCGCGCCTCGCGGGGCCGGCGCTCGTCGCGCTCGCGTTCCTCGCCCTGTGGCCTGCGCTCGGCGCAGGCTGGATCTGGGACGACGACATGTACGTGCTCGCCAACCCCGCCGTGCTGCGGCCCGGGGGCTGGCTGCACGCGTGGGTGCCCGGGTCGACGCCGCAGTGGTACCCCTTGGTGTTCGCGTCGTTCGCGGCCCAGCACGCCGTGCATGGGCTCGAGCCGTTCGGCTACCACTTGGTGAACGTGCTGCTCCACGCCGGCTCGGCATGGATGCTCTGGAGGCTGCTGGTGCGCATCGGCCTGCCGGGCGCGTGGCTTGCGGCGGCGCTGTTCGCCGTCCACCCGATCCAGGTCGAGAGCGTCGCCTGGGTGACCGAGCGCAAGAACGTGCTCTCGATGGCGTTCGCCCTGGGGTCGATGCATGCATGGCTCGCCTTCCTCGGGCGCGGTCCGGGCGCGGCGCGTGCCCGCGCATGGTGGGTGGCCTTCGCGCTGTATGCGTGCGCGCTCCTCTCCAAGACGACCGCTGTCGCGGTGCCGGTGGCGATGGTGGCGGTCGCGTGGTGGCGCCCGGCGCTCGCGGGTGCGGCAGGCGGTTCGGCGACGCGCGGGCGCACATGGCGCGCCGTGGCGCCGTTCTTCGCCCTCGGCATCGCGATGGGGCTCGCGACGGCATGGCTCGAGGCGACCCACGTCGGTGCGGGTGCAGGCGCTGAGTTCGCGCGCACGCCGCTCGATCGGCTGCTCGGTGCCGCGCGCGCATGGTGGTGGTACCTCGGGGCGTGGGCGTGGCCCGTGCAGTCGTGCTTCGTGCAGCCGCCCGCCGACCCAGCGGCGTGGCGCGGGTGGGCGGCGCTCGGGTCGGGCCTCGCGGTGGCGGTCGCGGCGGCGATCGCCGCGCGGCGCGGCGCGCGCGGGCCGCTCGCCGCGTTCCTTTGCTATTCCGCGGGCGTCTTCCCGGCGCTCGGCTTCTTCAACTTGTATCCGCTCCGCTACGCACCCGTGGCCGACCACTTCGCCTACGTCGGCACCGTGGCGCTCGCGGCTGCGACCGGGTGGGGTGCCGCCACGCTCTGGGCGCGGCTGGCGTCCCGGCTGCCGGACGCCGCGCGGGCGGCCCGCGCCGCCGGTGCCGTCGCCGCGGTGGGGCTCGCGGGCCTTGCCGCCCAGTCCTTCGCCCATGCGATGTCGTTCCGCGACGCCGAGACGCTGTGGCGCGCGACGCTCGACGCCAACCCGCGCGCCTGGCTTGCGTCGAGCAACCTCTCGGCCATGCTGCTTGCACGCGTACAGGAGTCGATCGATGCGGGCGACGCGACGGCCCGCGACGCGTTGCTCGGGGAAGCGGACGCACTCGCCCGCTCGGCCCTCGCCGAGGCCGCGGCGTTCGACTTCGGGGTGCATGCGAACCTGAGCGAGGTGCTGCGGCTTCAGGGCCGTGACGCCGCCGCGCTCATGGAGATGGACGCAGCGATCGCGCTCGAGCCCGCGGCGGGAAGCCTGCGCTGGCAGCGAGGCCGGCTGCTCGAGGCCCTGGGGCGGCTGCCCGAGGCGTGCGCGTCCTATGCCGAGGCGGTCGGGCGCGAGCCGGGGGCGCGCGTCCACCATGCCGAACTCGTGCGGGCGTGCGCGCGGGCGGGCGACGTGGCCCGCGCGCGCGACGCGGCGGCGGCGATGGCCGCGCGCTGGCCGGGTGACCCCGAGGCGCTCGGGAACCTCGGATCGCTGGAACTTGCGCTCGGCGATGCGGTGACGGCCCGCGTGCACCTTCGCTCCGCGCTCGACATCGCGGCGCGTCCCGGCGCCGCACCATCCACCGCCGCTGCGATCGCGTCACGGCTGGTGCAGGCGCTCCGCGCGGAACCGACCGACGCCGCGCTCGAGGCCGAGGCGGGGCGGATCGAGGCTGCGTTCCCGTCTGCGGGTCAGGGCGCCGCGATTCCGTAGGACGCGCATTCGCCGAGCTCCTCGGCGATGCGGATCAGCTGGTTGTACTTCGCGGTGCGGTCGGTGCGCGCAGGCGCGCCCGTCTTGATCTGGCCGCAGTTCGTCGCGACCGCGAGGTCGGCGATCGTCGTGTCCTCGGTCTCGCCCGAACGGTGCGAGAGGATCGCGCGGTACCCGTTGCGCACGGCCATGTTCACCGCGTCGAAGGTCTCGGTCAGGGTGCCGATCTGGTTGACCTTCACGAGGATCGCGTTGCCGCAGCCTTCGCGGATGCCGCGCGCCAGGAACTCGGGGTTCGTGACGAAGAGGTCGTCGCCCACGAGCTGGACGGTGCCGCCGAGTGTGTCGGTCAGCGACTTCCATCCCTTCCAGTCATCCTCGGCCAGCCCGTCCTCGATGGAGCGGATCGGCCACTTCCGGCACCACTTCTCCCACAGGGCGATCATGTCGTCGCTTGACGCCACGCGCTTCGGGTCGCTCTTGAAGAAGCAGTAGCCCTTCTTCTTCCGCGCCTTCGCCTCGTTCGCGAGTTCGCTGGTGGCCGGATCGAGGCAGATCACCATCTGGCGGCCCAGGTCGTAGCCGGCCTTCTTCACGGCCTCTGCGATGACCTCGCATGCCTCCTCGTTGCTCTTCAGGTTCGGCGCGAAGCCGCCTTCGTCGCCGACCGCGGTCGAGAGGCCCTTGTCGTGCAGCACCTTCTTCAGTGCGTGGTAGCACTCGACGCCGGCACGCATGGCCTCGCCGAAGGTCGCGAACCCGACCGGCTGGATCATGAACTCCTGGAAGTCGACGCTGTTGTCGGCGTGCTTGCCGCCGTTGAGGATGTTGAGCATCGGCGCCGGCAGGCGCCGCGCCCCGGCGCCGCCGAGGTACTTCCAGAGCGGCAGGCGGCACGCGGCGGCGGCGGCGTGCGCGGTGGCCATGCTGACCCCGAGCATGGCGTTCGCGCCGAGCTTGCCCTTGGTGCGTGAGCCATCGAGGTCGATCATCGCATGGTCGAGGGCCGACTGCTCGCGTGCGTCCATTCCGAGGACGAGCGGCGCGATGCGCGAGTTGGCGTTTGACACGGCCTTCTCGACGCCCTTGCCGAGCCAACGACGCTTGTCGCCGTCGCGCAGCTCGACCGCCTCGTGCTCGCCGGTGGACGCACCGCTTGGGACGAGCGCGCGTCCCACGGCGCCGCCGTCGAGCGCCACCTCGCACTCGAGCGTGGGGTTGCCGCGGGAATCGAGGACCTGGCGGGCGTGGACGGCGACGATCTCGAACATGGTGAGTCTCCGTGGAGGGGCGCGGCGTCCGCGCCGCGTGCAACGGGATGCTAGTTCGTGGCCGGTCGGATGGCGTCCCAGACGTCCCGCACCACCCAGCTCATCGCTTCCATCGCGGCATCGGTCCGGCTGGCCAGGTGCGGGGCGAGGTGCGCGTTCGGCAGCCCGAGCAGCGGGTTCGACGCATCGAACGGCTCGGGGTCGTGGACGTCGAGCAGGGCCATGGCGGTCGGGTCGCGGCGAAGGTGCCGGGCCAGGGCGTCATGGTCGACCACGAAGCCGCGACTCGTGTTGATCAGTACCGCGCCCGGCCGCAGGCGCTCGAGGAGATGCGGCCCGACGAACCGCGCGTTCGACGCGCGCCCGTCCACGTGCACCGTGATGACGTCGCACTCCGCGAAGAGGCGTTCCGCAGTCACGGGGCGGGCGCCGGCACGGGCGGCCTCCGACACCTCGACCAGATCGTGGAAGCGCACCTCGAAGCCGATCGCTGCCGCGACCTGCGCGACGCGCCGACCGATCCGCCCGAACCCGAGCACGCCGAGCGTGAGTTCATCCATCTGTCGGTGCGCGACCACGTCCCGGCGGATCTCGTTCCAGCGCGCGGCCGTCACGGGCTCGGTGAGCATGAGCCGCGGCCGCAGAGCGTCGCAGATCAGGCACGTCACGTACTCCACCACGGCCTGCGTGTTGGCGTCGGGCGTGTTGAAGCACGCGATCCCGCGACGGGCGCACTCCTCGAGGTCGATGGTGTCCATGCCGACCCCCGCGCGGCCGATGGCCCGGAGCCTGGGAAGCCGGTCGAGCAGGGACGCGTCCACGCGCGTGTAGGTGCGCACGACCAGCCCCTCCGCGCGGGGTGCGGCCGCCTCGAAGGCCGGGGAACCGGCCCCTGCGACCACCAGGTCCGCCCGCTCGGCAAGCCATGCGGCCGCCGCAGGAGACAGGTGCTCGGTCTGGATGACCGTGGGTCGTGCCGGCATGGGGGTGGGGAAGGGTACGGGAATTTCGGACCTTGGCCGGGAATCCCCGCGGGTTGCCGAACCCGGGGCTTGCATCGGCGCATAAGGTGGATCATGATTGCGGGTGGGCCGTCCTCGTCGGGCGGACCCGAAGGCTGGCCGGCCCGCGTTGCGACCAATGGAAGAGGCGATCGCCCCATGCAGACCCGTTCATCCGGCACGTTCGTGACCTTGGCTGCCGCGGCCCTTGCGGTCGTCGCGCCCGCCCATGCGCAGGACGTCGGCTACGACGCGCTGGTCGCACGTCTGGGTGCGGGCAGCGTGCCCACGGGCGCCGGGGTTCGCGTGGCGCAGGTTGAGGCGCAGGAAGGCGGCGTCGCCGCCAACTACGGACCCAACCAGGCGCTCACGCCGTTCGCGGGCAAGTCGTTCAGCGCGATGAGCGGCGCCGCATCGGTCAGCGGCCATGCCACCACCGTGGCCCAGGCGTTCTACGGTTCGGGCACCAGCATCGCGCCCGGCATCACCCAGATCCACCTGTACGAGGCGAACTCGTTCATCCAGGCCGGCTACCTCAGGCTCGGCTCCGGCGTGGGTGCGCTGCCCCTGAATCCTGCGGGACCGACCACGACGGACCGCGTGCGGATCTTCAGCAGCAGCTGGATCGGCGAGCTCACGGGCGCGAACGCCCCGTTCAACTTCGAGACGCTTCGCCGCGCGGACTACGCCATGAACCGCGACAACACGCTCTTCATCAATGGCGTGAACAACGGCGCGGGCAGCGCGCTGCTCCCGCTGATGGCGTGCGGCTACAACGGCATCGCGGTCGGCCTGACGTCGGGCGGCCACTCCGCCGCGAACACGCCCGCGATCGCGGACGTCGCGGGCCGGATGAAGCCCGAGATCGTGGCGCCCGCGGACTTCACGAGCTTCTCCACCCCGATCGTCAGCGCGGGCGCGGCGCTGCTCTACCAGGTGGCCAACGAGCTCCCTTACAGCCAGAACATCAACCGTCGCACCGGCGTGGCGATCAAGAGCGCGCTCCTCTGCGGCGCGACGCACGGCGAGTCGTGGTCGAACGGCGCACCCGCGTCCGGCAGCAGCCGCGGCATCACGGCCCGCCCGATCGATCCCGTGTTCGGGTGCGGCACGCTGAACGTCGACCGCGCGCACCGCATCATCACGTCGAACGAGATCATCGGCCAGTCGACGGCCGCCAACGCCATTGCGGGCGCCTCGCACCCGACGGTGGGCTGGGACTACGAGGTCTATTCGAGCCCCTCGGTCCAGCGCCACTACCGAATCGACCTCGTCGGTTCGGCGGATGCCAGCTTCTTGGTCACGTGGAACCGGTCGCCGCTGAGCACGTCGCTCACCACGGCGTCGACCGCCGCGCCCGGCGTCGCGAACCTGCGGCTCGAGCTCAAGCGCATCGAGGCGGGCGCGGCGAACCCGATCTCCGGCGACTCGGGCGCGACGGTCTTCGACTCGGGCAACGTGGTCAGCGCGAGCGCGGTCGACAACATCGAGCACCTCTGGATCCGCGGGCTCGACCCGGGCAGCTACCTGCTGAGCGTGACGCGCGAGGATGCCCTGACGACCGTCTCGAACGCCGCGGTGGTGAGCTGGATCATCGATGAGCAGCCCGGTGTGGTCGGCGATCTCAACGGGGACGGCCTCGTCGACGGCCAGGATCTGGGCATCCTGCTGGGCGGCTGGGGAGCCGACGGCCCCGCGGACCTGAACGGCGATTCCACGGTCGACGGCATCGACCTGGGCATCCTGCTCGGCAACTGGGGCTGACCCGGCGCCGGTCACGCGCGACGTGACGGTCGCGCGCGACCTTACGATCCGGCGGTGCCCGCCCGGTTCCGCATGCATGCGATGCTGGCGATCGTCGTGGCCGCCCTCGGGCTCGGCCTGCTGTACCCGTTGGCGCTGTCCGTGGGCGCGGCCTTCGCCGATTCGTCCGGCGGCCTGACCTTCGCGCACGTGCGTGCGGTCTTGGATGACCCTGCCACGCTGCGCGGGCTCGGCAACTCCACGCTGATCGCGGCGCTCACCACCGCGCTGGCCGCAGCCATCGCGACGCCGCTCGCCGCGGTCGGCACGCGGTGCTCGTTCGCGGGCAAGGGTGCGCTCACCGCGCTGGTGCTGGTGCCGTTGGTGCTGCCACCGTTCGTGGGCGCCATCGGGCTCCGGCACGTGCTTGGACGCATGGGAGCGCTCAACGCCGCGCTCGGCACCGACGTCGACTGGCTCGGGGACGGCGGCATCGGGGCGATCGTGGTGCTGCAGGCATTCGCGCTGTACCCGGTGATGTACCTGAACCTGTCTGCGGCGTTCGCGAACCTCGACCCTTCGCTCGAGGACGCGGCGCGCTGCGGGGGCGCGGGCGGTTGGCGTCGGTTCCGCCGCGTGACGCTTCCCATGATCCGTCCGGGTGCGTTCGCGGGGGCGACGATCGTCTTCATCTGGGCGTTCACCGAGTTGGGAACCCCGCTCATGCTCGACTTCCACGAGACCACCGCGGTGCAGGTGTTCAACGGGATCCGCGAGGTCGAGGCCAGCCGCCGGCCGTATGCGCTGGTGGCGGTCATGCTTGCGTGCAGCGTGGGCTTCTACGTCCTTGGGAAGTGGGCACTCGGCCGGGTCCCGCCGGCGTCGACCGGCAAGGCGTCGGTCGCTCGCGAGGAACGCCGCCTCTCGGGGTGGCGCGCGGGTGCCGCGGGTGCGCTCTTCGCGGCGGTCGGCGGCGTGGCGTGCATGCCTGCGCTCGGCGTCGTGCTCGCAAGCGTGACCGTCCCCGGCCAGTGGTACGGCACGGTGCTGCCCGCGGCGTTCACGGGCGATCACTACGTCAACGCGCTTTCGCACCCGCTCGCGGCGGGGAGCATCCGCACCTCGCTGGGCCTGTCGCTGGCCGCGACGGTGCTGTCGCTTGCGGTGGGCTTCGTCGCCGCCCGGATCCTCGTCCGGCACCGGCCGCGCGGCGCGTGGGCGCTCGATGCGCTCGTGATGCTGCCGCTGGCCGTCCCGGGGATCGTGCTCGCGTTCGGCTACGTCGCGATGAGCGTCCGGTGGCCGTTCTGGGGAGCGGAGGCGCCGCTGGCCCCGTTCGCGAGCGTGCTGGGCGCCGATCCGAGCCCGTTCCCGTTCTTGGTGACCGCGTATGCCGTGCGGCGCCTGCCGTACGTGGTCCGCAGCGTCGCCGCCGGCCTCGAGCAGTCCGGTGAGGAACTGGAGGACGCGGCGCGCGTGACGGGGGCGTCGCCCTGGCGCGTGCAGTGGCGCGTGGTGGCGCCGCTGGTGGCGGCGAACCTCGTCGCGGGCGCGTTGCTCGCCTTCAGCTTCAGCATGCTCGAGGTGAGCGACGGGCTGGTGCTGGCCCAGCGCGAGGCCCAGTTCCCGGTGACCAAGGCGATCTATTCGCTGTACGAACGCCTGGGAGACGGCCCGGGGATCGCCAGCGCGATGGGGGTCTGGGCGATGGCGCTGCTGGCAGTGGCGCTGCTCGGGGCGAGCGCCCTGATCGGGCGACGCATGGGGGCCATGTTCCGCGGCTGATTCGGGCACTCCACCGCGGTTCCAATGGCCCGGCGGGGAGGTGGGCATTACCAGACCTTCGCCGATTCTTCATCAGGGCTGATGGGCTGCAGTGCCCATGTGCGTACTGGAAAGGGGGTGCGTTCCGACTGATCCGTATCCAGTCGCTCGTGCCCTCCCGCCTGTCCCCGCATCGATCAGACCAATCTCGCAGGAGTCGTTCCCATGAGTACGCGCATTGCGCCCGCAGTCATCGCATTCACGCTCGCCTTGAACTCGCTCTCGTCCGGGGCGTTGAGCTATTCCACTTCGTTCGAGTCGCCGTTCACGGTCGGAGCCCTTCCTGGCCAGCAGACGTGGACGGCAGGTGGATTCTCGAATAGTTTCTCCGTAAGCAACACCGCGGGCCAAGCCCGGACCGGCTCGCAGTTCGTTTCGGTCAACACCGGCAATTTTTCGGGCAATGGTGGGGCTTGGAGCTGGAAGGACACTCCCCAGACCGCCGCGGAGCTTGCCTCGCAACCCATCGTCACCGCCTCCGCCTGGGTCAAGGTGTTCAGCGCGACCTCTGGCGCCACCCGGATCTCTGGGGCAGGCATCGATGCCTATGACGCCGCCGGCACGGATCGCCTGGGCGCGATCCGTCTTGGCAGCGACGGCAAGGTGACGTTGTTCAACAATTCAGGGTCGAGCGCGTCGATCGGAATCGTGGGCTTCACCTTGAACACGTGGTACAAGGTCTCGATCGACTTCGATTATGGCGCCGGCAAGCTTCGCTGGTACTTCAACGACGTGGGGATCAACACGTCGGCGATCGCCGGATTCGACGCCCTCACCTCGACGAACTTCGGCGATGCCGATCTCTTCGCCTTCCGCTCAGCCTCGCCGACCGGGTCTTCGACGGGGTCGCACGTCCTGCACTTCGATGACTTCAGCGTGGTCACGACGCCCGCCCCGGGCGCGATCGCCCTCCTGGGCGCGGCGGGATTGGTCCGCTCCCGGCGCCGACGCTCCTGACCGCGTGCGCCGCCCCGGCTCCTGAATGCTCCTCGCCCGGAGGCCCAGATGGCCTCCGGGCGTTCACTTCGTGGCTGGGGCGTGAGGATCTGGCCGTGCGCCCGCGCGCCTCCTATACTTATTGCCCCATGCCGTACACCCTCCAGCCTGACCACGGATACGGTCTCGAAGTCGAGGAGCAGGCCCGGACGCGTCCCGCGACCGGGCAGGGCACCATCACCGTGGACTCGGACTCGCCCGACTACCTGCGCAACCACGCCCAGGTGCCCGACCGCTGGATCCTCAACATCGGGCCCCAGCACCCCGCCACGCACACCACGCTGCGACTGGTGATGGAGCTCGACGGAGAGCGCGTGGCCCGCATCACGCCGCACATCGGCTACCTGCACTCGGGCTTCGAGAAGCTGGGCGAGCACCACGATTACAACCAGTACGTGTGCACGATCAGCCGGATGGACTACATCTCGCCGATCGTCAACGACATCGCGTTCCACACGTCGGTGGAGCGGTTCTTCGGCATCGAGCCCACGCCGCGCTGCAAGGTGGTGCGCACGATCATGGCCGAGCTCGGCCGCATCCAGAACCACCTCCTGTGCGTGGGTGCCGCGGCGCTCGACCTCGGCGGCTTCACCGGCTTCCTCTACGGGTTCAACGAGCGCGAGTTCATCTACGACATCGTCGAGTACATCAGCGGCCAGCGCTTCCACCCCGACTGGACGCGTGTCGGCGGCGCCTGGCGCGACGTCCCGTGCGACGAGACGTTCAAGCGCATGGTGAAGCACTTCGTGAACGAGCGTCTGCCGCGTGCTGTGAAGGACATGGAGACGCTGCTCTCGCGCAACCGCATCTTCATCGACCGCCTCGAGGGCGTCGGAGCCATCAGCAAGCAGGACGCCATCGCCTGGGGCCTCACCGGCCCGATGGCACGCTCGGCCGGCGTGCGCCGCGACCTGCGGAAGGACGAGCCGGTGCTCTGCTATGCGGACAACTGGGACGGCGAGGGCGCCGAGGCACCCAAGTTCGACGTCGTGGTCTGCCAGACCGGCGACTGCTTCGCGCGGTACCTGGTGCGCGTCGAGGAGATCAAGCAGTCGGCGCGCATCATCAACCAGCTGATCGACCGCATCCCGGCGGGCCCGTTCAACCCGACCGACGCCGCAAAGGTGACGCAGCCGGGCAAGGCGAACATCTATGGCTCGATCGAGGGCGTCATCGAGAACTTCGAGCTCATGATGTGGAACAAGGGCTGGAAGGTGCCGATCGGCGAGGCGTACTACGGCTTCGAGAGCCCCAACGGCGAGCTCGGCTACTACCTCGTGGGCGACGGCACCAAGTACCCCTGGCGCGTGCGCACCCGCCCGCCGTGCTTCTCCAACTACGCGGTGCTGCCGAAACTGGTCGAGGGGCACCTCGTCTCGGACGCCATCGCCGTCGTCGGATCGATCAACGTCATTGCCGCAGAGCTCGATCGCTGATTTCGAACGCCTGACCCTTCGCCGACCGACCCACCCCGGACCCCACACGAGGACCCCATGGCCTGGCCCACCAAGCCCTCCGGCACCATGCAGATCGAGCGGTACGACCATTCGCTCTGCACGGACGCCATGAAGAAGCGCTGGACGGAGCACGTGCTCCCGAAGTACGCGACGCGCCTCGGCGCGCTCATGCCCATCCTGCACGACGTGCAGCACGCCTATCGCCACGTCCCGCACCAGGCGCAGCTTGAGGTGGCGCAGTTCCTCGGCATCAGCCCCGCCGAGGTGCTCGACACGGTCAGCTTCTACGACGAATTCACCGTGGAGCAGCGCGGGGTGGTCACGATCGGAGTCTGCCACTCGATCGCCTGCGAGCAGTGCGGCTGCGGCAGCAAGGCGCTGCTCGACCGCGCGTCCGACCGGCTCGGGATCGTCCCAGGCGAGACGACCGAGGACGGGAAGTTCACGCTCATCGCGATGGACTGCCTCGGCAGCTGCGACACCGCGCCCGTCGCGCTCTTCAACGAGACGCTCCACGAGAACCTGGATGTCGCGGCGCTCGATCGCCTCATCGAGGCAGCGCGCCGTGCCGAGCCGGCGCATGCGGCCGGCCACGGAGGCCATCACTGACATGGATCGCCCGAAGGACCCGCCGCTCGCACGGAGCATCGGCGCCTTCTTCGGGCACATCGTCGACGCCGTCCGCACGGACCCGAACGCGCCCGCCAAGGCCGAGGTCCGGCGCGAGACCATCGAGGAGACCCGCGCCGACGGCGTGACGCTCCGCCGGACGGTGATCGAGGAGGTGGTGCTGCCCCCGGGCACGCAGCCACCGAGCACGCAGGGAGCCGGCGACGCCGGCCCCACGAACGCCTGACCGAACGCAGAGCACCACCGATGCCCACCGCAGCCGACTTCAAGCCCGAGCCCGTCCTCACCAAGCGCATCCCCGAGGATCGTTCCAGGAGGGCGACCGTCTCGTACGAGCAGTACGTCGCCACCGGCGGCTACCGCACCCTCGAGAAGGCCCTCTCGATGAAGCCGTCCGAGGTGGTCGAGCTCGTGAAGGGTGCGGTGCTTCGCGGCCGCGGCGGCGCCGGGTTCCCGGCCGGGCTCAAGTGGTCCTTCCTGCCGCCGGCCGACGGCGGTCCGCGTTACCTGGCCATCAACTGCGACGAGGCCGAGCCGGGAACGTTCAAGGACCGCCTTCTGGTCGACTTCGACCCGCACTCCGTCCTCGAGGGAATCGCGATCGCCGCATACGCGTGCCAGATGCAGGTCGCGTACTTCTTCATCCGCGGCGAGTACCACCACCAGGCCAAGGTGTTCCAGAAGGCGATCGACGAGGCCTACGCCAACGGCATCTTCGGGAAGCAGGGACTGCTGCGCGGTGCCAGCACGCACGCAGTCGACGTGGTGCTGCACCGGTCCGCGGGCGCCTACGTCTGCGGCGAGGAGACGGCGCTCCTGGAGGCCGTCGAGGGCAAGCGCGGCTGGCCGCGCGTGAAGCCACCGTTCCCGGCGGTCAAGGGCCTGTTCGGCCGTCCCACCATCATCAACAACGTCGAGACGCTGGCCGCCGTCGTGCCGATCGTGGAGCACGGCGTCGACTGGTGGAAGAAGCTCGGCATCGAGAGCACGATCGGCGGCATGCCGAGCTACGGCACGAAGCTGATGGGTGTCAGCGGCCACGTGAACCGGCCGAACGTCTATGAGCTGGAGCTGGGCATCCCGCTGCGAATGCTGGTCGAGAAGCACTGCGGCGGCATGCGCAACGGCAAGCGCTTCAAGGTCGCGATCGCGGGCGGCGTCTCGATGGGCGTCCTGGGCACCGACCAGTATGACGCGCCGATGGACTTCGACATCGGCCGCAAGTACGACGTCCTGGGCCTTGGCACCGCGTGCCCGACCGTGTTCGACGAGGACACCGACATGGTGGCCGTCGCCCGGAACATCAGCCGGTTCTTCAAGAACGAGAGCTGCGGCCAGTGCACGCCATGCCGCGAAGGCAGCGGCTGGCTGCTGAAGCTCCTGACCCGGATCGAACGCGGCGCGGGCACGACGCAGGACCTCGACGTGCTGCTTGAGGTGGCGGGCTCGATGGGCCTGACGCCGGGCACAACCATCTGCGGGCTCGCCGACGGCAACAACTGGGCCATCCGGACCATCGTCAACAAGTTCCGGCCGGAGTTCGAGAAGCGCGTCTCGCCGCGCTTCGTGCCGGTCTACGTGTCGGCGGCGGGGCGCTGAGCTGGTGGTGGCCACGCTTCCCGACGGCATCGCGTTCGGCGGCGAGGGGCTGGCGGCCCTGTCGTCCGGCGACCGCGCGTGGCTCGAGGACGCGCTGGCGCGGGTGGTGCCGTTGCTGCCGGTGCCGGTGGCGCGCGCGGAGCTCGAGCTGGTGCGCGACGCGCGCATGCGCGCCCTCCATGCACGCCACCTGGCGATCGACGAGACAACGGACGTCATGACATTCGCGCAGAACGCGCCCGGCGCACCCATCGACGCCGACGTCGCCGTGTGCATCGACGAGGCCAGGCGCCGGGGCGAATGCCTCGACCACGGCATGCGGGGGGAGATCCTGCTCTACGCGCTGCACGCGCTGCTGCATGCGTGCGGGCATGACGATCGCGACCCGGCCTCGCATGCGCGCATGCATGCCGAGGAGGATCGGATCCTCGAGGCCGCCGGGTTCGGGCGCCTCTTCGAGGCGGGGGAGGGCACGTCGTGAGCACGACGACCGCGGTGCTGGTCGCGCTTGCGGCTGCGCTCCTCGCGTGTGCGGGCGTGCTCGCCTCCATTGGGCTGTCGCTCGTCCAGGTCAGCGAGAGCGCGCTCGAGCGCGAGCTCGAGGCACGCGGCCGCTCCGCGCGCGGGGCGTGGATGCTCGGCCGCCTCGAGCAGGTGGAGTGGGCGGTGGCCTTCGCGCGGACGGTGCTGCGCATCGGGTTCGTGGCCTGCGTGTTCGCCGCGTTCGCCGGGTTCGACGAACCCCTCACCGTCCAGCGCCTCGTCGCCGCCTGGGCGGTGGCGGTGCTCCTCCTGTGGGTGTTCACGTCTGTGGCGGCGGGCGCGTTCGCGCGCCATGCCCCGGCCGCGGTGATCGCACGGTTCCTGCTGCCGCTCCACGTGCTCCACGCGTCGCTCCTTCCGGTGCGCGCGCTCGCGCGAGGGGTGGACCGGGCGATCGGATCGTCGGTCGGCCGCACGGATCCCGGCGAACGCAGCGGGGACGAGCTGGTGAGCGCCATCGAGGACACCCAGCGGCAGGGCCTGATCGACGAGCATGCGGCCGAGATCCTCGAGAACGCCGTGACGCTCGGCGACGCCACGGTCGGCGGCGTCATGACGCCCCGACCGCGCATCGAGGCGATCGCCTACACCGATGACCTCGAGTCCGTGCGCGAGTTCGCGATCGGCAGCGGGCACTCGCGCATCCCGGTCCACTCGGGAAGCCTGGACCACGTTCAGGGAATCCTCTACGTGAAGGACCTGGTGCGCTTCCTGGGGCGCCCGAGCTCGGACTTCCGGCTTCGCCCGCTCCTGCGCCAGCCGATGCGCGTGCCGGAGTCAAAGCCCATCCAGGAGCAGCTCCGGGACTTCCAGCAGTCGAAGGTGCACGTGGCGATCGTGGTGGATGAGTTCGGCGGCACCGCCGGCCTGGTCACCATCGAGGACATCCTGGAGGAACTCGTCGGGGAGATCCGAGACGAGCACGAGCCGGCCTCCGACTCAGCGCCCACGCTCTGGACCGCAGCGGACGGCGCGATCGAGGCCAGCGGCCACGCACCGGTGGCGGACCTCAATTCCGCGCTGGCGCTCCAGATCCCCGAGGACGACGGCTACGAGACGGTGGCCGGGTTCGTACTCTCGCGCTTCGGGTCGATTCCGCGCGCGGGCGACGCATTCACGGAGTCGGGCATGCGGTTCACGGTGCTCGAGGCCACGCCCGCCGCGGTCCAGCGCATCCGGGTCGAACGCCTGGCCGCCGGCGGCTGACCGGGGTCGCGCCGTGCGGTCCCGGCGGACCCGCGGGATCAGCCGAACTCGTCGCCGCGGAAGGTGCTCGCCAGGTACGCGTTGCGCACCACGGGATCGTTGATGATCTCCTTCGGCAGCCCGTCCCGCAGGTTGCGGCCCTCGTGGATGATGTACGCGCGGTCGCAGATCCGGAGCGTCTGCTGGACGTTGTGGTCGGTCACCAGCACCGAGATGCCCTCGGACGTCAGCTTGCGCACCTCCTCCTGGAGGTCCTCGACCGTGTGAGGGTCGACGGCGGCGAACGGTTCGTCGAGCATCAGGATGCGGGGGCGATTGATCAGGGCCCGCGCGATCTCGAGCCGCCTCCGCTCGCCGCCCGAGCACGTGCGTGCTTCCTCGCCCGCCTTGTGCTCGAGGTGGAACTGCGCGAGCAATTGCCGGGCGCGCTCCTTCCGCTGCGCCTTGGTCAGCGGCTGCAGCTCGAGGATCGCGAGCAGATTCTCCTCGCACGTGAGGCGCTGGAACACCGAAGGTTCCTGCGCGAGGTAGCCCATTCCCGCGAGCGCGTGCCGGTACATCGGGAGCATGGTCACGTCCTGACCGGCGAACGCGACGCGCCCGGCCTCGGGGGTGATCATGCCGATGGTCATCCGGAAGCTCGTGGTCTTTCCGGCGCCGTTGCGCCCGAGCAGCCCGACGATCTCGCCCTCGCCGACGGTGAACCCGACGCCGTCCACCACGCGACGGTCGTTGTAGCTCTTGACGAGCCCTTCGGCTTCGAGCAACGGCATCGGAGGAGTGTAGTAGCCTCCGGCGATGCGCATGCGTCGCCCCTCCGCCGCCCCTCGCCGTCCCGTCCGCGGGGTGCAGTTGGCCGTGCTCACGGGAGCCGTGTCGCTTGCGGGGTGCGTCCGCCGAGAGATCGAAGTGACCACGACGCCACCCGGCGCCATCCTCACGCTCAACGGGCGCGAGGTCGGCAGGACGCCCGCCCGCATCCAGTTCACCTTCGACGGCACGTACGACGTCCGCCTGCGCCTGCAGGGCTACGAGTCGGTGGCCGGGAGCGGCACCACGGACATGCCGGCGTGGGACTTCATGGGCGCGGACCTGGTCGCCGAAGTGCTTCCTGCGAAGCTGCACCGGCTCGAGCGCTGGCACTTCGACCTGGTGCCCGACGCCGATGCGAATGCGGGCGTGCTCGACCGCGCGCGGGCTGCGCGTCGCTCGGTGGAGTCGATGCCTGCGGTCGCGCCTGACGCGCCGGCGCCGCGGCCCGTGGCGACGCCGGAGGCCAGGTGATCAGCGGAACGCGTCGGCGAGGATCGCGTTGAGCGTCCGGTTCGCCGCGGGCCATTCGTAACGATCGAGCGCCGTGATGCGCTCCCACCGGCACTCGACCGCCGCCAGCGGCTGGGGAACGGCACCAGGTGGGGCCTCGAACGCCACCAGCGTGAGCCGGAGCCAGCGTTCCGCGGGCAGGGTGGGGTCGTCCTGCTCCACCGTCCCGAGTTCGCGGCCCGTCGCCGGGTCGACGTCCACCCCGGTCTCCTCGAGCAGTTCGCGCGCCGCCGCCTCGGAGGCGGACTCGCCGGCCGACGCTTTCCCGCCCGGGAGCTCCCAGACCCCCCCGCGGATGGCCTTGGGGTGGCGCAGGGCGATCAGGACCTCGGGGCCGCTTCCTCCCGGGACCGCCTGCCCAGAACGCACCAGGGCCGCCACGGCGATCAGAATGCGGTTTTTCGGGGCGGAAGGGGTCACGGGGGTTTCCGGCCACTGTCGGAAATGCGAAATCGCGCAGGAAATCCCGCCGGGAAAGCGGGGCGGGCGGTTCGGTTTGAACGATACTGTTCGTCTGGCCCGGGGGCCTGTGCGAGCCTGCCACTTCTTCGCGGTCCTGGATCCGTCCGGGGCCGTCGATCCGTCGCCGTCGGACGTGTCGGAGCGTCCGACGGCGGCTTTTTTGCTCCGGTGGCGTGCGACACGCGCGGTGCGCATACTTCACGGATGCTCATCCGCGCCGCGTGCCGCGCCCATCGCGCAATGACGTTCGCAACCGCATGCGTGCTCTCCGTGGCAGGGCCCTGTGCCGCCGCGAGCGTCGACGCGCGCGCGCTGCTCCTCGGGTCCGATGCAGGCGAGGCCGGTGCACCCGCGCCCGAACCTGCGCGCACGAATGCACCCGCACCCGCCCGTTTCGGCGCGAAGGACTCGCTGCGCCTGAACGTGGAAGGGGACTGGGCGGGCAACTTCGAAGGCACGAACATCGGGCAGGGTCGCATCGGCATCGCGTGGTTCTTCGTCGATGACTTCGAACTCGCGTTCTACGGCAGTGCGGGCTACGCGGCCGAGACGGGTGCCTCGGGAGCGGGCGTGTTCGGCGGCGACCTCCAGCTCCGCTGGCACCTGTTTGCGGCCGAGCGCTGGTCGATCTTCGTGAGCGGCGGGTGCGGCATGATCGGTTCGTCGAGCCCGGTGCCGGTCGGCGGGACCAACTTCAACTTCACGCCCTCGGCAGGCGCCGGCGTCACGTTTGACGCATGGGAGGGCACGCGCGCCTACGTGTCGTTGCGCTGGTACCACGTCTCGAACGCCGGGACGTCGAGCAACAATCCCGGATTCAACGGGCTCGACTTCTGGGTCGGCCTCAGCTTCGCGCTCTGACCTCGGCCGTTCAGCGGTCGTCGTACCCGCGGGGATTGGCCTGCATCCAGCGCCAGGCGCTCTCGACCATCGGGGCGAGCGTGCGGTGGCGCGGTGACCAGCCGAGTTCGCGCATGATGCGTGCGGGGTCCGAGCGCAGCTCGGGCGGGTCGCCTTCCCGGCGGGGCGCCACGTTCGCGGGGATCGGTCGCCCCACCGCGCGCTCGCATGCGTCGAGCACCTCGCGCACGCTGAAGCCGTGCCCGATGCCGACGTTGAAGGCACGGCACTCGCGCGGTCGGAGCGCGCGGAGCGCATCGACGTGCGCCGAGGCCAAGTCCTCGACGTGCACGTAGTCACGGATGCACGTGCCGTCCGGGGTGGGGTAATCCGTGCCGAAGATCTCGAGTGCGGGGCGTGCGCCCAGCGCGGCCTGCAGCGCGGACGGCACCAGGTGCGTCTCGGGATCGTGGTCCTCGCCCAGCGACCCGTCCGAGGCGCAGCCGGCGACGTTGAAGTAACGGAGCAGGATCGCGCCGAACGCGCGACCGTCGCGGCGGGCGGCCTCGGCCTCCTCGGCGATCATCGTCTCGCACGCGAGTTTCGCCGATCCATACGGATTGCATGGCTGCTGCGGCGTGTCCTCGGTGATCGGCATCGACTGGGGGATGCCGTACGTGGCGGCCGTCGACGAGAAGACCAGCCGTTCCGTCCCGGCGTCGCGCATGGCCTCGAGCAGGCTGGCGGTCCCGCCCGCCGAGCAGCTCCAGTAGGCCGCAGGTTGCCGGACCGACTCGCCGACCAGCGTGAGCGCCGCGAAGTGGAGCACGGATTCCGGGCGTTCCTCGCGCATCAGCGCCGACATGGCGGCCCGGTCGCGGACATCGATGCGCGCGAACCGCACCTTGCCCGGAGCGAGCCGTTCCAGGGCCTCGATGGCGCGGCGATGGCCTCGCTCCAGCGAATCGACCGCGACGATACGCGTGGCTCCCCGGGCGAGCAGTTCGCGCACGGTGTGGGACCCGATGTATCCGGCCGCTCCCGTGACGAGGCAATGCATGGTGTTATCGGCAGGTTAGCAGGTGCGGAATCGTCGGGGGAATGCGTATGATGAGTCATCTTTCCCGCCACGGACGGCGGGAGGTTGAAGCCCGTCTGGGCTTCCCCGCACCCGTCGTTCACGCATGGACATCGCCTCACCGACCCGCCCGAAGCAACGCGAGCCCGTGACCAACGCCCCTCAAGGCGAGGGTCATGCCACGGACGCGCGCCTGCGCCTGTCCGGCACGTCCGCGCTCTCGGACCTCCCGTCGAACGATCCTCGGCTGGCCGCGCTCTCCGCGGCCTGTGCCGTGGCGGCCGCGCTCGAGGCCGAGGCCGCGGCCCTGGATCGCCGGCTCGCGGACGCCCACCGCGTGGACCCGATGCGCCAGATCCGGGGATGCACGGCGCTCGAGGCGGCCGCGGCAGAGGCCCGGTCGCTGATGCGCGAACTCGACGAGATGCTGTGCGCGGCCGCCGAGGATGCGCGGCGCAGCGCCGGCCGGACCCACCCGAAGGGCGGAGCATGACCATGGAAACCACCGAGCACGCCATCGGCCAAGGCGCCGTCGTCGACCTGTCCGCCATTCCTGCCGACCGACGGGCGCGTGCGTTCGGCGAGGCGTTCGATTACCGGGGCGACGTGACCCTCACGCTCGAGGACGGATCACGCACCGAGTGCTTCGTGTTCGATCACCGCGACCTTCCCGGAGGGGCCTCGCTGCGCGTGATCGAGACGTCGACCGGCGCCAAGCGCACCATCGCGTGCGCGGACGTGCGCCGCATCGAGTTCACCGGCAAGGACACGGCGGCCGGCAAGACCTGGGAGAACTGGGTGCGTCGCTACGTCGAGAAGCATCGCGCCGGAGAGCATGCAGGGATCGAGAGCGAACCGCTCGAGTGAACCTGCCGCCCGGCGTCACAGGGAATCGCCGGTCTCGAGGTCGGTGAATCGCCAGCGGAACTGTTCGCGCATGCGGAGGATGACCTCCCACGCGATGTCCGGCTCCGTGATGATGAGATTCATCTGCCGGATCGGGTCCTCGCCCGGGAGCATGTGGATCTGCAGCCCCGGTCCGTACAGGACATTCCCGCCGGCATGGTCCGGCGCCGTGTTGCAGGATTCCAGCCCGGCCAGCACTTCGGCGCGCGCCCCGATCGGCAGCAGCGCGCCGTCCTCGGACTTCGTGCGGTTCTGGATGGCGTAGTTGACGATCGGCATCGTGCGGTTCCGGGGGATGAGGGGGATCGGCGACCAACGATAGTGGGTGCGGGCCGGGGCGTCACCTGCCTGCGGCGGCGGCGACCGCGTCGACGAGGCGCGCGAGCGGAACCGGCTTGACCAGGTAGGTCTCGGCGCCGAGCGAGCGGGCCATCTCGGCATGCCGCTGCCCGCGGTTGGCCGTCACCATCACGACGGGCACCGGGGACGGGCCGGATCGCGCCCGCTCGAGCACGGCGAACCCGCTCTGTCCGGGGAGCATCAGGTCCAGCACCATCGCATCGGGCCGTCGGGCCGCCAGCAGGTGCGAGGCGACGCTCCCGTCGGGGGCGTCCTCGACCGTCGCACCCTCGGAGCGCAGCGCGAGGCCCATCGCTTCGCGGATGTCCGCGTCGTCGTCGACGACCAGCACGCGGACACCTTCGAGCCTCGCGCCCGGGCCGGTCACGCCGCCGCGCCCTCGGCCACGCGTGCCGCGTCGGCGACCAGTCGGTCGACGGTGCCGGGGGCAAGCCACGGGAGCGCACGCAACTTCGCCTGCACGCGTTCCGGCATGGGCTTGCGGTCGCGTTCCCAGCGCGGGCGGCTCTTCCACCGGCGGTGGATCCAGAGGTACTGCCCCGGGTCGAGCATGACGGCGCGCTCCATCGCGTGGTTATAGCGCGCCGTGATCCAGAAGACGGGGTCCTCCTGGTCGGCCCAGTCCTGCGGGCGGATGACATCGGTGGTGTGCACCCGGTACGAGAACCCGGGGCCATGGCGGAGCGCCACGCCCACCACGATCGGCAGCTCGTATCGCAGCGCGAGCAACGCCACCGACTTGTAGGCGCTCGCCATCTGGCCGAAGTACGGGACGAACACGCCGTCCTGGCCCGCATCCTGGTCGGCGATCAACGCGATGCGCCCGCCGTCGGTCACGATGCGCTGCAGCTCATCCGTCGCGCCGTACTTGGTGATGACGCGCATGCCGCGCGCCTGGCGCTTGCCGAGGGCCCATGCCCAGAGGTACGGATTGTCGAGCGGCCGGGCGAGGGCATGCATCCGGAACCCCATGAGGGTCGGGAAGAACCCCAGCAACTCCCAGTTGCCCGCATGCGGTGCGAGGAAGATCGCGGGCCGATCGCCGATCATCGTCTCGATGCCGCGGCGGGCCTCGTCGAGATCGACGTGGCGCGGCCACGTCTCCTCCGTGAGCAGCCGCGGCAGCTGGAACGCGTCCACCATGTACGTCCGGAACATGTAGCGCACGCTGGCGCGGGCGAGCGCATCGACGTCCCGTTCCGGAAGGTCGGGGAATGCACGCCGCACGTTGCCGGCGGCGCGTGCGAGCCGGTGCGGGTTCAGTGCGGCCCACGTGTCCGCCACGACCCCCGCCGTGCGGAGGTTCTGTTCCGGCGGGAACGCACCGAACAGCCACTCGAACGATCGTGCGGCGCCGTACTGCGCCAACGCGACCGCCGTGCGGACGGGAGGGGGCAGGGTGCGCCGGGCGCCCATCGAGGCCGCGCCCGGAGGCTCAGCGACCCTCGTTGGTCAGGACCTGCATCCGGTTCCAGTTGAGGACCGGGACGCGTGCGGCCTGCGCATCGTTGAAGAGTGCGTTGTAGGTCTCGTACGCGCGCTTGAGGTCGAAGTGCGCCGTGTACTGGCCTTCGTCCGCGTTGGCGGGCAGGTCGAGCGGCTCGGTCGGCCGCACGCCCATGACCACGAAGTCGAGGTCGCCGCGCAGGCGATCGCCGGTCACGACCTCGCCACCCCACGAGCTGATGCGCCCACGGACGAACTCAGCCTCCGCGGCGGTGGCCGTGCCGTCGTTGTCGACGTCGAAGAGGCCGTGCACGAGGAACTTGTAGCGGTAGTCGGGGCTGAAGATGACGTTGGCGATCACGTCGTCCTTGACCACCGGGCGCGTGCGTGCGCCGGTGCGGCGGCTCTCGGGGATGACGCGGGCCGTGGAGGTGTTCTCGTCGACCTTCAGGACCTGGACGCGGGCCTTGCCGGGGATCAGTTCGCCGCTGGACGGGTTGAACTGGATGGAAGCCGGGGAGTCGTAGACGTCGAACGTCATGCCGGGCTGGACGCGCTGCTTGGAGCCGATCGACAGGAACACCTCGCCGTTCTGGCTGCCGACGTCGATGATGCGCCCGTCCGCGAGGCTGGCGGCATTCTCCGGCTTGATGCGGTACTGGTCGACCGTCTTCTCGAGTTCACCGACGCGCGTCTGCAGCGTGGCCTTCGAGACGCTCTCGGCGTTGATCTTCTCCTGGAGCTCCGCGACCTCGGTGCGGCGGCGCTGGTCGATCTCGTCCTGCAGCTTGCTGATCGAGTCGACGGTGCTCTTGACGTCGGTCTCGTACTTCTGGACCGAGGTTCGGTAGGTGCCGAGGTCCGCGTCGACGCGCTTGGACGCGGCGTTCGCCGCGGCGGCGGACTTCTCCGCCTCGGCGCGGGCGGTGTCGGCGGCCGACTCGGCCTTGGCGACCTGGTCCTTGAGGTTCTGGTTGTCCTGCTTGAGCTGCTCGCGGTCGGCGCGGAGCGAATCGAACTCCACCTTGAGGTTGGCGACGTCCTCGGCGGCGAGCGCCTTCTTGATGTTGGCAAGAGCGTCCTCGCCCGGGGTCATCTCGGCGTCGCCCACGACGAAGCCGGCCAGCTGCTTGTAGGCGGACTCGGCCTTGGTGGAGGCCGATTGCGCCGCCGCGCGGGCGTCGTCGGCCTGCTTCTTCGAGCCGAGCGCCGACTGCGCCTCGAGGTGGAAGTAGATCGTGCTGGCGAGCAGCCCGACCGTGAGGATGACGAAGGTGACGAGGCCCACCACGAGGCCGGTCGTGCGCTGATTCATGGTCTGACGGACCTCCAAGGCGTGGCGCGGGCAGGATGCCCGCGCCGGATGAACGCGATAGTGTCCGGAAACCGGGCGCCCGCGTCAAGTGGAGACTACGCATCGGTGGGGGTGGGCGGTTGCCGTGACCCGGTGCACGCCACGGGTTATCCGAGCACGGGACGCGACCGGCGCGGGACGGCGCCTCGGAACGGCGGTTGCCGACGGCGGCGGATCGTGGCATACTGTGCGGCTCGACCGAACCCCAAGGAAGCACGTGCCGAACACCGAATCTGCCAAGAAGCGCGTCCGACAGAACGCCAAGCGCAACGCCCTCAACAACTGGCGCAAGCGCCGGGTCAAGGACCAGATCAAGGCCTTCGACAAGGCGGTCCATGACCGCGACGCGAAGGCGGCCGAGGCGGAGCTCCGCAAGGTTGCCGCCGTGCTCGACAAGGTGTCGTCGACCTCGACCATGCACCGCAACACCGCGGCGCGCAAGAAGAGCCGGCTGACCAAGCGGCTGAAGGCGCTGCAGGGCGCCGCGAAGTGAGCGCCGTCGGGCACGCCGCGGGCATCCGCGTGCTGTGCCTCGACGTGGACGGCGTGCTGACCGATGGCACCGTGGCCCTCGATGACATGGGCCACGAGACCAAGCGATTCAACGTGAAGGACGGACTGGGCATCGCCGTGTGGCGCCGCCTCGGGGGCGACGTCGCGGTGATCACCGGCCGCGCGGGGCTTGCCGTCCGCCATCGGCTCGAGGAGCTCGGCGTTCGACGGCTCCACGCGGGCGTGGTCGACAAGGCCTCCGCCATCGCTGACGTTGCGCGGGACGCAGGATGCCCCCTGTCCCAGGTGGCGTTCGTGGGGGATGACCTGCCCGACCTCGCGGCCATGCGCTGCTGTGGCTACCCTGTGGCGGTGCACGATGCTGCGCCCGAGGTGCGCGCGGCGGCGGCGTACGTGACCTCCGCGCACGGCGGGCACGGCGCGGTGCGCGAGGTGGTGGAGCACCTCCTCCGAAGCCAGGACCGATGGAACGACGCGCTGGCCATGTTCGACCCTGCAGCCGGCACCGGACGCGCGCCGGAGGCCGGGAGTGACCGGCCCCGAAGCGCCTGACGCGGGGCAGGGCCCGCGTGTCGACCCCGACGCGGGGCGACGGTGGGCGCGTCGCCGGCGGAGGCCGTTCATCTGGACCGCGGCCGCGGTGCTCGGCTCGATCGCAATCGTCGGGGTGGCATGGTTGTACGACGCGCGTTCCTCCGGACCGACGCGCACGCCGAGGCGGCACACGGGACCCGTGACCGAGCTGGTGATCCCGACTCCGCTCTCCGAACAGGAGCGCTCGGGCTCGGGGCCCAAGTTCGGCTCGCAGGAATCCGTGCGCCTGACCGAGGGTGCATGGGTCCAGGTGGCCGACGCGAAGGGGAATCTCAAGCAGCAGTACACCGCCGCCCGCATCGATCCGCTCCCGGACAAGCGGCTGTCGATGGATGCGCCGCGCGCAGTGCTGTACGGGGAAGGCGGCCGCATCGTCACGATGCGTGGCGATTCCATGACGGCGCGCGTGCCGCGACGGGAGCTCGAGAGCGGTCGGCTGACCGGAAACGTCGTGATCCGGATCTACCGTCCGCGCGACGGACGTCCCGTCGACCTGCGCGCCGATGCGCCGGAGGTGGTGGTCGAGTGCCCCGAGGCGTCCTTCGATGCCGAGAGCGGGGAAGTCCGGTGCGACCGGCAGGTGCGGATCCTGGGCGACAGCGTGTCCTTCGATGGCGAGGGGCTTTCGATGACGTTGTCGCCTGGCGGAGGGTCGATCGAGCGGCTCGTGGTGGACCGTGCCCTCTCGCCGCTTCGGATCAACCGGACCGCGGCCGGCATGGGCAAGGCGCGCCGTGTCGAGGCGGGTGCGCCGATGCCGGGGGCACCCATATCGATCGCCTCCGTGCGGCACGGTGGTTGGGTGCCCGCGGTGGCGCTCGCGGCTGCACCGCCGCCTGCGGCCGAGGGACGCCTCTTCGAACTGACGATGGATGGTGGGGTCTCGGTCACGAGCTGGGAGGGCACCCGCGTGTCGACCGTCACGGGCGATGCCGTGCGCGCGGTGTTCCGCATGCGCCAAGGCGGGGGGCTCGGCGTGGCTGCGGCGCAGCCGGGGCCGTTCGACGCGCCCGCGCCGGCGGGGTCCGCGGTGGTGGACGCAGCGGCCGGAGCCGGTTCGCCCCGCGCGCAGGTCGCGGTGGCGGCGCTGGGCGTGGGCGCGCGCGCGGATGAGGATGACCTCGTCGAGATCGAGTTCAAGGGACGGCTGGTGATGGTGCCTGCAGGCGCGTCGACGCCTGCGCTGGGCGCGCCGGATGCCGTCCGCGTGACCGTCACGGGCACGCCTGCGCGCATCGAGGACTCGCTGTCCGAGACGGTGGTGGTGGCGCGGCGCGCGACCTTCGAGTCGGTGGTCGAGCGCATGGAGCTCGAGGGCACGGTCGAGGAACCCGCGTCGGTGCGCAATCCGGACTTCACGCTCGATGCGGCACGCTTCCTGCTTGACCGCGCGGCCGGCACGGGATCCAGCGAGGGGCCCGGGACGATCGTGATGGGCGGCGCGGGATCGAAGCCCCTCGTGGTGTCGTGGGCGCGGCGCATGTCGCTGCGGCTTGCACCGGGCACAGGGGATGCCGAAGGTTCGTTCCGGGGTGCGGACTTCGAAGGCGACGTCGAGGCGCGTGGCACGGACTTCGAGCTTGAGTCGGGCTCGCTCGCCGTGGAGGCCCGTCCCGAGGGACGCAAGGACGTCCCGCGCCGGATCGTGGCCGCAGGCGGCGTGCGGGCGCGTGGGCTCGGCGAGTCTGGCGGGCGCTTCGAGGCGCAGCAGGTGGAAATCGCGCTCAGCCCGAACGCGTCCGGCGACGCCCAGCCGCGCACGCTGGTGGCGACGGGCGACGTGATGGCGGCCGATGATGCGCAGACGATGTGGGCGTCGAGCCTGCGCGCCACCTTCGTGGAGCCGAAGCCCGGCGCCGCGGCGCCCGCTGACGGCGCGATGCGCAGCGACGTGGGCGAGGTGGTCGCCGAAGGACCCGTGGAGCTTGCGCTGTCGGACGGTTCGCGCGTCTTCGCGACGCGGCTCGAGGGCGATGGCGCGGGCCGCTCCGCGCGGCTGGTCGGGCCCGACGTGATGGTCATCCGTGGGAACCTGGTGCTCGACCAGCTCGCCGAGGTGAACGTGCAGGAGATGCCCGCCCGGCTCGGGGCGCTCGGCCCCGGACGTGCCAGCGGGTTCCGCGATGAGGTGCTGCCGCGGGCCGAGGGCCGCGTGGGCCGCCCGCGGGTCGGCGGCGTCCCGCGCATGCAGGCGACGTGGCGCGAGTCGCTCGCCTACGCCGACGGGGCGGTGAAGTCGCGCGACGGGACGCCCGACCGGGGGCTGCTCCTCTTGCAGGGCGGGGTGCGGGTGCGCGCCTCGCGCGATGCGCGCGAGGCCGAGGCGCTCGACGCGGATGAGGTGCAAATCGAGCTGCTGCCGCGCGGCGGTGCGCCGCGCGCGGTGCAGGCGGCCGCGTCGGGTGCGGGTGACGCGCAGGCCATCGGGACGATGCGCGCCGTCGGCAACGTCCGGCTTGAGGCGCGCCAGTGGGCCGATGCGCGCCGCGAGGGCGAACCTCGGCTGTTCCGGATGAACGCGCCGAACGTGTCGTACGACGGACCCTCCGGGAGCGCGTCGGCCGACGGCGCGGGCACGCTGCTGGTGTTCGACCCGCCGCCGCCGCCCGAACCTGCGCGCGCGGATGGCCCGAAGAGCCCGTTCAGCCCCCACGGGACGACGCGCTTCTCGTGGAAGCGTTCCCTGACGCTCGAGCGCATGGCGGACCGTTCGTCACGCATCACGCTGGAGCGCGACGTGGTGATGGACCACCTGGGCGATTCGACGGCTGCCACCGGAACGGTGAATGCCGACCGGATGATCGCCACCGTCCGCGGGGTCGACGCCGGCGGCGCGGCTCGCCCGGCCGATGGGGGACTGTCGCTGGGTGGACCTGCCGAACTCACGCGCGTGCGTGCGGACGGTCGCGTGACCGTGCGGACCGGCGACGTCGACGTCGAGGCCAACGAGTTCGACCTCGACGTGCCAACGCAGGTCGGCTTCGCTCGGGGCGGGGACGGGCGGCTCGCGACGGTCGTGCGGCGCGGGACTGCGGCGCCGGCGCGTGCCCATGCGTTCCGCTGGGACCTTGCGAAGGGCACGCTCTCGGTCGAGGGCGCCCGCGGCACGATCGGGCGATGAGCCCCTGCCGGGAACGGTCGCGCACGCGGCGCGACGGGCCCGGCCGAAGGCACGGATGCGGACACGAACACCAGGACCGAGACCGATGACCAGGACCCCCATCACGTACGGCAGCTACCTTCGCATCCCCGAGCTCCTGTCGATCCAGCGGCCGGTGTCGGACGGGCCCGAGCACGACGAGCTGCTCTTCATCGTCATCCACCAGGTGTACGAGCTGTGGTTCAAGCAGCAGATCCACGAGGGCCGGAGGCTCCGCGAGGCGCTGGCGGCGAACGACCTGCCTGCCGCGGGCGGGACGCTTCGGCGGATGCTCGTCATCCTCAAGACGATGGTCGGGCAGGTGGACGTGCTCGAGACGATGACGCCCGTCCAGTTCCTGAGCTTCCGGTCGTTCCTCGAGAGCGCGTCGGGCTTCCAGAGCTGGCAGTTCCGTGCGTTCGAGTTCCTGCTCGGCAAGAAGAATCCCCGGGTGATCGCCATCCAGGCCGAGGGGTCGCCGGAACGGGCTGCGCTTGAGCGCGAGTTCCGCGAACCGACCGTGTGGGACGCCTTCCTCCGGATGCTGGCCGCCAACGGCGTGGCCGTTCCCCCCGAGTTGCTCGCACGCGACGTGACCCAGCCGATCGCGGCCGACGCCGCGCTGCAGGCGGAACTGGTGCGCGTCTACCGCAAGCTGCCGCACGTCCGCGCGACGTGCGAGCGGCTCATCGACCTCGACGAGGGACTCCAGGAGTGGCGGTACCGCCACGTGAAGATGGTGGAGCGGACCATCGGGTTTAAGCAGGGGACGGGCGGTTCCTCCGGGGCGGAGTACCTGCGAGGCACGCTGTTTGCGCCGATGTATCCCGACCTCTGGGCCATCCGCACCGCACTGTGAGTCGACCGGTGAAGGCGCGGGGCGCCGGGCGCCCGCCGTGCCTGCCCGTCAGGCCGTCGTCGCCGCGCGCAGTCCGGTGGCGCCGGCCCCGACCGGGTCGGGAAGGCCTTCCTCGGCGCACATCAACCTCGAGGTGATCTCGGCCGACAGGAAGATGACCGGGAGCCCGCTCCCCGGGTGCGTGCCGCCGCCGACGAGCCACAGGTTGTCCATGCCCTGCACCCGGTGGTGCGGGCGACGGTGGAGCATCTGGCCCAGGTTGTGGGCCATGTTGAAGGTCGCGCCGTGCGCGATGCGCTCGGACTGCCAGTCGGCGGGCGTGACGAGGTGCTCGGCGCGGATGCGCGAGCGGATGTCTCGGATGCCGAACACGTCCTCGAGCTGGCGCAACGTGCGCTCGCGAAGCTCGCCCCGGGCCCAGTGCCAGTCGACCTGGCATTCGCCCTTCTTGTTGTTCGGCGTGGGCACCAGCACGTACAGCGACGAGTGCCCGGGCGGGGCCAGGGTCGGGTCGATGCGCGACGGGTTGCAGACGTACGTCGAGGGGTCGTCGCTGAGCGTGCCGTTGCGCGAGATGTCCTGCAGGTTGCGGACGTACGAACGGGACGTGTAGATCGTGTGGTGCGGCAGGTCGACGGTGCCCTCGATGCCGAGGTACATCATGAACGTGCTGCAGCTGAATCGCTTCGCGTCGAGCGCATCGTCCTTCAGGGCGCGCGGGCGCACCTCGGAGGGGACGAGGTTCTTGAGGGCCCATGCGGCGTCGGCGTTCACCACGACATGGTCATGCCGCTCGTGCCGGCCGGCGACCCGCACCCCGCTGGCGCGCTTGCCCTGGAACAGCACCTGCTCGACCGGTTCGCCGCAGCGCACCTCGACGCCCATCTCGGTGCATGCGTCGGCCATCGCACGCATCAGGGCACTGCAGCCGCCGATCGGGTGCCAGATCCCGTACTCGTACTCGATGAACGGCAGGATCGAGAAGAGCTCGGGGCACTCGAACGGGCTCATCCCGAGGTACTTGCTCTGGAAGCTCATCGCCAGGCGCACGCCCTCGTGGCGGAAGTAGCCCTTGAGGTGGTCGTACAGCGACTGCCAGGGGCGGAGCGCGGGGCCCGCACGCATCGCGTCGAGCGAGAACAGGTCGCGCAGCCCGCGGATCGGGCGCCGCAGGAGCGGCGTCATGACCTCGAGCTTGCGGCGGTTGTCGCGGATGAACCGCTCGAACGCGGGACCGTCCGATGGCTCGATCGCCGAGAGCTGCCTCGACATCCGCGCGATGTCCTGGGTCGTGTCGATGACGACCGGGTCGCCCGTGGGCTGGCCGATGAGCAGCCGGTACATCGGGTCGAGCCGGCGCAGCTCGGCGTAGTCGGCGAGCTTGCGGCCGGTGGCCTCGAAGATCTCCTCGAGCACCCACGGCATCATGAAGAACGTTGGCCCGCAGTCGAAGCGGTAGGGACCGACCTCGAGCTGCCGCGTCCGGCCTCCCACCGTGGCGTGGGCCTCGTAGACGGTGACCTGCCAGCCCGCGTGCGCCAGCAGCATGGCCGTCGCGAGCCCTCCCGGACCCGCGCCGACGATGGCGACCGAGCGCCCGTCGCCGCCGTGGGGGCTGGGACGGCCGGGCGGGGTGGCCGCCGAGGTACGGGGCCACGGGGCGGTCGCGACGGTGCCGGGGGTTGGCTGGGTCACCATGGTCTCCGGCGGGTTCGACCCCACGCGGGCCGCGGATTCGGGAAGATATCCAGTCGTGGACCCTCCGGTCCGGAATTCGAATCCGCATTCACCCGATTCCCGAAGCCGTTCCCGTTCCCATGCACCCTGCCGCACCGCATGAAGCCCGCATCGCCTGTGCGATGCCCGACCTGCGGGCCAGGCTCGCGTGGTGCGAGGCGTTCGAGGCGGCGGTCGTGGCCAACGAGGCGGAACTGGCCCGGCTCGTCGGCGAGGAGATCGGGAAGTCCCGGTGGGATTGCGCCACGCAGGAGTTCATGCCCCTCGTCGCGAGCCTCCGATGGCACGCCGAGCACGTGCCGGGGCTGCTCGCCCCGCGCCGCATCGCCGGTGGGCCATGGTGGCTGATGGGCCAGCGGCATGAGGGGGTGCGCGTTCCGGCAGGGCGCGTCCTGGTGATCGCGACGTGGAACTACCCGCTGCAGCTCCTGGGAATCCAGCTGGTGCAGTCGGTGATGGCGGGCAATCGGGTGACCGTGAAGCCAAGCGAGCGTTCGCCGCGGTCGCAGGCGATGCTCGTGGACCTGGCCGCGAGGTGTGCGGCGGCGGCGGGCCTGCCGGAGGGCAGCGTGCGATGCGCCGCGGGCACGCGGGACGAGGGTCGGAGGCTGATCGAGGAGGGCGGATGGGACCACGTCGTGTTCACGGGTTCCACCGCGGTCGGGCGCGAGATCGCCGCGGCGTGCGCGCGCACGCTCTGCCCGACGACGCTTGAACTGTCCGGCCGGGACAGCGCGATCGTGCTGGCGGATGCCGACCTTCGGGCGGCCGCCGACAGCATCTGGTTCGCATCGACGATGAATGCCGGGCAGACCTGCATGGCACCGCGGCGAGTGCTGGTCGACCGGTCGGTCGCGCGCGCCTTCGAGGCGGCGATCGGCCGCCGGTTCGAGCACGGGTGCCGGGTGCGGCTGACCGACCGGACGATGGCCGAGCGCTGCGTTGCGCTGGCCCGCGCCGCGGTCGCCGCGGGCGGCCGCGCGATCGGAAGCATCGAGGACGCGCATGACGCATCGATGCGCCCCGTGTGCGTGGCCTCGTGCCCGCGCGACGCGGAGCTCGCGGCCGGCGATCACTTCGGGCCCGCGCTTGCGCTCGTCGAGGTGGACGGGATCGACGACGCGCTTGCCCTCCACCGCGCGGTGGGGCAGCACCTGGCGACGGCCGTGTTCACGCGCGACGCGCGGGCGCTGCGCCGGGACCCGGGCTTCCTTGCCGCGCTCGGCTCGTCGGTCGTCACGTTCAACGATGCAGTCCTCCCCACGGTGCATCCGGGCACCTCGATCGAGGGCCACGGGCCCAGCGGATGGGGACCGAGCCGCGGTGCGGCGGGCCTGCTCGCGCTGACCCGCGAGGTTGCGGTCTCGACGACCGGATCGATGTTCCGGACTCCCGTCGACGAACCCGGGGCGAGGACGAAGGACTGGCTGAGGCGGCTTGCGTACGGCGGCCGCGTGCGCCCCGGGGCACCCATGGATCACCAACGAAACGGAGCAATGCAATGACCACGACGGCAATCGTCATCGGAGGCGGGCTCGCGGGCCTCGCCGCGGCCACGGAACTCGCGGGGCGCGGCCTCCGCGTGACCGTCGTCGAACGGAACCACCACCTCGGCGGCAAGATGAACGTACTGTCGGAGCAGGGGTTCACCTTCGACATGGGCCCCACGATCCTGACCATGCCGAACGTGGCGCGCGGGATCATCCAGCGCACCGGGCGCAACGTCGCGGACTACATCGACTTCGTGCGGCTCGACCCGCAGTGGCGCTGCATGTACGAGGACGGCACGGTGATCGACCTGCTGGAGCGGCCCGAGGAGATGGCGGCCGCGATGGACCGCCAGTTCCCGGGCACCGGCGCCGGGCGCGGGTGGAAGGAGCTGGTCGAGTACAGCCGGCGGATGTACCGCCTGAGCGACAAGGTCTTCTTCTTCAAGGACCTCGGCGGCGTGGTGGACCTGATGCGCAAGCCCCCGACCAACGACCCCGGGCTGCTGCGCGACGTGCTGGCGATGCGGCTGCACTCCACGGTGGGCGGCACGATCGAGAAGCACCTGCACGAACCGCACCTGCGCCAGCTGGCAGAGCACTTCCTGCAGTACGTGGGCTCGAGCCCGTTCCTAGCGCCGGCGATCCTCACGTTGATCGCGTCGGCGCAGGTTGACGAGGGGTGCTGGTACTCGATGGGCGGCACGCGCAAGGTGGCGCAGGCCCTCGAGCGCATCCTCCGGGAGGAGGGGGCCGAGCTCCTCACCGGCTGCACCGTGAAGCGGCTGATCGCGGACGGCCCGCGCGTGCGCGGCGTCGAACTCGAGGACGGGCGGATGCTCGAGGCCGACGTGGTCGTCTCCAACTGCGACGTCCAGCGCACGTACCGCGACCTCGACGGTTCGGCGGCGGGCATGGCCGAGCAGCGCCGGATCGGCAGCGACTACGTTCCGGCATGCAGCGGCGTCGTCCTCTACCTGGGGCTCGACCGCCAGTACGACCACCTGCTGCACCACTGCTTCCTGTTCTCCAAGGACTCCGAGCACGAGTTCGACGACATCTACCGCCAGGGCATCCCGGCGCGCGATCCGACGATCTACCTTTGCGTCCCGAGCCGCACGGATCCCTCGCAGGCGCCGGCCGGATGCGAGGCGTTCTACGCGCTCATCCACACTCCCTACATGCGTCCCGGCCAGCGCTGGGAAGGCCCGGGCGGCCTGATGGAGCAGTACCGCCCGGTGCTGATCGACAAGCTGAAGCGCATGGGGATGGAGGATCTCGAGCGGCACATCGTCGTCGAGCGCCACCTCACGCCCCAGGGGATCGAGCGTTGGTACAACGCCGAGGGCGGTGCCATCTACGGGCTGGCGAGCCATGGCCGCCTCAAGGGCGGGTTCAAGCCGCGCAACCGCAGCCGGATCTACCGCAACCTGTACCTGGCCGGAGGCAGCGCGAACCCCGGGCCGGGCGTGCCCATGGTGCTCATGAGCGGCGTGACGGCCGCGGACGCCGTCTGCGAGGACCTGGGCATCGCACGCACGCCGCACGGGACGCCCGGGTTCGGGCGCGACACCGGTTCGCGGCTCCTGAAGGGGCGCCACGCGTGGCAGCCGGTCGGGGCGAGCTGATCCCCGGCAACGACACGCCGTGGTTCCGGCGCGCCTTCGTGCGCTGGATGCGCGGTTTCGTCGGTCGCCGCTTCCATGCCGTCCGCCTCGCGGCCGGCTCGGAGGCGGCATTGGCACGGGCCGCGTCGAACGATGGCCCGTTGCTGCTGGTGGCGAACCACCAGTCGTGGTGGGATCCGCTCGTCGGGCTGCTCGTGCACGACCGGTGGTTCGGCGACCGCCCGGTCGCGAGCCCGATCGACCGCACCCAGCTCGAGAACTTCCGGTTCTTCCGGAGGCTCGGGATGTTCGGAGTCGATCCGGATGACGCGACGGGGCTGCGCGCGTTCGCGCGCCACGTCGACGAGCTGTTCGCGCGCGCGCCGCGCACCGTGCTCATGGTGACCCCGCAGGGGCGGTTCGTCGATGTCCGGCGCGCCGTCGAGGTGCGGCCCGGTGCGGCCATGGTCGCCGCGCGGCATCCGCGCGCGGCCGTGATCGCGGTGGCCATCGAATACGCGTTCTGGGTCGACCAGCGCCCCGAGGTGTTCCTCCGCGCCGACTGCGTCGACGCCCCTGCCATGGACCCGGGTTCGGCGCACGCATGGCAGGATGCCATCTCGCGCGCGATGAACGCCAACGCTGCGGCGCTGGCGGAGTGCGTGATGTCGCGGGATGCCTCGCGCTTCGTCACCGTCGCCGGCGGCGGTGACGGGCGGATTCACCCGGCCTACGACGCGTTCCTGCGGCTGACGGGCCGCCGGACGTCGATCGACACCTCGCATCGCGCGCCGCGCGGAGGCCGCGCGTGAGTGCATCCGACCTTGCCTGGCGTGCGTGGGAGTGGTCGCCCGCGTTCGGCGCGCTGGTGAGCTCGATCGCGCTCACGATGACCGCGATCAACCTCGGCATCTACCGCCGCCCGCGCCCGGAAGCCGAAGCGCTTCGCGACGCGCCGCCGTCGGGCGGCCCGGGCGCGCTGCCTCGCGTCTCGGTGTGCATCCCGGCGCGGAACGAGGAGATGAACATCGCCCCGGTCGTGCGCGGGGCGCTCGCGAGTCGCGGCGTCGACGTCGAGGTGCTCGTCTACGACGACCAGAGCACCGACGGCACGCCCGGCATCCTCGCCCGGCTCTGCGCCGAGGATGCACGCGTGCGCGCGGTGCCGACCCAGGCCCTCCCCGCGGGCTGGAACGGCAAGCAGTGGGGCTGCGAGCGCATGGGCCAGGCTGCCCGCGGCGAGTGGCTGCTCTTCACCGATGCCGACGTCCGTTTCGCGCCGGACTGCCTGGTGCGCGCCCTCGACGAAGCCTCCCGGCTGCGTGCGGACCTCCTCAGCACCATCCCGCGCGAGGAGGTCGGATCGTTCCTCGAGCGGATGGTCGTGCCGCTCATCCACTGGATGCTGTTCAGCTGGCTGCCGATGCCGCGGATGCGGACGACCAACGACCCGGCCACGAGCGCGGGGTGCGGCCAGTTCCTGCTGGTGCGCCGTGAGGCGTGGCATGCCGCGGGCCGCCATGCCGCGTTCCGCGACAGCATGCACGACGGCATCCGGCTCCCGCGCAACGTGCGGCGGGCGGGGTTGCGGAGCGATCTCTACGACGGGTCCGAGGGGGTGCGCTGCCGCATGTACCGTGGCGCCGCCCAGACGTGGCGGGGGTTCACCAAGAATGCGTATGAAGGCCTCGGCTCGCCCGTGGTGCTCGCCGTGTTCACGCTGCTCGAGGCCGGCGGCATCCTGCTGCCGTGGGCCTGGCTCGTGGCGGCGGCGGTGACGGGCGGCATGCCGCTCGGGCCGACGGTGCTCGCGTGGTTCGCGGTGGGTGCGCAGCTCGTGCAGCGCTCGATGCTGGCGGCGCGATTCTCGCAGCCGGCCGTGTGCGTCCTGCTGCATCCTGTCTCGATCGCGCTGCTCCTGGCCATCCAGTGGCGCAGCTGGTGGCTGCACGTCACGAAGCGGCGGGCGTGGAAGGGCCGGACGGCGGGCTGACTTCGGCGGCCGGCCGTGTCGGCGAAGGCCGTTCCGTCGCCCGCGGGGCCGCAGGCGGCGCGGTCTGGACGAGCACCATCTGGCGGTACTGGCCGCTCCGCTCCATGAGTTCGTCGTGGGTGCCCATCTCGGAGATGCGGCCGTCCTTGAGCACCACGATCCGGTCGGCGTGCATGATGGTGCTGAGCCGGTGCGCGATCACGAAGCTGGTGCGGTCGCGCATCAGCCCCTGGAGCGCATCCTGGATGGCGCGCTCGCTTTCGGTGTCGAGGTTCGAGGTCGCCTCGTCCAGGATGAGGATGCGCGGGTCGGCGAGCAGCGCCCGCGCGATCGCGATGCGCTGCCGCTGGCCGCCCGAGAGGCGCACGCCGCGCTCGCCGATCGCGGTGGCATAGCCCTGGGGAAGCGCGGCGATGAACTCGTGCGCGCTCGCCGCACGCGCGGCGCGCTCCACGCGGGCGTCGTCTGCGGCTGGATCGGCATAGCGGATGTTGTCCGCCACCGTGCCGTCGAACAGGAAGACGTCCTGCTCGACGATGCCGAGCAGCTTCCGGAACGACGCGAGCTCGATGTCGCGCAGGTCCCGCCCATCCAGGAGCACCTCGCCCCCGGTCGGATCGAAGAAGCGTGCGATGAGGTTGCAGAGCGTCGTCTTGCCGGCGCCGCTGGCGCCCACGAAGGCGGTCATCTCGCCCGGCCGGGTGCGGAAGGAGATTCCGTCGAGCACCGCCGCGTCGCGTCCGGGGTACCGGTAGGTGACGTCCCGCAGTTCGATGGCGCCCTCGACCTGCGATCGTTCGAGCCGGACGGCGCCGGGCCGGTCGGGCATCTCGGCCGGCTCCGAGAGGAAGTCGAGCGTCCGATCGAGCCCCGCGAGGTGCGTCTGGAGCCCCGTGGCGCTCTGGGCGAGCGCCTCGAGCGGCCCGAGCAGCATGACGAGGTACGTGAGGAACATGATGAGTTCGCCGGTGGTGATCCGGCCGGCCAGCACCTGCATCCCGCCGAACCAGAGGAGTGCCGCGCTCGCGATCGGGATCAGGAGCTGCCACGCGAGTTCGATGATGCGGCTCCACCACCACGTGAGCACCTCTTGCCGCGCAAGCAGGTCGAGCGAGGTGCCGTGCCGGACGGACTCGAAGCGCGGGCGCGCGAATCCCCGCACGACCCGGATCCCGCTGAAGGCCTCGGTGGCGGTCGAGTCGACCTCCCCGACCTGCGCCCGCACGTCGCGGAAGAGCGGCCGGAGCCGGCCGATCCAGGTGCGGTGGGTGAGCGTCACCGCCGGGACCAGGAGCAGGGCGCCGAGCAGCAGCCGCCAGTCGGTGAGCGCCAGGATGGCGAGGATCCCCGCGAGCTGGATGATCGCGCGCCACGGGTTGTAGAGGAGCGCGAACACCAGCTCCGCCACGCCGCCGGCGTCCTCGCGGATCACGGCCCCGACCCGCCCGGTGCGCAGGCCCTGGATGCGGTGGAGCGGTAGGCGCATGGCATGCGCGAACGCCCGGCGCCTCATGGCCGTCTGCAGCACCTTGACCGTGCGCGTGGCCTGGTAGCGGCCTGCCATGCCGACGAGCGTCGCCGCCGCGCTGACGCCCACGACCGTGGCCGCGAGCCACGCGAGCAGCGCCCCGCGCGACGTCGCCAGCGGACCGAGCACGCGTTCCCATGCGCCTTCGAGCGGCTGCCCGCCGAGCACGTTGTCGATCACCACCTTGGTGGCCGCGGGCGACACCAGGCCCAGCACCGTCGACACGGTGAGCGTGCCCAGCGCGAACGCGATCCGCGCGCGGTAGGGCCACGCGAGCCGGATGAATTCCCGGAACAGGCTCCCGAACCCCCGCGTGCGGCGCGTGCTCCGTTCGCCGTGCCAGGTCACGGTGGTGCCCTCGGAACGCGCCTTGCGGCGGCCTTCCTCGAAGCGCGCCATGTACTCGCGGAAGCGGCTGCGGCTCGAGGCCTGCGTGCGGGGCATCGGGAGAGGATAGGGTGACTCACTCCGGCGAGTCGAAGGCATGCGGCCAGTGGGCGACTTCGACCGTGCCGCCCGCGCGCACGGACACCGCCACGACGTCGAACTGGAACATGCGGTCGCGGAACGCGTCGGTCGCCGCGAGCGCGTGCGCCGCCCGCACCATGCGGTCGCGCTTCACCGCGTCGACGCGGTCCTCGGGATGCCACGGCCCCGACCGGGCCTTCACCTCGGTGACGGCGATGCTCCCGTCGGGGGTGAGCGCCACGATGTCGGCCTCGACATCGCCTGCGCGCACGTTGCGTCCGAGCACGCGGTAGCCGATCGAGGCCAGGTACTGCGCCGCAGCGTCCTCGCCGTGGGCCCCGAGCGTGTGCCGCGGGTCCGGCGGGCGCCGCGGATCCGGTCCGTGGTCATCCATCCGCACGAACGTACCGGCACGTGCCCGTCGGGCGGCGGAATCGGGCGAAAGCGCGCGGGTGGGCGCTCAGTGGTGCACGGTGCCCGGCGCCACCAGCCCGGGCTGCTGGCGCGAGGCCGGGAAGAGGAGCAGGTTCGCGAGCTCGAAGATGCGCGCGGACGCGCGCTCGGCATTCGCGGCATGCTCCGCGGTCGCCTGGCGCTGCGCGGCCTTCGACGTGCCGGCCGCGGCGAGGTCTGCGTCGGACGACCGCTCGATCTCGGCGAGGATGTCCTCGCGGGTCCACTCGGGGTGGTACTGGAATCCGTAGCTCCACGGCCCGATGCGGTACGCCTGCACGGGGCACGCCTTGCCCTTCATGATGACCGTGGCTCCGGGAGGCAGCGTGGCGACGTGCTCGCCGTGCGACTCGAACACGACGTGGTCCCAGCCGGTCCCGGCGAGCAGCGCGTCCTCGACGCCGATGCTGGCGGCGCGCACGCGGGTCCAGCCGAACTCGGGGGAGGCCATGCGGGCGACCTCGCCGCCGAGCGCCTTCGCGAGCATCTGCGCGCCCAGGCACAGGCCGAGGAACGGGATCTTGCGCTCGTGCGCCTCGCGGATGAGCGCGAGTTCCTGCCCGACCCACCGGTCGCCGTCGTTGGCCGACTGGGGCCCGCCGAGGCTGACCAGGCCGTGCACGTCGTCGAGGTCGGCCGGCAGCGGCTGACCCTCGTCGACGCGGACGGTCCGAACGCGCTGGCCGAAGGTGCGGAGGGCCGCGCCGAGGTGGCCGGCGCCGCTGTGACGGGAGTGCTGGATTGCGAGGATGGCCATCGAGGTCAGGGGTGGGTTCGGGTCGGGCGGTGCCGGTCAGCCGACGTTCGCGGCCTGCGTGCGGACGGCGGGCTTGGTCGTGGCCGAGGACGCTTGGTGCTCGATCGCGCTGCGGACCGCGCGGGCGATGCTGGCAGGGTCGAGTCCCGCGTCGACCAGCTGCTCCTTGCGCTCGCCATGGTGGATCCAGTGGTCGGGGATCGCCAACCGGGTGACCAGCCGCGTGTCGAGGCCGTGCTCGTTGCACGCCTCGAGGACGCACGCGCCGAAGCCCCCGCGGATCGAGTGGTCCTCGACCGTGACGACGGGAATGCCGCGTCCGAGCAGGTCCCGCAGGAGCGCCACGTCGACCGGCTTCGCGAAGCGCGCGTCGTACAGGTCGACGGTGTACTCGCCGAGCTGCGCGATTGCCTCGGCGCTTTCGTGGGCCATCGTGCCGAATGCGAGGATGGCGACGTCCGGGGACGCGTGCTTCACCAGCGCGCGCGCCTTCCCGAGCTCGAAGGGCGGGCAGGGCGTGCCGGTGAACCGGTCGCTGACGCCCTCGCGCGGGTAGCGGAGGCTCGTGATGCCGCCGTCGTGCGACGCCATGAGCTCGAGCGCGGCCTTCATGCTGGGCTCATCGAGGGCCCCCATGATGACCGCCTTCGGGAGCACCGCGAGCATCGAGATGTCGCAGAAGCCGTGGTGCACCGCGCCGTCGCCGCCGACGAGGCCGGCTCGGTCGAGGCAGAGGCGCAGCGGAAGGCCCTGCAGCGCGGCCTCCTGGAAGCACTGGTCGAAGGCGCGCTGGAGGAAGGTGCTGTAGACCGCGAAGAAGGGCTTCCAGCCGGTCTTCGCCAGGCCGCACATCATGTCGGCCGCGTGGCTCTCGCAGATGCCCGTGTCCCAGACGCGGTCGGGGAACTTGGGCTGCACCTTCGCGATGCCCGTGCCGTCGGGCATGGCCGCGGTGCACGCCACCACCTTCGGGTCGCGGGCCATGAGGTCGGCCATCGCGTCGCCGAACGCGGCGGTGAACGACCGTCCGCCCTTCTTGAGTTCGACGCGGCAGCCCTCGTTCTCCATGTCGTCGAGCATGCTGAACGCGCTCGGGGAGTGGAAGGTGCAGCTGTCCTGCTCGGCGAAGGCGAAACCCTTGCCCTTGACGGTCTTCACGTGGAGCACCATCGGGCGGTCGAACTGCTTGGCCTCGTTGAGGACCTCGACGAGCGCGCGGATGTCGTGCCCGTCGACCGGGCCCACGGTGACGAGGTTGAAGTGCTCGAACCAGCCGTTGGCGTGCACCTCGTGCGCGAGGGTCTTCGAGACCTCGCCGGCGCGGTGGTACAGGTCTGCCAGCGCCTGGCCTCCGGGGACATGCTTCACGAACTCGCGCGCCGCCTTCTTGAACTCGCCGTACCCGGGGCTCATGCGGACGCGGTCGAAGTACGCCGCGACCGCGCCCTGGGGCTTCGCGATGCTCATGCCGTTGTCGTTGAGGACCACCAGGAACTGGCGGTGCAGCACGCCCGCGTTGTTCAGGCCCTCCATCGCCACGCCGTTCACGATGCTCGCATCGCCGATCACCACCGCCACCCGGCGGCCCGCATCGTTGTCCGGCGCCCAACCCTGGCCCGCCAGCGTGTCGCCGCGCGCGACGCCCACCGCGGTCGAGATCCCGGTGCCGGCATGGCCCACCGAGAACAGGTCGTAGTCCGACTCGCGCGGCTCGGGGAAGCCTGCCATGCCGCCGCGCTGGCGCAGCTTGCCCAGCAGGTGCTGCCGCCCGGTGAGCAGCTTGTGCGTGTAGCACTGGTGTCCCACGTCCCACAGCAGCCGGTCGTGCCCGAAGTCGAACACGTAGTGCATGGCGATCGTGAGGTCGACCACGCCGAGGTTGGGCGCAAGGTGACCACCCGACTTCGCGACCTGGTCGCAGATCGCCTGCCGCACTTCCTTGGCCAGCTGCGGGAGCTGGTCGACGGTGAGCTTCTTGAGGTCGGCGGGGCCGGCGATCGTGGAGAGGAGGTTCATGGTCATGGGCGTGGGCAGGCGGTCATCCCCGCCCGACGGCACGGGGCCGGCGGGCGAGTGGACCATCGCGAAAGTGTAGCCGAGGTTATCGCGTCCTCGTGGCCAGGATCCGGGCCATCTGCACGAGCGGCGCCGCGGGTTCCCCGAGCGGGGTGACGGCTTCCACGGCCCGGTCGAGGAGCCGTTCGACGTGGCGGCGGCTCTCATCGAGGCCGAACACCGAGGGGTAGGTCAGCTTGCCGGCATCCCGGTCCTTGCCGGCGGTCTTTCCAAGGTGCTCCGTCGACTGGGTCTCGTCGATGATGTCATCGACCACCTGGAACATGAGCCCCATCGCCTCTCCGTAGGCCGTCAGGGCGGCCAGATGCGCTTCGGAGGGGGTCCCGGCCAGTGCGCCCATCCGGCACGCAGCGCGAAGGAGGGCGCCGGTCTTGTGGTCGTGGATCAGCCGGAGGCGGGCCCCGGCGTCGGGCGCGCCGTCGAATCCACCCAGCGTGTCGTACACCTGCCCGGTGATCATGCCCGTCGTCGCCGAGGCGAGTTCGCGCGCGATCTCGGCGCCTCGCCTCGGGGAGGCGAGCGCCAGCTCCATCGCCACCGACATGAGTCCGTCGCCGGCGAGGATGGCCAGCGCCTCGCCGTGCGCACGGTGCGTGGTGGGGCGGCCCCGGCGGAGATCGTCGTTGTCGAGCGCCGGAAGGTCGTCGTGCACGAGGCTGAAGCAGTGCACCATCTCGAGCGCGACCGCGGCCGCCATGGCATCCCGGCGCAGGCCGCCTACGGCCTCGCATGCGCGCAGCACCAGGATCGGCCGGACGCGCTTGCCGCCCCCGAGCACCGCGTACTGCATGGCGTCCCGCAGCCGGGGCGCGAGCGGATGGTCGACGAGGCTGCGTGCGAGCGCATCCTCGACCTCGGCGACGAGCTGGGCATCGGTGGCGGCGGCGACGGTCGCGTGCATCGGGGCGAGTGTACGGCAGGCCGTATGATCCGCGTCCCGCCTCGCGGCCATCCACCATGCTGACTCACTTCTGGTCCATCATGCACAAGGGCGGGCTCGTCATGTGGCCGCTCCTGGTGCTGAGCATCATCTCGGCGACGGTCTCGTTCGAGCGCGCCGTGTACTGGGCGCGCCAGAACGGCCCGGCGGGCAAGCGCGGCTTCGCGGCGCTCATGGATGCGATGCGCCGGGGCGACGCGGCGCGCTCGCAGGCGCTCGCCGACACGTCCGAGACGGTGTACGCGCGCATCGCCCGCGCGCTGCTGGCCGACGGCGCGAGCGACGCGGTGGGGGTCGGCGCGGTCGAGACCGAGCGCATCCGCATGGACCGCTTCATGGCCACGCTGTCGACGATCATCACGGCGGCGCCCATGCTCGGGATCCTGGGCACGGTGACCGGGATCATCACGAGCTTCGACCTGCTCTCGGGCGGCGAGGCGATGGTCGATCCGCGTGCGGTGTCGGGCGGCATCTCGGAGGCGCTGGTCGCGACCGCCTCGGGCCTGGTGGTCGCGCTGCTGGCGCTGTTCCCGTTCATGGCGTTCGGCGCCATGCGCGAGAACACGCTCGGCCGGCTCGAGACGATGATCGCCGTGGCGCAGCTGTCGTTCGGGACCGCCCCGCGCCGGCGGGTACTCGAGGAGCGGGGCTCGAAGCCCGAGGTCGCGGAACTCGCCGGGCGCTGACCCATGGGCATTCCTGGCCCCTCGACGCTTCGCATCGGATTTCCGGGGACCGGGCGTGCGCCGATCTCGTTCGAGCCTCGGTCGATCGATGCGCCGGTGGTGCTCGGGCGGCCGAGCAAGACCGGGCCGGTGGTGCCCGACGTGGAACTCGTCGACGAAGCCGTGTCTCGTCGGCACGCGGAGTGCATGTTCGACGGCAGTCGGTGGCACGTGCGCAGCCTCGGCAAGGGCGGCACCGCGCTCGACGGCCGACTGGTTCCCGAGAACGCGTGGATTCCGCTCGGCGCAGTCTCGATGCTCGCGATCGGGCCGTTCCGCATGCGCCTCACGGTGGGAGGCGTTCCTGCGGGATCGACCATCGCCGAGACGGTGACCTTCAGCGACGCGGAAGGCGGGGCTCGGCCGGAGGCCGTGTCCCGGATGCGCCTCGAATCCGCGGAGGTCCGCCTGTCGGCGTTGCTGGCCGCGGCGCGGCGGATCGGTGCCTCCGACGACGAGCTCCCGCTGTGCCAGGCCGTAGTCGACGTGCTCGTCGAGACGCGCGACTTCGACCGGGCCTTCGTGATGCGCGCCGGCGCGGAGGGCGACCCCGCGGGCTGGATGCCCGTGGCGTCGGCCGCCACGAGCGAGCACGCGCGCGCGCTCCCGGTGAGCCGGACGCTGCTTGGGGAGGCCCGGGCCATCGGCGGCATGGTGAGGCTCGACCATTCCATGGCACGCATGCACGGCGCGGCGAGCCTGATGGCCTCGGGCGCGACGGCGGCGATCTGCGCACCGATCCCGTCCACGACGCCCGCGCGGCTCTTCCTCTACGCCGACACGCGGTCCGGCGGTGCGCTCGGCGACGCGGCGGTCCCGTTCGCCGACATGGTCGCGCAGCTGGCGGGGCTCACGCTCTCGGCGGCGGAGCGGCGCGCGCTGCAGGGCGAGATGGTCCAGGCGCGGAAGATCCAGGAGCGCCTCCTTCCCGATGCCGAGGGCGAGTGCGGGTGCGTCAGGTGGTCGCTCTACAGTCGACCCGCGGCGCATGCGCCCGGCGTCGAGGCCCGGCCGAGCGGGGACTTCTTCACCGTGATCGAGGCCGGCGACGGCCGCGTGGCCGCGTTCATCGGTGACGTGGCGGGCAAGGGTGCCGGCGCCGCCATCGTCATGGCGTCGTCGGTGGCGCACCTCGACGGCGCCGTGCGGCGCGGGATGCCCATCGAGGATGCGCTCGCGGGGGTCTCCGAGTTCTTCGTGCGGCGCCCCAACCTCGACTTCAGCGTGAGCACCGGGGGATTCTCGACCGCGATCGCGGTCGAGATCCGTCCGGACGGCGCATGCCGCGGCGTGGATGCGGCGCACTGCTACGCGGCCGTCGTGCGCGCCGACGGCCACGCGTCGCGCCTGGAGTTCCCGAACCGGACGACGATGATCGGGTACGCCGCGGGGATCGAACTCGTGGCCGACGAGTTCCGGCTTGCGCCCGGCGACCGACTGGTCCTCTTCAGCGATGGCGTGGTCGACCAGCAGGATCGGTCGGGCCGGCGGTTCTGCGAGGCGTTCGAGTCCGATCCCGAGCCGGTGCTCGCGGCGCTTCGCGGCAGCTCCAGCGCGTCGGACGACGTGCAGCGCCTGGTGGCCGCGCTCGAGCGATTTGCCCAAGGCGTGCCGTGGTCGGACGACGTCACGGTGGCGAGCATCGCGCTGGCGACGACGCCTGCGTGATCGGGTGCCCGATCGCCGCGATCAGTTGTTCTGGTGCCGGAAGTCCACCTGGTCGGCGGCGTCGATCCAGAGCCGCATGTCCATGAGCGCCGCGATGCCGAGCGTCTCCACGCTGCCGTCGGCCTTGCCGGCCGCGACGAGCTTGTTGTAGCGTCGGATGGGCACGCCCTGCGCCACGTTCACCCCGAGCACGCCGCTCTCGGCATACCCGCTCTGGAAGATGCTCGCGATCCCGCCTTCGCCCGGCTGGGCCGCAGAGGCGGAGGCATCGAGGCCCGTGGGTGTCCCGAGGTAGGGGCCCCAGACCTCCTGCTGGCCGAGCGCCGGCGGAACCACCCACGCGCATCCGGGCATGGTGTCTTCCGCACCGAGGTTGTCCCGGTAGTTGCCCGGTGCCCGGTAGGTGCTTGACGCGAACACGACCAGGTCGGTGGTGCGCGAGATGTTCGCGAGGCGGGTGGCCACCAGGCGTCATCGGGTCGCCGAGGTGCCGCCCTGGGCCGTCCACTGGGCGTTCTCGAATCGCGGCACCGCGACGCCGGAGCCCGACGTCTCGTACCAGCCGCCGAGGTAGAACGCGTTGTAGGCAAAGCCGGGCTGCAGCGCGATCGCACTGCCCGGGTTCCCCGGGACGCTTCCCATCCACGCCGGCAGGGCGGGCTCGCCGGGCCAGTCGCCCGAGGTCGCGTTGTCCGCGTCGACCCCCTCGTCGGTGTCGCGGTAGGAAAGCAGCGTGCCCGGCAGGTCGTCCATGAAGCGCGCCAGGCGCCACGTGTACGTCTGGCTGAACGCGCGGTTGAGCGAGTTGCCGCTGGCGTTGCTGTAGGTGACCTGCCACGACGCCTGCGCGTTCTCGTCGAGAAATCCCGGAAGCAGGTTCTCCTCGTAGCTGTTGGCGTATTGCGACCACGCGATGTGGAGCCCGCGGATCAGGTTCATCTCCTTGGTCTTGCGCGCGGTGCCGAACGCCCCGCGGAGGCTGGTGATGATGATGCCGGCGAGCAGCGCAATGATCCCCACGGTGACAAGGACCTCGACGATGGTGAAGCCGATGCGGGCCGTTCCGTGCCGAGTCGTGGTGGATGGTCGTGGCATGGGTTTCCGAAGATACGGCATTTCCCGTGCCGCCGCGCCGAAATCCCGCTCGGATCCGGTCAGTCCCGTTCACGCACGCGGCAGGAGCGTCGCGGCGAGGAACGCGGTGCCCCGGTCCTTCGCGTCGGCGGCGAACCGACCGAAGCCGGCGTGCTCGTGCGGCGCGCCGGTGGTGCCGTAGGCGTGGAACTGCACGGCGCCCGGGTTGAGCGCGCGTGACCGGAGCGCCTCGACGAACTCGCGCTGGCCCGCGACCGGCACCCATTCATCGAGTTCGTTGTGCAGCGCGAGGAAGGGAATGTCCGGCCAGAGCTCGAGGTGATTGATGGGGTCGAGCCGCGCCACGCGCTCGGGGTCGTGCATCGCGCGCCCGTGCTGCCAGCGCCAGCTTCCGGTGGAGCATTCGACGAGCCCCGCCGAGTAGGGGTGGGGCCGGCAGAGCCGCACCATGGCCGCCATGCCGCCCGCACTCATGCCGCCGAGCGCCATCGCGCATCCCTCATGCTCGCCGGATGCGGCAAGCCACGCTTCGATCGCAGGCAGTTCTGCGGCCATCCGCTCGACCGCCTCGAGCGTGCGGGCGGGGTCCTGAAGCGCGTGCTCGTGGCGCTCGCCGTGGCCCGGGAGGTCGAGCGCGCACGACGCGATGCCCGCGCGCGCAAGCCGCAGGTACCGCCCGGGATCGAGCTCCTTGTTGACGGTGCGGCCGTGCATCCACGTGAGGACCGGAGCCGGGCGCGTCACCGTGCCGGAGGCCCGGTCGAAGTGCGGGTGCACCAGGAGGGCTGGCACGTCCCCGGGCAGCCGGACGTGCCGCGAGAGGGCGAGCACCGACGAAGGAAGCTGGTCGAACGGCTGCGGCACGGGCGGAGGACTGTAGCAAGCGCGTATCCTCGCCGCGATGCAGTCCCGCGTCATCATCATGGGAGGCGAGCACCGTTCGCGTGTGCTCCGCACGCCGCCCGGCACCGAGGTGACGCGGCCCATGACGGGGCGGGTGAAGGAGAGCATCTTCAACGTGCTCCGCGGGTGGTTCGAGGACGCGGTGGTGCTCGACCTCTTCGCCGGCGTGGGGACGATGGGGCTCGAGGCGCTGAGTCGCGGTGCGCGCCATGCGACGATGGTCGAGCGCGACCGCGGGGTGCTTGACTGCCTTGAGGCGAACGTGCGGGCGCTGCGGGTCGAGGACCGTGCGCGGCCGGTGCAGGCCGACGCGCTGTCGCCTGCGGCGCTCGCGGGAATCCCTGCGCCCGTGACGGTCGCGTTCATGGACCCGCCGTACCCGCTCGCCGAACAGTCGAGCGGCCGTCGCCGGATCCTCGAGCAGTGCGCACGGCTACGCGCATCGATGGCGGACGGCGGGTGGCTGGTCCTGCGCCTGCCGTACGCGCTCGGCGAGGACGAGCGTTCGATCGCCGGGTTCCGCGGGCCCGAGATCCGGTCGTTCGGCGACATGCACGTCCATCTCTACGTCGCGGACGCGGGCGTGGCGCCCGACGCGGCGGCAGGCGCGACCGATTCCCCGGAGGCACACGGATGATGATGATCGCGATCGCGGCGTTGGCCCTGGCGTTGACCGTGGATCCCGCGTCGGCCGACGGGCCCGCGCCGTCGGCGCCGTCGGTCCCGGGTCCCGCCGCTCCTCCGGACCCGGACGCGCTTCGACGCGCCGTGGACGAGGGCGTGAAGTTCCTCGTCTCCTCGCAGGAAGGCGAACCGCGCGCGCAGTGGCCCTACGAGGGCGTCTATCGCGTCCGCGGCGAGATCCCGGTCGGCTACCGGATCGGGGGCACCGGCATCGTCGGCGAATGCCTGGTGCGCATGCCGGGATACGGCGCGGACGGCCCGCGCAAGGCGGCGGTCAGGCGGGCCTGCGAGTTCGTGTGTGCCGGTATCCGCGAGCCGCTCATGAACCCCGACTACGACGCCGGCTACGACGTGCGCGGGTGGGGCTACTGCTACGGCGCGCGATTCCTGCTGGCGCTGCGTGCCGCGAAGGCCGTGCCGACGGGAATGCAGCAGGACGTCGATCGTGCGCTGCGCTGGTACCTCGACGCCATGCAGCGCACCGAGATCCCCCAGGTGGGCGGCTGGAACTACGCGCGCCAGCCCGGCATCGAGACGCCGTGCCCCGCGTCGCCCTTCATGACCGCCCCGTGCCTGCAGGTCCTCTTCGAGGCTCGCGCCCAGGGACTGGACGTCGACGCAGGCGTCGTGGCGCGCGCGCTGGGAGCGCTCGAACGCTGCCGCACCGAGCAGGGCAACGTCTCCTACAGCGCCGAGCGCCAGTCGCGCGAGCCGATGCGCACGGTGCCCGGGGCGATCGGTCGCATGGTGTGCGCGGAGCCGCTGCTCCTGCGTGCGGGGCGCGGCGACGCCGACCGGGTCCGGTTCGCGCTCGACCAGTTCCTTGAGCATTGGCGCGAGCTCGAGAAGCGCCGCAAGAAGACGGGCACGCACGTGGCCCCGTACGGGGTTGCGCCGTACTACTTCTTCTTCGGGTTCTTCCATGCGTTCGACGCGGTGGAATGCCTGCCCGAGGCCGAGCGCGGCGAGTACCGCCGGCAGCTTGAGCAGCTGGTGTTCGCGGTGCGCGACGAGGACGGCACGTGGGACGACCGCGTGTTCCCGCGCAGCCGCAGCTTCGGCACCGCGATGGCGCTCATGGGATTGATGCGGCCGCAGGCCGCCGCGCCCGCGACCTGGAAGGCGGCCGCGCCGTGAGCGAGTTGCGCGTCGGCGTCATCCTTCCCGCGGCCGGGCGCAGCACGCGCTTCGGCCTGGGCGACAAGGTCGCGATGGACGTCGGCGGGCGGCCGATGCTCCTGCGGGCGGTGGAGATCTTCGCGCGCCGGCCCGAGGTGGCGGCGATCGTCGTCGCGGCACCTCCCGACTCGATCGACGCGTTCCGCGACCGGTGGGGCGCGCAGCTCGGGTTCCACGGTGCGCGCATCGTCGCCGGGGGAACCGTCGAGCGATGGGAGACGGTGCGCAACGCGCTTGCGGACATCCCGGAGGACTGCACGCACGTCGCGGTGCACGACGCCGCGCGGCCCGCGACGAGCGAGGAGCTCGTGTCGCGCGTCTTCGACGCGGCGCGCGTGCACGATGCCGTCATCCCCGGCGATCCCGTGACGCAGACGCTCAAGCGCGTGTCCGAGGAATCCGTCGATGCCGAGGAGGCGGATGCCGTGGCCGACCTCATCCTGGGCGAGATTTCCGACAGCACGAAGATCAAGGGGCGCCGCGTGGTGGGCACGGTCCCGCGCGAGCGGCTGGTCGCGGTCCAGACGCCGCAGGTGTTCCGTGCGGACCTGCTGCGCCGCGCCTACGCGCAGGGCGACCTCGCCGGAGCCACCGACGACGCGATGCTCGTGGAGCGCCTGGGCGCCGAGGTGATCGTGGTCGACGGCGACCCGCGCAACGTCAAGGTCACGACGCCGGCGGACCTTGAGCTGGTCCGCGCGATCCTGCGCCGCTGACGTGCCGCCGTCCCGCGCGCGGGTCGGTGTCCCCGATCGTGAGCGCGGTCCGGCGCGGGCGCGCGCGTGCGGCGCTCCCGTCCGCGCCGCCGCGTCGGGGAAGCAGCGGGCGGGCCACGGCCCACAGGGCCACGAGCGCGCCTGCCGTGGCGACCCAGAATTGCCAGTCGCCCCAGGGCATCAGGTGCCGCCTCCCCATGCGCGCACCACCGCGTGGGCGGCCATTGCCGCGACGTAGGCGACGAGGGTCATCCACCCGAACTGGATCGCAGGCCACTTCCACGAGCCCGTCTCCCGGCGGGTGACCGCGAGCGTGGGAAGGCACTGCATCGCGAGGACGAAGAAGACCAGCGCGGCGGCCGCCGTGGCGGGGTCGAACACCGGCGTGCCGTCCGCGCGCGGCATGGCCGCGACCTGCTCGAGCACGGTGCGGTCCGCCGGATCGGCGTCGCTGCCCGCCCCCGCAAGCACGCCCATCGTGCTGACGAACACCTCGCGCGCGAGGAAGCTGGTGAGCACGCCCACCGTGAGCTGGCTGTCGAAGCCGAGTGGCGCGAACGCGGGCGCGGCCGCCTCGCCGAGCTGCCCCGCGAAGCTCCCCGCCTGCTGCATGCGCGCATCCGTGCCCTCGGCGCGCGGGAACGCGCTGAGCCACCACATCACCACCGAGATCGCGAGGATGGTGGTCCCCGCGTTGCGCAGGAACACGAGGGCGCGGTCCCACGTGACGAGCAGCGCGTTGCGCAGCGCCGGCACGCGGTACGGCGGGAGCTCCATGACCAGCGGCCGGGCCGGCCCGCGGAGCAGCGTGCGCCGCGCCAGCAGCGCGGTCAGCAGGCCGGCCGCCGCGCCGAGCGCATAGCAGGCGACGAATGCCGCGCCCGCGAACCACGCGGGCTTGCCGACCGAGAGGATGCCGATCAGCAGCACGTACACGGGAAGCCGCGCGCTGCAGCTCATGAACGGCGCGACCAGGATCGTCGCGAGCCGCTCGCGGTCGTCGCGGATCAGGCGCGTGCTCATGATGCCGGGAAGTGCGCATGCATGGCTCGACAGCAGGGGGACGAACGACGGTCCGCTGAGCCCGAACCGCCGCATGACCCGGTCCACCGCGAATGCGGCGCGTGCCAGGTAGCCCGAGTCCTCGAGGAGCGACAGCAGGAAGAAGAGCAGGCAGATCTGCGGGAGGAAGATCACGACGCCCCCGATCCCCGCGACGATGCCGTCGGCGAGGAGGTCGGCGAGCAGTCCCTCGGGCATCGCGGAACGCACCAGCTCGGCGGCGCGGCCGAAGACGAGGTCGATGAGGTCCATCGGCACCGAGGCCACCATGAAGATCGCGCTGAAGAGCGCGGCCATGGTGAGCGCGAACACGGCGATCCCGACGAACGGGTGCGTCAGCGCGACGTCCACCCGATCGACGAGCGAGTCGGCCGGGTCGGTGGCGGGCGCCGCGGCCATGGGCGCGGCCGCGCGCGTCACCTGGTCGGCCCACGAGGCCAGCATGGCCTGCGTCGCTTCGGCTGGGGGCAGCTTCTGCAGGCGCGCGACGAGCGCATCCGCGCCGAACGGCAGGTCGACGACCGTGTCGAGCGCGACGTCGAGCGCGGCAAGCCCCTCGCCCGTGCGCCCGGAGACCGGGACGACGGGGCAGCCGAGCCGTCTCGAGAGTTCCGCGGGATCGACGCACCCGGGCCGGGCACGCGCCGTGTCCCACATGTTGAGCGCCACCACCGCGGGAAGCCGGTGCGCCAGAGCCTGCGCGGCGAACTGCAGGTTGCGGCGCAGGTTCGTGGCGTCGAGGACGACGAGCATGGCGTCCGGCTCAATGCCGTCGAGCGATCCCTGCAGGCAGTCGCGGCACACGCGCGCCTCGGGGACGTCGATCGTGAGCGAGTACGAGCCGGGAAGGTCGACGAGCTCGAGCTCGACGTGCCCGGCCGGGGATCGGTGCGTTCCGATGCGGCCTTCGACCGTCGAACCCGGGAAGTTCGCCGTGCGCGCCCGGACGCCGCAGAGGCGGTTGAAGAGCGTGGTCTTCCCGGTGTTCGGGTTCCCGAGCACCGCGATGCGCGGCGTCGGCCGGGCTGCGTCCGCGCCGGCGCTCATGGCGCGCGGCGGTCGCCGTCCTCGATGGGGGTCACCATGATGCGGCGGGCAACCTCGGCCGAGATGCCCAGGCGCGTGTCGTCGATCTGGACGATGCACGGTGCGCCCGGGCTGCACACGCGCAGCTGGCAGTCGTCATGCATGCCCATGGCATGCAGCAGGCAGCGCTCGCCCTCCGGAAGGTCGGCGAGGTTCGAGCAGTCGACGATCGCGCGCTGGCCCCGGCGCAGCTGGGTCAGCGGCACGCGGACGGAAGGGGCGGGCGAACGGTCGGGGTCGGAAGCCATGGGGTCCGAAGAGGGTCGATCATAGGTCCCGTGGCGGCGGCCGGCGCGGTACTGGGTGCGCCGCGCTGCGTAGTCCTCGGGCGACTCGTCGAGCGCGGGAAGCGTTCCCGCGACGTGCTGCGCGTGCAGGCGACGCAGGAACGGGACGCACCACCCGCACCCGGTGCCGGCACCGAGGCACTCGGACAACTGGCTGGCGACGGTGGGCCGCTCCCGTTCGAGGTGGTTCTGCAGCTTCCGCAGGCTCACGCGGAAGCACAGGCAGACGTGGTCGTCGGGTTGCATGCGTCCTGCCGGCCGACGTCACTTCGTGGGTGCCGTGGCGTTCGGGTCGGCCTGCTGCGCGGGCACCATCGACCGCACGTCGAGGTCGTAGCCGAACTCAAGGTAGGGGCCGACGGATGGCGGCACGTCGAACGCCCCGGGTGCGGTGCGTGACGGGTTCACGCGCATGCGCGGCGAGACGCGGGCGTTGACCGTCACCATCCCGGTCTCGGGGACGTCGCCGCGCATCACGCGCGCGAACGCACCTTCGGTGACCTGCGCCGGGACGCGCCAGTCGCGCGTTCCGTTCGGCTCCTCGAAGACGAGCGTGAAGTTCACCTTGTTGCGGACGCGGCGGACCGAGTTCGGGTCGATGCGACCGGTCCACGCAAGCGCGCGGACGCCTTCACGGTTGGACTTGGTGACCCAGGACTGGAGTGCGTTGAGGTGCTGCTGCGTCGCACGGGCACCGTCCGCGCCGTTGGGCGAAGGCACCGTTGGGAATGCCGCGAGGTAGTCCGCGCGCAGCGACGCCAGCAACCCACCGGGCCCGATCGCGGGATCGGCCGGGGTCGGCGCCGGCGCAGGTGCGGCGGGCGCCGCGGCCCCGCCGGCCGACTTCGCCTTCGCCGCATCGTCGGCGTCCGCCAGCTGCTGCTCGAGCTCCTTGATGCGCGCGAGCGCGGCCTCGAGCTCCGCCGCCTGCTCGTCGCTGAGCTGCTTCAGGCGCGCGATCTCTTGGCGCAGGTCGCCCATCGACTGCTCGGCCGGCGCCGCGGGCGCCTGCGCGAACGCGATGCCCGGCACCGAGGCGAGCGACAGTCCGGACGCGAGCGCGAAGGCGCGGCATTGGGAGAAATCCATGGCCGGATCATAAAGAAGCACCGCATGGAACGGGTGGCCACGGGGGTAGGATGTTGCCCGGAGGACCCGTCCGATGGACCGCATCCGAACGATGGTGCTGGCGGCGCGACGGCAGCTTGCGCTGCAGGCGTGGATCGTGGCCTCGCTCTCGGCGCTGTCCGTGACGGCCGGGGCATTGGCGGTCCTTGCGCTCGAGCGGCGCCTCGTGGGATTCAGCGCCCGGCTCGGCGTCCCCTCGTCGGGCATCGCGTGGTGGGGCGTGGCCGCGGCCGCGGCGCTCGCCCTCGCGGGTGCCTGGGCCTGGTGGCGGATGCGACGATCGGTGCCGGCGGTCGACGAGGTGGCGCTCGAACTTGATCGCCGCGCGCGGACGTCGGAGCGGTTTTCGACCGCGCTGGCCCTCGCGCGTGACGCGGAGTCCGCGGCCGACCCGTTCGCGCGCGCCGCGATCGCGGACGCGGTGGCGTTCGCGAACGATCCGGACGTCGCGCGGCGCGCGTCGAACGCGTTCCCGCTTGCGCTCCCGCGCCGGTGGTGGATTGGTCCGTCGGTGCTTGCGCTGGCACTGGCCTTGCTCGTGACGGTGCCTCAGGTCGAGCGTGCCGCCGAGGCGGGCGATGCGGCCGAGGCCGCGGAGGCCCAGCGCCCGCAGACCCCCGAGGAGCGATCGCTGGAGCAGGTCGTGCGGCAGATCGAGGCGACGCCGGAGCTTGCCGCGAAGCTCGACGCCGAACTCGACGCGGCGAAGCGCTCGCTCGACGAGGGAGGCCGCGGCCCGGTGCGCCCGCCCGAGGAGGCGGCGCGCGAGGCCATGCGCCGGATGACCGAGCTGCAGCAGCGACTCGAGGAGATCAGCGAGTCACGCGAATCCAAGGCCGCGCGCCAACTGCAGGACGCGCTTGCGAAGCTCGACCTCCCCAAGGAGGACAACGCGGCTCGCCAGCTTGCGGAAGCGCTGAAGCAGGGCAACTTCGAGGCGGCGAAGGACGCGGTGCAGAAGCTGCAGGAGCAGGCCTCCAAGGACGGCGGGCTCTCGGCCGAGGAACGCGAGGCGCTCTCGAAGTCGCTTGCCGACACCGCGAAGCAGCTTGAGGCGCTCTCGAAGGATCCCGCGAAGCTGGCCGAGGCGCTGAAGCAGGCGGGCATGGATCCGTCGCTCGCGAACAATCCCCTGGCGATGCAGCAGGCGATCCAGGCGTCGAAGGACCTCAACGCCTCGCAGAAGGAAGCGCTGCAGCAGATGGCGCAGTCGATGTCCGATGCGCAGCAGAAGATGGCCCAGATGAGCCAGCAGATGAGCCAGATGTCCGAGCAGTGCAAGAACCCGTCGGGGGGACAGCAGGGCAAGGCTGGCCAGCAGGGCAAGGACGGCCAGAAGGGCAAGGACGGCCAGCAGCAGGGCTCGCCGTCCCAGGACCCGCAGCAGGGCGGATCGGAGTCCGAGGGCGCTGGCTCGGAGTCGATGTCGCAGATGCTGAGCGAGGCCGAGGCCGAGCGCCAGATGGCCATGGCGAGCGAGTCGTGCAAGAGCCAGTGCGAGGGCGGCGGTTCGATGAGCGAGAGCGAGGCCGACAGCGCGCTTCGTGCAAGCAGCGACGGCGACCAGGATGGCGCCTCGGGATCGAAGGGTGCCCCGGGGTCGAAGTCCGGCTCGGGCGGCCGGCGTGCCCAAGCCGAGGGCGGGACGCGCCAGATGCGCGAGACCGCGTTCGGCACCAAGATGCAGAAGCAGAAGTCGCCGCGCGGCGAGGGCGACGTCATCGCGCGCCAGCTCGTCGCGGGCCAGTCCCCGGTGGGCGAGAGCCGCGTTGCACTCGAACAGGTGGCCGGGACCATCGCGACGGGGTACGAGAAGGGCACCGAGGACGATCCCGTTCCGGCGCACCTGCGCGAGGTGCACAAGCGGTACTTCGGCGACGTGCGGCGCACCTTCGAGCAGAAGGGCATCACGCCCGCCGCACCGGCGCCCGCGGACAAGGGGAAGTGACATGCGCCTGGCGCTTCGCGCGATTGTCGGGTGCGCATGGGCCGCGCTCGTTGCGTGCGGCGGCAACGAGGTGACCGTCTACACGAGCGCCGACGAAGCCGAGGTGGCGCGACCGGTGTTCGAGCGGTTCGAGCGCGAGACGGGCATCCGGGTGCTCGCGAAGACCGACTCCGAGGCCACGAAGACTACGGGCCTGGCGAACGCGCTGCGTGCCGAGCGGACGCGGCCGCGCGCCGACGTGTTCTGGTCGAACGAGCAGGCGGCGAACGTGGCGCTCGCCGCCGAGGGGATCACGGTTCCGCTCGCAGGCGTTGCTGCGGCCGGCGGAACCCCCGCGGCCGGCGACGCGCTGTCGCGTGCCGTCGCGTCATGGCCCGCGCGCTGGCGCGATCCCGCGGGAACGTGGTTCGCGTTCGCCGCGCGCGCCCGCGTGGCGGTGTGCCGCACGGGAGACGAGGCCTCCCTGCCCGCGACATGGAGTGCGTTCGCGCACCCCTCGCTGCGCGGGCGCATCGCGATGGCGGACCCTCGCTTCGGCACCACTCGCAGCCACTTCGGTGCGATGCACGCGTACTGGGATCGCCACGCCGCGCCTGGATACGCGCAGGCGTTCTTCGAGGCACTGGCGGAGAACCGCCCGAAGGTGCTGACGAGCGGCAACGCGGGCGTCATCGACGCCGTCGCGCGCGGCGAAGCCGACGTGGGGATGACCGACACCGACGACGCGCTCGCGGCGATCGCGCGCGGGCTTCCGATCGCGTTCGCATTCCCGCGCCATGCCGAGGATCCGCAGCTTGCGGGTGGCGGGACGTTCGCGATCCCGAACACCGTCGCGATGGTCGCGGGCGCGCCGCACCCCGGGGCCGCGCGTCGCTTCATGGAGTTCATGCTGTCGCCGGAGACCGAGCGGCAGCTCGCGTCGATGCCTGCTCGCCATGCGCCCGTCGTGCACGCGCCCGGCGAACGCGACCTGGTGATCCCCGATCCCCTCGACGTCGATCCGTCGGAGGTTTCGCGGGCGGCGGACGGCGCGGTCGAGCGATTCATGGCGGCGATGCGCGCGACCTCCGGAGCCGACGCGCGGTGACGGCCCGCATGTGCATGGCGGCCGTGGCGGTGGCGGTCCTCGCGTTCGCGGCCGCGGTCGCGTGGCCGGCGGTGGCGCTCGGAGGGCTGGCCGGAGGGGGCGGTGCGGTGCCCGCAAGCTTCGATGGAACGCGCACGCTCGTGACCACCGCGGGCTGGGCCGCGGCGGTCGCGGCCTGCGCGGCCACGGTCGGCTGGCCGGTCGGGCGCGCCATCCGTGGCGCACGGGGCGGGCCGTGGCTCCTGGGGATCTCATTGGTGTCCGCGTCGCTGCCGGCCTACGCGGTGTTCTGGTCGTGGTGGCAGGCCGCGGGACCCGGCTCGTGGCTCGGCGACTGGTGCGCGCGTGCGGGGCATGCGGTCGCGCTTCGCGAGGTGCTGCTCGCCGTCGGTCTGGTGTCATGGGCGTGGCCGATCACGGCGTGGATCGTCGCGGGTGCAGGGACCCGCGCGCTCGAGGCGGAAGCGGAGCTCGGCACGGTGGATGGGGAACGTGCGCTCGACCGGCTGGCCCGTGCCTGGCGCGCCGACCGGGCCGCGCTCGCGTTCGCGGCAGGCGTGACCGCGTTCGTCGTCGCGGGGTCCACCGTGGCCTTTGACCTTGCGCAGGTGGCGACGTTCGGTTTTGAGCTTCGCTCGCTCGACACCCAGGGGACGCCGGCCGGCGCGGTGGTGCGCGCGGCGGGACCCGCGATCGCTCTCGCGCTCGCCGGCGGTGCGGCGCTCGCAGCCTGGCCGGTGCGCGCGCGGCCTGAGCACGCCGTCGCCACCCGCACCGTGGGCATGCCGCTCGCGTGGGTCGTGGTCGCGTGCACGCTTGCGGCGCCGGTGGCGTTGCTGGCGCTGGGAATCGCCTCGCGCGCGGCGCTCGACCGGTTCGCGTCGACCGCCATGCGCGGAACGCTCGGCACGTTCGGCACGGCGGCCGCCGCGGGCGCCGTGATGGCCTTGGTGGCGGTGGCGCACCTGGCGCTTGCGGCCCGTGGCGCGGGGCGCGGGCGTGCGGCGCGGCAGGCCCGATGGGCCGAGCGTGCGATGCTCGCCGGGTGGACGGCGTGGGCTGCCATGCCCGCGACCGTCGGAGCGCTCGGGCTCATCGCGGCGTGGAACCGTGATCCGGTGGCGCGCTGGGCGTACGACACGCCGGTGATCGTCGTGTTTTCGCACCTTGGGCGGTTCGGCGCGGTGGCGGCCTGGATCGGGAGGCTCCCCGCACTTCGCGAGCCCGCCGAGCGCCGTGACCTCCGGCAGGTCGACGGTGCGGGGATCGGCGAGTGCGTTGCGGCGCTTGCACCCGAGGCGCGCGGGGCGGCGCTTGCGTCGTTCCTGGCCTGCACCGCGCTGGCGGCCGGCGAGGTGATCGCGAGCGCGCGCGTCGAGCCGCCGGGGTGGGCCTGGAGCGCCGCGAGCCTCCTGAACGCGATCCACTACCAGCAGCCCGCGACGGTGCTCGGGGGGCTGCTGGCGATCATCGCGCTCGCCACGCTCGCGGGCATCGGGGTCGCGTGGGTGATGCGCCGGTCCGAGCGGCGTCGCGCGCTGGGTGCGCTTGCGCTTGCCGCCGTGGTGGGGCTCTCGCAGCAGGCGTGCCGCGAGTCGACGCCGCCTGGGCCCGCCATCCCTGCCGAGGGTGCCTTCGGCGCGCCCGGGCGCGGCCGCGGCCAGTTCGAGTATCCGCGTGCCATGGACATTGACCCGCGCGACGGCACGGTGCTGGTGGTCGACCGGCGGGCGCGAGTGCAGCGCTTCACGCCCGAGGGCACGCATCTCGGCGAGTGGACGATGCCGGAGCAGGCGCTCGGCAAGCCGACCGGGCTCGGCGTCGGTCCCGACGGGCGGGTCTGGGTCGCCGACACGCACTATCACCGCGTCATCTGCTATGCGCCCGACGGCACCGAACTGCTCCGGTTCGGCGGCTACGGGATGGAGCCGGGGCAGATGATCTACCCCTGCGACTGCGAGGTCGGCCCGGACGGCAACGTGTGGGTGGCCGAGTTCGGGGGCAACGATCGGATCCAGGTGTTCCGCCCCGACGGCACGGTGCTGCGGCAGGTGGGCGGTCCCGGGCGAGAAACCGGCCGGTTCGAGCGCCCGCAGTCGATCGCCTTCACGACCGATGGCCAGGAGCTCGTGGTGGCCGACGCATGCAACCATCGGCTGCAGGTGTTCGCGCTCGACGGCACGCTCCGGCGCGCGTTCGGCGTTCCGGGGGACGGGCCAGGGCAGCTTGCGTACCCGTATGGGCTGGAGGTGCTGCCCGACGGCACGGCGCTCGTCACGGAGTTCGGCAACCACCGCCTGCAGCGACTGGACCTCCGTGACGGCCGTTCGCTCGGGGTCGTTCGCGCGGTGGAGGGCGTTCCCGTGCCGATCAACCTGCACGTGATCGACGGGGATCGCGTGCGCAGCGTGCCGTCGGGCGAGAACGCCCTGCGGTTCCCATGGGCGGTCGGCGTGCGTGGCGATCGCGCGTTCATCCTCGATTCCGGGCATTCACGCATCCTGGTGGCACCCGTCGGGGCGCTCAAGTAGCGTGGTTCCCACGCGATGACGGTGGCATTCGAGAATCCCCTTGCGCTCGTGATCCTGGCGCTTGCGATCCCGTTCTGGTGGATGGCGCGCCGCAGCGTCGCGGTGCTTGGCCCCTGGAAGGCATGGGGCGGGCTGTCGCTGCGCGTCGTGGTGCTGTTCCTGCTCGCCTTCGCGATCGCGCGCCCGAGCATCGTCCGGGAGACCGACGCAATGACCGTGCTCGTGGTCGCCGACGCCAGCGACAGCGTGCCGCTCGAACTGCGAACCCGCGCCGACCGTGCCGTGCGCGACGCGGTCGCGCGCAAGGAGCGTCCCGAGGATCGCACGGGCGTCGTGACCTTGGCGCGCGACGCGGTGATCGCCGCCATGCCCGCCGACGCGGGGGAGCCTTCGCTCCTCGGTCACGTGGGCGACCTGGCGGCGACGGATCTCGCGGCCGGCGTGCGCATGGCGCTCGCGACGCAGCCGGGCGACACGGTCGCGCGCATCCTGCTCCTGTCCGACGGGAACGAGACCGCTGGCAGCATCGACGAGGCCGCATCGCTCGCGAAGGCGGCGGGCGTGCCGATCGACGTGGTTCCGCTCGAGTACCGGCACGAGGGCGAGATCCTGGTCGAGTCGATGCGTGCCCCGACGCGCGCGCGCGAGGGGCAGTCGGTGGACCTGCGCGTGACGATCCGCAGCCAGCGCGCCGCCAAGGGCAGGCTGCTGCTCTGGCAGAACGACCAGCCGGTGGATCTCGATCCCGCAGGCGACGGCCAGGCGTTCCCGGTGGACCTTGCGCCCGGGGCCAACCTGGTGACGCTTCCGGTGGTGGCCGACGGCAGCGGCGCCCAGCGGTTTCGCGTGACGTTCGAGCCCGACGACCCGGCGGCGGACGCGGTCCAGCAGAACAACGCAGGCGCGGCGGTCGTGTTCGTGGGCGGCGTCGGGCGCGTGCTCGCGATCGAACCCGCCGGCGGCACCGAATGCGAGGCGATCGCGCGCGCGCTCGAGGACGGCCAGATCGAGGTCGAGCGCGTGGGACCGGACGAGGCGATGGCGCGCGGACTCGCCTACCTCACGGGCTTCGATGCGGTGATCCTGGCGAACGTTCCGCGCTGGGCGTTCGACAACGAGTTCGACCGCGGCCTGCATGCGTACGTGCATGACCTCGGCGGCGGCCTCATCGCGACCGGCGGGCCCGAGGCGTTCGGCGCGGGCGGATGGCTCGGCTCGGAGACCGAGAAGGCGCTGCCCGTGCGACTCGATCCGCCGCAGACCCGGCAGATCATGCGCGGCGCGCTGGCGCTCCTGATGCACAGCTGCGAGATGCCGGAGGCCAACTACTGGGGCCAGCAGGTGGCGATCTCGGCGATCGACGCGCTCTCGAGCCAGGACTATCTCGGCATGATCTCGCTCGGCGGCTCGCCCGACGGCCAGCAGCGCCAGGGCTACGGCTGGGGCTTCCCGATGCAGATCGTGGGCGACAAGGGCCGTGCGAAGGGTGCCGCGAAGTCGATGGTGGTCGGTGACATGCCGAGCTTCGCAACCCCGCTCGAGATGATCCTCGAGGAGATGGTGAAGCTGCGTGCCGGGCAGAAGCACGTCATCGTGACCTCGGACGGCGACCCTTCGGCGCCGCCTCCGGAACTGCTCAACGACTTCAAGCTCGCCAAGATCACGGTCACCACCGTGATGCTCGGCGGCAGCGGCGCGGGCAGCATGGGGCACGGCGGTCCCGAGGACCGCCGCAAGATGCAGGCCATGGCCTCCAAGACGGGCGGCCGGTTCTATCAGGTCGAGAACCCGCGCAAGCTGCCGCAGATCTTCATCCAGGAGGCGACGGTCGTGTCGCGCTCGCTGATCGTCGAGGGGGACTTCCAGCCGCGCCTGGTCAATGCGTCGACCGGCCCGCTCAAGGGGTTCGACGCGCTGCCGCCGGTGCGCGGGTACATCCTGTCGGTGCCGCGCGAAGGGCTCGCGCAGACCGCCGCGGTGGTGAAGACGAACGAAGGCGACGATCCCTTCTACTCCTATTGGAACTACGGGCTGGGGCGCTCGGTGGCGTTCGCTTCGGACTCCACCGGCCGCTGGGGTCCCGCGTGGACGCAGTGGAGCGGGTTCCGCCCGTTCTGGGAGCAGACCGTCCGCTGGGCGATGCGCCCGCCGACGCCGCAGGACGTGGCCGTGAGCACGCGCACCGACGGCGACCGCGCGTTCATCGAGGTCGAGACGCGCGAGGCGGGCCAGGGCGGCTTCGCGGCGGCCACGCGTGCGGAAGCACGGCTGGTGACCCCGTCGGGCCAGGTGCGCGAACTGCCGCTGCGCCAAGTCGGTCCCGGGCGCTTCACGGGCGAGTTCGACGCGGGGCAGCCGGGCGCGTACCTCGCGAACGTCACGTTTGCGCGTGCGGCTGGCGAGGGCGGGGCGCGCTCGGGAAGCGTGCAGGCCGCCGTGAGCGTTCCGTACCCCGCGGAGTACCGCGCCGTGCGCGATGACGCGGCACGGCTCCGCGCGGTGGCCGAGCGGACCGGCGGACGCGTGCTCCGGCTGCAGGACGCGGCGACATGGGAGCTCTTCGACCGGTCCGACCTCGGCGCATCGCGCTCGGCGCGTGCGTTGTGGGAACTCGCGGCCATCCTGGCCGCGGTGCTGATCCTGTTCGACGTCGCGTGGCGACGCATTGCGTTCGACGCACGTGACGCCCGCGAACTCGCGGCGCGCGTCACGGGCGGCGCGGCGTCCGGCGGCTCCGGCGGCGTCGACGCCCTCCGTCGCGCGCGCTCGGGTGCGGCGACGGGGCCTGCGCGCGCCGCCGGCGGCACGGCGCCGGGTGCCACGGGCTCCGCGGCTCCGTCATCGCGCGCCGATGCATCGACCCGCTTCGAGGCCGCACAGGGTGCGCCGCGCGCCGACGCGCGCGACCTGGCCGGCGAGACCGTCGCGCGCGGGGAGTCCTCGCGGCCCGCACCGGCCGCGGCCGACGCGCAGGATGGCGACGCGCCCGCGGATTCGCTCGCACGCCTGCGTGCCGCGCGGCGCCGCGCACAGGAGCGCACGGACGGCGAACCGCCCGCGGGCGGCCCGGGAGGTGGCACGTGAGCGCCGACGCAACCCTGCCGGCCGACGTCGCGGCGCTCCCCCCGTTCGACGACGGCATCGACGACGAGGCCACGGCACGGGAACGGTGCGCCGCGTTCCGCGACGTGGCGCGCCGGCTGCGCGAGGCCGTCGGCGCGCGCCTCGTCGGGCAGCAGGCCGTGGTCGACCAGGTGCTGTGGTCGCTCTTCGCGGGCGGCCACGTGCTGCTCGAGGGCGTCCCGGGGCTCGGCAAGACGCTCCTGGTACGCACGCTCGGCGACGCGATGCACCTGGACTTCTCGCGCATCCAGTTCACTCCGGACCTGATGCCCGCGGACATCCTGGGCACGCAGATCCTGGTGGAGGACGCGCACGGCCACCGCGTGATGCAGTTCCGGCCCGGGCCGATCTTCACTCAGGTGCTGCTGGCCGACGAGATCAACCGCGCGAGCCCCAAGAGCCAGTCGGCGCTCCTGGAGGCGATGCAGGAACGCGCCGTCACGGTGGGCGGGCAGACGCACCGGCTTCGCGCCCCGTTCCTCGTGCTGGCGACCCAGAACCCGATCGAGCAGGAAGGCACGTATCCGCTGCCCGAGGCGCAACTCGACCGATTCCTGCTGAAGGTGACGGTGCCGGCGGTGGAGCGTGCCGACCTCATGGAGATCCTGCGGCGCACGACGGCCGCGAACGAACCGGCGGTGCGGCCCGTGCTCGACGGCGAGCGGATCCTGCAGGCGCAGCGGCTGGCGCGCCGGATCGTCGTGGCGGAACCCGTGCAGGACTACGTGATCCGCTTGGTGCTCGCGACCCATCCCGGCGGGGAGCACGCGGACCCGCGCGCGGGGCGCGAGATCGCCGTGGGTGCCTCGCCGCGCGCGGCGCAGGCGATCGTCACGGCGGCGAAGGTGCGCGCCCTCTTTGACGGCCGGTTCCACGTCTCGATGGGCGACGTGCACGCCGTTGCACCCGCCGCGCTCCGCCACCGCGTGCTCCCGAGCTTCGAGGCGGAAGCCGACGGGCTCGACGCCGACGGGGTCGTGGCGGGCATCCTCTCGCGCCTGCCGCGCCACGCGCCGGAGGCCTCGACGTGAGCATGTTCTTCCAGAACCCGCCGAAGGCCGCGCGCCCGCAGCGCGTCGACGACCTGCTCGGCAACGAGCTCATGGCGTGCATCGGGCGCCTTGACGTGGTGAGCCGCAAGATCTTCAGCGGCAAGCTGCAGGGCGAGCGCCGCTCGAAGCGACGCGGCCAGAGCGTCGAGTTCGCCGACTTCCGCCCGTACGTCCACGGCGACGACCTGCGCTTCATCGACTGGAACATCTTCGGGCGGCTGGACCGGCTGTTCCTCAAGATCTTCCTCGAGGAGGAAGACCTATCGCTCGTGATCGCGATCGACACCAGCGCTTCGATGGATTGGGGCGACCCCAACAAGCTGGCGTTCGCGCAGCGCCTGGCGATGGCGCTCGGCTACGTCGGGCTCGTCAACCACAACCGCGTCACGCTCGCGTCGTTCGGCGAGGCGGGCGGGCTCCGCACGCTTTCGAACCTGCGCGGGCGCCGCCGCACGTCCGAGATGGGCCGGTGGCTGCTCGACCTGCAGCCCGGCGGCCGCGGCACGTTCGAGGAGTCGATGAAGTCCCTCGCGCTCAAGCGGCAGGGGCGCGGCGTCATGCTGGTGATCAGCGACTTCATGCTCAAGGAGGGCTACGAGAAGGGCCTCCGGTACGTCGCGGGGCGCGGCTACGACCTCTGGTGCGTGCAGGCGCTGGCACCGCAGGAGATTGACCCGACCGCGCACGGGCTGGCGGGCGACTGGCGGCTGACCGACCTCGAGGACCGCGACGAGGCCGAGGTCACCGCGACCCCGGGGCTCGTCGAGCAGTACCGCGCGAACCTGGGCGCTTGGTGCGCGAACCTGCGCGACTACTGCGTGCGCCGCTCGATCATGCACCTCGTGGTCGACACCTCGACCGACGTCGAGGTGCTCATGCTCGAGTACCTGCGCCGGCGGGGGCTCCTGCGATGACCACGCTCGCGATCACTTGGATGACGCCGCTCACGGGCATCGTGGTCGCGTCGGCGCTGGTGCCGCTCCTGGTGGCGCTGTACTTCCTGAAGCTGCGGCGGCGGCCCGCGGGTGTGCCAAGCACGCTCCTCTGGAAGCGCAGCGTCGAGGACGTGCGCGCAAACACGCCGTTCCAGCGGCTGCGGCCGAGCCTGCTGCTCTTCCTGCAGCTTGGGCTCCTGGCCTTCGTCGCGTTCGCACTGATGCAGCCGCGTATGGACCTGGGGCTCGGTTCCGGCGGACGCACCGTGATCATCGTCGATGCATCGTGCTCGATGGGCGCCAAGGACCTCGACGGCACCCGCACGCGCCTCGACGTGGCGAAGGAGCAGGCGAAGGCGCGGGTCGAGGCCATCTTCGCGGGCGGGTTGTTCAGCGCGGCCCCCGGCGAGACGATGGTGATCGCCTTCAGCGACGCGGCCAAGGTGATGCAGCCCTTCACCCGTTCGAGCGGCGACCTGCTGCGCGCGATCGACCGCATCGAGCCCACCGACGGCGCCTCGCGCATCGGTGACGCGTTGGCGCTGGCGCGCGCGTTCGCGACGGTAGTCAACCCGGACGCACCGGGTGCGGCGCCCGAGTCCGCGACGCTCGAACTCTGGTCCGACGGGCGCATCACCGACCTCGACGCCGAGGGCCTGCGCCCGGGCGAGCGGCTCGTCTACCACGTGACCGGGCGCGCGGACGCCGCCAACCTGGGGATCGAGGGCATCGCCGCCGAGCGGAGCGCTACCGACCCGGGCTTGATCCAGGTGTTCGTCACGCTCCGCAACGATGGGCCGGACGCGGTCGAGACGGACCTCGAGTTGTTCGTCGACGGGCAGCGGCGCGCCGTCACCCCGAAGCCCGTGCGCGTGGCGGCGGCGATGGCAGGCGACGCCTACAAGCCCGGCTCCGAGCGCGTCACCTTCCCGCCCTTCGTGCAGCCGCGCGCGGGCGTACTTCGTGTGCAGGTGGTACGTGCCGACGCGCTCGATGCGGACAACCGCGCGGAGGTGGCGGTGAGCGCGCCCAAGCGGCTCAAGATCGCGGCCGTGGGTCCGCTGGACCAGTTCACGCGGTTCGTGGTGCAGTCGCTCCCGAGCGAGCGGACGCAGCAGCTCTCGGCCGAGGACTTCGCGAAGCTCGGCAACCGCAGCGACGAGTTCGACGTGGTCGTCGCGGCGCCCGGGGCGCTTCCGAAGGCGATCCCGCCCGGGCGGTACCTGGTGCTGGGCGTGCCCCAGGGCATCGACGGGCTGAACCCGTACGGCACGAAGGAGTCGCTCTCGGTGCGCTCGCAGCGCGGTGAGCACCCGGTGCTGCGCGCGGTGAACCTCGACGACCTGCGCGTCTCGAAGGCCGTGGCGATGGCCCCCGCGTCCGACATCGAGGCGATCGTCGAGGGGCCTGACGTTCCGCTGGTGCTGGTCGCGCGCCGCGGTCCGGTGACCGCCGTCCTGACGGCGTTCGAGCCGCTGGACACCAACTGGCCGTGGCAGCGTGCGTTCCCGACCTTCATCGCGAACGCGGTGGAGTGGCTCGGGGGCATCGACCAGGCGGCCGTGGGCGAAGAGCACCATCCTGGGGACACGCTGTCCGTGCGGGTGGCGGCCGGCACCAAGGAGGCAACGGTCACCATGCCCGACGGCACGCGCGAGGTGATCCCCGCGCGCGAGGGAAGCGTGACGTTCGGCCCCGTGACTCGCGCCGGCGCCTACGCGTTCGCGTGGAGCGACGAGCGCGGCGAGCAGCGCCGGGACTTCGCGGTGGTTCCGGCGATGGACGAGGGCCGCCTTGGCGCGGCGCCCGAGCTCTCGGTGGGCACGCAGACCGTCGCCGGGACCTCGATCGGGTCCGGCACGCTCAACGACCTGTGGCCCTGGGCGTTGACCGCGGCCCTGGTGCTGCTGGTGGTGGAATGGTGGGCGTATCACCGCCGCCACTGGATCCGTGCCACGCCAGGCGCGCGTGCGGTGCGCCCGCTGGGCGCGAAGGATGCGCTCGGCGGTGGCGCTCCTATCATGCGCCCATGACCACCGCTCCTCAGGGCATCGACCGCATCGGGCAGTTCGAGAAGATGGCATCGGCCGACCCGACCAACGAGATGGCGCACTTCTCGCTGGGGAAGGCGTACCTCGACGGCGGGCGCCACGCGGAGGCGGCCCGCAGCTTCGAGCGCTGCATCGAGCTGGTGCCCGAGATGAGCAAGGCATACCAACTGGCCGGCCAGGCGCTGATCGGGGCGGGTTGGACCGACCGTGCGGTGGACGTCCTGGTCCGCGGCTACGAGATGTCCGCGAAGAAGGGCGACCTCATGCCGCGCAACGCGATGGCAGAATTGCTGCGGTCGATCGGCCGCGAGCCGCCGAAGCTGGCGGCCGAGGTGAACGAGGCGGCCGAGCGCCTGCGCGCGAGCGGCGCGTTCATCTGCCAGCGGACGGGGCGCGCGGGCAACAAGCTGGCGGCGCCGCCCTTCAAGGGCCCGGTGGGCCAGTGGATCTTCGAGAACATCTCGGCCGAGACCTGGAAGCAGTGGATCGGGCAGGGCACCAAGGTGATCAACGAGCTGCGCCTGGACTTCAGCCGCGACAAGGACCAGGAGACCTACGAACAGCACATGCGCGAGTTCCTGGGGATCGACGCGGAGGTGATGGCGAAGATCGGCGGCGGATAACCCAAGCGACGCTTGAATCGGGGGCAATCGGGGGTATGGTGGGTCGGCTCCCGATGGGGGCGAGGAGTCTCATGCCGAAGCAGTCGTTCCACTTCGTTGCGCCCGTCGCGTTGGCCATCGCCGCCTCCGCCTCCGCCCAATCCGTCGTCGCCTTCGGCTGGAACGCCAATGGCCAGTGCACGGTGCCGTCGGCCGCCACCGGCGCCAAGCTGGTGACCGGAGGCTGGTACCACTCGCTCGCCGTCCGCAGCACCAACACGTGCCTCACGTGGGGCTCGAACCTCTCCGGCCAGTCCACGGTGCCGTCCTCGCTTGGCGCAGTCAAGCAGGTCGCGGGCGGCTTCGCCCATTCGATCGCGCTGACGTCGACCTCGGGCGTCGTGGCCTGGGGCGGCGGCCAATTCAACTACGGGCAGGGCACCGTCCCGGCCAACGCGAACGTGTCGAACTCGCGTCAGGTGGCGGCCGGCAAGTTCCACAACGTGGTGCTGCGCACGGCGTACACCGTCGCTGCGTGGGGGCTCAACACCGACCTGCAGTGCAACGTGCCCGTGACGCTCGGCCAGGCGAAGGCCGTCGGCGCGGGCGACGCGTTCAGCGCCGCGGTGCAGACCACCGGCCGCGTGGTCGGGTGGGGCAGCAACCAGAACGGGCAGTGCTCCGCTCCCTCATCGGCATCGCAGGTCACCGCCATCGCGTGCGGCGGCCGGCACGTGGTGGCGCTTCGCGCGGACCAGACACTGGTCGCGTGGGGCGACAACACGAGCGGCCAGTGCACCATCCCGCCGGAGCTGGGGGCCGTGGGCCAGATCGCCGCGGGAAATGCGCACACGGTCATCATGCTCACCGACGGCACCGTGCTCGCCTGGGGCGACAACACCTACGGCCAGACGAACGTGCAGCAGGCGCTTGCCGGCGCGCTCGGCTCGCAGATCGGGGCTGGGGCGTTCCACACGCTGGTCGTGAAGGCGCCGCTCCTCGGCGGCGCCATGCCGTGCGCCGGCGACCTGACCGGTGACCGCGAGGTCGACGGGCAGGACCTGGGCCTGTTCCTCTCCTCGTGGGGCAACGGCCCGGAGGACCCGGCCGACCTGGACCTGGACGGCGACGTCGATGGCAGCGACCTCGGCGAGATGCTCGCGGCGTGGGGCCCGTGCGGCGGGGGCGCGACGCCGCCTCAGCCGTAACCGAGCCGCTCGAGGTCGTCCTCGTCCAGCCCGAAGTGGTGTCCCAGTTCATGCAGTAGGGTCACGCGGATCTCGTGCCGCACGTGCTGCTCGCCGCCGAGCTCGGTGCCGTCCTCGTCGGTCCACGGCTCCCAGCCTCCGGCCTCCTCCAGGATCCCCTCACGGAAGAGCGTCACCGTGTCGGGCAGCTCGTGGCGGTCGACGCTGCGCTCGGTGAGCGGCACGCCGCTGTGGACGCCGCAGAGTGCGGTGCGGTCGTCGGGGTCGATGCCCATTTCGGCAAGCAGCGACCGCGGCGGATGGTCCTCGAGCGCCACGGGCACTTCCTCGATGAGCGCGTGGATGCGCGGCGGGAGCGACTCGAGCACCTCCTCGAAGATCGCGTCGAAGCGTGCACGTTCGTCGCGACGCATCGCGTCAGGCCTCGAGTGCGCCGACGAGTTCGCCGACTTCGCGCGCGCCCTGGTCGCGCACCCAGCGTGCGAGCCCCTTCGCAAGCGCCACCGGCGAACGCGGGTCGACGAAGAGCGCCGTCCCCACGCCCACCGCGGTCGCGCCCGCGAGGATGAACTCCGCGGCATCCTCCCAGCGGAGCGTGCCGCCCAGCCCGATGATCGGGACCTTCGCGGGCCCCGCGACCGCGCGGTGCACGTCGTGCACCATGCGCACGGCGATCGGGTGGATGCCGGGGCCGCTCAGCCCGCCGCGGCCGCGCGAAAGGCGCGGCCGCCGCGTGTGCACGTCGATGCTCATCGCGGTGAACGTGTTGACGAGCGTCAGGCCGTCGGCGCCGCCCGCCACTGCGGCCTCCGACAGCCGCACCACGTCCGCGTTCGGGCTCACCTTGACGAACAGCTTCGCGCGCCGCACCGCCGGGCGCACCTCGGCCATCAGCGCGCGCAGCGCCGACGGGTCATCGCCGAACTGGAGCCCCGTCGCCGTGTTCGGGCAGCTGACGTTGAGCTCGATGACGGGGAACCCCGTCAGTCGGTCGAACGCATCGGCCATCCGGACGTACTCGTCGACCGCGTGCCCCGCGACCGATCCGAACGCGGGGCAGGCCATGCGCCCGGCATGGGGTGCCTTGTCGCGCAGGAACGCGTCGAGCCCCACGTTCGCCAGCCCGATCGCGTTCATCATCCCGCCCGGCACGTCGATGATCCGCCACGGGGCGTTGCCGTCGCGCGGCTCGACCGTGATGCTCTTGGTGGTGACGGCGCCCAGCCAGCGCAGGTCGAACGCGTCCGACAGTTCGTCGAGGGAGCCGCACGTGCCGGCGGCCGCCACCAGCGGCGTCGAGAGCGCCGTGCCCGCGAGCACGGTGCGCAGGTTCGGATCGGGGCCGGCCATCGCGCGTGAGTCTAGGGGAGCGCCGTCATCGCCACGGCCGCATGCCCGGCGCCCGCGCGCGCTCCGGCCGTGCCCGCCGGCGCGGCGCCTCCGGGAAGCGCCGATCGCTGGCGCTCGAGCCCCGCGCGCTGCTCCTGGAGCGCACGATGGTCGGCGTCCGGCATCGCCATCGCCTTCGCGACATGGCGCTCGGCCTCATCGAGCAGCCTCCGTGCCTCGTCGGCATCGCCCATGCGGGTCCATGCGTCCGCAGTGAGCCGTGCGAGGGCCGCGCGGTGCATGCGCACCACGGCATCGTCGCCACGGACCTTCATGAGCACGGCGATGTGCGTCTTCAGCTCTTCGCTCCGCTCGAGGCACGCGCGGCTCGACGCCCCGTGGTCCTCGACGGCAACCTCGAACGCCGCGACGACCGCGGCCTCGATGGCGGCGGCATGGTCGGCCTGCCCCTTGGCAGCCCGGATCCACGCCCGACATTCCTCCCACATCTGCCGGAAGGCCATGCGTCGCTGGCGTCGGTCGTCCAGCATCCGTGCGGCGGTCGTGAGCGGCCGCAGGAGCGACGCGGCCATGGCCATGCGGGCCAGCGGTTCGGCCGCCGGGTCCCGCATGGTGGGCGCGAACCGCCCGACCGTGGCAATCGCGGCGCGCAGCGCATCGAACGCGGCCTGCGCCTCGCCGCGCGCCACCTCGGTGGCGGCGGCAAGTTCGAGCGTGCGTCCGAACGCGAGGTGCCGCGCCGCGTCGTCCGGCTGCGCCAGGCATGCGGCACGAAGCGTGGCGAGCGCGTCGCCCACGACGTCGCGGGCACGGTCTGGGCGCCCGGCCTGCGAGGCCATCGCCCAGTACGCGGCCGCGAGGTCCGCCACCCGCGCGAACGCCGGCGATCCCGCCGGCGCCGAGCGCGCCCGGTCGCGCGCGTCGCACCACAGGTCGCGCAACCGCTGCGCCTGCGCTTCGAGCGCGGCGCGGTCAGCGACGGACTGCGTCACCGGCTGGTTCAGCCCAACCCGTCCGGGTCGAGCGCCGCTTCCTTCGCGGCCGCCTTGGTCTTCTTTGCCGCCGGCTTCTCCGGCACCACGTCCATGTAGAGGATCCGTCCGCATGTCAGGCACGTCACCACTTCCTCACGCTGCGCTGCCACCCGGCTGTACGCGTCCAAGGGCAGCTCGGCATTGCATCCTGCACAGTTGAACTCGCGGTGCCGCAGGCTGATCACCTGGACTTCCGCGAGCGCCTCACCGTCGTTCTGTTCCGCGGCCTCGTCAAAGGCGGCGCGCACGTCCTCGCTCAGGAGCCCCGCGGCTCGGCCGCGCTGGGCCTCGAGCTCGGCGAGCCGCCCGCCCAACTCGGACTTCGCCTCGTCGACCGCCGCCTTCGCGAGGTCGCGCAGCCGCGTCCGGTCGGCGAGCGGGGCGTCGCCCGCGGCCATGTCGGCCTTCAGCTTGTCGAGGTTCTCCACCTGGGCGAGGATGCGCTCGGCCAGGCCGTCGCGCTTGCCTTCGACGACCTTCAGTTCCTCGCGCAGCGCGTTGTACTGACGCGGGTTGCTCGACGTGTTGAGCTCGGTGCGGAGGTGGTCGAGGCGCTCCTTGAATCCCTTGTCCTCGAGCTCGAGGTTCGCGACGCCGGCCTGCAACTGCCGGGCCTGCGCCTCGAGCGCCTTGCGCTTCTCGAGCAGCGCATCAAGCTGCACCTGGTGCCGCTTCAGGTCACCCTCGGCGTTGCCGAACCGGGTCTTGATCCCGCGGACCTGGCTGTCGACGGCGTGAAGGGCGCGGAGGTTGGCAATGAAGCTCATGGTGGGTGACCCGCCGGGCGGGCTCCACAGACTACACCCTTCGCGCACCCTGTCAGCGCAGGGAAAGGGCGAGCATCACAACCGGGCCCGCGAGCAGCAGGCTGTCGAGCACGTCGAACGCCCCGCCCATGCCTGGAAGCAAGGTTCCGGAGTCCTTGACGGCCGCACTGCGCTTGAGCAGGCTCTCCGCGAGGTCTCCGAAGGGGCCGACTACCCCGAGTACCGCCCCGGTCACCGCGCCGAGCCAGGGTGCGACTTGGTCGCGCGGATCGTCCAGCCCGAGGCTCGTCCATCCAAGTAGCCCGCCGACCGTCGCCGCGAAGGCGATGCCGCCCGCGAAGCCTTCCCAGCTCTTGCCGGGACTCAGCCACGGGATCATCTTGCGACGTCCAAGCGTCATGCCCACGGCGTAGGCACCGATATCGCTGGCCTTCACGGTCAGGACGGCACCGGCGAGCACCCAGGGTCCCACCTGCGTCCGCACCACGAGCCACACGCCGAGCATCGCACCGACGTACGTGAACGCCAGCAGCGTGCCGCCGACGCCCGCGACCACGCCCGCGATCCGCTCGCCGCGCGTGTGCGCAACCAGCGCCAGCGCGACGACCAGCCACGCACCGCACGCGAAGGCCCCTGCCGCGAATGCTGGCGCATCGGACCACCCGGCGGGCAGGCGCGTCGCCGCGCAGCCGAGCACCGCCGCGAGCACCGTAAGCCAGGTCGGCGCCGCGATCCCGGCGCCACGGAGCATCGCAGCCAGCTCGACCGCAAGCAGCGGGGCGAGCACCGCCAGGGCCAGCGGCACCAGCAGCACGCCGTCCGCCGAGCCGAGGAACCGCAGCACCGCACCGTCCGCGGCGCGCACGGGGTTGGCCAGCGCACCGTCGGCCCAGAGCAGGGCGACGAGGCCCGCCACCAACAGGGTTCCGGTGATGAGTCGGGCGCGCAGCACGGCGGTCAATAGACGGGGACCGACGGGTCGACGTCGAGCGACCACAGGTGGATGCCGCCGGCCATGCTTCGCACGTCCTCGAATCCGTAGGCTCGCAGCGCGGCCGTCACCTGCAGGCTTCGAGCGCCATGGTGGCAATGCACGACGATCGGGGTTCCCTCGTGCTCGCGCAGGTCATCCACCTGGTTCGCGAGGTCGTGGAGCGGGACGTGGATCGAGCCGGGGATCGTCGCAAGGTCGCGCTCGGCGGCGGTGCGGCAGTCGACGAGGACGATCGCCTCACCCGCGTCGCGACGGCTGAGGTACTCGCGCGGGGTGATCTCCCAGTCGTTCTTGAACGGGTAGCCGGGCGGAAGTCCGCGTTCGTCGAGCGGCGTGCCGGTCACGGCGCGCCCTCCGTCGGGGGAAGGACCTCGAACCCGCCGTCCGGCTGTCGACGCACGGTCCACGGCGGCACCACGATCACGTGGCCCGGCGCGATGACCATCCAGAAGATGCCGACCACCGGCGCTGCGGCCATGTCCTGCAGCGCCGTCGGGCGGCCGCCGCCGGTTCGCAGCGCCGTGGCCGTGGTCGGGTAGCTGCCGTTGGCGCGCGGATCGTCGGGGTTGCCCTGGTACAGGCGGTAGTACGTGGGCTGCACCTCGACCTGGCCGCGCGGCTGGTTGACGGTGACCGTGGACCACGCCGTCCGGTCGAGCGAAGTGGCGCTCGGCGCCGGCATCGCGGGAGCGGGCGTGCCTTCGAGCGTGCTGACCCCGTCGTGACGCGAAAGCTCGGCCTCGCGCTCCGGCGCCAGGTCGGGCAGAGGATCGTCTCCTGCATGCACCAGCGTCGCGCTCGGGTTCTGGCAACCGGGGAGCATCGACAGCACCCCGAAGGCGAGCAGGGCGGGGATGGCCGCGGACGCGTGCGTCACGGTCGCTCGCCAGGTGCTCGTGTTCGTGGGGTGGGTCATCATGCGTCGAGGTCGTACCCGGCGCGTTCAAGCGCCGTTCGGATGGTATCCGCGTCAAATCCCCGCCGCGCGAAGCGCCCCGCGACCCGCGATGCGCCGTGGCCGGCACGGCGTGCGGCCCGTGCCTCCCGCACGAGGTCGTCGGTGCTTCCGGCCTCGCCCTTCGCGGCGGCGCGGGCGACGCGCTCGGCGACGCCCTCCTCGACCAGCGCGTGTTCGAGCGCCTCGGCCGCCATCGCGCCGCGGCGCGAGAGCTGGCCTGCGCGTGCCTGTGCGTAGGCGCGGTCGTCGAGCCATCCGTCGGCGACGAGCGCAGCCACGGCGTCGGCCGCCGCGCGTTCGTCGTGTCCCGCGCGGACCAACCGCGCGGCCAGGAGCGCCGCGCTCCACGCGCGCCGAGCGAGGAACGCGAGCGCCGCCTCGCGCGCGAGCGCCTCGGCCGCGGCGGCTCCGACGCGCGCCGCAAGCGCAGGCGTCCACGCGGTGCCCACCGCAGCGCCGAGCGCCTCTGCCCGCGCGCGCGGAAGGGTGGCGACGGTGCGCCCGCCGACGCGGACCTCGACGACGTTCGGATCGGCGGTGAGCGCGCGCAGCGCGTCGATCGGAGGGTTCCGGCGGGTGCGCGTGGCCATGGTCACTCCAGCTGGTCGAGGTATCCGCGCATCTCCCCAAGCGCGTGCGAGTCGCCCGCGCGTCGGGCCGCGTCGATGCCCGTGCGCAGCGTGGCGCACGCGTCTTCGGCGCGGTCGAGCTCCTCGAGGGAACGGGCCTTGTGGAAGTACGCGTAGCAGTACGCCGGATCGGACGCGAGGGCGCGGTCGTACCAGCCGAGCGCCTCGGCGTGGCGTCCAGCGCGGGCGTGCTCCTGGGCGATCCCGTACAGGCAGAAGGCGTCCCCGGGCTCGCGCTCGAGCATCTCGAGGAGGCGCGCGAGGCGGTCTCCCATGCCTGCGGCGGGTCGTGGATCGTTCATCGCACCCCTCACGCTAGCAGATGCGGATACCCTGCCAAGATGCGTTGCGCCCTGTCCATCGCACGGCCGGCCGCCATGCTCGCGCTCCTTGGCGCGGCCGCATGCACCCCGCAGTACGTGCGCGAGGACCGCACTGACCGCCGTCCGCGCGAATTGCAGGTGGCCCAGCATGCAGGCGGCACGCACCACGTGCTGCACGCCGAGGGAACTCGCTGGATCCAGGCGTTCGGTCACCGGGTGATGACGATCGACGTCACGAACGGGCGGGAGCTCGGCCGGGTCGACGCCGTGCCGTTCGGCGAGGGCGGTGCGGTGGTCGACATGGCGGTCCACGGCGACCACGCGTACGTCGTGAGCGCCCACACGGCGTTCGTCGAGATCGACGTGTCGGACGCCTCGGAGCCGCGCGTGGTCCGGACCGTTGCGGCGGCCGACCTCGGTGTCGACCCGAAGCACGTCTCGTTCGCCGCCGACGACGTGTGGGTCTCCGGACCGGACGGGGTCGTTCGCATCTCCGACCGCGTGGTGTTCATGAAGGGGAAGCCCGTGGGCCGCGTCGTTTCGACGCCCGCGGGTCCGGTCGCGGTGGCCGGGCGCCGGCTCGTCACGATCCCGGAGGGCCGGTACCTCGGCGCCGCGACCGACATCGCACCGCTGCCGCCCGGCAGCGGGCCCGAGGGTGGATTCTCGTTCGCGCTGCAGGGATCCAATGGAGCCACGGTCGGGCTCATGACCGCGGCGTTCGCCGAGACCTCGCACAAGGCCATCCCCGGCGTCGTGCGATCGGTGCGCGTCCTGGACGACCGCCTGTTCGCCCTGAACGACCGCGCGCTCCACACTTGGCGCATCGAGGGTACGCAACTCGTCGACGGCGAGGAGATCGCGCTTCGCGGCGGGCGCGACATCGGCGCGCTGCGCCCGAACCACTACGCCGTGTGCGGGTCGTTCGGGCGTGCCATGTACCGCCACCGCGCGGAGGGCAAGCGCGATGCGGACACCTTCTACAACGTCGACCGGCAGCCCGGCCTGCTCGAGGTGGCCATCAGCGACGGGCGCCGGATCCTGGCCGGCGGGCGCGAGGGGTTCTGGATGTGGCGCGTCGGAAGCGAGCCGGAGGTCACCGACAAGACCACCGAGCTCGTCACCGCCGTCGACCCCGAGGTGACCGCTGCCTGGGGATCGGCCCGCATCATCAAGGAGAAGGACGCGGCGGGCAACGAAGTGCGCCGGGCGGTCGAGATCCGTCACGGGCCCGCGACCGACCGGTACGTTCCCGAGGGGTCGCACCACGTCACCTGCATTGCGCTCGTCGACGGCGACGTGTGGATCGGCCATGATCGCGGCCTCGACGTGCTCCGCCGCGTGGAGGCCGCGCCCGAGCTCGATGAGCGGGGACGGCCGAAGCCGCCGACGGATGCATCCCGCGCCCGTGCTGCGTCCGGCGTCATCGAGGTGCGGAAGGCGTTCCGATTCGAGGGACCGCCGCTCTACGTGTATCCCGAGCGCATCGGTGGCGGTGCCGCCGTGATCACGCTCCACGGCGGGTTCATCCTCGTCAAGCCGGTCGCCGTGGGCGAGGCGCCGGTGTTCGAGGGTCGCGGCGACGTCCAGTAGCCGGTCGCGGGGCTGCGGCTTCCTCGCGCGCCATCCGGGCCGCCTCCGAGCACCACTCCCGGCAGATGGCATCCGCGCCGCACGCGTTGCCGCGCGCGCGGCAGACGGCGCGCCCGTGGAAGATGAGCAGGTGGCTGAGGTCGCACCAGCGATCGCGGGGAAAGAGCGCCATGAGGTCGCGCTCAACCTTCCCGGGGTCGTCGTGCCGCGACAGCCCGAGCCGCTTCGCCAACCGGCCCACATGCGTGTCGACCACCACGCCGGCCTGGATCCCGAAGCAGTTGCCCAGTACCACGTTGGCCGTCTTGCGTGCCACGCCGCGCAAGGCGAGCAGTGCGTCCATGTCGCGGGGCACCTCGCCGCCGTGCCGCTCGACGAGCGCCGCCATCGATTCGTGGACGGCGCGGGCCTTCATGCGCCACAGCCCGATCGTCCGGATGAAGGGGGCGATGTCGTCTGGCGTGGCGCGGGCGAGGTCCGCGGGGGAGGGGAAGCGAGCGAAGAGCCCGGGGGTCGCCGCGTTCACGGATTCATCGGTGGCCTGCGCGCTCAGGATCGTCGCGACCAGGAGTTCATGCGGCTTCGTCCAATGCAGCCTGCACTCGGCCTCGGGATACCGTGCGTCGAGCGCCGCAAGCAGGGCCCGTGCGCGTTCCTTCCGTGCGGGCGACGGCCTGGGCAGCGCGAACGGAATCGGCGGATGGGACGGGTCGTGCGGTGGGGCGCCGGGATTCGGGGCTGCGGTCGCTCGCGTGGCCATCGGCATCGAGTGTAGGTCCGCGCGCGCTACGCTCCTGCGCATGAGCGACGCACGGGCAACCCAGCAGATGGTGGGGGTGACGATCGCCCCGCTCGGGAATCCGCAGCGTGCGTTCGCCATGCTCCGGTCCATGGGTGCACGCGGTGCGCAGCTCAGTGCCACGCAGCCCGGCATGCGGCCGCGCGAACTCGGCGCGAGCGCCCGGCGCGACCTGGTTGCCACGCTGGTGCGAAGCGAGCTGGTCGCGTCCGGGATCGATGCGTGGATTCCGCCCGCGCACTTCCTCGATCCGGCGCACGCCGAACGGGCGATCGACGCGGCCGTCGCCGCATGCGAGCTTGCCGGGGAACTGGGGCGCGCCCCGGTCACGCTGGAGCTTCCTGAGGTCCCGGATGACGACGCGCCGGCCCGCGCGCGGCGGGCCGAGGCCGTCGCGGCGATCGCGGCCGCGGCCGACCGGCACGGGGTGCGCATCGCGGACGCGGGAGGCGCGACAAACGTGCCATGGCCCCCGGTCGGCGCGTCGATCGATACGGCCGGCTCGCTGGCGCAGGGCTTGGACCCGGCCGGGGAGCTCGCCCGCATCGGCGCACGGTGCGTTTCGGTCCGCATCAGCGACCTGTCCCGCACCGGGATGCGCATGCCGCCCGGTGAGCCAGGCGGCCGGCTCGACCTCCTGGCGCTCCGGGTGGCCATCGAGCTCATGGGCGCGCCGGGGCTTCCCATCATCGATGCCCGGCAGTGGATCGAACCCGCGGACGCGGTGAGGCGGGCGCTCGGCGCGTGGGGAGCGGCGGTCTCCGGCGCGCCGATCCACTAAACTCCGCGCCATGGCACGACGAGGCGCCCCGGCGCTCTACGAACTCATGCGACAGCCCGGTGGTGCGTCGCCCGCTCCGCGGGCATCGGCGCCCGGCGCTGGCCGCCACGGGCATGCCCCCGGCATTCCCGACAGCTTCACGGTCTCGTTCGCGCGGCTCGTGATGATCGCGGTGGGCGTGGTCGTCGCCATCGCGATTGCCTACGGCATCGGGGTGCAGCGCGGTCGCGCCACCGCGGGCGGTGCAGGGGCGACGCCGCCTGCCGGCCCGGTGGGGCGCACCGAGCCGTCGACGCCGGCGGGTGGCGCGGCGCCGAAGATCCCGTCGCTCGGCGGAAAATCCGCGGGAGGTTCCCCTTCGACCGACCCGTTGCCCAAGGCGGCTGCAACCGATAACAATGGCGATCCCCGCGTCAAGGGCATGCGCTACTTCGTGCTTGGGCACCCTTCAAGCGAGCGCGCCGCCGAGATGGTGGAGTTCTGCCGGCTGAATGGACTTGATGCGCACCTCGTTCCCGACAATACTGCGCTGCTTCGCAAAGTGATCGTGCTCCCCGGCTATGCCGACGCCAAGGACAAGGCGAGCCCGGAGATCAAGTCACTCGAGGCGAAGATCAAGTCCGTTGGCGAGAAGTGGAAGAAGACCGCACCGCGGATCAACCAAGACTTCAGCCAGGCGTATCCCGAGAAGTTCCAGTGACCGTTTGACACGAACCCAGAGACGAACCCCATGAGCCTCCACCGCAGCCTCAAGACCAAGTCCGGCGCCCTCAACCAGCACCGCAACGTGCTGACCCGCGCCGAGCGCATCGCGAAGCTCAAGGAAGAGGAGCGCTTCGACACCTCGAAGGGCGCACTTGGGCTCGTGAAGGTCCGCAGCATCAAGGTCGCCGCCGGCAAGAAGCCCAAGAAGGCCGAGGCCGAGGGCGCTGCCGACGCGAAGGGCGCGAAGCCCGCGGCCGGCGCCAAGGCTGCGGCCCCGGCCGCCAAGGCCGCTCCGAAGAAGTGATCCGATGACCACCGCGCACACGTCGGGTGGCCTTCCCGGCCAGTTGTCCCATTCCCTCGTCTCTCAGCGCGCGCGCTCGATCGACGCCTCCGGCATCCGGAAGGTGTTCGACCTCGCCGCGAAGATGAAGGACCCGATCAACCTCTCGATCGGGCAACCGGATTTCCCGGTGCCGCAGTCGATGAAGGACGCGGCGAAGGCGGCGATCGACGCCGACCGCAATGCGTACACCGTCACGCAGGGCATTCCGGAGCTGATCGACGCGTGCTGGAAGCACCTGGCGAAGGACGTCGGCTGGGACGGCCCGGGGGACCACCGGTCGCTGATCATCACCAGCGGGACGAGCGGCTCGCTCGTCCTCGCGGCGATGGCGCTGCTCGACCCGGGCGACGAGATCGTCATCCCTGATCCGTACTTCGTGATGTACGCGCAGCTCGGGAAGATGACCGGTGGCACGGTGGTCTGCTGCGACACCTATCCCGACTTCCGGATGACGGCCGAACGCGTCGAGCGCTGCATCACGCCGCGCACGAAGGCGGTGCTCGCGTGCAGCCCCAGCAACCCGTGCGGCACGGTGCTTTCCGGGGCCGAGCAGCGCGACCTCGTCGACCTGTGCGCACGCAAGGGCGTGCTCCTCATCAGCGACGAGATCTACGACGAGTTCTGCTTCTCCGACGCGCGCGAGGACGGGCGCTGCCCGAGTCCCGCGCGGTACAGCGACCAGTGCCTCCTGATCCGGGGGTTCGGCAAGACCTACGGATGCACGGGCTGGCGCATGGGGTACGTCGCCGGCCCGCGGGCCATCGTCCAGGAGATCGCGAAGTTCCAGCAGTACACGTACGTCTGCGCGCCCAGCATGGCGCAATGGGGCGTGCTCCCGAGCTTCGGCGTCGACCTCGCCCCAATGGTGACGGAGTACGAGCGGCGGCGGCAGATGGTGGTCGACGCCTTCGCGGGGGTCACTGAACTCGCGCGGCCTTCGGGTGCGTTCTACGCATTCGTCAAGGTGCCCGAGCGCCTCGGGCTCACCGGGCACCAGTTCGTCGAGCGCGCCATCGACCGACGCGTGCTGGCCATCCCGGGCGGCGTCTTCTCGCGTCGGGACACGCATTTCCGTCTCAGCTTCGCGACCAAGCCATCGGTGCTCGCCGAGGGCCTGGGCATCCTCCGGGACCTCATGGTCACCGGCTGACGCCCACGAAACGACGCACGCCCCGGCGTGGCCGGGGCGTGCGCGAAGTGTTGCATATGCGCTCGGGGCCGTGGCCCCGCGCGTCAGGGCTTCTTGACCGTGCCTGAGTCGGCGTTCTGGGCCGCCGCGCCGTCTGCCGAACCCATCCGCTTCTTCATCGCGGACGTCGGGCTCTCGATGCTGCCCGCCGGCGGCGGGGCGTCGTTCTTCGGCACCGGCTTCGACGACGGTGCGCCCGATCCGCATGCGGTGAGGGCCAGCAGCAGGCCGGCGGCTCCGATGGTTG
>CANLMX010000001.1 GCA_947492385.1 Planctomycetaceae bacterium | reverse complement strand
GCGGTGACGTGCGTGCCGCCGTCGCGGTTCGGGATGTTGTTGCCGAACGCGAGCAGCGTCTCGTTCATCGCGTCCGTGTACTGCATGGCGATGTCGGCGCGCATGCCGGTGGACTCGTCCTCGCGCGTGACCGCGATGACCGGGCTCTGGACGCTCTTGGCGGCGTTCATGTGGCGCACATAGCCGGCGAGCCCGTCGGCCGCGTGGAACACCTGCTCGCGCACGTTGCCCTCGGCGTCGACGCGCTCGTCGCGCAGGTGGATCCGCACGCCCGGGTTCAGGAAGCTCAGCTCGCGCAGGCGGTGCTCGAGGCGCTCGAACTGGAAGTTCGTGTCGGCGAAGATCTCGTGATCGGGCTTGAAGCTGATGCGCGTGCCGTTGCGGGCGCCGGCCTGGCGCTCGGAGACCACGTGCAGCGGCGCGGAGACGGCGCCGCGCGCGAACGCGATCCGATAGGTCTTCGCGCCCTTGTCGACCTCGACCTCGGTCCACTCGCTGAGCGCGTTCACGCACTTGATGCCGACGCCGTGCAGGCCGCCGGACACCTTGTACGCGTTGCCGTCGAACTTGCCGCCGGCGTGCACCTCGGTGAGGATGACCTCAACCGCCGGGCGCCCGTTGATGGCGGGGTTCTCGTGCTTCATCGGGTCGACGGGCATGCCGCGGCCGTCGTCCTTCACGGTGCAGCTTCCGTCCACGCCGATGGTCACGAAGACCTCGGTGGCGTACCCGGCCATGACCTCGTCGATGGCGTTGTCGACGCACTCGTAGACCAGGTGGTGCAGGCCCTCGGGACCGGCGCCGCCCACGTACATGCCGGGGCGCTTGCGGATGGCCTCGAGCCCCTCAAGCACCTGGATGGTCGACGAGGTGTACTCCTCGGACGTGGGTGCGTTCTGGGACGCGGCGGGCATGCCCGTGGCGGCGGCGATGGGAGTGGATTCGGCCATGCGGGGAAGGGTGGAATTGTATCCGAAACCGTCGAGATCCCAAGGGGTTCCGGCGCTTTCGCAGGGCGTAAACTGCAGCACGTCAGGAAGGTCCGCCGATCCAAGGAAGGAGCGGCCGACCCCGCGCGCCCCGGCGCGCGTACGAACGGTCGAGCCACGCACGGATGCTTCCCATGAACGACCCCCACCAGCCGTCCCCGATGGACCGTCGCGACGACGCGCTCGAGCGCGCGATCGGCCGCGGCGACGCGATCGCACGGCGCACGTTCGTCTTCTTCGGCGCCCTGTTCGTGGCTGGCTGCGCGGCATCGACGCCGAAGCGCGTGGCGTCGGGACGCCTTCCTGACATGGATTGGCCGGACATTCCCGGCCCCGCGCCGGTCCTCGAGCCCGAGCCGCCCGCGGGCGCCGTGTGCACGCCGCCCGTGGTCGACGCCAAGTCGGGCGCGTTGGTCAAGCCCGAGGTCTGCCTGGTGCCGGGCCCCGTGCCGTTCGCGCGGCCGCGCGGCGAGTGGGCGCGCAACGGTCCGTACGTGCGCGACATGAACCCGATGCTCAAGCCGAAGTACGTCACCGTCCACCATGACGGCATGAGCGGCTACTGGGGCAAGACCGAGCTCGACGCGAAGGAACACCTCCGGCTCATCCACAGCGGGCACCGCGGCAAGGGCTGGGGCGACATCGGCTACCACTACGTCATCGACCGCAGTGGCAACGTGTGGCAGGGCCGCGACGTGACGCGCTACCAAGGGGCGCACGTGAGCAAGCGGAATGAGCACAACATCGGCGTGATGTGCATGGGCAACTTCGTGGTGCAGCGGCCGAGCGACGAGCAGCTCGATGCGCTGAACCGCACGGTGGCGCGCCTCTGCGCGCACTACAAGCTGAATCCGGGCAACGTGCGCACGCACCGCGAGTGGCCGGGCGCACACACCGCGTGCCCGGGCGACAACATGCAGGTGCGCGTCAACCAGCTGCGCAAGGCGGGCTGGAAGGCGTGACGGACGCGGCGCCGCAGGGGTACGGCTGGGTCTCGATCGTGGGGACGGTGATCGGCATGCTGGTCGTCGCCGCGCTTGCGTGGCGCCTGGTGCAGCGCCAAGAGCAGGGCGATGCCGCATTCGAGGAGAAGCTGAAGGCCGACGACGATCGCGCGGCGCGGGGACGCGCCGAGGAGTCTGGCGCGGGGCGCGAGGGCGGCGATGCACGGCCCGGCGACGGAACGTCGCGCACCCCGTAAACAAACGCCCGACGGAGGTGAGTCCGTCGGGCGCATCGGTCTCCCTTAGGAGGGAGGAGGGAAAGGCAAGTTGGGTCCCTTTCGACTCCTCCGACGTGGGGAATGTAGCGCTGGATCGGGTGGGTGCAAGAAATTCACGCGTGGAATTGAATCGCGGCGTGACTTTCGTTGTCCAATAAACCGGATTCAAGGCCAGTGCGATCGACGTTCAACCGGTCTCGCGCGTGGTCGCGCCTGGTCAAGATCATTCGAGTTCGGGCGTCAACCGATTGACAGCCCCTGGATCAGCGTGCATGGTGCTGCGACTGTTTCGCCCAGAGTCGCCCGGGTGTCGGGCGGAACTCGCTGACCGGTTTGGGCGATTCGGTGCATTCCGATTCTTGGGGTTGATCCATGTCAACGAACGTCGGCGCGTGCGCCGTGGCGGTGGGTGTGGCCGCATTCCTTGGCCATTTCGCGATGGCGCAGGACAGTTGCGGCGAGTCGTGGGTGGTCGCGGATCGTGATTCCCCGGGCTCAGTGGCGATTGCGTACGACGAGCAACGTCGCGAGACGCTGACGCAGTCCGGTGGGACGCTCTGGGCGTGGGACGGCGCAGCGTGGACGGCCCGATGGACGGAGCCATTGCTCGACGGGGTCGATGCGATGGCCTATGACCGAAACCGCCGCGTGACCTGGATCTTCGGCGGAGCCGGGTACGACGACCGGCTTTGGAAGTGGGACGGATCGGAATTGACGCTCGTCGCGAACGACACGATCGGTGGTCGGGCGTACGTCGCGATGGCGTTCGACTGGAAGCGCGATCGGCTCGTGGTGCACGGTGGGCAGTCGGCCGCGCAGTGGCTGTATTCGAGCTGGGGTGAGTTCGACCCATCGACCGGCCAGTGGACGACCTGGGGCAATGGTCCGGTCGGGCGGCTGTACGCGCACAAGATGGTCTATGACCCGATTCGCGAGCGGTGCGTCATGCACGGTGGGTTCTATTTCTTCAACCGTCCCGAGACGTGGACGTGGGATGGTTCCAATTGGGTCCTGGCGTCCTCGTCGGGACCCGCGCGGTACGTCGCGAACATGGCGTGGGACTCCATCCGGCAGCAGGTCGTGTTCCATGGTGGCACCACATGCTGCGGCGAGGTCGAGTACGCGAGCACGTGGGTGTGGCGGGGAATCCAATGGTCCGAGTGCAGCCTCCAGGGCCCCCCGCGTGGCTACACCAACATGGCCTTTGATGTTCACCGGGATCGGTTCGTGCTTCCCGGCGGGATCGGGCCGACGCCCGTCGGAAGGCAGTGGATCCCCCACACCAACGAACTGATCATGGGGTGCTCCGCCGACATCGATGGCGACGGCGTCGTGGCGGGCGCCGACCTCGGACGCGTCCTGAACGGCTGGGGCTCCACGCTTGCGGATTCGGCGGCGGACGTGGACCGCAACGGCATCGTCGACGGCTCGGATCTCGGTGCGGTGTTGGCGGGCTGGGGACCCTGCGGCTGATTTCCTGCTCCTTACACTCCCCCGCGTGCTCCCCGACCTGCAGTACGCGGCCATCCGCTTCGAGAACTTCGTTTCGGAGATCCTCCTCCCGGCCGCGTTCCCGGCGCGCGCACCGCTGACGGTCGGGGTCTGGCAGACGCCGGACCGCGTGACGCCGGACGTGGCCGTCGGCCAGGCGTTCGCGCCGGTCGATCTCGGCTGGCGGTGGGGCCCCGTCTGGAGCACGGCGTGGTTCCGCCTGCGGGGCGAACTGCCGCCGTCGATGGCGGGCAAGCGCGTGGCGCTCCGGTTCTCGCCGGGCACCGAGGCGCTCCTCTGGAAGGACGGCGTGCCGTTCCAGGGGTTCGACCCCTATCGCGACCTGGCGTTCCTGTGGGACCGCGCGCCCGAGGGGGCGTCGGTCGACCTGCTGGTGGAGGCCGCGTGCAACCTGCCGCTCGGCATCAGCACGTTCTGGTGGGAGAGCCCCGAGCACCACGCGCGGTGGCGAGAGGCGAACCCCGGGCGGCTGGAGTCCGCCGAGCTGGTGGTGGTGGACGATGCCGTGTGGCGCTTCGCGCAGGGGTTCGACACCGCGCGCAAGCTGCTGGCGACCCTTGCCGAGCACGAGCCGCGCGCGCATGAACTCGACCGCGGCCTCCGCGCGCTGATGGCGCGCATCCCCGTGCGCGGCACGCCCGCCGCGATGCACGCGGCATGCAGCTCGCTCTTCGCGGAGCTCGCTGCACTGCTCATGGGACGCGGGCCGGCGTCCGCCATCACGTGCGACGCGGTCGGCCACGCGCACATCGACACCGCGTGGCTCTGGCCCATCGCCGAGACCCGGCGCAAGTGCCTGCGCACCTTCGCCAACGTGCTCAGGCTGCAGGAGCGATACCCGCACTTCCACTTCCTCTGCAGCCAGGCGCAGCAGTACGCATGGGTCGAGGAATCGTCACCGGAGCTCTTCGCGCAGATCGCCGCGCGCGTAGCGGAAGGCCGTTGGGAGGCCGCGGGTGCCATGTGGATCGAGCCCGACTGCACGTGCCCCTCGGGCGAGAGCTTCGTGCGGCAGATCCTGCACGGATGCGCGTGGTGGAAGTCGCGCTTCGGCGACGCCGCTCCGCAGCGGTTCCTGTACCTGCCCGACACCTTCGGCTTCCCGGCAAGCCTGCCGCAGATCATGGCGCAGGCAGGGATCGACACGTTCATCACCAACAAGATGAGCTGGTGCGAGTCGAACCGCTTCCCCAACGTGACGTTCCGGTGGCGCGGCCTCGATGGCACCGAGGTGCTGTCGCACCTGACGCCCGGGCACAACTACAACAGCGCAATCGAGCCGCGCGAGTTCCAGCACGGCGTGCGCACGCTCACGGAGCTCGACGGCGCGCGCATCCCCGCGTACCTGCAGCCGTATGGATTCGGCGACGGCGGCGGCGGGCCCACCGCCGAGCAGATCGAGCGCGCGAACGTGGGTGCGCGCTGCGAAGGACTCCCGCGCGTCGAGCAGAAGAGCGTGCATGCCTTCTGCGACGACCTGCATGCGGCGTGGCGGCGGCTGCAGCATTCCGGCCAGGACGTGCGCGTGTGGGATGGCGAGCTCTACCTGGAGCTGCACCGCGGCACGTACACCAGCCAGGCGTGGATCAAGGAGGCGAACCGCCGTGCGGAGGGCATGCTGCGTCTCGCCGAGGCGCTGGCGTGCATGCGCGCCGGGTGCACGGGCGACGCGGGCGCGGCCGAGGCGGTGCGCGCGTCGCTCGACGCCACGTGGAAGACCGTGCTCCTCAACCAATTCCACGACATCCTGCCCGGCAGCTCGATCCGGGAGGTCTACGACGACGCGCGCGCGCAGATGGACCAGGTGCGGCGCGATGCCGTGCGCGCGGTGGGCGAGGGCATGCGCTGGCTCGCGGGCGCGGTGGCGGCGGACGGCGGAGGCGACGGCGACGCCCGCATCGTGGTGCTCAACCCCGCCTCCACGGCGCAGACCGGCACCATCGCCACCGAGGACGGCGCGGTGCACTGCGTCGACGTGCCCGCGATGGGCGTTCGGGTGATCGACCCGGCGGCACGGCCCACGATCGCCGCAGGCCACGCGGTGCGTACCGAGGGCGACCGCACGATCGCGAACGGATTCGTCTCGTTGACCGTGGACGACGAGGGCCGGATCGCCGAGCTCCGGCGTGCCGACGGAACGCTGGCCAACGCCGTCGATGCGCACGGCACGCCGGAGCCCATGAACCAGCTGGTCACGTACGTCGACCGCCCGCGGCGCTGGGAAGCGTGGGACATCGACCGCGACTACCAGGAGCAGGCCACGCGCGTGATGGGCCGCGCGGAGCGGATCACCGTCTCTTCGCGCGGACCGGTCGTGGGCGAGATCGCCGTCGAGCGCCCGATCGGCCGCGCGAGCCGCATCGTGCAGCGCTACCGCCTGACGGCCGGGTGCCCTCGGGTGGACATCGTGACCGACGTCGACTGGAACGAGGAGCAGGTGCTGCTTCGCACGCTCTTCCCGTGCGCGGTGCGCGCGCGGCGCGCGACCTTCGGCATCCAGTTCGGGCACGTAGACCGCGCCACGCACGACAACACCAGCTGGGAGCGCGCGCAGTTCGAGGTGCCGGGCCACAATTGGATGGACCTTTCGCAGCCCGGGCTCGGCGTGGCCGTACTCGATGACGGCAAGTTCGGCCGCAGCGCGCGCCATGGTGTGCTGGGGCTGAGCCTCCTGAAGGCGCCGAACTTCCCCGACCCGACCGCGGACCGCGGCCGGCATCGGTTCACGTACTCGGTCATGGTGCACGAAGGCTGCTGGCGCTCCGCCGGGGTCGACGCGCAGGCCGAGCAGCTGAACCATCCGCTGGTGGGCATGGAGCTGCGCGGGGCCGGCGGCGGCGAGCGCGTGCCGGACGGCTGGCAGGGCGTGCGCGTGGCGTGCGCGGGCGCCGGGCACCTGGAGGTCACCGCGCTGAAGCCCTCCGAGGAGCCGGGCGGCGTCGCACTGCGCGTGGTCGAGGTGCGCGGCGGGGCCGGGACCGGCGAGGTGCGCTGGGGCTTCCCGGTGGCCGACGTGGTGCCCACCGACCTGTTCGAGCGCACGGTCGCGCTTGCCGGGTTCGAGCACGATGCGGCCGCCGGCATCACGCGGTTCGCGGTCCGCCCGTTCGGCATCGTCACGCTGCGCGCGCAGCTCGCCGGGGCGCGCGCATGAGGCTCGCGGGCCTCGACTGGGCGATCGTCGCCGCGTTCGTCGGCGCGCTGGCCGCCAGCGCCTGGAGCATGCGTCGGTTCGCCGGGAGCGTGAGTGGGTTCCTCAGCGCCAATCGCCTGGCCGGCCGCTACCTGCTGACCGTCTCCTACAACATGGCGCAGGTGGGCGTCATCACGCTGGTGTGGTACTTCCAGCTGGGCTACGACGTGGGCTTCACGCAGTACTGGTGGGGATACCTCGAAGGCCCTTCGCTCATCCTGCTGGCCGTGACCGGGTGGGTCATCTACCGGTTCCGCGAGACGCGCGCGATGACGCTCGCGCAGTTCTTCGAGATGCGGTACTCGAAGCGCTTCCGCGTCTTCAGCGGAGTGGTCGCGTTCATCTCGGGGATCCTCAACTATGCGATCTTCCCGGGTGTGACGGCGCGCTTCTTCGTGGCGATGCTGGGCCTTCCCGACCAGTTCGGGCTGATGGGCGCGCAGGTACCCACGTTCCCGGCGGTGATGGCGGTGCTCCTGGCATTCGCGGTCTTCATGGTGTTTGCGGGCGGCATGCTGGCGGTGCTGGTGACTGACTTCTTCCAAGGCGTGTTCTGCTTCTGCACGTTCGTCACGCTCTGCTGGTGGGTGCTCCTGCGCTTCCCGTGGCTGCAGCTTGAGGAAACCATGCGCATGCTGCCCGCGGGCAAGAGCATGCTGAACCCGCTGGGCTTGCAGGATGAGCAGAACTTCAACGTCGTCTATTGGCTCATCAGCGCGTTCACGCTCTTCTACGCCTGCCGTGCGTGGCAGGGCGACCAGGGCTACAACAGCGCCGCGCGCGACGCGCACGAGGCGCGCATGGGGCAGCTCCTGAACGGCTGGCGGTACCGCACGCTGATGCTTGTCACGGTGCTGGTGCCGCTTGCAGTGCGTGCGTTCCTCACGCATCCGGATCACGAAGCCGCGTCCGCCGGGCTGCAGGAGATGATTTCCGCGCAGCCGACGCCCGCGCTGCAGGCCGAGATGCGGGTGCCGCTGGCGCTGGGCGTGATGCTGCCCACCGGGCTGCTTGGGCTGGTGACGGCGGCCATGCTTGGCGCTGCCATCAGCACCGACGAGGCCTACCTGCACTCCTGGGCCAGCATCTTCGTGCAGGACATCGTGCTCCCGTTCCGCCGGCGGCCGATGTCACCGCGCGCGCAGCTGCTCTTGCTGAAGTCGGCGGTGCTGGGCGTCGCAGTCTTCGCATTCCTCTTCAGCCTGTACTGGCAGCCCGGCGAGTACATCGCCATGTACGGCGCCCTGACCGGCAGCATCTTCGTGGCGGGTGGCGGCGCGGCGATCATCGGCGGCCTGTACACGCGGTGGGGCACCGCAGGCGGCGCGTGGGCGGCGATGCTTGCGGGCATCGGCATCTCGGTGCCGGGGCTCGTGGTGCTGAACGCGCCCACGACATGGGTCGATGCGATGGGAGCGCCGGACCCTGCGGCCGGCGCGCTGGTCGCCGGGGCGTTCAACTGGGTGCGCGCGAACGTCACGGGCATGGAGCTCAGCTTCGTCGCCATGATGGCAAGCTGCGTGGGCTACGTGGGAGTGAGCCTGGGCGGCGGGCGCCGCACGTTCGACCTCGACCGGATGCTGCATCGCGGCGCGTGGCGCGTGGAAGGCGACGCGACGGTCGACGAGGGGCCGCGGACCTTCATGGAGAAGCTGGGCTTCGACCGCCAGTACCGCGGGTGGGACCGTTTCGTGGCGTACGTGACGCTTGCGTGGCCGCTGGCGTTCACGCTGCTCTTTGCGGTGGGTACGCCGTGGCTGCTCTGGCGGCAGGCGCAGGGCGAGCCGGTGGACAACGCGCAGTGGTCGGCGTGGTGGCAGGGATGGTCGTGGTTCATCCTGGCCTCGAGCACGGTGGTCGTCGTGTGGTTCACCATCGGCGGCCTGCGCGACTACGCACGCCTGCGCCGTGACCTGAAGTCGTTCCGCGCCGACGAGTCCGACGACGGCTCCGTGCGGTAGCGTCCTGCGTCGATGAAGGTCGTCAGGCCCGATCCCGCCGCGTGGACCGTCACGTGCATCGCATGCGAGCATGCTGGCGCTCCTGCGGGCATCGTGGGTCGATCATTCGCCGCGGAGGTGCCCGGATGCGTGCACCTGGACCTCGTGCGCGCGGGCGTGATCCCGCCCGTCGACGAGGGTGACGGCGAGGCGCGCCAGGAGTGGGTGGGCCACGCCGACTGGGAGTGGCGCGGCATGGTGACGCTCGATGCGGCCGCACTGGCCCACGAGCGCGTCGACCTCGCCTTCGGATCGATCGACACGGTCGCCGAGGTGCTGGTGAACGGATGTACGGTCGGGTCGAGCATGGACCAGTTCCTGCCCGTGCGCTTCGACGTGCGAGGAGCAGCGCGCGAGGGCGCGAACGAGGTGCGCGTGCGCATCCGCGCGCCCGTGCCGTTCGTGCGCGCCGAGGAAGCGCGTCTCGGCCCACGGCCCGTCAACGGCGACTGGACCCCGTATCCCTTCGTGCGCAAGAGCGCGTGCAACTTCGGCTGGGACTGGGGCCCGCGCGTGCCGACGTCGGGCATCCCCGCGGACGTCCGGGTGGAGTGCTGGTCGGGCGTGCGGCTTGCGTCGGTGCGGCCGCTGGTGACCGCGTGCGATGCGCATCGCGCGCGGGTCGACGTGCATGCGGAGGTCGAGTGGTCCGGCGCCGAGGCGCGGCCCGACGGCATGCAGGTGCGGTGCGAGCTGCGCATGCCGCCGCGCGAGCCCGGTTCCGGCGACGATCGCAGCATGACCAAGGGCCGCGGTCGGGCGCACGACCGCGGGCCATCAAAGGTGGTGGCGAACGCGGCGATCGGGGCCGACGGTCGCGCGTCCGCGGTCATCGAGGTGGAACGGCCCGAGCGCTGGTGGCCACGGGGCCTTGGTGCGCAGCCGCTGCACGCGCTGCACGTGGACCTGCTTGACGCGTCCGGCTCGCCGTTCGAGCCTGCGGGCGAGCGCCAGAAGGCCGTTCGCCGCATCGGCCTGCGGACGTGCACGCTCGACACCTCGGCGGACGGGTTCGGCTCGCGCTTCGCGTTCGTCGTCAACGGGGCGCGCGTGCCGGTGACCGGCGCGAACTGGATTCCCGCGTCGCCGTTTCCCGTGGAAGGGCGCGACGACGGACGCATCGATCGGCTGGTGGAACGCGCGGCCGAGCTGAACCTCAACATGCTCCGGGTGTGGGGAGGCGGCATCTACGAGCATCCGCGCTTCTACGAGCGCTGCGACGAGCTCGGCATCCTGGTGTGGCAGGACTTCATGTTCGCGTGCGCCACGTATCCCGAGGATGCGCCGATGGCGGAACGTGTCGCGCACGAGGCGCGCGCGCAGGTGGAACGGCTCTGCTCGCACCCGAGCATCGTGCTGTGGTGCGGCGGAAACGAGGATGTCCTGGCGTGGCAGTCGTGGGGGTTCCGAGAGCGGCTGGCGCCCGGCCAGTCGTGGGGGATCGGGCTGTGGGACGGCGTGCTCCCGCGCGTGTGCGCGGAGCTCGACCCGACGCGGCCGTACTGGACGGACAGCCCGTGGAGCGGTTCGCTCGACCGGCACGCGAACGATCCCGACCACGGCGACCGGCACACGTGGGACCTGAAGCTCGATGCGTACCGCTCGATGGTGCCGCGCTTCACCAGCGAGTTCGGGCACCAGGGTCCGCCGACGCTCCGCAGCATCCGCGAGGCGCTGGGCGACGATGCGCTACGGATCGGGTCTCCTGAGCTTGCGCTGCGGCAGCGAGCATGGGGCGGCGACGATGCGCAGTACGCGCCGTTCCTTGCGGCCGCGTTCCGTCCGGCGCGCGACTTCGGCGAGTGGATCTGGCAGGCGCAGGTGCTGCAGGCGCGCGCGATGGAGACGCAGATCGCGTGGCTGCGGTCGCATCCTGAGCGCAATGCAGGAAGCCTCTTCTGGCAGCTGAACGACGTGTGGACGGGCCACAGCTGGAGCGTGATCGACGGGCGGCTCCGCACCAAGCCGGCGTTCCACGCGGTGAAGCGTGCCGCCGCCCCGAGGCTGGTGACCATCCAACCCGTGGGCGAACCCGGCGCGGACGGCACGCGCGCGCTGCGCGTCGTGCTGGTGAACGACGCCCCCACGCGGTGGGCGGCACGCGTCGCGGTGCGGCGGATCGATGCGGATGGACGCGTGCTGGCCGAGGCGGGCGCCACCGTCAAGGTCGAGCCGTGGGCCGTCGACCGTTCGATCGACGTGTGCGCGCTGGTCGGCGATCCGGTCGACCGGACGCGCGAGGCCATCTTCGCCGACGTGCGCGTGCACGATGACGACCTGCGCGGCGACGTCCCGATGCCCGACCGCCTGCCGACGCGCGCATGCTGGTGGTTCGCGTCGGACGTGGAACGGCCCGCCGCCGAACCGCGCGTCGACGTGCGCGTCGAGGGATCGATGGGCGCGTGGGTCGTGCACGTGCACGCGCGCGGCGTGGTGCGCGACCTGTGGGTGGAGCCCGAGGGCGACTGGGACGAGTGCACTCCGAACCTGCTGACGCTGCTGCCGGGAGAGCGCGTGCAGGTGGCCATCAGGATGCGCGGCAGCGATGCCAACGGCGCGGCGCCGCGGCTGCGCGTGTCGGCCGGGGCGTGACGGGTTCCCGAATCGGAGCGAATTTCCGCCGCAATCCGGGGGCCTCCGCTTCGGGCGCCTTACCTTGCCCGACGCAAGGAACGATCGAGGAGGTCACCCATGTGCTTCGGAACGGATTCGGCGCAGGCGCACGCGCAGGTCGTGGCGCCGGCGGTGTCGCGCCGCCGCGACTTTCGCGGCGGCATCGCCTCCCACCGGCTCGACGAGATGGCGCGGGACATGCGTGCCTTCCGCGCCCACCAGCTCGAGGAGCGCGAGCGCCGCATCGACCAGCTGGTGCGCGAGGCCCGTACGCGCGGCGCGGACCCCGATCGCATCCATTGGTCCATCGTCCACGACACCGAGGAGGCCCCGTTCAGCACGGGGCGCGCCATCCTCCTGATGCACCGGATCGTGCCGGTGCCGCCTCAGGACCTGGCGACGCCGGAGGAACTGCACGATGAGCTGTGGACGGTGATCGAAGGCCTCGAGTCCGAAGGCGTGAACTTGTTCCACACGGACCACCTTTCGGACGCGGACTTGTATGGGCGGCTGTACTACCGCATCCTCGACGAGCCGACGCGCGTGATGCCCCCGAAGTCGCAGGCGACCGAGTACATCGACTGCCTGCATCCGCTCGACGTGGAATCGGGCGGCTGGGGTGCGTGGCTTGCCGAGCGAGACGGCTCGGGGCCGCCGGTGATCCGGGAGGGGTGCGATGCGCCCGGTCGTGGCCCGATCTGCCCCACGCGACCCGCGGACCGGGACCGGTGGCTCGCGAGCTAGCGAGCGGCTAGGCTCGTCGGCATGAGGATCGCTCTCGTCGCCTGTCCCGTGATCGCGCTGCTGGGCGCGTGTTCATCGACCCCGAAGCCCGTCGAGCCCGACCCGGTGATCGTCGGATCGTGGAAGGCCGCCACCGACGGGTCGATGCTCACGCTCTCGGGGAGCGGGCTGTACTCGCTCGTGATCTCGGGGCAGGCCAAGCCCGTGATCGGATCGTTCGAGTTCGACCCGAAGCAGCGGACGATCCAGATGACCACGCGCCGCGAGTCACCCGCGTGCGGCGACGATGCCGCGACGTACGCGGTGCGCGTCGGCGACCTCCGGATGGACCTTGAACCGGTGAAGGACGCGTGCGAACTCCGCCGGAAGATCTTCTCGCAGCCCCTCGACCGGGTGCGGAACGCCAAGTGAGCGCCTCGTCCGCACGCCCCGCGGTAGTCGCGCTGGCGCTGGCCGGTGCGCTGGTCGCGGCCCTCGTGCCGACTGTCGTCCGGGCCCAGGTTCCGGCACCGGGCACCGCGTCGCCCGCGTCCACCGCGTGGCCGCAGGTGGTGCGTGACGGGGACCGCGCGTTCACGGTGTTCGCGCCGTGCTTCGTGTCCTACGACGGCGCGAACGCGCTCATCGAGCAGGCGGTGGTCCGTGGCGACGGAGCGAACCGCGCGGCGGGTGCGGGTCGCGCCACGATCGCGGCGGCCGCCGTCCCGGGCGCGGGGGCCGGCGAGCTCGAGCTCAATGGGTTCGTCGTGCAGTCGCTGAGCTTCGATGAGGCCGCCGCGCCCGAAGACGAGCGGGCCTCGCTGCAGCGTGCGATCGGCGGCCGTGCGTTCGCGACCACGCGCCGTGCCGTCACGCACGACATGGTCATCACCAACCTGCGCGGGGCGTCCACCGACGGCCTCGGTGACGACGCGCCTGCGTTCCGGGTCGAGCGCCGCCGCACCGCGCTCGTGACGCTCGACGGCCAGCCGCGTGCCGTGCCCGTCGCCGGAACCGGGTGGAACCGGATCGGCAACACGCCGTTCGTGGTGCTCCAGGCGCCCGATGGATCGTTCCGCGTCCGCCTGGGTCCGGCGCGCTGGATGGCCAGCGGGACGCTCGCCGACGGATACGCCCCGTGCGACGCGCCTCCGGCGGACGTGCTGGCGGCGCTCGGCCCGCAGCCGGTCGCCGCGGGCACGGGCATGGCCCCGGCGGCCACGCCAAAGCCTGCACCCGCGGTGGTGGTCGTCACCGAGCCCACCGTCCTCGTCTGGACCGACGGCGACCCGCAGCCGGTCCCGGTGGCCACGGGCGTGGAGTGGGTCCCGAACGCGCACCCGGTGCTCCTTCGCGCGGGCGATGCCTGGTGGACCCTTGGGTCGGGTCGGTGGTTCCGGGCGTCGGCGCTCGATGGGGCGTGGGCGCGCGTCGCGCCGGCGGACGTGCCGGCGGCGTTCGCGATGCTCCCGTCCGGCAGCACGTTCGCCGCCGCGAAGGCAAGCGTGCCCCACACCCCGGAAGCCGTCAACGCCGTGGCGTCCACGCTCGAGCGCCGGGCGATCACCGTGTCGCGGTCCGATGCCTACTGCTCGACGCGTTGGAACGGGGAACCGGCTTGGCAGCCGGTCGGCACGACCCCGATGCGCATCTCGGTGAATGCGTCGCAGCCCGTCCTCGAAAGCGGTGGCCGCTGGTACTGCTGCGACAACGCCGTGTGGTTCACCGCGGCCGCGCCCACGGGTCCGTGGGACCTCTGCGAAGCGCTGCCGGACGAGATCGACACCGCGCCACCGGGATCCGCGGCGTTCCCGCTCACCTTCGTGGACGTGCTTGCGTCCGACGACCGGAGCGTGACGTTCGCATGGACACCCGGCTACTTCGGCACCTACGTCGACGCCGGAACCGTGGTGTTCGGCTCCGGCTGGGCCGCGCCGCCCGTTCCCTACGCCGTGGGTGGCGGCACGGCATGGGCGCCGCAGCCGCAGACCTTCGGCATGGACGCCTCGTTCGACGCCGACACGGGCACGTTCGCGGCGGGGTCGTTCGGGCTCGATGCCTCGGACGCGCCGGCGATCCAGCCGCAGGTGCTGGTTGGCGGGTGGCCGGGATGGGGTTGGTGCCCCGGATGGACCAGCGCGTTCGCGTGGGGCAGCGTCGACCCGGCGTGGCGCGCCTCATGGGACGAACGCTGGCGTACCTGGAATCCGTACTGGAACCGCTGGGCCAACGCGCGCACCGCCGCGCAGCGTGCGCGCGACGAGGCCGACGCGCGCGAGCTGGCCGCCCGTGACCGGACGGCCGATGCGGAGGCCGCGCGCGCCGCTGAGGATGCGCGCATGCAGGCCGCGGCCGACGAGGCCGCCTGGCGCGAGCGTCTCCGCGCGCAGGGCGAGGAGGCTGCGCGCGCCGATCGGGAGCAGGACATGGCCCGGGCCGCGCAGTTGGCCGATGCCCGCGACGCGCGCGCGCGCGCGCAGGCCGATGCGGACCGATGGGACCGGCTCGCCCGCAGCGGTCCCAGCGCGCCGCGCGGTTCGATGGCGTGGTGGTACCAGTTCTACAACGACCAGTCGCACGGGTATCTCGGTCGCGCCACGGGGTACCGCGACCCGCGTTACCCGGGTGGCGCCTGGGGAGCGCGCGCCGTGCCCGGCAGGTCGGCCCCCGGCGCAGGCGCGCGGTAGCCCAGCAGCCGCAGGCTGTTCAGCACCACCGCGACGGTCGAGCCTTCGTGCATGATGACCGCAAGCCACACGGGCACCACGCCCGCCACGGCCAGTGGGATCAGCACGAACACCATGCCCATCGAGATGGCCACGTTCTGGCGCACGATCGCGCGCGCGGCACGGCTGATGCCGACCGCCATCGGGAGCCGCATGAGGTCGTCCGACATCAGCGCGACGTCGGCGGCCTCGAGCGCCACGTCGGTGCCCGACTTGCCCATGGCGATCCCCACGGTGGCAGCCGCCAGCGCGGGCGCGTCGTTGACGCCGTCGCCGACCATCGCGACGCTGCGGTGCGCCGAGAGCAGTTCGCGCACGGCCTCGATCTTGCGCTCGGGCATGAGCGACGCGCGCACCTCGTCGACGCCCACGAGGTCGCCCACCGCGCGCGCGACGCGCTCGTTGTCGCCCGTCAGCATCACGAGCGGCCGGACGCCCAACGCATGCAGCGCCGCCACCGCGGTCCGTGCCTCGGGCCGCGGACCGTCGATCAGCCCGACCGCGCCGATGAATCGGCCTCCGTGCGCGACGAGCATGGCGGTGCATGCCTCTGCCTCGAGTTCGGCGATGGCGGACCGTGCCGCATCGGTGGCCTCCGGAGCGCCGTCCGTGCCGTCGAAGAGCCGCAGCGCGCCGAGCCGCGCCGGGATCCCATCGACGGTCCCCGACATTCCCTTGCCTCGGATGGCCTGGACGTCGGTGGCCGGCCGGGCTGCGATGCCGCGCGACCGCGCCGCCGCAAGCACCGCGTGCGCGAGCGGGTGCGTCGAGTGCTCCTCGAGCGATGCGGCGACGGCGAGCACGCGGTCCTCCGGCGTGCCGTCGATCGCGATCACGCGCCGAAGGGCAGGGCGTCCGGCGGTCAGCGTGCCCGTCTTGTCCATCGCGAACGCACGGATCGCCCCCAGCGATTCCAGGTGCGCGCCGCCCTTGATGAGGATGCCCGCGCGCGCGGCGCGCGCGACGCCCGCGAGCACCGCGGCCGGCGTGCTGATGGCGAGCGCGCACGGCGATGCGCCGACCAGCAGCGTCATGGCGCGCAGGAACGAATCGGCCCACGTCAGCCATCCGAATGCGGGAGGGACCGTCCACATCAGGATGGTCGCCGCCACCACGCATGGGACGTAGATCCTCGTGAATCGTTCCGCGTAGCGCTGCGTGGTCGACTTCTGGCCCTGCGCCTCCTCGACGAGGCGGATCATGCGCGCCACCGTGGAATCCGCGGCCAGGCGCGTGACGCGCACCTCGAGCATGCCGTCGCCGTTGAGCGTGCCCGCGAACACGTCGTCGCCCGGTCCCTTCTCGACGGGGACGCTCTCGCCCGTGATCGGGCTCTGGTCCACCGAGCTCGCGCCCGACTCCACCGTGCCGTCCATCGGCACGCGCTCGGAGGGGCGGATCCGCACCACGTCGCCGACGGTCACGGATGCGACGGGTACCTCGACGAACGCGCCGCCGCGACGGACCCACGCGACGGTCGGGGTGAGTCGCCCGAGCGCGCGGATCGCCTTGCGGGCCTGGCCCATCGCGTAGTGCTCCAGCCCGTGGCCGAGCGAGAAGAGCACGAGCAGCATCGCGCCCTCGGCGTACTCGCCGATGGCCGCGGCACCGATCGCCGCGACCGCCATGAGGAAGTCGACGTCGAGGCGCAGCCGCATTGCGGCGCGCGTGCCCTCGGCGAGCGCCTCGTAGCCCGCCACCGCGAAGCTGACCGCATAGAGCGTGCCCCAGAACCCCGGATGCGCGCCGGATCGCTCGAGCATCCATGCCGCCAGCAGCGCCGCCGCGGCGAGCGCAGGCTCGAGGAGTTCCCGGTGCCGACGGACCCACGAAGCACCGTCCGGCAGGTCCTCGCTGTTCGTTGCGCTCACTGGGTGCGGAGGATATCGGTGGCACGGGTACGATTCCCGCTTCGATGCCCCCCGAAGGTCTCGAGTTTCCGCGTCCCACCCCGAGCGACCTCGGCGACCATGAGGTTCCGCGCGACGGCGATGCGCTCGATGGCGTGCGCGTGGCGCTCGTGGTCACGGGTGGCATTGCCGCGATGAAGGCACCGATGGTCGCGCGCGCGCTCCGGCGGCAGGGTGCCACCGTGACGGCGTTCGCCACCACGGAGGCGCTCCGCTACGTCGGCCGCGACGCCTTGGCCTGGGCGTGCGACCGGCCGGTGGTGGTCGAGCTCTCCGCCGATGCCGAGCATCTCTCGGACGCCGCGCCGTTTGACGCGTACCTCGTCGCGCCCGCCACCTACAGCGTGATCGGCAAGTGCGCGCACGGCATCGCCGACACGCCGGTCACCAGCGCGCTGGCGTCGGGCATCGGCCGGATGGAACACGGGCAGGCTGCGGTGCTCTTCGCCCCCACGATGCACGGGTCGATGCACACGTCGATCCTCGAAGGCAACCTGCGCGCGTTGGCTGCGATCGGCTGCACCGTGATCCCGCCGCGTGACGCGTACGGCAAGCACAACCTGCCCGACGAATCGGAACTGGTGAAGGCCGTGGTCGATGCGGTTTCGGCGCGGCGTGCGCCTGGGCTGCGTCAGGCGGTCTCGCCGCGTCCCCAGTAACGGACGACGAACGCGCCGGCCGTGGCGCCGCACAGCAGGCTCATCGCGGTCGCCCACTTGTCCCACGGCAGCGGCTGGTGCCACGCACTCAGCTTGACCCACGGGTTCCAGCCGATGGCGAGGGCGGCGAAGATGGCGGCCCACATGGCATTGCCCGCCTTGACGCTCACGCCCGTGGCGAGCAGGAACACGCCGAACAGCGCTGCCTGCGCCCACACCACGAAGTTGGCGTCGTTGACGATCCCTGCCCCGCGGAGGAACAGGTAGATCGAGGCGGCCATCACGGCGAAGAGGGCACCCTTGGGCATGAGGTGCTTTTCGGCACGAAGGGCGCAGTCGCCGCAGAGATCGGGCCGTGTGCGGGGGCGGCCGGGGTCCGTCCCCCGGCGGATTCCGTCCTGATAACGGGCGGGCGGGGGCGTCCGTTCGTACACTCGGGGCCGCATGGATGCGGATCGCGCGCGGATCGCAGGGATCGTCGAGAGCGCCCGACGCCTGCCCGAGGCAGAGCGCCGGGCATACCTCGACGGCCTGCGGCTGACCGACGCGGAACGGCGGGACGTGGACGGCGCGCTCCGGGCCGGACTCACCGTGGCGGGGGCCCCGGATGCACCGCCTCCGATCGGGCGCGAGGAAGGCGCCCGGTTCATCGACCCACTGGTCGGGCGCACCTTTGCGGGTGTCGCCATCGAGCGCATCGTCGGTTCGGGCGGGATGGGGCGCGTCTACCTCGGGACCGATTCCCGGTCGGGCGGGCGCGTCGCACTCAAGGTGCTCCTGCGCACGCAGCACGACGAGGCGGTGCGGCGCCGGTTCGAACGCGAGGGCCGGCTGCTGGAGCGGCTGCGGCACCCGGGCATCGCGGCCGTCCTCCGCACCGGGCTCGAGCCGGACGGGGACCTCGAGGTTCCCTACATCGTCATGGAGTACGTCGACGGCGTGCAGCACATCGCCGACCACGTGTTCCGCGAGCGGTTGGGAATGCGTGAGACCGTCGAGGAGTTCCTTCAGGCGTGCGACGCCATCGGCCATGCGCACCGCGAGGGCTACATCCACCGCGACATCAAGCCGCAGAACGTGCTCGTCGACCGGCACGGCCGCGTGAAAGTGATCGACTTCGGCGTGGCGCGCGCGATCGCCAGCGATCCTGCGGTGAACACGATCCGCACGGAGACCGGCCAGCTCGTCGGCACCATGCAGTACATGAGCCCCGAGCAGTTCATGGCGGATCCGCGGCTGATCGACGCGCGGACGGACGTCTACGCGCTCGGTGCGGTGCTCTACGAGCTGCTCACCGGGGTGCAGCCGCACGACCTGCGCGGGCTTCCGGTGCACGAGGCCTCGCGGACGGTGTGCGAGACCGACCCGGCCGACGTGCGCCAGTGCAATCCGCGCGTGGAGGAAGGCCTGGCGACGATCGTGATGGATGCCGTGAGCCGCGATCCTTCGCGCCGACCCGACGACGCCAACGCGCTGGCGATGCGTCTGCGCGGCTGGTTGGCGCGCGGCACGGTCGTCGAGGCGAGCGGCGGCGCGCCGCGTCCGGCCGCTGCGCCCGTGGCCTCGCCCGAAGGACGCCCGGCGGCCCGCGGCACCGTCGCGGTCCCGGCACCGGCGCCGCCGGGACGGTCCGGCGGATGGGGCATCGCGGTGCTCGTGGTGCCGCTGCTTGCGGGCGCGCTGGCGATCGCCTTCGGCGTGGTCGACGTGCGCGCGCTGGTCGTGCGCGCACGGGAGTTCCTGGGCGGCGCGGCACCTGCGGCGGTCGAGGCCGTGGTCCCCTCCGAGCGGGCACGCATCGTGACGGCCCCGCGCGACGCGCGCATCGAGATCGACGGCGAGCCCGCGGGCACCGGCACCGCCGAGATCGCGCCGCGCCCCGACGGTTCGCCCCGCACCGTGGTGGCCAGGCTCGACGGATGGGGCGAGGCACGCACGGCGTGGAGCGGCCGCCGCGACGGCGGGTTGCTCGCGTTGAACCTGGCGCCGCCCGACGGCGTCGCGTTGCTCCCGCGCGTGGTCACGCTGGTGGTCGGGCCGATTCCGAAGGGCGGCTCGGTCTCGCTCGTGTCGCCCGAGGCCCGGGTGCTGGGCGAGGGCACGTGGGCGGTCGAGGTGGTGTTCGGCCGCGATGCCGCCGGATGGCGGGCCGAGGAGCTGGTCCTCGACGCCCGGCGCGCGGACGGCACGCCGGCCACGGTGCGCGCGGGGCAGGGGTCGGGAACGGGATCGCTCACGGTGCGCGTGACGCCCGAGGATGCGGGACGTCCCATCGCGGTCCAGGTCCGCTGAGCCCGCCGGGCGCGCGCTTGTTCAGCCGCCGCGCATGGCGCGCGACATGTTGAAGATCGGCAGGAGCATGGCCGCGGCGATGCCGCCGACGATGGCACCCATGCCGACGATCATGATCGGCTCGACCAGGCTGGTGGTGCCCTTCACGGCGATGTCCAGGTCGTCCTCGGCCGCGGCCGCCGCATGCTCGAGCACCTCGGAGAGACGGCCCGACTTCTCGCCGCTGGCAATCATGGCGACCACGTTGCGTGGAACGAAGTCGAACTCGCGGAAGGTCGGTGCGATCTCCTGACCCTTCTCGATCCGCTCCTCGAGCGTGGTCCAGAGCTTGGTGTAGTGGACGTTTCCGGTGACGTCGCGGCAGATGCGCACAACGTCGACCAGCGGCACGCCCGCGGCCATCAGGCTGGCCATGGTGCTCGAGAACCGGACCAGGTACAGGCACCGGAACATGTGCCCGAGCACGGGCGTGCGGATCTTGATCGTGTCGACCGCGATGCGGCCGGCCTCGGTCCGCATCCACCACCACAGCCCGCCCGCGATCGCGAGCATGGCGGGCACGTAGATGGCCCACCCGGTCTTGATGAACCCGCTCAGCCAGACCAGCGCCTTGGTCGGCGCGGGCAGCCGGTCGCCCTGCGCCTTGAACAGCGGGCCGAACTTCGGGAGCACGAAGACCATGATGACCGTGACCGCGAGCACCGCGACGGCCAGCATGATCGCCGGGTACATCATCGCGCCGCGGATCTGCTTGGCGGTCTTGCGTCCCTTGGCAAGGTCCTTGGCGACGCGCGCGAGCATCTCGTCCAGCTTGCCCGATGCCTCGGCGGCGCGCATGAGCGAGGTGAGCACCTTCGGAAACGTGCGCGGGTGGCGCGCCAGCACGGCGCTGAAGTCCTCGCCTTCGCACACGTCGGCACGGATCAGCCGCACGAACTCGGCGACGTCCTTCTTCGACGCCTGGTCGGCGAACGTCTCGAGCGCCTCAGCCAGCGGCACGCCGGTCCGGAGCATCACCGCCAGCTGCTGCGTGAACGCGACCACGTCGTCCTTGCCCATCGATGCGGCCAGCCGTGCGCGGCGGCGCTGCGGGTCGGTCTCCTGGCCGACGCTGGCGGTGCGGTCGCCGAGCTCCACCGAGAGGATCGCCAGGCCCTGCCTGCGCAGTTCGCGCACGGCCGACCCGTGGTCTGATGCCTCCACGATGCCGCGGACCATCTCGCCGCCCTCGGCGCGGCGCGCGCGGTAGGTCCACTTGCGGACGGATTCGGCGACGCGGGGTTCAGCGGCGGCAGGCACCGTAGATCTCCTCGATGGTGGTGTGGCCGTCGACCACCTTGCGGATGCCGTCGTCCCAGAGCGTCTCGAAGCCGCCCTGGCGCAGGATCTCGCGGATGCGTGCGGGTTCGGAGTTCGCGCAGATCGCGTCGACCAGCGCCTCGTCGGGGACCATCAGCTCATACACGCCCACGCGGCCGCTGAGGCCGGTCTCGTGGCACTTGCGGCAGCCGGCGCCCTTCCAGAGGCGGGTGCATCCCTCGCCGTGGCGGCCCAGCGCCATCAGCTGCTGCGCATCGGGCTCGAATTCCTGCTTGCACTGCGAGCAGATCCGACGCACCAGCCGCTGCGCGAGCACTCCCTTGAGCGACGCGGCGACCAGGAACGGCTCGACGCCCAGGTTCTGCAGGCGGGTCACCGCGCTGGGTGCGTCGTTGGTGTGCAGCGTGCTGAGCACCAGGTGGCCGGTGAGCGCGGCCTGCACGGCGATCTGCGCGGTCTCGCCGTCACGGATCTCGCCCACCATGATGATGTCGGGGTCCTGGCGGAGCAGGGCGCGCAGGGCGCCCGCGAAGGTGAATCCCGCGCGCGGGTTGACCTGGGCCTGGTGCACGCCCTCCAGGTTCGCCTCGACGGGGTCCTCGACGGTCGAGACGTTGTTCTCGACGGTATCGAAGGTGCCGAGCACCGAATAGAGCGTGGTGCTCTTGCCGCTTCCGGTCGGCCCGGTCACGAGCACGACGCCATGCGGCTGGTCGATGACGCCCTTGAACCGTCCGAGCATCTCCGGGCGGAAGCCGAGGCGCTCGAGCCCGAGCTTCGCGGTCGAGACGTCGACGATTCGCATCACGATCTTCTCGCCGAACTTGCCGGGGAGCGTGCTCACGCGCAGGTCGATGGGCTTCCCCTTGACCTTCACCGAGATCTCGCCGTCCTGCGGGACGCGGCGCTCGGAGATGTCGAGCTTCGACATGATCTTGATGCGGCTGGCGATGGCCGCGTGCATCCGGTACGGCGGCGAGAGCCGGTGGAAGAGCACGCCGTCGATGCGGTAGCGCACGCGGAGCTTCCCGTCGTCGGGCTCGATGTGGATGTCGCTGGCGCCTTCCGCGGCAGCGCTGCAGATCATGAAGTTCACCAGCTTGACCACCGGGCCCGCGTCGTCGTTGGCATCGAAGCCGGGCATCGACTCCTCGGACTGCTCGTTGATGCGGAGGTCGGATTCCTCGGTTCCGTCGAAGAGGTCGGCGACCAGCTCCTCGGCCTGCTTGGCGACGCTGGCGGTCGCGCGGGTCGGGTCGGAGAGGAGCGCGTCGATCCGCTCGTCGGGCGACGCGACGAACCGCACCTTGAACCCGGTCTCGCGCCCGATCAGCTCCTCGACGAAGTAGTTCTGCGGGTCGGCGGTGGCGACCACGAGCTCGTTTCCCGAGAGGAACAGCGCGCAGATCCGGTGCTCGCGCCGCATCGGCTCGGGGATGAGCGCCATGGCGCCTTCCTCAAAGAGCGCCGCCGGCTCCTCCACGTATTCCACGCCGCGGCTCTTGGCCACGGCCTGAAGGAGCGCCACCTTGTCGACGAGCCCCATCTGGAGGAGCACCTCGCCAAGCAGCATGCGCTGCCCGCCGCGCACCTGCGCGGCGAGCGCCATGCGCAGCTGGTCCGCGGAGAGCGTGCCCTCCTCGACAAGGATCTGGCCGAGCGGCGGGAACGTGGCGAGCTCGAGGTTCGCATGCCGGCGCTCGGCGCCGCCCTGGTGGTCGTTGCGGTGGGTCACTTGCGGGCTCCCTTCGATGCTGCGCGCGCCTGGCCGTAGCCGAGCTGCGCGCGCCGCGCGCCGTCCGAGACGATCACGTGGCGCTCATGGATTTCCTCGACGGTCCAGCTGACGCCGTCGGCGTCCACCGCGGTCCCGCCGACTCCCACGGTGTCCTCGCCGACGACGGCGTATTCGCCGGCGATCACGGCGCGCAGCGAGAGTCCCGCGGGGGGAGCCGCCGTCGGGGAGGCCGACGAGCCGGCCGCCGCCGCGGATGCCGGTCCCGCGGACGATGCGTCCTGCACAAGAAAGAACGGCTTGAACGGATCGCGCGCCGGCCGCACCTGCAGGGCGCACTGGACCGCCGCCGTGCGTGGCCCGCCGCCCGTGGACCATGTCCCCCCGGGCTGCGGACCGTCCACGCCGTCCGCCTGCGGGTCCTGCGGGGCGGTCGAGGCCGCTGCGGCAGGGCGCGCCCGGGGCGTGCGCTTGGAGTTGATCACCGCCTTCGCGCCCAACGCGCCCACCGCGATCGCGGTGGCGCCCAGGAGCACGGCGAACTGCTTCGGCTTCACGCCGAGACGCGCGCAGAGTTCGTTCCAGCTCCTCGCGGCGGCGCTCATGGCTTCGCCTCCTGTGCGGCGGGCTCGCCCGCGGCGCGTGCCGGGACGGTCTCCTGCTCGCCATCGCCGGCCTCGGACCACTCGTCGATCACGATGGTCGCGCGCACGGCCGGGTTCCCGAGGATCGCCTGCTCCTGGGGCGTCGAGATCGCGGTGATCTCGAGCACCCGCGGTGTGACGAGCCGATCGACGCCCTCGGCCGAGTCGATCACGCCGAAGATGGACTCGAACGTGGCGGTCATCTCGACCGTGACCTCGCGCCGGGCCAGGCGCATGCCGCCGATGGGCGCGGGGAGCGTCTCGCGCGGGCCGGTGCGGATCGACTGCTCCCGGACCGCGAGCCCGTCGGAGTGGCGGGTGACCGCGTCGAGGAGGCCGTCGCGCTCGCCGTCGGCCGACAGCGGCCGGCAGCGCCGTGCCGCGTCCTCGCGCATCGAGGCCACGGACTCCTCCATGCGGGCCAGGTTGTTGCGCTGCGAGATGTTCTCGCTCGCCACCGCGTCGAGGAGCTGCGATTCGCTGCGCAGCGCGCCCGCGCGCATGTAGTTCGGGACCACGAAGGCCATGGTCACGAGCGCGGCGGTCGCTGCGGGAACGACGCCCCAGGTGAGCGTGTCGCGGTCGAGCGCGCCGCGGACGGCGGCGATGGCGTCATGCAGCCGGCTCATCGCGAGGCTCCCTTCGCTTGGGCGATCGGGCCGGCCTGGTCGGGTGCGCTGCAGGTGCGCCCGTCGAGCGAGACCCGGCAGGTAATCGCGAACTGCTGCACGTGTCCGCCGGGCACGTCGATCGGGGCGTTCTCGGAGACGGTCACCTGGCCGAACGGCGCGGTGCCCGAGAGCCTGCGCTCGAATTCGTAGAGGTCGGCGTTCCCGCGGGCGTAGCCGCGGATGGTGACGTCGATCCAGCGATCGGCGCGCTTGGCGGCGGGCTTCCTGCTGCCCGCGGTCGCCGCGGGCTGCACAGGAGCCTTCGCGGCCGCGTCGGCGGTGCGTGCCGGCGTGCGCTGCTCGCTCCGCTCGATGCGCAGCATCGAGAGGCTGGTTCCCGCCGGCATCAGGTGGGTGACGGTCGCCGCGAGGTCGCTCATCTCCAGCGGAAGCGCCAGGCGGTCGGTGATCGACATGCGCCGTGTGAGCTCGCGCTGCTCGGTGGCGAGCCGCTCGATCAGCTCGTCGACCTTGCCGCTGCTGGTCGCCACGGACATCGAGATCGCGCGGCGCACGTCGGCCGTCCGGAACTGGTTCCACGAGTGCGCCGCCACGCCCACCAGCGTGACGGACAGGAGCCCGACCAACAGCGCATTGCGGCGGCGCGACGTCAGGGTCGCGCTGCGCCGGCGCAGCTGGGCGGGGAGGAAGTCGACGACGCACTCGTTCATGCCGCGGCGCCTCCGGTGGCGGTCAACGCTGCGGGCTTGGGCTCCGGGGCCAGGGCGATGGTGCCGGTGGCCTGCGCACGGGTCATCGAGGTGCGGGGTGCGGTGCGCACGGGCGCGGCCGGCTCGGCGTCGGCGCGGGGCGCGCGGTCGAGCTGGCCCAGCCCGGTGCACGCGGCGCCGATGGCTGCGATCCAGGTGTTCCCGTGGATGCACGGGGCGGGGCGCTCGATCGCGCGGATCGGGACGCACAGCGAGGTGCGCGCGCCGCAGACGCTCTCGAGCGTGGCGGCGGACTGTGGGTCGTTCGCCGCGGGCCCGGTGACGGCGATGGCGCGCGGCCACCACCCGCCCGAGGTGCGCTCGAAATGCCTCAGGCACCGGAGCACCTCCTCGGCAAGCGCGCACCAGCGCCACGCCGTCGATTCGGGTGCCGCGGGCTCGAGCTCGATCGCGTCGCTCGACAGCCGGATCGCGGTGGCGCGCCGGGCGGCGGTCATGCCGGCCGGTGCCCAGTCGCCGCGGACCGTGCGCAGGAACGAGAGCGAGCCCTCGCGGACGGCCGCGAGCGTCGCGACCCGGTCCTCGAGGTGGATCATCGCGAACTCGCGCGCATCGGCCGGGTCCGTGCATTCGGACGAGCGTTGGCGCGAGACGGCGCGGAGCGCAGCGAGCGCCGCGTGCTCGACGCGCGCGGGGCGGAAGCCGGCGCGGACCATGGCCATCGCGGCCCGCCGGACCGTGTCGTTGTGGACGGCGAGCATCAGCACCTCGTTGCTGCCGCCGGTGGTGCTGCCCAGCCGGAGGTGGCCGATGCTCGCGGATTCGGCCGTGATGCCGAAGCGATCGGTGGCCTCGAAGCGGATGCTCTCGGCCAGCTCGGCATCGGTCATGGCCGGCAGGCGGGCGATGTCGGCCTGGAAGCACTCTGCGGGGAGCGTGATCGCCGCGTGCGCGCCGGCGAATCCGACCTGCGTGACGGCAGCTCGCACGCGGTCGCCGAACTCCTCGGGGGTGGTCGTCGGCGCGGTGCCTCCCTCGAGCACGCAGCCCGGGACCTCGGCCGCGGCAGTGCACGCGTAGGCCGCGCCTGCGTGCTCGAACTGCAGGAGGCGCAGGCTCCCGCGCCCGAAGTCCGCGGCCACCTCGGCCTGCCGGCGGCTGAACCATCCGCGGCGACGTTCGGTGTTGGTGGATCCGTTGGGGTTCATTCGCGTGCCTCCTTGCCTGCAATCGGAACAGAGGCGCCGGCACTTCTGCCGACGCCTCTGGAATTCGTCAGACTCATGCGATTCCCGGTCCGGGAACCGCGGCGCCGGCCGCGTCAGGGTTCCGGCGTGAAGCGGCGGGTGCTGGCGGTCCAGACCCAACCCTTCGTGGAGTCGACCTGGTTCGCCAGGTCGTCGGCCGAGCAGTAGCCGGCGGTGACCAGGGCGTTGAGGTCCGTGGCGGAGTACGTCGCGCCGTCGGTGAGCGTGATGGACGCACCGCCCGGCTGGAACTGGTTGAGGCGGGTCACCATGGTGGTGATCTGGCCGCCGCGGGCCGAGGCTGCCTCGGTGTTGGCGTCATCGAGCGCGCTCGTCACCGAGGGGACCACGAGCGCCGCGAGGACGCCCAGGATCACGACCACGATGAGGATCTCGATCAGCGTGAATCCCTTGCGCAGCGTCGTCGTCTTCTTCGTGTTGTTGTTGCTGGGGTTCGTCATCGGTCAGCTCCTTCGTTGCTGCTTGGGCGAGTTCCTGGCTCGGGGCCGGGCACTCGCCCGTCCGGCCACGGGACACCTTCGGAAACAGGGAGGGGTGCCTGCAACAAAGTGAGGGCGATTTGCATGAAATTTCCGCCGTCACAGCCGGAACCAAGGTCCGGAATCCGCTTGCGGAGGGCCTCCGGAAATCCGATGGTGTGTTCGTTCAGAGGAGTGCATGCGAAGCGACCGCCCCGCATCCCCCCAGTCCGGCCCCGTCGCGGGGCCACGTGCACCGGACGATTCTCCGGCGCCTTCGCTGCCCGATGGCGCGTGGCAGGTGTCGTTGCGCCGGCCGCGTGCGCGCGCGTTCACGCTCATCGAGGCGCTGATCGCGTCGGTGATCGTGGCGATGGTGGCGCTCGCGGGCTCGACCGCCGTCGCGGTGGGCGTCGCCGTCGAGGAGGAGAACCGCATGTCGGTGCTCGCGGTCCAGGCCGCCGAACTGCAGATGGGCGCGGTGCTCGAACAGGGCTACGAGGGGATGGACGCGATGGCCGGCACCGAGGAGCGCGGCGCGATGCTCGCGCCCGCGGCCGCGGGCATCGCGGACCGGCCCTCGATGGGACCCCGCTACGCGAGGATGTCGCGTCAGACGACGGTGACGTCCGAGAGCCGGACGTTCACGAACCTCAACGGCCACGTCGTGGCGGGGAAGCGGGTCGAGGTCCGCGTGTTCGGTCCCGACGGCGCGGAACTCGCGCGCCTGGTCCGCTTCCGCGGCAAGGAGCCGACGACGTGAGGCGCGCGCGCACTCCCACCGGCCGTGGAGTCGAGCGGCGAACCCGCGCTGCGCGGGGGCTGACGCTCGTCGAGCTCATGGTGTCGGCCGTGGTGACCGCGGTCGTCGCCGCATCCGTGGTGACCACGATGGCGGCCGTCCGCCTCGGTCTCGAGGGGCAGGACGATGCCGCACGCGCAACCGCACGCATCGCGCGCGCGCAGGCCCGCGCCGCGGACCACCTCTTCCGCGCCCGGATGATCCTCGAGCAGGAGGGCACGTTCTGCGCCCTGTGGGTGCCCTCCGAGGAGTTCGACGCCTCGCCGACGAACGCAGCCGAGTACGACGCCATCCACCGGGAGGAGCTTCGCTTCTGGTCATTCGACCCCGTCGCGCAGGCGGTGGTGGTCGAGCGCACGGCGAACCGCGATGACCGCACCCAGGTCGCGCTGTCCACCGACTGGGAATCGCTGCGCGACTCGCTGGCCGCGCAGGGGGCGCTCGAACGCTCGGTGGTCATCGACGGCGTCTCGGCGGCCGCGTTCCGCGCATCGGGCTTCGACCCGTGCTCGGACCGCCGCATGGCGCTCTCCGTGGAGCTCGCGGACGAGCCTGAAGGCGGCGCATACGAGGTCGGCGGCGCGCTCGAGGTCCTCATGGAGCATCCGTCATGCGACTGACGCGCACCGTGCCCATGGCATCGCGGCGATGTGCGCGCGACGTGCGCCGGCGTGCACGACCGTCGCGTCGCGGCGCGGCGCTCATGCTGGCGCTCTTTTCGATGATGGTGGTCGGAACCACGACGCTGGCGTACGTCGCCAGTCGCGACACCACGACCGCGATTGCCGGCAACGCGAGGACCGTGGCGCAGGCACGGTCGCTGGCCGCGTCCGGGATGGACCTTGCGAAGAACCTGCTGCGCACGAGCGAGACGCTCTGGCGCACGAACCACGTGTCGGGCACGATGCTCTCGGGCTACGAGCTTGACGGCGGCACCGTCACGGTTCGGCTGGTGGACATCGAGAAGCGCGCCGCCGGCGCGTCCGGCGCCGCCGCGGCGCCCGACAACGCCAGCACCGAGATCGAGGTGACCGTCGACAGCACCGTCGAGGGTTCCACGTGGACCTCGGTGGCGCACATGAGCATCCCCACAGTGGTGAAGGGCGAGTACGCCATCTTCGCCAACAAGATCATGATCGTCGACGGTTCGAGCAACTTCATCGGCCGATGGCCGAACGCCCCGATGAGTTCGCAGAACCTGCGCGTGAACATCGGGACGCAGGCGGACCTTGCGGCCCTCAGCTCGCTGTTTCCCTGGCTCGGCACGGGCATCTGGCTCCAGGGCGGCTGCCGGTTCGAGCCCGTCGTCGCCGGTTCGACACCCACCGACCCCGATTCGCAGAAGTCGACGTGGATCTACTACCCGCACTCGGCATCCGGGATCGTCGTGCAGGGATCGGCGGCCTCGCAGGTGGCCGCCAAGCGCATGGACCCCGAGGACTCGATCAGGATGGTCTCGGCGCCGAACGCCCCGAGCGTGGCTTCGCCGTTCACTCCGTACACGAACCACTACGTGCTCTCGGGCGGGACGCACTCCCTGAACCCGTTCCGCGTCCGCGCGAACTTCCTCCCGCAGCTCTTCACGCGCAACTTCGAGTGCCGCTCCGGCGCGACCGTGACGCTGAACTCCGGCACGTACGAGGTGTGGGGCTCGTGGGTGCTGCGCGACAGCCGCATCATCATCAACGGCGACGTGAAGTTCGTCGTGAACCCGAACCTGGCGCTCACCGGGCTCGACTGGCAGAACTCGGTCGTGGAGATCAACCCCAACAGCACGTTCGAGGTCTACAACGGCTACTCGATGGACGTCCGCAACTGCTGGGTGGGACCGCGGCACCAGTACCTGTGCGACGGGACCGCCTACGACGGTGACCCGCACCGCCGCAACTGGTTCGGGCAGTTCACGCGGAACGACTGCTACGCGGCGGCGCCGAGTTCGCCCCAGTACCTCGAGCCCTGGCGCGTGCGCTTCTACCCGATGCGGCAGTTCCTCTCGAACTTCTTCCTGTGGGACATCCGTGACTCCTCGGTGGTCGGTTCGCTGTTCCTGCCGACCAACCCGATCCGGCTCTTCGGCCGGACGCAGCTGTACGGCCGTGTCGCCAGCAACCACCTGCTGGTCTACGACACCGCGAGCTTCTACTACGACCATGCGCTCGACCTCGTGACGGGATTCACGGAAGGCCGTGCGCCGTCCCGAGGCGGCGATCCCGACGACATGTTCCCGTCGCGCATGTTGCGACTCGGGTTCGACGCGGAGGCGGCACGATGAGGCGCACCCGCGGGTTCACGCTGATCGAGATGCTGGTCGCGTGTGCGTTCGTCGCAGTCATCGCGGCGCTCGCCGCCGACATGTTCGGCGGGAGCCGGCACGAGCGGCTCGACGCGGCAGTGCGCCTCCTGGAGTCGGATCTCGCGTTCGCGCGGGCGCGCTCCCTCGCGCAGCCGGCCAACCCGTCGCACCTTCGCGCGCGGACGGATGGCCTGCCCGGATACGTGGTGGTGTCGGCGAACGACATGCTTGTCGCGGTCGATGGTCCGAACGGACCCGTCGGTGCCGTGTTCGGGGCAGGGCGCGGGACCTCCGCCGCGGGGGTCGCGATGACGATCGTCGGCGGCGCTTCGGTGGCGTTCGGGCCGTTCGGCGGGGTTATGGACCCCGTTCCGACCATTCGCCTGACGATGCCCGACGGCCCTGAGGCGGCGCTGATCGCGTTCGACCCGTTCAGCGGCGACATGACGGTCACTTATCAGGCACCGTGACGACGTGATCGAAGGCCCCGGGGATGACGCGCCGATGAATCCATTGGACGGCAGCGGATCCGTGTCCGCGGAACGAGGTCACATGGCACACCACATCACGAACACCACGACCCTCGGCGCCGATCGCGCGTGCATGCGCGCGACGATCGTGGCCTCGCTTGCCATGCTGGTCTCGACGACGCCGCTGGCCCCGGCGCAGCAACCGGGTCCGTCGGCGCCGCCCCCACCCGCGGGTTCCGGATCGCCGCCGAGCGCATCGCCTCCTGCTCCGACCGCGGACCCCGGCGTCGCCCCCGGCACCGAGCCCCGCAGCGCCGTGTGGGGCGCACCCGGCGCGAACGCCGCGCAGGGCGGCGTGTCGACCCCGCTCACGGGCCCCGGAGGCCGCCCACCCGCGCCCGACGCGCCGGCCGCCGCACCGCCGGCCGCCGAGCCCGCGCCCGCCGCGCCCTCGAAGCAGGCCGCCCGCGTCGACATGACGACCGAGGGCCGCTTCTCGCTCAGCGCGCAGGGCATCGAGGTGGGCAAGCTGCTCGAACTCATCTCGATCAAGGCGCGCCAGAACATCGTGGCCAGCGACAAGGTCAAGGGCCTCGTCACCGTCAACCTGTTCGACGTGCCGCTCGAGGACGCGCTCAACGCGATCCTCGACGTGAACGGACTCGCCTGGCGGCGCGAAGGCGACTTCATCTACGTGAACACCCAGGCCGAGGTCGACGCGCAGCGCGTTCGCGAGGCCCGGATCATCACGCTGCAGTTCCTCTCGGCCGAGGACGCGATCGCCTTCATCAAGCCCGTGCTCACCGACGGCGGGACCGCGGTCGCGCTCGGCAAGGTCGACCAGGGCTACGCACCCACCGTCGAGAACGGCGGAGCCGACAGCTTCGCGTTCGCCGCGAAGGTGATGGTGAACGACTACCCCGAGGTGCACGAGCGCGTGGCGAAGGTGGTGGCCGAGCTCGACACGCCGCCCAAGCAGGTGCGCGTCGAGGCGACCATCCTCACGGTCGACCTTACCGACGACACGGCGTTCGGGCTGGACCTCTCGGTCGTGGGCAACGTGGATTTCGGCAGCATCACCGGCGGTCCGCTTGACGTGGTCAACGAAATGATCGGCGGGACCGTCCCCGGGACGCCGTCCACCGGAAACGTCTCGAACCTGTTCCCGACGTCGACCAACAACAAGATCACCCCCACCGCACAGGTGGGCGTCCTGACCAGCGACGTGGCGATCTTCCTGCAGATGCTCGACCAGGTGGTGAACAGCAGCGTGCTGGCTCGTCCCACGGTCACCGTCCTGAACCGCCAGCGCGCGCAGGTGCAGATCGGCGAGCGCATCGCGTACCTCTCGACCACGCAGACGCAGACCAGCACGACGCAGGAAGTGAAGTACCTCGACGTCGGCGTGAAGCTGATCTTCCGCCCGTTCGTCTCGCCGGACGGCATGGTGCGCATCGAGCTCGCCCCGCAGGTGAGCACGGCACGCAGCAAGACCATCGCGGCGGTCGGCGGCCAGGCCGAGGTCCCCGACGAGTTCACGCAGGAACTGCGGACCAACGTGCGCGTGAAGAGCGGCCAGACCATCGTCCTCGGCGGCCTCTTCCGCGAGGACGAGAGCGTCACCAAGCGCCAGGTGCCTGGCCTGGGCGACCTCATCCCCGGCGTCTTCAGCGGTGCCGCCGGAACCACCCGCAAGCAGGAAGTGATGTTCCTCATCACGCCGACGATCGTCGACGACAGCCAGGACTACCGTGCCGGCGACGAGGCGCTGAAGACTGTCGAGGCAGCGAAGGTCGGCGCGCGCGCCGGGCTGCTGCCGTTCTCGCACGCGCACCTCGCGGGCAACTACGAGGTCCAGGCGCTCGAGGCGTGGAAGAAGGGCGACCGCACGACCGCGCTCTTCTACGTCGACCAGGCGCTGCGGAACGAGCGCGCGTCGCCCACCATGATCTCGCTGCGCGAGGCGATCCGCACCGACCGGCGCGAGCAGTACCGGACCGAGCTCGACTCGCTGGAGCTGCTCGACCCGCGCCAGCGCGAGCCCTTCAACGGCGTCCCGCTGAACGACACGTTCAAGTACTCGCCCGGCTGGGTCGCCCCGCCGAAGCCAGAGGACCTCGCGAAGGACGTCCCGCCGCCGGTGGACGACGACTACGACCCGTACGACCCGCTGCCGATGCCGGAGCCTGCGCCGGCCCCGGAGCCGCCGCCCGCGCCCGCGATCCCGCCCGCCGCGCCCGCCGCGCGCAAGGAGACCGCCCCATGAGCCGTCCGTTCATCCGCTGCACGTTCGGTGGCGCGCTCTGCGCGCTCGCGCTCCTCGCGCAGGGCTGCGGCGAAGCCGCGCACTCGCAGAAGGTGCGCCGCGAGGCACAGGACCGCTACGACCGCGCCGGTGCGCAGATCGTCTATGACCAGGCGCGCCAGAGCTTCCACTCGGGCCAGTTCGAGCAGGCGCTCTCGCACGCCGACCGCGCGATCGTGCGCTTCCCGAAGGACAGCTCGTACCACCTGCTGCGCGGACGCATCCTGCACGAGATGATGCGGGTCGAGGACGCGCGCGACGCGTTCGCCAAGAGCGCCGAGCTCGATCCGAAGAAGCCCGAGCCGCACTACTTCATGGGCATCATCCACCAGCGGTGGCGCGAGCACGATCGCGCGATCGAGTGCTACGCCAAGGCATCGGAGCTCGATCCATCGAAGCTCCACTTCTCGGCCGCCGAGGTCGAGATGCTGACGCTTGCCGGCAGGCACGACGAGGCCGACGCGCGGCTGGCGTCCATGGAGCGGTCGTTCGAGTTCAGTCCCGTGGTCGACCGCCTGCACGCGGACCTCGCGAAGATGCGCGGCGACCACCATGCGTGCGCGTCGCGACTGGAGCGCGCGGCGGTTCGTGAGACCGCATCGCCGGACCTCGTCGAGGAACTCGCCTTCGCGCGCTACTCCAAGGGCGACCATGCGGGCTCGCTCGCGGCGCTCGAGGATCCCGTACTCGAGAAGCGCGCGCGCCGCCCCGACCTCGCGCGCCTGCGCGCGCGGAACCTCGTCGTCCTCGGTCGTCCGTCCGAGGCTCGTGACGTGCTGCTTGGGCTGCGCGACGAGCGCGACCACGAATGCCGGACGGCGCTCCTCCTCGGACACGCCGCATGGCGACTCTCGGACTGGGCGCGTCTGCGCGAGTGCGGCGAGGAGCTGGTGCGGCGGCGCCCCGAGCTCGCGGACGGGTACCTGTTCCTGGGCGCCTCGGCTCGCGCGGCCGGGCGCATGGACGAGTCGCTCGCGATGTTCGAGCAGGCACTCGCGCGCGAGCCGGAGCGCGAGATCGCGCAGCGGTTCGTGGCCGCCGCATGCGACGCGGGCGAGCGGCCGTTGGGCGCCCCGGAGGCGGCCGCCGGCGCGATCCGCACCGACGCGCCCTAACCTTCCTGCGTGCGAGGCGCGTTCAAGGGCCCCATCCGATTCCGTCGCGCCGTGGCGCGGCTGGCGTTCGTCGGTGCCGTCGCGGTGGTGCTCGTCGCCGGCACGTTCGCGTGGGGCTGGTGGGTGCAGCCCGCCGTGCTCGTGGTGCCGTTGCGCCAGGTCGGGTACTGGCGGCTGGGCGTCGTCCCGCGAACGGTTGACGTCGACGGGCATGCGTGGCCGTATCTCGAGTCCGGGCCCGCCGAGGGGCCCCCGATGCTGTTCCTGCACGGGTTCGGCACGAGCAAGGACGCGATGATGACGATGGCCGCGCACTTCGCGCGTCGCGGGTGGCGGACGCTCGCCCCCGACCTCCCGGCGTTCGGTGCGCATGACTTCCATGCGGGCGAGCGCCACGGGCCGGCGTTCTACGCACGCGAGATCGGCCGATTCATGGATGCCGTGGGCGCGCCGTGCGCCGTGGTCGTGGGCACCTCGATGGGCGGGGCGCTCGCGTGCGAGCTCGCGATCGTCCATCCCGCACGAACCAAGGCGATCCTGCTGCTCTCGCCCGCGGGCGTCGAGCCGGCGGTGAGGAACGACTTCATGCGCCGCGTGGATGCCGGCGAGAACCCGCTCGACCTCGCGACCGAGGAGGACTTCGACCGCATCACGGCGACCGTGTTCGCGCGGCCGCCCACGGTGCCGGCGCCGTTCCGCAGGTGGTTCACCGAGCAGGCGGCGGCTCGACGCGACCGCACGCTCCAGGTGGTCGAGGAAATGCGCGGGTTCCTGATGTCGGGGCTCCAGGGCCGCATGGGTGCGGTGCGTTGCCCCGTGTTCGTCCTCTACGGGACGGCCGACGCGGTGACGGATCCAAGCATGATGCAGGCGTTCGCACGCGAGATCCCGCAGCTGCGGACCGCGCTGGTGCCCGGGGCAGGGCACGTGGCGTTCAGCGACGACTTCGGCGCGACGGTGCGCGCGATGTCCGAATTTCTCGGGACGGCGGCGCTCCTGCCCGACGAACGGCGCGATGCAGCCCCGGGCGAGGCCGGCGGGCCGCCGTCCGGGTCGCAGGCTTCCCCGGCGGGATGAGCGAAGATCACTCCTCGGTGCGCACGCGCGCCGCGCTGCGGCCGCCGACGGGCGGCTCGTTCGTGGGCTGTGACGTCCGCGCGGTCGCGGGAGCCGCCGTGCGCCCGCCGGTGATCCGGTCGATGCGGGTCACCAGAGCCGCGTGCCCGGCCGGCGTCGGGACCTTGCCATCGAGGATGTCCCACGCCGTGTGCTCGGTGCCGTAGGCAGCGGCGTTCGCCTCCGTGTCGATGTGGAAGCCGATGCTCCCGAGCGCGCATGATCCGTACACACCGCCGGCGACGGCGTACACGTGCACCTGGTCCTCCTTCTGCGCGGGGTCGGAGGTCCGGCCGTAGGAGTCGCCGAAGACGCCCTGGGCCTGCGCCATGAAGTAGCTGCCGTCGGCCACGAACTTGTCGATGGACTCGTCGGTCGAGAAGACGATCACGAGGTTGCGTCCCTCGCCGCCGATCGAGGCGCCCACGCTGAAGCCCTGCACCTTGATGATGCACGGCGCGCTCCAGCCAGTCGAGGTGCGGCGCATGAGCAGTCCCTCGCCGCCGGCGCCGCTGATGACGACGCCGATCTGCCGCTCGTCGACCAGCGCGATGCCGCGGGCATTGCGGAAGATCTCCGCATCGACGGGCTCCGGGGATGCCTGCACGTCGGCCAGCGTGCCGATCGACTTGGTGATCCGCTCGCTCATCGTGGTTTCGCACCCGGCGGCGAGGGCAATGGCGAAGGCAATCGGTGCGACGACGACGGGGCGCGGATCCATGCGCATGGGAAGGCTCCTGGAGAGGCCCGGCGACCGTGCCGGGGTTGGAGCGGGATATCGGCCATCCCGGGGCCCGGGCGTGAATCTCAGCCCGCGGCCGCGCGGCCCGCGGTCCCGTCGAGTGCGTCCGGGAGCGGCCCGGACGGGGGCTTCCCGGCGGCTGGTCCGTCCGCGTCGTAGTGGCGCACCGAGGTGACCTCGGTCGCGCCGGGAGCGATGGCATGCCGGATGGCGGACACCAGCCCGCGCGCGTCGACCGGCTTGCACAGGTACTCGGTGCAGCCGGCATCGAGGCACTTCTCGCGGTCGCCCACCATGCCGTGCGCGGTGAGCGCGATCACGGGCGTCCGCTCACCAGCCGCGACCAGGCGGCGAACCGCCTCGTAGCCGTCCATCACGGGCATCTGCATGTCCATGAGGATGACGTCGTAGCGGTCAAGCCGCGACCCCTCGGCGATGCGCTCGAGCGCCTTGGCGCCGTTGTCGACGATGTCGATGCGGGCGCCGGCGCGCTCGAGGTGGAAGCGGATGAGCCGCTGGTTGTCGATGCCGTCCTCGGCAAGCAGCACCCGAACGCCGGTCAGGGGCTGCCGCACGGCCGCCGGCAGGCGGAGGGCGCCCGCGCCGCCGGAACCGGCGGCGTCCGTCCCGGGCTCCGTCGTGTGCGCCTGCCGAAGCGACGCCGGCTGCGCGCCGGTCAGGTCGCCAGCATCGAGCCGCACGGTGAAGGTGGTGCCGGTGCCGGGCGCGCTCCGGACCGAGATCGCGCCGCCGAGCATGTCGACGCACCGGCGGCTGATCGCGAGCCCGAGGCCGGTCCCCCCGAAGCGGCGGGTGGTCGAGCTGTCCGCCTGCACGAACGGGTGATAGAGGCGCGCAAGCTGCTCGGGCGTCATGCCGATTCCGGAGTCGGCGACCTGGAACTCCACGGTGCGACGCTCGCCCGGGTCGCGGCGCACGGTGAGCGTGACCGAGCCCTGCTCGGTGAACTTGACCGCGTTTCCGACGAGATTGATGAGCACCTGGCGGACGCGGGTTGGGTCGGTGGTGATGACGTCCGGCACTTCGCCCTCGAACGCGAGCTTCAGCGCGATGCCCTTCTGCCGCGCGCGGTCGTCCATGAGCCGCATGACGTCCTGGACCAGGTCGACGGTGCGCACGCGCTGCCGGTCGACCTTCATTTGCCCGGCCTCGATCTTCGAGAGGTCGAGGATGTCGTTGATGATCGCCAGCAGGTGGCGGGCGTTGCGGCGGATCGTCTCGACCGCCTCCTCGCGCGACGGTGCGCCCGGTGCGGAATCACCATGGTCCGCGAGCAGGTCGACGTAGCCGAGGATCGCGGTCATCGGCGTGCGGATCTCGTGGCTCATGTTCGCCAGGAACTCGGTCTTCGAACGGCTCGCGGCGTCCGCGTCGTTGCGCGCCGCGACCAGGGCCGCACGCGAGCGCCGCTGCCGGCGCGACTGCACGAGGAGCGCGCCCGAGAGCCCGGAGAGCGCGACGAACGCGCCGACCGCCGCGGTAGTCGCGAGCCGCGCATCGCTCGACTCGGCCGCGATCAGGTCGCGCGATGCGACCGCGACGACGTGTGCGGACCCACCGTCGACGGTGCGGAGCCCCTGCAGGGGATAGGCGCACGCGAGCGCGCCGTCGATCCCGACCGTGGCGTGCGAGACGCCGGAGGCCAGCGGCGCGACGAGCGCCACGAGCTCCGCGTTCCCGAGCGGCGCACGTCGTGTTCCGCGCTGCATCGATTCGTCGAGGACGCGGCCGTCCTGCGCCACGAGCATCACTTCGAGCCCCGTGGTGTCCTGCGATGCCAGCGCGCGTTCGATGCGGTCGAAGCGCGTCCGTGCGGTCACCGTGCCGAGCCGCTTGCCGGACTCGCGGTCGCGAACGGGTGCGCTGAAGGCCACCGACAGGCCCGCCGAGTCCCAGAGGATCCGCGTGAACTCGCAGTCGGCCTGGAACTCGACCACCGGTTCCGCATGGCGCGCCGCGATGCACCCTCGCACCACGCCGCGGCCCGAGATGTCCACCGACATCAGGCGATCGATGCGCTCGGGCGGCAGCGCCGCTCCCGTGGCATCCACGGTGCTGGTCGCGAGCATGCGGCCGTCGCAGTCGAGCATCGCGATCACATCGATCGCACCCCCGGCCCGGCGAAGCTCCTCGTTGGCGATGCGGCGGAGCATGGGTGCGTCGCCGCGCTCGAGCGCCATCGCGACGCCCGGCGTGTCCGCGATCATCGCGGTCCGGTCGGCGGCGGGGCGCACGATCGCGTCAACGGCGTCGCGCGCCGCGACGGCGCCGTCCCGCATGCGGTGCGCCGCCCGCGGAGCATCGGCCTCGCTCAATGCCCGGTCGTCCGCCCGGGCGGTTGCCGCGAGCATGGCCGCCAAGGCGGCTCCCGCGAGCCCCGCGCGATGGATCCAGGATGCTGAGTGACGTGCGATCGCCATGGCCCTTCGCCTCCTCGGCCGGGCCACCTGCCGCAACGCACGTTGTCGGTGATCCGGCAGATCTCCGAGAACACCATCGGGAACCCAGCCCCGTGGGTCAAGCCGGGGTCCGCGTTTCCGCGTGATTCGCGCAGATTGCCCGTGTTACGGGGCCATGGGCGGCGTCGCAGGCGGCATCGGCGGAACGGCCGGAACGGCATCCCCGCCCGCTGCCGCGTCCCCGGCCTTCGGCGCCTCGCGGAGCCTCCGGAGGGTGTCCGCCTTCCACGCGGGCAGTTGGTACTCCCAGCCCGACGTCCGCTGCGCGAACTTCGTCCAATCGGGGACGGACGGGTCGCCGTCGCGCTCGGGCGCCTTCGGCGCAGGCGCACCGTCCTTCGGCACGGCAGCGAGCGTGAACCACACCAGGTCTCCCTCGGCGTGACCCGACATCGTGAGGGTGGCGGAACGCAGCTCGGCGACTACCGTCCACTGCCGCTCGGGTGCCGCGTCGACGCGGGCTCGGCGCACCGCGTCGAACTCCAGCCGATCGAACCACGACGGCAGCGACATGCGCGCCGACTCCTCCTGCTCCTTCGACCACTGCGCACGCTCGGCGTCATCGACCGTCGCGGTCCACGGCGCCCGCGGCATGCCCGGCTGAGCATCGGCCGGCTCGTCGGGACGGCGCACGGCGATGCCGTCGAACGCCACCGACATCGCCTCGTCGGCCGGCAGCGACAGCAGCGTGCGGTCGATCCAGCCGTTCGCCTCGTACGGCAGCTGCACGCGTCCGCGTGCGCGCCACGTCTGGTCCTGGTCGGGCTGGCGCACGAAGACCGCATCGGGCGAGAATCGCTCCTCGCCGACGACGATCTCGGCCACGATCGGCGCCAGCGGGTCCTTCGGCAGGAACCGCACCAGCCGCGCCTTGCCGGATTCGTCGGGCCACGCGAGCGCGAGCTCGCCGTGGCGCTCCTTCTTCGCGGTCATCCGTTCGTCGACGGAGAGGTCGGCCATGCTCGCCACCAGCGCGCGCACCAGCTCGTTGCGCGCGGGGTAGCTCTCGCTGGTGGCGACGATCCAGCTCCCGTCCGGGTTGCGCTCGAGGCGCACGGTGGAGTTCCCCCGCAGCACCTCGACCGCGCCGATCTCCTCGGCGCGCTCCTTGAGCGCGGGGACCATCGCCGCACCGCGCGAGCGCTCCGGCGTGGTGCCGCGGCCCTGCGCCAGGAACCACGCCAGGACCGCCAGGGCTGCTGCACCGATCGCCACGTTGGTCGCACGCCGCCTGTTCACTTCGAGGCCTCCCGGCGGCTCGAGCGGCCGCGCAGCACGTACCACGCGAGCGCCGCGGCGGCCACCGCCAGCGGCCACAGCACCGCGTTCAGCACCAGGAGCCTCGTTCCCAGCTGCTCGACGCCCTGCCGCAGCGAGAGCTGCACCGCGCGCAGTTCCTTGCGTGCGGCCACCATGCGCTGCTGCAGCTCCTCGATCTTCTTCACCTGCTCGGCGGAGAGCACGACCTGCTGCATGCCGTCCGGTGTGCGCTCGCGCTGCAGCTCGCCGATTTGGAGCTCCGTGCGCTGGATCTCGTCCTGCAGGTTCTTCTCCTCGGCGATGAACCTCGTCTGCGCATCCCTGCGCATCTCGTCGACCACGGTGAACGGGCGGCGGAACTGGCCGCGCGCGCGGATCTCGGCGAGGGCGGGATTGCCGGCCGCCAGCTCGACCGCGTTGAGCACCAGCGGCCCGTTGTCGGCGACGGCCCGCTTGCCCACGCTCATGCCTGCCACCCGGTCGTCGATCACCCATGTGTCGTCGGCCAGCAGGTCGGCGTCGGCGATGAGCAGGATGTTCGCCTTGCCCGTGGCCCGCGTGCCGTCCGCCGCCGGATATGCGGAGGCGATCTCGCCGCCGATGCGCGCCGCGAGCGTGCGTCGGGTGCCGTCGGCCTTGAAGTCCTTCAGCAACTGCTCCGGGTCGCCGAAGAATCCCAGCTTCAGCGTCTGGATCTGCTGCGCGCGGTCCGTCGAGCGGACCAGCGGCTCGAGCGTGGCCTTCGTCCCCTCGATGCGCTCGATCGAACCGGGGCTCATCAGATTGAGCGATTGCAGCCCGCCGACCAGCGGGTCGTCCTTCGTGAACGCATCCGCCGTCATCGACAGCCACGCCGGGTAGTCGAGCTCGCGCACGCCGCCGTTCTTCGCGGGCGCACGGACGCGCGTCGCGTAGGTCAGGTCCCCGATCACCATGTCCTTCGGGACATCGACGCCCCATGCAGCGAGCAGGGGCCCGAGGTCGTACGTGGTGCCGCCGCGCTTCGCGCCCATCATCGCGGCATCGGGGCCCGCGTCGGTCTCGGCGTACGGGTCGGCCAGCACCACGAGCGGCTTGCCCGACACGGCCCACGCGTCGATCGACCGAAGCATCCCCTCGGTGAGCTTCCGCGGCTGGACCAGGACCAGCGCGTCGATGCCCGCGGGCAGGGCGTCGGCCGCCGCATCGACGTCGACGACGTCCACCTGCTCGCGCAGCTGCTCGATGACCACCGGCGGCCCTCGCTGTGCCATCGGGTTGCGCGGGTCCATGCCGCCTTCGAGCGGGATGGTGCTCAGCAGCCCGACCTTCGGCTTCGTCGGCCGGCCCACCGCGGCGATCGCGCGCATGAGCTCGTACTCGAGCAGCGGTTCGTTCTCGGGCGAGAGGTAGGGGATCGTCTCCTTGCGGTCGGTGGGGCCGCGCACCACCAGTCCGAGCGTGAGCGTGCGGCCGCTGCCGTCGACGGCGAGCGCCGGCAGGCCCGCCGCGCGCGCCTCGTCCTCGGCCTCGCTGAAGGGCTCGGGGTCGACGAAGCGGAACTCGACCTTCCCCTTCGACCGGCGCGCGATCTCCTCGAGGTACTCGCGCACGCGCTGGCCGTGCGCCCGGATCAGGGGCTGGTCCTTCGAACCCTCCTGCGTCCAGAAGTAGTCGACGCGCACGGGCTCGTCGAGCGACGCGAGCGTGCGGTCCACGCCGCGGCTGGTGGAGTACAGGCGGTCCTGCGTGAGGTCGACGCGCGCGAAGGGCAGCGCGATCGAGGCGACCACGTTGAGGGCCACGACCCCGACGAGGACCGCGGCGATGGTCAGAAGGGCGTTGCGACGGGTCTCGGTGCGTGCGGCCATGGGTTCACTCCGCCTTCTTCCATTCGACCACGACCCCGTTGAGGAACAGGAACGCCGCGGTCAGCGACACGAAGTACAGGACATCGCGCAGGTCCAGGACGCCGCGCATCATGCTCTCGAAGTGCGTCAGCGCGCTCATCGACGAGATCGCCTCGACCGCGAGCCGCGGCAGCCATCCCGACACGAAGTCGAGCACGATGGGGAAGCCGGTCACCAGCAGCAGGAAGCCCGCGACGCCGCAGAGGACGAACGCGATCACCTGGTTCTTCGTGAAGGCCGAGAGGAACGAGCCCAGCGCGAGGAACGTTCCCGAGAGCAGCGCGCATGCCAGGTAGCCCACCAGGATCGCGCCGTGGTCGGGATTGCCGAGCCACGCCACCGTGATCCAGAGGGGGACCGTCAGCGCGAGCGCCGCGCACGCGAAGGCCCATGCGGCCAGGAACTTCGCGAACACGAGGTCCCAGACCGACACGGGCAGGGTCAGCAGCAGCTCGATGGTGCCGGTGCGGCGGTCCTCGGCCCACAGGCGCATGCTGAGCGCCGGCACCAGGAAGAGGTAGAGCCACGGCTGGCCGGTGAAGAAGGGCCTCAGGTCGGCCTGCCCGCGCTCGTAGAAGCCGCCGAGCTGGAAGGTGAAGATCCCGCTCATGAAGAGGAAGATCACCAGGAAGATCCCGGCGAGCGGGCTGGCGAAGTACGCGCCGAACTCGCGGCGGAAGACGGGCCCGATGCGTGCGCGTGCGCTCATCGTGCGCCTCCCTTCGCGGCGGCGGGCTCGCGGACGTCGCTGGTGGTCAGCATCCGGAACACGTGGTCCATGCGGTTGCGGGTGATCGATGCGGGTGCCTTCGAGTCGAGCTGCCCGGGCGTGCCGTCGAACACGATGCGGCCCTCGTTGATGATGACCGCGCGCGTGCACACGGCCTCGACCTCCTCGAGGATGTGCGTCGAGAGCACCACCGCGCGCTCGCCGCCGAGCCGGCGGATGAGCTCGCGGACCTCGTGCTTCTGGTTCGGGTCGAGGCCGTCGGTCGGCTCGTCCAGGATGAGGATCGGCGGGTCGTGCAGGATCGCCTGGGCGAGGCCCGTGCGCCGCTTGTAGCCCTTCGAGAGCGTCTCGACCAGCTGCTTCCGGTATGGCCCGAGGTGCAGCCGGTCGATCGCGGCGTCGACGCGCCGACGCGCCTCGGCGGCGTCGTACCCGCGGGTGCGCGCGACGAAGAGCAGGAACTCCTCGACCCGCATGTCGCCGTAGGCGGGTGCGCCCTCCGGCAGGTAGCCGAAGGTGCGCTTGGCGGCGATGGGGTCGTCCGCGAGGGCGATGCCGTCGAGGTGCACGGTGCCCTCGGTGGGCTCGAGGAAGCCCGTCAGCATGCGCATGGTGGTGCTCTTGCCGGCACCGTTGGGCCCGAGGAAGCCGAGCACTTGGCCGGCGGGGACCGTGAGGTCGATCCCGCGCACCGCCTCGAATGCTCCGAAGGACTTCCGAAGGCCCCTTCCGACGATCAGTTCCTTCATAGGGGCCGCAAGTATAGGAACGGGGGTTGCGGCGCGGTCAAGTGGCGCGCCCGGGACCGGGCCTCGCACGCGCGCGGCGTGCGGGTGCAGGGGCCGGCATGCCCGAGCCTTACGATTCCCGCGTGGACGCCCTCCCTCATGCATCTCCTGCCGTCGCCCGGTGCGTCGATGCGTTCGCGCGCCGTTTCGGCGGCACGCCCGCGACCGTCGCGCGCGCGCCGGGCCGCGTGAACCTCGTCGGCGACCACGTGGACTACGCCGACGGCATCGTCCTGCCCATCGCGATCGACCGTGACTGCGCGGTGGCCGTGCGTCGCGCCTCGGACGACCGGTGGCGCGCGTGGAGCGAGGACCTCCGTTCGCTGGTGGAGCTGCCGGACCCCGCGGCGCATGCGTCGGCGCCCCGCCTGGTCGGCGACCGGTCGTGGGGCAACTTGGTGACCGGGGTCCTTGCGGGCTTCGCGCGCGAGGGCGTGGCCGTGCCGCCGCTGGAGGTCGCCGTCGCAAGCGACGTTCCGATCGGCGCGGGGCTCGCGTCGAGCGCGGCGCTGGGAGTGGCGCTGGCCACTGCATTCGCGGACGCGCTGAGCGCGCCGCTCTTCGGCATCCCGCTGGCGCGCATCGCGCAGGAAGCCGAGTCGCAGTTCATGGGTGTGCCGTGCGGCATGATGGACCAGGTCGCATCCGCGCTCAGCCGACCGGACCACGCCCTGCTCATCGATTGCCGCACGCTCGACGTGCGCTCGGTCCCGTTCCCGCCCTCGTCGCGTGCGGCGCTCTGGGTGCTCGACCCCGGCGTCCATCGCGCGCTCGCCGATGGCCGGTACGCCGAGCGCCGCCGCGAGGTCGAGGAGGCCACGCGCGCCGCGGGCGTGTCGAGCCTCCGGGAACTCGACGAGTCGGCGCTGCGCGAGCGCGGCCTGCGCGACCCGCTCGACCGCCGCGCGCGCCACGTGGTGCGCGAGACGCAGCGCGCACAGAGCGCGGCGAACGCGCTCCGTCGCGACGACCTTGCGCTCTTCGGGCTCTTCATGGCGCAGAGCCACCAGTCGCTGCGCGACGACTTCGCCGTCAGCACGCCCGAGCTCGACGCGCTGGTGGACGCGGCGCGTTCGATCGGCGAGCGCGGCGGCGTGCACGGGGCGCGCCTCACGGGCGGCGGGTTCGGGGGATGCGTGATCGTGCTCGCGGAAGCGTCCGCGGCCGGCGTCCCCGAGCGGATCGGCGCCACGTTCGAGCGTCGGTTCCGCCGCCGCCCCACGTGGATGCGCGTGGCGGCCGGTCCGGGTGCGGCCGTGATCCCGCCGCTGCGCTGGCGCGGCGCGTAGCCTGCGTGCATGCGCATCACGCTCCTCGGCGCCGCGGGCGAAGTCACCGGAAGCGGCTACCTGGTCGAGACCGACCGGGCACGCGTGTTGGTGGATTTCGGGATGTTCCAGGGCCGCGGCAACGGCAACGGCAACGGGAAGAATGCAGACATCGATCCCGTCGTGCCCGGAAGGCTGGACGCGGTGGTGCTGACGCACGCGCATCTCGATCACGTGGGGCGCCTGCCGCTGCTGCGGGGACTTCGTTGCAAGGTGCATGCCACCCGGCCGACCTGCGAACTCGCCGAGCTGATCCTCCTGGACAGCGCGCGCATCCAGGAGGGCGATGCCGAGCGCGAGAACCGCTGGCGCGAGCGCACCGGGCAGGAGCCCGACGCGGTGCCGCTCTACGCGGCGGATGACGTGAAGCCGGTGGTCGACCTCTTCCGCGGGCACGCCTACGGAGAGGACGTCGAGGTGGCGTCGGGCGTGAGCATCCGCTTCCAGGATGCGGGCCACATCCTGGGTTCTGCCAGCGTGGTGATGCGCGTGCACGAGGACGGCCGCGAGCGGACCGTGGTGTTCGGCGGCGACCTCGGGCAGAAGTGCATGCCGATCCTGAAGGATCCCGTGCCGTGCCCGCCGGCGGACCTGGTGTTCATGGAATCGACCTACGGCGACCGCGATCACCGGCCGGCGGACCAGACGCTGGCGGAACTGAAGGGAATCCTCGAGCAGGCCGCGTGGCAGAAGCGCAAGGTGCTGGTGCCGAGCTTCGCCATCGGGCGCGCGCAGCTGCTCCTTCACGTGCTCGCCGAGATCACGCGCGACGGGAAGACCCCGTCGGTGCCGATCTACCTCGACAGCCCGATGGCCATCCGCGCCACCGAGATCTACGGCAAGTACCCCGACGAGTTCGACCCCGAGGCGCGCGGGCTCGCGCGCAGCGGGCAGATGCGCCGCGACCTCGGGAACCTGCATCCGATCGTGACGCCGCAGCAGAGCCGCGACCTCAACCAGAGCTGGGATCCCGCCGTGGTGATCGCGGGCAGCGGCATGTGCGAGGGCGGCCGCATCGTGCACCACCTGAAGCACAACCTGTGGCGGCGCGGGGTGCAGGTGCTGATGATCGGCTTCATGGCGGAGGGTTCGCTGGGCCGCAAGCTGGTCGAGGGCGCCAAGAGCGTCCGGATCTTCCGCGAGGACATCGTGGTGCGCGCCGACGTGCGCACCGTGGGCGGCCTGAGCGCGCATGCGGGGCAGGGCGGGTTGCTGGAGTGGATCGCCCCTGCGATGGCCGGGCCGGGCCCCAAGCCGCGGGTGGTGCTGGTCCATGGCGAGCCGCGGCAGCGGGCGGCGTTGGCCGCGAAGGTGCGGGAGCGGTTCGGGGTGGAGGCGGGGATGCCCGAGCGGCTGGCGGTGGTCGAGCTGTAGGGCGCGGCCGCACGGGCGCGGCACGCCGAGCCGAGGGTGCATCCCGCGCCAAAATCCGCTGCATCCCCCGGGGAACGGGGTCCGTACAGGTCGCGTGGCCCCCGGCGCAGGTTCGGCTATCCTGCCCGCCCGCGCGGAAGGCCGCGCCGGACCGGTCTCCCGGCCCGTCTTGAAGGAACCATCGATCTGATGCTGTCCCGCATCGTTGCCCCCGTCGCGCTCGCCGTGTCCGCCTTGGTGGGTGGTTGCTATGCGCCCCAGCCGACCGAGCTCTACGGTTCGGAGGACCTCCCCAAGGAGCACTGGTACGAGCTCTCCGAGGGCGATTCGCGCGTGAAGGCGCTGCCCGTGGCGCTCCGGAACGCGCTCACCAAGCAGCGGCAGGACATCGCCGCCGAGCTCGCCAACTCCGGCGCCACCAGCGACGAGTCGAAGAAGAAGATCGCCGACCTCGATGAGTCGTGCAACACGGCCTACGTGGTGTCCTTCGACCGCATCGCGTCGAACCCCACCCCCGACATGAACGGCCAGCTCGAGTCGTGGGACCGCCGCCGCGAGAACGACTCGATGGTCTACAACCAGAACCTGCGCGCACTCGCCGACGAATGGAGCCGCATCTGGCTGATGGAGCGTCCGGGCGGCACCCCGTACGACACGGTCAACACGACCGGCCGGTTCTGATCAAAGGCCGTCTTGCGCGAGATCCCAGGGCCCGCGACGCCACCGAGACCGAGATCGGGCGAAAGCACCCAGGAACGCGGCGGGACCGCATCTCCCACTCCGGCGTTGTGCCATCACCTACCGATTGGGCAGCGCAGGGGTCGAAGGGCCGGGAGATGCGCCCTCGATCACGAGCACCTCTGACGAACTCGGCCTCGTCGATCTGATCGTCATTCTCGGGGCCGCGCTCGACCGACCCATCGCGGCAATGTGCTCCTGCTTGATGGCGACCATCGCATCGGGTTCCTCGCCAGCCTCTTCGCCCTCGCCCGCGCCAAGCGTGGACGAGGCGGGCATGTCGACGCGAAGTCGAAGCGCGAGGTCGTCTTCGGCGCTCCGAGAGACTGTGGCAAGCACTCGGTTCCCCGCGATCGTGCAGTCGATCGGATAGTCGGCATCGACGATGCCGTTTGCGAGTCTCGTGACTCGCCACTTGACGATGCCCTGCAGCTCGCACTTCTCCAGGAACTGCCGCATCTGGCCGTATGCCGGCGGCACTCCGTGGAGTCGCAGGTGGTTCTCAAGAGCGAGAACCTCCGTCACCGGAGTGGCGGCATCCGAGGCGACTGCGTCGAGAAGCCGATCAAGCGAGTGATCCCCGACAAGTGACTCGACGCCGTGTTCGCCGGCGAATTCGGCCCCGACCCCCGGAAGCCAGATCAGATTGGGGTCAGCCTCCCGGACGAATGCACATCCGCTCGCGGACCTCGCAACGGGAGGGGACAGCTGCGCATCAAGGCCCTTGAGTGCATCGTCCGGATCGATGGACGACTCCCGGAAGACGCCGCGGTACCTCGGGGTGCCCTGGGAGTTCGGTAGCAGTTCAACCCCTGTTCCGACAACAGTGACTCGTGGCCCACTGCTTGCCTGTTCGTCGGCGCCCTGCACGCTGGTTGGGTTCCCATCGCGGAAGGCCCAGGTTTCGCACGAACGCACCGCGTCGATCTCCTCGTTTCGGAGTTCGGCGGCGCAATGATCCGGGAGTTCCGGGATCGAGCGGAAGCGGAACACGTCGACGCCGACAATCCGCTTGCACTCCGTGCAGTTTGCGCCTTCGCAGTTGACGAGTGCGACGTCGACCGTACGAGCGCCTGACGCGAATCCCAGCCCGTCGAGCGTCGTGACGAGGAACATCCTGCCTCGTTCCCCGTCAAGGCGCGCGAAGACGGTGGCTCCCGTGTTGCGATCAGGGTCTCCGGCAATCCCTCTGCAGATGACCGTTGCGACGTGGGGTTTGGACGTATCGCTCGGAGGCCGGATTCTGAGGGATTTGTAGATCTGATCGTCCTGCGAAGTGCCTCCGCCGGATCCCGTTACTGGGGGCTTGCCCGGCTCCGGCTCCGGCTTCGGCGCCGGCTCCGGCGCTGGCTCCGGCGCCGGCTCCGGCGCCGGACCGCCCGGCGAACCTCCGCCCGGTCCTGTTGCCGGAGGGGGTGGGCCAGGGATGGCTGCGTGCGAGGCGCCGGCCGACGTCCACAGCGCGGCCACGAGGACCGTGCATGAAGCGATGGCTTTCCTGAGGGAAATCGAGGCTCGCATGATCGTGATCCTCTCGCCCGGTCGAAGCGATTGCGGCGGAATTGCCTTCTGAAATGGTACACTTCCGCCGGGATGCTCTTGAGGCGAATCCGAGGAGTCCGGCACTGGTGGTTGGGCCTCGCAGCCTGCGTTGCCCTGTCGCCCGGCTGCGGAGATTCTCAGCCGACCTCCCCCCGAGCACCGGGCTGGACCGCCACCGAGACATCGCCCACGTTCGCCAAGGACCGGGCCGCCGCCGCCCTTCGGCTGCAGGCGCCCGCGTCCGCGAGCCGCGATCCTGCGGTGCGGGAGTCCGCGATCCGGGCGTCGACCATCGGTCGCGTTCCGATCGAGCCGTCGCTTCGGATCATCGGGAACGACCCTTGGTTCGTTCGGCTCGCGGGCGCCGTCCACCGATCCGAGCTCGGGGGCAACGGACCCGATCCGGAGGTCGACCTGTCGTCGCTGTTTGCGCAGCCGGAGGTCGCATCGGAGCCCGAGTTTCGTCGATTGGTCGCGAATGCCATCGGCTGCGACTTCTTCCGGCGCTATCAGCGGAGCCGATTGCCGGGTTTGCAGCCTGAGGGGTCGGCTGAGCTGCTCGATCGCGCGATCGAGCAGTTCCGATCCGCCTCCGGCTTACCCGAGGCCTGCGTCAACGAGGCGGCCGCGTTGCTTGAGCGAGCGCGGAGGGATCCTCCGACCGCCGCTCGTTCGCTTGCGGAGGCGGGGGCGGCGCTCGACTTCCTCGAGTCGGATTCGATCGGCGTCCCTTGGCAGCCCGGAATGTTCCTCGGGCTTCCTGCCCGGGGGCCGCGCATCGCGATCGTCGTCGATGTCTCTTCGTCGATGCCGGCTCAGTCGCTCGATGCCGCGAAGCGCGCGCTGATCGCGACGATCGGGTCGCTCGGGGACGGTGCAAGGCTCGGCGTCTGGACGTTCGGCCGAGGGGTCCGTCGGCTCGCCGCATCCGATGCTGAGCCATTGGCGATCCGCGGCGGGCCTGCAGCGGATCGGGACGCGCGTCCGGCCGTCGAAGCGCTCTTCTCCGCTCCCGCAGCATCGGGCAGCGATGGCTTGCTCGCCGCCGTGGCTGCCGCTGCTTCCGCAAAGCCATCCGGGATCCTCGTCCTCGCCGCCCCCGGCAGCATCGAACCGAGTTCGTCGGCGAACAAGGCCGGTCTCGATCTGGCGAAGCGCGGGATCCCGGTCGATGCGTGTGTCGTGGCGCCTGCGTATCCCGGGGATCCAGCGCTGCAGGAGCGCTGCCGGGACGGTGCGCTCGGCCTTCTCGTTCGCCACACCGAAGGTCGCATGCGCGTGCTTCTCGGCGAAGGTGCGCGTGGCCTCTCCGGGCAATCCGTTCGAGAGCTCGCGGAGCGGGAAGGTCGGTGGACTCCTGCGCTCGCAAGGCAGTATCACGCCGTTCGTTCGCTGGCAACGTTCCTCTCCAAGCCGGGTCGTGCGGGTCAGGACCCCGGCTTGGCGGACGTGAACGCCGCGCTGCTTCCGCTCAGTCCCGACCCGGTGGTCGCGGCGGTCGGTCCAGCCGGCTCGGACGTGCGCTGCCTCATGCTGGGCGCTGCGCTTGCCATCCGCGGGGGCGATCTGGTGGCCGCAGACGCCTTCCTTCGCTCTGCCGCGGAGATCGCCGGGGCGGAATCGAGCTCTCCCGATGTCGATCCGGTGCTGGCCCGCGCATTTCGCGAGCAGGGCGCGAGGGCGGAGCTGCTGCGCGCGCTGTCGCGATCGAGTCGGCCCGAGGAGTGCATTGCACACGCGAACGCGCACCACCTGCTCGCGGGCTCGTGGAGCCTCGACTCCTGGAGCGCTCGCCTCCTCTCGGTATCGGAGGGGATGCTCTCCGCGTACCGAGCTGGCCGATCCCTGAGCGATGATCCGGTCGAGCGCTCCCGCCAGGAGTCGGAGCTTGCTCTCGTTCGCGCCGCTTTCCGGGGCGATGCCCTCCCGGCCCCGAGCGACGGGGCGGGCTCGATCCCGGATTGGAACGACCCCTTCCTTCCGCTGGAACACCGACGATGAACCGATTGATCCCGAACACCGGAATTCAGTACCTATCGATTCCGGCGATCCCGCTGGACCGATTCAGGCGGCACGACTTCCGACTGCGTCGGGGTCCGCACTTCCACCAGGTGATGCCCTACGCCTCCGCCGGGCAGCGGTCGGACGCGTCGGATGACCTCGACGGCACCGTGTCGCTCATGCGAAATCGGTCCGCGGACATGGTGGTACTCGAGCAGCTGCTCGCATGCCGTCCCGAGGGCGTCTGGGTGCCGCTCCCGTTCGAGGGCGGCGCGCTGTGGGTGTCCGCATTCCTTCGTCGATCCGTGGCGCGCTCGACGCAGGAGCCGCAGATCGAGGTGTGCCTCGCGGTTGACACCACGCTCGAGAGCGATGGCAATCCGGACGGCCTCGCCATCGAGGAGCTCGGGCCGCGAGCACCTTCTCCGTGCAGCGTGAGGTTCTGGCGCCACCCGGGGGTTCGGGCATGGCTCTCCGAGATCGTCCACTCGCTTCCGGACACGGGGCGCAAGCCCGATCAGATGCTCGAGGACCTTCAGGTCGCGGTCGCGGGGCTGGCGGATCTCCTCGCGCAGACCGGAGCTCGCGGCGATTCCACGGTGACGCTCGAGAAGCGCCCGGCCGTCTCGGACGGCATCGTGGTCGACCTCATTCTGGACCTCGGCAACAGCCGCACCTGCGCGCTGCTGGAAGAGCGCATGAACGGCGGTCGAAGGCAGGGCCTCGAACTGGTGTACCCGGACAACCCGTGGCGCTCGGAGTCAAGCCCGTTCTCGACGCAGTCGGCGTTCTTCGAGCACCTGATCGCCCCGCGCATCTCCGGCGGGACCGCGAGTTTCCGCTTCCTGTCGCTCCTCAAGCTCGGCACCGGCGCGCTCGACGCGCTGGCGCAGCGCGACCAGGATCCTCGCCCGCTCGGTCTCTCGACCCCGAAGCGATATCTTTGGGATGACTACGACCGCGTCGATTGGAACTGGCGATTCGCAAGCCGGCTCGATGCGCAGGGCATCTCTCCGCCCATCGAGGGGGACCTCGTCCGGCGGATGGATCCTGCCAGCGTGTTCAAGCCTCCCGTGCTCATGGACTTGGTCCAGCCCGACCACCCGAGGCTCGCCTGCATGGTCTGGACCATCGTCGAACTGCTGGAGCAGGCATTCCGGCAGATGAACTCGCCACAGTGGCGCCGGACGGAGGCGCAGGCGCCGCACCATGACCGCCGGCGGACCATCGGCAGCGTAGTCCTAACCTATCCCGCCGGGCTTCACTCGACCGAGATCAGGAACTTCGAGCAGGCTGCGCGCACCGCGTCCCGTCTCTGGTCGCAGTTCCGGTCCTCGCCCGTGCAGTTCGCGGAGGCGGCCGGCGACGTCTCGATCGACGACCGGCACGGCGTACCGCTGCCGCGCGTCCAGGTGATTTGCGACGAAGGTATGGCGATCCAGCTGTGCTGGCTCTACGGCGAAGCCGTCCACCGGTTCGCCTCGAATCCCGGTCAGCTGGTGGAGAGCGTGGGGAGGATTCGTGACGGCGCCCATGTCCTCCGCCTTGCGTCCATCGACATCGGCGGCGGCACCGTCGACCTTGCCGTCGCCGATCACAAGGTGCACGGGGACCTGCGTGCCAACGTGGCGTTCACCTGCACGCCGCTCTTCCATGACAGCATCAGCCGCGCCGGCGACGACATCCTGCGCGGGATTCTCGAGGAGCATGTCTTCCGGGCGATTCGCGAGCAGTTTGGCTGCAGCTCGAGCGCGTGGAATCGCGTGTTCTCCTCGGCGTCCGCGCCCGAGGACTCGGTGCGCGAGCTTCGCAGGAAGCTCGTCCGGGCGCTGTGGGTGCCTGTGGCGACGGCGTTTCTCGAGAAGATCGAGTCCGCGCCCGGCCCGGCCGGCAGCCCGGACGTGGTCGTCTCCGTCCGGATCGGCGAAGAGTGCCGCTCCTCGAGGCTGCTCGACGAGCTCTCGAAGGAGCTGCGCCGAGGCTTGAGTTCCGCGCCGGAGGGGTGCTCTGCGCTCGAGGACGTGGTGGTGCGGATGACTCGGGCCCAGATGCGAAGCGTCGTTCGGAACACCATCGGGCGCACGATCGATCAGTGCGCCGACATCATCGACCAGTACGACTGCGACCTCTTGGTGGTAGGAGGTCGGCCATCCGGCAATCCGGAGATCCGCGAGCAGATCTACGCATCGATGGCGGTCCCGCCGGGACAGGTCGTCTTCCTCTCGGAGCTGGCCGTCGACGATTGGTACCCCTTCGCGGACGGATCGGGGAGGATCGGCGACGCGAAGACCTGCGGCGCGGTCGGCGGCGCGGTCGCATTCTGTGGCAGGTACGGGCACCCCGGGCTCGGATCGTTCTTCATCAAGTTCGACGAACCGCGCGAGCTCGAGCAGCCGCCGATCATGGGCGTCCTCGTTCAGACGTCAGGGGTTCCACTGTTCGACGATGCCCACCGGATCGCCCTTGGGCCGGACGGGCGCCGGGTCCCGTTCGTCCCGACGCAGCCGCTGCTTGTCGCGTCGCGGCGGGTCGCCAGCGGTGACGCCGAGGCCCGACCGACGTACCGGGTCCGCCTGAAGCGATCGCTCCAGTCGGACCTTCAGCAGGTTCCCGCCTTGCAGGATCCTGTCCACGTGCGGTTCGAGCTGGAGCCGCGCGACCGGCCCGATCGGCCCGAAGCAGGGGAAGAAGTCCGCGTCACGCTTCCAAATGATCGCATCCAGTGCCGCGACATCACCGGCACCGTGCTACGCCGAGGCAGAGGCGGGCAGACCGCGCCGATCGACGCCGACCGCGCGCTCGAGCTTCGTCTGTGCACCCTGCTCGATTCGGGCGGCTACTGGATCGACACCGGTGAGTTCGCTCCCCAGGATGAGATCGACGCATGAGCAAGGACCGTCCGGCGGCGGTTGCCAAGGAGTCTCTGCCGGGCATCGCGTTGGCTGCGGATCCCGCGTTCCGCGCCTTCGTTCAGCGACTCCATGCAGCGGTGGTCGCAGCGTCGGGCAGTCCCCAGGATCCGCGGGTCGCCCGAGCGGAAGCCGACCGACTTCCGGGCGCGACGGCTCCGATCGCTCCATCGCCCGCGCTGGCGCGCGGTGCAGCCGCTGACGCGCAGAGTCGCCTGAACGTCATGCTGGAGCCGCTCGCGGACTCGTGGCCTGAGGCGCGCCGCGCGGAGTTGGAGCAACTGTCGACCCTCGTTGATTCGGTGCTCGCGCTCTGGAGCCGGCCGGCGAGCGACGCCGCCGAGGTGCAGCGCTGCTGGGCTCCGCTCCAAGATCGCCGCGACGCGGCCGTCCGCTACGTCTCGGCGATGCTTTACGCGATGGCGCGTGAAGCGCGGGTGAGCGAGGATGCGATCGACCTTGCCGCCCACCATCTGGCGTTCGGCTTCGGCATCGAGTGCTACGCTAACGGATCGGCCGTCTTTTCCGTGCCGCGCGGGGCCATGGAGCACGAGGCGCAGGAGCTGGTCGGGAGGGGGCATCCCTCCGGCCGCATCCGCGCCCTGACGTTCGGATTCCGAAACCAGTCGGGCCGCGTTGCATCGAAGGCGACTGTCGAGGCAGACCTCTCCACCGGTGGAACCGCGTGATCCAGCACCCGCGCCAGGGCGAGTTGATCGTCGGCGTCCCCTCTGCGGGAACGCTCCTGTCCCACCAGCGCACGCTCAATGCGTGCTTCGATCGCATGCTCGCGGCGGGCCACGAGGACAGCCGTGACGGTACTCGCGTGATCGTCTGGCACGTGGAGGGCCGTGAGCGCGTGCCGCAGTACAGCCCTGTCCACGGTGCTGCCGTCCAACGGCTCGGTCGCTGCGTCGAGCGGCTCCGCAGCGCGGCCGCGGAACTTCGGGCAGCGCTCGACGAGAACCCCCGCGCCACCGACATTGAGATCGGGCCGCTCGCGCAGCAGGCGCTGGGCGCCGTCGGCGGCGACGGCCGGACCGCGCGCCTTGCGCGGGGCACGACCGAGACGCTCCAGAGCATCTGCGAGCTCGGCGCCCTGGCCGTCGAGCACGCGCTGAAGGATCCGGTGCTCTTCGCCGACGATCGCGGCGGCGTGAGTCTCGCGTGCTGGGCGTGCCTGCCTCCGCGAGCGGGGGTAGACGAGCCGCGAGAGCCGGCGCCCATTTCTCCTCCCCCGCCTCCTCCGCCCCAGCCGGAAGCGGCATCGTCGCTCGGCGCGGATGATGGCTTGGGGCGCGAGCCGGATCCGCCGACCTTCGGACCCAAGGGCGGTCGCATCCCCGATCCCACCGTCCGTGTGGATCCCGAGCCGCCTCCGATTCCCCCGGCGACCGAGGACGCACCCCGCCGACCGCAGTGGATCTGGTGGTTGCTGGGCGGAATTGCGCTGCTTCTCCTGGCGCTGTTGCTCGCCTGGCTCCTCTTCCCCGGCGTGGCGTTCACGCGAAGCCTCGATCAGGCGTTCGTCGCTCCGTCCCTGGACCGGGTGCCGCAGCCGCGTTCGGAGGAGGAGCGCCGGCGTGGCACGATCGACCTCGAGCTTTCGCCGCCGCCACGGGAGCGAGAGCTGATCTTCGTTGAGTTCAAGGAAGGCCGAAACCCATGACCGGATCCGAGCAATCATCGTGGTCGATCGTCTCGGTGCCCTCGCCCGACCTCGCCCGCACGGCGAGCGGTGCGGCCCCGGTCGAGCACTCGGATTGGGTGCGCCTGTTCATGGGGGCGTCGTTCGCGCGCTGCAGGATGGGTTCTGGTTCCGGTGCGGTTGCCGAATACCTCGTCAGCGGGCTTCGCCTGTCGGATGCTGGACCGCTCGACGACTCGACGTCTGCCGAGGTTGCCGCCGCGCTGGGACAGGCCTTCGACGGCCTGCGTGACGTCCTCGCGTTCCATCGCAAGCGCATCGACGAAGCGCAGCGGCGGGCCGAGCGGGGCGGCGATGTTCCGTACGAGCTGCTGCTCACCACGTACCCGATGCTGATGTGCGTGACGGTCAGCGACGATCCCGATGACTGGGTCGTGACGGACGAGGGTCTCTGCATCGTGCGCTGGGGATTGCGCTCGCCGAGGATGCGCCCGCTTCTGCAATGGACGGACGCCGAGTTGCAGGCGATGCGGGCTTCGGTGTTCCTTCAAAGCCGCCTCCGGCTCGTGGAGCCGGGATCCGGGTCGACGCCCGCCAACGAAGTTGTGAGAGGCTCCTGGTACGCCGTAGGGGCCGCCGAGTCCCCTCAGCCGGCCTCAGGGGCACCGAAGCAACAGGCCGCTGGCGCATCGGGCCGACCCGTCGTCGCGAAGTCGACCGCGGGCGTGACGATCGCGGTGCGAAGTCGGCCCCGCTCGAAGGCGCTGGACTGGGCGTTCCGCGTGGCGGTGGTGGGTCTCGCGGTCGTGGTTGGCTTGTTGTGCGGGCGGGCGATGAGTCCCAGTTCGAAGGGGCCTTCGCAGCAAGAACAGCAGCGGAGCTCGGGGTCATTGCCGATGGCGGCTCAGCAATCGAGCGGGTCTCTCGAGAGCGTTCCGGCAGCGCAGCCCGCCGGAGCGACCGCGAGTAGCCGCGAAGTTGAAGACTTGAGGAAGCAGACGGCCGAAGCGGAAGCGGCTCGCCGAGTTGCCGAGGAGAAGCTGAACACCGCCAAGGAGGAGCTGAACACCGCCAAGGAGGAGCTGAAGACCGCCGGTGAGAAGCTGAAGACCGCCGTGGAGAAGCTGAAGACCGCCGAGGAGAAGGTAAAGGGCCAAGTAGATCCCGAAGCTGCCCAACGGGAGGCCAAGAAACTTGAGGGCCAGATCAAGGATTTCGAGCGGAAGAAAAGGCTCGAAAGCAAGGCTACCCAGCTCGCGGTCGCGCTGGAGTATTGGCCGGTTGACGGAAAGTTGTTGGAGACATTGAGTAAGGAGGATCGCCTCGATGTCGACCACACCCGGCGCGCGATGAAAGATCTGGAGCGCCAGACGACAGCCGCGATCGATCAACGGATTTCGCAGCGTTGGCGCGAGGCGCTGAAGGGCCCTCTGGACTACACAGCAATCCAAATCACTCAACCGCCTGGGTTCGTTAACGTGTCGCCCGGATTTTACTGGTGCCCGGTGGATGATTTGAACAGTGCGCAGGCGGTTGGATGGCCGAAGAAACTATTCAACAATAGGGGTGAACACCTCGTCAATCCGCAAGGATCGCCACCGAAGTTCGAACAGAGATCGGAGCTCTCGCTAGGGAAAGATCTCGCTCGGCTACCAGAGTTAGATTCGAAGTCCACCGTTCGAATACTCTGGGAATGGATGTTGGATCTTGACAAGCGACTGATCCCCGCGGCCAACGGCGCGAAACCCGCAAGTAATGCGATTTCAATCGCGACAGAGTCAGGCAAGTTAAATCTGCCGCCGGTCCTCGCGGAACCACTTGTATCGAAGGTACTCGACTCTTTGAACTCAGCACTCGAGGAACTAAGCAAGCTCAAACCGAGTCCGTCTGGATTGAATGAGTCACGCAGGCAGTTGAAGGAGGCGCGAGACGCGTGGGCCAAACACCAAAAGCCTTCGCAATCGACGGAGACGTTCCATATGAAGTGGAAAAAGGTAAAGGACCACTTGTCTGCATGGTCGAGCGGTGCGAGGATTGATAATGCCATTACGCTGTTTGGCGTCTGGGATGGCCAAACGAAGGAAGGGTCTCCCTTTGTGTGTCCGACATTCGGGGTCGTCGCGGCCGGTGCTCGGCGAGGAACGCTCTTTGCCGTGGTGGGGGGAGAGCCGAAAAAGATCGGAGACGTGATCGATGGAATGCCAAACGTCGCCCAAAACGCTCCTCGGGATCTTCCTGACGGCTGTCCCGTGGTCTTCGTCTCGACGTCGCCCGGTGCGAAGGGCTCCGCGGCCGAGGTTCCAAGCAAGTGACCCTTCCGCGCCATGCCTGAGACATTCACCTCTTCCTCCGACCCGAGTACCGAACACATGCCAGAGAACGGAACGTCCGGACTGCCAGAACACCCCATCGTTCGTTTCATCGACGCCGCGCGTTCCTTTGCCGATGGCAGGGACACCTGGATCGCTCGATTCGGTTCGGACCGCGGACTCTCGGGAGAGCACCGAATGGCTCTCCTCTCGGGCCGATGTCGGCTGGAGCAGCTCTCCAAGGCCGCGCGGCTGCGAAAGTCCGTCGGGTTCTACGGTGAGAGCCAGTGCGGCAAGAGCAACCTCGTGAGCAGGATCGGGCAGGGTCTCGGTGCGAGCATGACCGCAACCGGTTCGCTCCTGGTCCGGGATCCTTCGTCGAACGGGTCAGTCGGTCCGTGGGCGGCAGACGGGCATCCGGGGGCGATCGAGTTCGCGCGGTGGCTGAACCCGATCGCCGGCACCGAGTCGACCGGCGTCATCTGCCGGCTCACGACGACCCCCGCCGCCGGCGTGCCAGCCGGGTGCTTTCGCGCACGAACGCTGACGCAGTCGGACCTGATCGTCTCGCTTGCGCTCGGAAACGCAGGCGATACGAAGTACGAAGGCACTCGCGTCGGGGTCCACCAGGAGATGACCCGGCTGCGGAAGGCCGAGACCGAACCGGATCCCGAGGGATTCGTCGGACAGCTGCTCGTGGCCTGGGCCTTTCTCTCGGAGCAATGGGGAGGCGAGTCCTCTCCGGAGCCGCGGGCGCGCGACCTGATCGAGTCGGGCTGGCGCGAGTACCTGCGGGAGCTCTACCTCGCGGCGCGGCGCCCTGTCTGGGATCCGCGTGCATCGGATCGTTGCCCGTACCTTCGATTCGTCGGGATGCTCTGGTCGGGTCAGCGAGAGCTGACGGACGTCTTCCAGCGCCTGCTCGAGTCAATGTGCGCGTCGCGCGGCGCGGGCGAGGTCTTCATCGGGGCCACCGACGTCTGCCGTAGCGACCACCCGCAGCACCACTCGCTGCTTGATGTCCGAAACATCGACGTCGACGAGTGGGGTGCGTCCCGCTCGGTCGCGGTGCGCTTTCCCTCCGGCCACGGCGAACTGATCCAGGCGGGGATCCCGAGGTCGCATCTCTGCGCGCTGATCCGTGAGGTCGAGTTGCCGCTGCTGGTTGGCGCCGATGCGGATGCCGAAGCGATCGATGTGCTCGACTACCCCGGTGCGCGTCCGACGTTTGCGGATGGCAAGTTCGGCAAGGTCCAGAATCCGTTGCAGCGCGCGCTGGACGTCTTCCGACGCGGGAAGCTCAACTACCTGTTCCTGGCGGGCATCGGGCTCGAGGACTGCAGCGCCCTCTGCCTCGTCGTCACCGGGAACGGCCCACTCAACGCGGGTCCGGTCGTACGGAGGGCATTTGGCGCCTGGTACTCGCGCGAGACTTCGGATGCGGAGGCCTCCCACGAGCCCGGCGCGCGGTTCGACCATGAGCCGCGCCCTCGCCGGGTCGATCCCCCGCTCGTCGTCGCCGTGTCCAAGTCCGACATGCTCATCAACGAAGCGGGCAATGTTGGCTCGCTCTTCGGCGGTCGCCTTCGCGAGCTCGAGAAGGAGTACTGCTGCGAACTTCCGTGGCTGAAGAAATGGCCGGGCGGCCCGTTCCGCCGGGTGCACTGGGTGCACAACCCGGACGCGCACGGGGCGGTGACGCTGCACTCGTACCTCGCGCCGGAGCAGGCAACTGCGCTCCAGCGGATTCGCGCCTCGTACCTCTCAGACCAGTCCGTGCTGTCCCACGTGGCGGAGCCGGGCGAAGCCTTCGATCGTTTGTTCCGATCGCCCGAGGACGTCGATGCGCTCTTCGGCTCCCTTGCCAAGGCAGTGGCCTCGGTCGACCGTGAGGGTCGGCTCGTCGGGCAGGCCCTCGCGGAGCTGGCGCCCATCGTCGCCGCCGCCAATCGCGACTATCTGGGGCCCGATGCGAGCGGACGCGCGGAGTTGGCGCGCCAGGAAGCGCTCTTGGATGTCGGTGCGCTCGAAGTCGTGTTGGCCGGCAGCCGGAACCCGGTGGCCGTCTTCCTGCGTGCGCTCCAGGTCTCGCCGATCGACGTGCAGCGGGCGTGCCGCGCGGCGGCAGCGGACGTCGGGCGAATCGACCCCGGCGAGGTGGGCGTGCTCAAGTTCGACACCTTCTACCGCAAGATGTCCGAGGGATTCGTCGACCGGCTGGAGTCGCGCCTCAACTCGCAGCATGCGCTGGCGACCTCGCTCCGGCAGCCGCAGGGATCCGACGCGAAGCGCGACGCGTTGCTCTCGCTGAAGCAGCACTTCGCCGCCATGCCCGGCTCCGACTGGTTCCGAAACCGCGTCCGGACCCCGGTGTCCGCCATGTTCGAGGCGCTGAATCCCGATGCCCTGGCGGCCAGCCCCGTGCTCGCCGCGTTGGTGAGCACGACCTGGAACCGCTGCATCGTGTGGCTCGACAACCCGCCGCCCGTCGTGCAGCAGCTTCCGGATGCCCAGCCGACCCGCCGGCCGGCACATGCATCGTCTGCGAAGATCCTCTCGCACTGGCGGCACCGCCTCCCGGACGTGTACGCCGGGCTCGTGGATCCGGCCGGTGCGGCGCGGGCTGGCAACGGAGACCTCGGTATGCTTCGCTCGCGCCTGCGCGCGACCGTCGGGGAACTCCGGGGCTCGCTTGTCAGGACCGTCGTCGTCGACCAGGGGGCCGACTCGCTCGGTTCGAGGCTCGAGCAGCTGGAATCCCTCCTTCGACCGTGAGTTCCTCGATCGCGCCAGCACCTTCCGGAGTCGCATAGCCCGTGGCGAGCAAGCCAAACAACTGCAGAACCTGCGGAATGTCGCTCACCGGCGAGGAGCTGTCGCCGCGCTGCTTTCCCTGCACGATTCGCGCCTACCTGGTTGATGGCGACGAGACGCTGCGGAGTGACTTTGCCCTCATCCCCGCGGCGGTGATCTCGGCGTGGTTCGAGAGGAATCCTGCTGAGGCGTTCCGCCAGCTGCACCAGGAGGATCGCCTCCGTCGCCTGCGCGCGGCCGGCATGTCTCCGGAGCAGTTCGTTGCTCCGTTGAGGTCCGCGACCGAGTCGACCGTGAAGCGCGTCGGCGCCGGGCTGGACGATGCCGAGCGTGGCGCGGCGCGGCTCCTTGCCGCATCGATGCTCAAGTGGGGGGGCGCCCCGGGAACGTGGCTCCTGATGCCGGAGTTGCCGATCGACCAGCGGCGGATCGCCGTCGCGGCCATGGCCGACGGACGGTTCGACGCCGTGCGCGGCGTGCATCCAGGACAGTTGGTTCGTCTGGCGGCCTATCCGGCGAGCTCGCAGATGCCGGGCACATTGATTTTCTCGCTCTCGGGGGAGGCGGTGAGGCTTGGGCTCGCTCGGATGTCGGGCGGCGCGCCGTCCGCGCTTGCTCAGTTCCACCTCTGCGTCGTGCACGCTGCCGCGTGCCTCGGGGACGACGACGAGTTCGTGCTGGGTGACCTCGCCGAGTCCGCCGGTCTCTCCCCTCAGGACCTGCAGGCGATGCGCGCGGAAGTCTCGGGAGCCGCGGGACTCGCCCTCGTCTTGCGCCCCGGCCGCGGAACCCGTCGGGTCGATGAACTGGTCGAGCTCCCGGTGTTTCGACGCGCGCGGGCGTGGCTCGGCTTCGATCTCGACCTGCGGGATCTCGACTGGATCGACCGACTCCAGGCCGAACTGCCGAAGCTCGAGGACCCGTGGTTGCAGTGGGCCTACGCAGCTTCCGTCTCCGGTCCTCAGTGGGATCGGATGCTTCGGCTGATGGTCGAGCTCGGCGAAGGGCGCAGGTCGCGTCCGACGGTCCTTGATTCCGTCCGGCGGGCCGGGCTGCTGGAGGGTCCCGGTGCCGAGGATGTTCTCCGCGGCGAGTTGGACCTTCACGGGGGACCCGGGTACGAATCGAGGGTGTTCCGAAGGCTCCTCGAACTCGAGCTCCGAGGGTTGGCTGCACCTGCCGGCGCTGAGGCCCTCCTCGCCTGGTTCGAGCAGTGCAGGGTGCTGTACTTCAACCAGGCATCGACGCTCGCGAGCCTTCCGTCCGTTCACTCCATCCTCCGCGGCCTTCGGGCTCACCCGTCGCTGCCGCAATGGTTGGCGGACCTTGTGGCGGGGCTGGCCGATCACGAGTGGGAGCAGATGGAGGCCGCAGCGGATCGCTTTTCGCCGATGCGTGGATGGCTGGTGCGCGTGGCTGAGCAACTCGTCCCGGAGCGGCGCGATCCGCGTCTTGCGCAGCGCATTGCGGAGATGCTGTCGGCCGAGGATCAGAACCTTCTGCGTGATCTCGCTCGACGCGCCGGTACCGGGGGATCCCCCCCTTGGTTCGCGATCCGCCTCGATCCGTACGCGGAGTTCCGCATCAAGGAAGCCGCGTTCCAGTGTGAGTTCCTCGACGAGGCTGCGTTTCGGGCTGCGATCGTGGCGCACTGGCGAACGTTCATTGAGGCTCGCGATGCGACGCCGGAGGAAGCTCGGTCGCTGAAGATTCTGTGTGAGACATGCGGCAGGTTCATGCTCAAACGAATCACCGGCGCGCAGCCGCGATCACGCACGCTGGATGCTTTCCGGCGCGGTGACTGGCGCGGGATGCTCGACGCGGATCGAGTGGAGGCTTCCGGCCTCGGCGAGACCGCGCTCCACGAACCGCTGGTGGGAACGGTCGCCAAGGCATCGTGGGCGGTTGCGCTGCTGCTTTCTGCCGCTCTGGCCTCCGTGCTCGTCTTCGGCGGCGTTGGAAGCGTCGCGGGGCCTGCGCCGCGGATCGTGGCGGCACCCGTGAAGGGTGAGCGCGCGGTGTTCGATCTGCCGGATTGGTCACCCTCGCCGCTCGGCCCCGGATCCGCGCGCCGTTGGGCGGTGCTGGTCCCTCCCGATCGCGTGGAGTCGCTGCTTCCGGGTGCTGCCGGGGCGGGGGGTGGTCTGGTGTCCCGCGCCGCGGCAGGCGAGTACGCGGCACGCCTTGAGAAATGGCTCTCCGGATTCCCTGACGGTGTTCGGGTTCGGGCGGGCGGGCGACCGGTGCGCCCCGGTCGCCTTCGGGCATCGTTGCCAGCGTCTCCGGCAGAAGCGGGTGCGGCTGCCAAGGATTTGGACCCTGAGGGCTACTGGCTCAAGGGAGACGCGGACATCCCGGGGTCGCGTCGCAGGGTCATCGTGATCATCGAGGCGCCGCAGGCGGATTCCGATGCGTGATCCGCTGGAGATCGCCGACGCGTTGATGGCCTTTGGCACTGGCCGCACTGGCCCGTCGGACGCCGACCTCTCCGAAGCGGTCTCGATCGTCCTGTCCGATCGCGCGTCCGAGGGAGCTGCGCAGGTCTTGGGTGCCGTCCTCGAACTGACGGTCGAGCGATTGGATTTCGCGCCCGGAGCGGGTGGCGAAGAACACGTGCGCGCGCTCGTCCGAGGGCTGCCGCGATCCTCCCTCGAGGGGTCGCATCGCCCCGCGAGGTGGGACGTCCTCTGGCGGCTGTTCGACGCTGCCGCGATGCGGCATTGCTGGTCCGCGCCCGACCCGGTTCGACGGATGCTGGCGGCCGCGAGCGCAGCATGCCGGAGCCACGGATCCTCGCCGCAAGGGCCGCGCGGCGCGGCAGCGAGGCATGTCGGCCGGCCGTTGCTTTCAACGAGTTTCAGGTCCAACGAGCCGGAGCAGCGACGAGGCATTGCCCGGTTCCGTTCCCCCATTTCCACCCGTCGACCGGGTGAGGCTCAGCCATGATCTGGAGCAAGCCGTCATCTTCGCCCGCCGAACCGCTGCCTGAGGCTCCGCTCGCAGGAGAACCGGAGGGTGCGCACGTCTCGATCCCGGCGCGGCCGGGCGAGGCCGTTGCGCTGGTTGGACTGGCTGACAGCGGCAAGACGAGCTTCCTGTTCGCGCTGCGGCATGCCCCGATGCGCCCCGACTCGTTGCGCTGGCTCTGGCCTCCGTCGAGCCTCGAGCTCGCACGGATGACCGTGCATCCCGGCGAACTCCTGCCCGCGACGCCGTCGGGTTACTTCTCCACGTCTCGGCTGCACACCCTTCGCCGCAAGTGGCGGCGCCCGCCGTCCACGCCGCGCGCCTGGTGGCCGCCGTTCCTTCGCCCGGCGAGGAAGCTGACGATCCCCGAGATCTCGGGCGAGAACGTCCGCGATTTCACCCGGGGCGTTGATCCGGACACGCTCTCCCCCCAGCGACGCGAGGTCCACCGCCAGTTCGGCGAGTTTCTCGACGCCTGCGACGAGGTCTTGTTCCTTGCCGGCCTCCGAGACTCCTACTTCGAAGGTGCGCTCAAGCAGGACATCGTGGAGGAGGCGCTCGCCAGTGCGGCGTCGGGGCTGCGCACCCTGATCGGCGAGATGCACGCGTCGCGCCGCGGAGGTGCGCGGTCGAAGATCTTCGTGACGTTCCTGTTGACCAAGCGCGATGCCGTCAAGGACAATCCGGGTCTCGACGGGGTTCGGCTTCCGCAGGATGTCTCCGCGCTGCGTCGGCTGGCCGCTCGCCCGGGCTTCGACCATGCCGGCCGACTGTTCCGCGAGAGTGACGACGGCTTCGTTGAGTTCCGTCTCAACCGTGCGTGCGATGAGGCCGGCAGCGATGTCGAGGTCCAGGAAGCCATCGCGATCGACTTCATCGCCTGCCATGCACCGCATGCTGCTGCCGCGCTCGCCGGACTCGCGCAGTTGCCCGGAGTTTCGTTGAGAATCCTGACCGGAAAGCCGTTCGGGTACGCGTGTCGGACCGGCAACGGCGAGAGCGCCGCTCCGATGCCCGGACGTCTCGAGTCCTCGATGGTCTGGGAAGCGCTCGACGACCTCGTCGAACGTTCGTTCCGCTGGAGAGCACGCAGGGGAACTCGTGCCGCCGGGGTAGCCGCGGCCGTGTTGCTGATGTCGCTCTCGATCCTGGGGCCGGGGCTGTCGTGGTGGTCGCGTTCGATGGCCTCCAGCGCCATCGCCGCGCAGCGCATCGGAACCGCGCAGAGCTGGCTCGCACTCGACGACTGGAACCCTTGGTCGATGCTCGAGCGCGCGGTCTCCTCCCGGCACCGTCGCGCGAATGCCCTGCAGTGGAAGTCCCTCCGAGATGCCGCGGCCCCGATGGGCGTCGACGCGGTGTTGGAGCAGCTCGACAAGCAGGTCCACGCGCGCGATCCGGTCGGAGACCTCGCCGGGGCACAGTTGACGCAGCGCAGCGTCGACCGTCTGATTGGGTATCTGCAGTTTGATCCGGACCTCGCGGACGGTGGCTTCGAGCAGCAGGAGCTGTTCGACGTTGCCGCGAGCGGCAGCCACCTGCGGCTCGACGCAGCAGACGGGGCCCGGTTGGCGGGGAAGGTCGCCGACCTACGAAGTGACGCGACGTTCCCGGGTCTGAACTCGGCGTCGGCCTGGCGATCAGTGGCGGATCGGCTCCGCCGCACCGAACAGTGGATCGGCCCGGGTGCCGACCGGAACAGCCCTGCCATCGTGTTCGTCGGCGTGGACGATGCGAGCGTCGCGGCGATTCGCGCCGAGTTCCTTCGTTCGGCTGCGGCAGCGGACGTACGGGCCGCCTTGGCTTCCGTTGCTCCGCCGGAGAGCGCGACGGCTCAGGACATTGAGAAGCTGCGTGATCTCGGTCTTGACGCGGCAGCGGCCCATGACCGCGGGTCGCTTCGCCGCATCGACGGCGATGTCCGTGCCGCCGTGGCGGCGATGTGGACATCGAGCGCGCGCTCACTGGAGCCAGGAGGGCAGGGCCCTCCGGACGTGGCCAAGGCATTGGAGGCCGGCCGCCTGCAGTGGCCCGTCGCGGAGTCCCTTCGGAAGGAACAGGCGGTCATCAGCTTCGAGCAGATTGAGTCGGAGTTCGCCGAACGGCTTTCCCGCCCGAACCAGCTTGGCGTCGGTCAGATCGAGGAGTTCCGTCGCCAGGTTTCCTCTGCCGGCAAGGAGCTGACCGATGGGACTTCCGCGCCTGCCCGGTCCGCGCTGGAGGAACTGCTCAACTGGTCCATCCATCGTGCCGAGCTGCTCGGGCGCATCGGTCCGAAGTCTTCGCTGGACGAGGCGCTGGCCAAGGATGTGCAGGCGGCATTTGGCCCGGCCGAAATGGCCCGCCATTCGGCAAAGGTGCAGCTGGGCGCTCGGTCGGGAAAGATCACATTCGATTTCGGCCTATTGCTTTCGGAGCAGTCGGATCAAGCCTGCGTCGCGCTTGGCGGGCGGATGGAGTCGATGTTGGATCGTCTCGTCGAGGGCTCGACCGCGGATCAAGAGCTCGCGCTGCTGAAGGCGTCACTTGGTGCGATCGCCGGCTCCGCCAGCCCGTGCAAGGTGCCTGACTGGGTCGCGGTCGTGGAATCCGCGCGAGCAGTGCCCGCCCTGTCAGATCCGGCGGAGGTCGGCCAACGTTTGCAGCGGTTCATTCGTGAGGGCGAACTTCGCTCGGGCCTTCGTTCGCTGATGAAGCGCATCGGCCAGTCGGCCCGCGTCGCATCGGTCGGGCCTGCGGCACTGAAGGTCATCGCTCAGCCTTCGGCGCTCCCCGCCGATCAACGGAAGCTTGCGGCCGAAGAACTCGTCCTTTCGATTCCTTCCGAAGCTTGGACCGGCGCCGAGGCGTCCGCCCTCGTGGACGGACGTGACAGCCTGCTTGCGTTGGCTCGGGACTGCGGATTCGACGCCGCGGGTTTCGTCAAGCCGGTGGCTGAAAGGGCACTGGCTGCTCGCGATTCGGCGGGGTTCGTCCGGTGGGCTGAGGTCGGGCGCGGGTTCGGCGCCGAGGATCTTCCCATGGCGCTGCTTGAGCCCGAGTTTCGAAAGCTTGCATCCGACTACGAGCGCGGATCCGACCGCGGCGCCGCTGAAGTGCTGCTCCGGGAGGTGATGGTCCGCGCTTCGGCGTCGGAAGCGTTCGAGCCTCTGCGGTCGATGCTCGCCGCTGTCGACCGTCACCGGGCGTTGATCACCACGCACGAGCTGCAGCCTGTCAAGCAGGGCGGTGATGCCGTTCGTTTCTATCTCGGGAAGTATGAGGTCAGTCGCGACGAGGTACGTCGTTTCACGAATCAGTCGGCGCCCGTGGTCGATCTCCCCCCGGGCTGCACTGCCTGCCTGTGCGTCGATCAGGCGGATGCCGTGCGCATTGCTGCTTCGATGGGCAAGGGATTGCGGCTGCCGACCAAGAATGAATGGGAGTACGTTCGGAAGGCGAGTAAGCGGGACGAGAAAGCATTCAAGGCGTTCGAGACGGGATTGAAGGACGAAGTTCCTGCAGATCCATGCAGCCGAGAGATGCTGGCGAGGGCGGGCGACCGAAACGAGATGGTCGACTCGACGAGCAGCTTTGTTGGGCTGGGTTCCGGCATTCGCGAGTGGTGCGCCGACCAAGTTCAGCCCATGGGCAAGTCTTGGCTGAGTCTCAGTAATCCTGGAGCAGAGGGAAGCGGTCGTTCCGACCTCGGCATTCGACTCGCGCTCGACCCGATTCCCCAAGAGTTGAGGCCATTTGCTGCGGAGCCGAAGCCACCCCTTCGGAAAGGAAATCCATGATGATCGTTCGCGCGGTTCTCATCGCGTTGCTGTTCGCGGCGCTCCCGGGCTGCCAAGGCTGCCAGAGTCGAAAGCTCACCACTGGTTCGAAGGTAGGAGATCGGGGACCGGGCCCCGCGGAGGACCAGGAGGGGAGCCAAGGGCAGGAAACGCACGGAACCGAGGATTCTGGTGATTTCACGGACTCCGGCGGCGGCTGGTCCGGCGCAGCGCGGGCCTTCTCCCGGGTCGCGGTACGGGGCGGCGACTCCCCTTACTTCCGCTTGGAGTTCGAGTGTGATGGGGACGCGAGCAAGATCAGCCTCGACGGTACTTACGGGTGCCTTTCGAGCAAGCCGCTGTCCGTTCGTGTCATTCGTGGCTTCGAGCGATGGTCCGTGTATCGGGTGATCGAGCGCCGGGGCGCTTCGACCCGCGAGTACTTCGTGAGCGATCCTCCGGGGCCGGGCGAGGGCCGCCCGGGCTTCAGGGGCGATGTGGAGGTTCCGGAGGATCAACGTGACTCCGAGCCCCCCACGGGCAGCCACGAGTCCTCCATGTCGCTCAGTGGTTTCGGCGTGGCGTTCGATTGGGCCGTGTTTCCGTTGTCGGGCGGGGGGGGCACCCCGTCGTGGGCGAAGACGACGCCGATCAAGAAGGCTGAGCGCCGTTGGATCCGTTCCGATCGTTCGAGCGAGGCTCCCGCGATCGATTTATGCCGTTCCGAACTCGAGGAACTGCTCGCGTCCGGCGCCAAGTCCTTCGTGATCGGTGCGCGAGTCATGCAGGAAACGCAGGTTCCCTGGCCTACACCGGCCCCAGAGCCGACACTCTCGGCAGAGCTGTGGAGTGAGCCGATTTCCCGAGAGCAAGTCGAGTCTCAGTTGCACACTCTGAAGGATGGACGGCTGCCAACGGACCCAGGCGTGGGAGCGCCACCCCCGCCTCGGCGCCCGAAGCCCGGCGACCGAGCAGACGCGAGCGCTCGCGCCAGACCCGATGGAAAATCCGCGCCGCCAAACGGATCCGTGCGCGCGCAGCGAACGCCCGGCACGACTTTTACCGCGAGCACGAGCGGTGGCCGTCGCGGGAGCGCCCGGCGAAGTGCGGCGAGTGAGCGCCCGAGCGCCCGAGCGGATCCGGCCATGGCTGCCGGCTGCCCGTTCACGGCGGAGCTCGCGAGTGCCAGCCCGGACAACAAGCTGCTTTCGGATGTGCGCTACTCCCTGGCGCTCCCGGAGAATGCAGGCTTTTGCAGCTGGCTTCAGCTCGACCATGCGCTCCGGTTGCCCGCCGCGCGGATGGCAGGTTTCGATTGGGCGTGGACCGATCCTGCGGGTTCGAATGCGGCGGCGCGCGTGTCGATCGATGTCGGAGCGGGCGAGGCGATCGAGTCGCACTTCGGCGTGCCGGCGATCGCGTTCCCTTCGGTATTCGCGGGCGGACCGCTCGTGGAGCGCGCGCTTGATGAACTCGCCTGGCCGCTTGCCTTGAAGCACGGGATCTCCGCGACTTCGGACCGAATCGAGCCCGACCACCAGTGGATCGTCGATCGGTCTTCGCCGTTGCTGGCCGGCGCTGCCAACGCGATCCTCTCGGTGTCGAAGTCGAGCGCCGATGGTGAGGCCGGGCTGCGCCGGCGTATCGAGGCCCTCGCAGCCTTCGTCCAATCGGGGATCCCGTACGTGCGCGTGGATGGCGGCGGTCCCCCCGAGTCGCGCGAAGTCACGCACCGCTGCGGGCTCCGAACGCCGATCGCCACGATGCTCGACGGCGGGGACTGCGATTCGAAGAGCGTGCTCTTGGCGTCGCTCATCCGAAGCATCGAGCCCGAGGTCCCTCTTGCGTTGGTCTACTGCATGAGCGACGACACTCCTCACATGATGCTGGCGGTCGGATGCGCTCTGCATCCGGGAGACCTAGTCGTTCGCTTCGAGGGCGTGGACGGTGTGCTCGTGGAGACAACCGCCGAGATGCCCCTCGGCGCGGAAGTCGAGGGCATCTCGAAGCTGGAGCCGCGGGTGTTGTCCAGCTCGCGCGCGACTGACGGTTCCTTTGAACGAGGACGCACACCATGAAGCCTGTTGCAGCGCTTATCTCGATTGCTCTCGTAGTTCTTCCTGGATGCCGCTCGGACGTGACCGTTCGCGAGCCCCCCGGTCAGTCCGGTGTCGGGCCCGTCACCAGTGGTTCCGGCAAAGGCAACGGCGGTCCCGTCACGGGCACGGGGGGGCAGGGGAGTCGGCGCTCTGGTCCCGGCGGCGGGTCTGGACAGTCACGCCGTGTTCTCGTCCCCGGCGCCGAGCGTGTGTCGTCCCGCGAGTGGAGCTCGGAAGGGACGGAGGATATCGATGACGTCGTCACCTATTGCTGCTTCGTGCCATCCGTCAGAGGCAGCGATGGATTCATGGACCTGATGACCTCCAAGGACGGTCGCTGCCTGGTGTGGTACATCCACGTGTGGGCCGAGAGGAGCTTTGTTCGCCGAGCGCACTACCGGATGGTTGAGCAATCCAGCAACGGCGACGTGAACGAGTTCGATGTGTTCGATCCCGTGGCGTTCGATCCTGTGGCGGTCGACCGAGGGCCGGTTGAGGTGACCGTCGACGAGTTGCACGGCGACACTCGCGTGGAACGCGGTGTCGGAATTCAAGTTGAGCCCATCTCTCTCGCAGACTTTCCCTTGCGGGTTGAATGGAGCATCGTGGAGATCGCTCCTGCCCAGGATTCGGACGGCTCGATCGCACTTTCCGGCGAAGCCACGGTCAGTCAGGACTTCCCCCCCCCTCCGGCCGGGCAGCTCTCCCAGCCATCTCTGCGACTGCAGCTTTGCGAGGCAGAGCTGAAGGCGCTGCAGTCCAAGTTCCGCGGTGGCGCTTCCGCGTTCGCGCTTCAGCTCCGTGTGGGGCCTGCCCCGACGAGCCAGCCCCCGCCGGGTGCGCGGTCCGGCCCTCGGCTGGAGCTTGAAACCCGGGTTCCGATTACCGAGAAGCGCGTGACAGACTGCCTTCGGCGGGGCGGCTCCTGACCCCCGACGTGCCCTTGCGCCGAACATGCTTTGCTACACTTCGGGAATGCGTTCGCATCCACGAGTCCGGCTCGTCCTCTCCACGCTTTGCCTCGCGATCTTGCCCGTTGTGTCGGGCTGCATCCACGGACCGTATCCCGACGATGCCTCCGGTTTCCGATGGGAACAGGAGGCCATTCGTGATCGGCAGCTTGAGGTGCGCCTCGACGTCGCCAAGTCTAAGCAGGGTGACGAGGCAGCGATGGTGTTCGTACGGTCCGCGGACAATTCCATGCGCTGCACCGTTCCGCTGGAGCTCTCGGGCGAGGTCGTTCGCGAGGTGGACTGGAAGCTGACCGAGTCCACGGATTCGTTCAAAGGCGGGCTCTCTGACAAGACCTTCCGATTCACCGAACCCGGAACCGACGCGGCAGCGATGGCGGAGTCCGGGGCCTCGGATGAGGCGATCAAGGCCAAGCCGAAGGCGGACGTGGGGCGTCGGATGGACTCTTCGGCCAACTTCGAGAAGTATCCGGTCCGCGTCTTGTGGCGGATCGAGACAACCGAGGGGGACGTCGTAACGCAGGGCGAGGCTGAAGTTCGGAGTGGCGCCTCGGAAGCCAGCTTCGAGATGCAGATCGATCAGGTAACGCTGAAGCGCATTGCAGCGTCGAAGCAGAGCGTTGTCCCGGTCGTGCGCGTGATGCCGATCGGTTCGCCCGGGACGTTGGCGACGCGTGAGATTCGAGGTTCCAAGCCGCTCAATTCCGACGAGATTTGGCGCTCGGGCCTGATCGGCCCGCGGCCCGCGGAGTACCGATTCGCCGGGATTCGCGAGGCCGGCAAGCCACTCACGGATGGTGATTGGCTCGTCTTCACTTTTAAGTGCGATGTGAAGGACCGCGACGTGCCCGCCAAGAATGCCCCCTGCGAAGTGAATTGGACGCTGGCACCTTCCTCGGGTGACGCCGCTCCGTATGAGGGCCGGGGGCCGGATTTGCTCAGCGACGGCAACATCGTCGTCCGGATCGACAAGTCGAGTGCCGCGTTGAAGCGGCTCTACACCCAGTCGGCTCCCACAAGTTCCACGCCCGCTCCTAGTTTCTCGCTCTCTGTTTCTGTGCGGATCGGCGGGGCGTCCAAGACCTGTGAGTCTTCTGCGATCAAGCGATCCCAGTTGGACGCTCCCCGCCCTAGCGGTGATGCTGCGGAGTCGGACTCAGAGTCGGGGACCTAGCCCGAGGAGCGGTTTCGGATGTCTCGTCTCGCCCGCGGCGTGTTCTGCCTCCAGACCGACCGCAAGTCCATGGACCAGCGTTGGGGTGCGGGCACGGACCCCGAGCTCGCGCAACACGATGCCCTCTGGCTCGAGTCGATGTTTCCGACCAAGGGTTCTGACGGGCAGCAGTTGATCGGGGCCGACGGCGCGCTGTGGCTGAGGCGGGTTGGCGATCGATGGTTCCTGTGCCATTGCAGCATCCCCGATTGGTCGCGGGTGCGTTCGATACCGTGTTGGGCGGTAGTCGAGATCGACAGTGCTCAGATGTCGCGCTCGCCGATTCTCGCCGCCGCTGCTCTGGATGTGTTGATTGCTGCCCGGGATCCTCAGAACTGGTCGTCATCCCGATTCCGCTGGGAAGAGTCGATCTGGAATGAAGGGGCGCTGTCCGTGATTGGCGCTCTGTTCGATGCCGCGATCCTCGGTTCGGGATCGGGAAGTCCGAGTTCCGGCGCGCGATATACCTTCCCCGAGGCGTGGCTCGATTCCGGCGGCTGGATCGCGTTGCAGCTGGCGCTCTCCGCAAGGTCCACCACTGGCGGGGGTTCGCCAACCGCGGTCATCGTGCGGCAGCATGGTTGGACTCCCCCCTCCTCGGCGGTCCCTCTGACGGGCTTGTACGAGTTTCGCCGTGACGGCGCGGATAGCCGGACGGAGCGCCGCGAACCCGTTGCGCGGGGCGTGGAACTGCGCTCGTTCATCACCGGGTTCCCGGAGTGCATGCAGCTGATGCGGTCCATCTGCGCCAGGCTCTCAGATCGTCAGTCCGCGCCTTCAGGGTTCGCTGAGGCCGCGGCCGCGTCCGTACCCCTTGCCTTGATCGATGCGGAGCTGCTCGAGCCTGCCGAGTGGACGCGCTGGTCCAGGGAATTGGCCCTGACAACTGGATCGTCGGGGCATCTGGCTGAGCGGATTGAGGGACTTCTCAGGCGCGCAGAGCGCGGCAACAGCGGGCTCCAATCGCCGCTGCTTCGCCTCGTCGCCGCGTGGCATGACCTCGCGATCTCTGAGTCACAATCCGATGGGAGTCCGATGGATGCCCGGGAGCAGTTGCGCCACTGGGTCGCCAGGCTCGCCCAATGTCGCTGACGGACCGATCTTCGCGTTTCGTCTACCGACCAACCGTCACGACCTCGAACTCGTAGACCGGGTCAGCGTTTGGTGGGATCTTCAGCGCTGGAGCGCCCTTCGCCGGACTCCCGGTCGCGGACGCTGACACCATCTGCTCGCGTGGCGGTCCCCGAGGAAACTGGCGAACGGTCAGGGAGCAGCTGGATCTGCTTGCCGGAGAGAGTGACAGGGTCGCTCTCATCGGTCCACTCCTCACGAGAGTTGGTGCACGGTAGTTGCTCTTTGAGTGCGCAGCGGTGCTGCAGCGCAGGCGAGCCAAGCGGGCGTGAGCAATTTCGGTCCTTGACGCTGGTTCCTTGGGCACCGGCGCCGCTCCGCCCTATGGCACCGACCGGGTCCGATCTCCCATAGCCGCCCTGTCCCGGGGCTGCGCCGTAGCGCCTGTCTGCGGAACGTCGATGGCGCTGTGTGGCGTCGAAGCAACGTCGGGTGTCCCAGTTTCGGGCTTGGCTTGGACTGGCGCCGATTGCCACCAGTTCCACAACTGCATCCGGTACCAGGATGCAATCGCGGTCACGCCCACAAAGATCAGCGCTGCGATGAGCACCAATCGTTGGCGTCGGAGGGCCTCAATCTTGTCACTCAGCGTGATGCACTCGTCAGAGAGCGCCCTCTTCTGCCTGTCGAGATCCGAGTTCTTGCTGTCCTTGACCCGAATCGTTTCATTGAGCACGGCGCTCTGCTCCCTTCGCTTTGCTTCCGCAGCCGCGGCGCCTTGAAGTGCCTCCTTGAGCTTCAATTCAAGGGCGGCGTACTTCTGATGGGGGTGCCACTTCTCCTCAGGAAATCGGAACATCAGTTCGTCATGCCCTTGGCGGGTCCTTGCGCTCCTGAACATCCCCGATTGTTCGTCGGGCAGGGAGTGCGATCCATATGGAGCAAGTCCCTCCTCGAGGTAGCTCGCGACCAGGCCGGGCACCGACGATCGCATGACACGGAAGCCCCAGCGGTACTGCAACGCCATCCGGGGGCTCAGCAGCGCGGGAAGCGCCAGCACGCGCGACTCGTAGGGCGATTCCCTAGGTACAGCTACGCCGGCGTTCGATGTCCCGTTTTTCGAAGCGTTGTACTCGGAGAACTGCCAACGGTCGAAAATCTCGAAGTCCTCGGGGAACAATCGTCGTACCCATGATCCCGCGGGAGCGACCGAAATGAGTACCGGCGACGCATTCGTCCCGCGTTCCGAGGAGAGGTCGCGCCAAAAGGACAAACGGTGTATGAGCCCCTCAAGTCCTAGGCCGTCACGCCCATCATCAGTGCCAGCGATTTGCAGGTACTGCTCGTTGGAGACCACGAGAGACACTGCCACGAGAGCACGCCGCCCGTAGTTGTCGGACATCGCGTCGGCGAGGATCCGACGAATGGCGAGCCTTCCGGACCGAAGCGGCATCAGGAATGCGGATCCGCTTGTCGCAAAGAAACGGGTTGCTTCGAGGCCAAGCGTGTCCACTGAGAAGTTGAACTTCTCAAGTTCCTCGATCTCGCCGGGCGTAATGCCTGACGTCGCCGCTACGGTGCGATACCCGCCATCAGATCCGAACATGTGCCATTCCACCTCAATCTGGTTCATCATCGACCTGTTGGGTGCGGAGCGGCGTTGGAGGCGTATCAGCGTGGAGGTTCCCTCGCAGCCGGCTGATCAGCGCCTCCTGATTGAACTCAGGGTCCAGTTCGTGCAACTGCTTCAGGAGTGCATGGAGTCGAGCGCCAGGCCGGACCACGCCGTCGCGAGTTGCGCTTCGGAGCCGACTTCGGGCGATCCGAACTTCTCGGAACCGTGAGTGGTGCAACTTGCAGGCCGATGCCTTGTCGAGGAGCACCCGGATCTGTTCGGAATCCGGCGATGCGGCCATTGCCGCTGACTCCAGCCGCCGCAGGAGGTCCCTGTGGACGATTCGCTTGAACCCTTCGACGAGGTTTATCGGTGGCTGATCAAGATCGGGGACAAGGGCCAACGATCCGTCGAGGGCACGGCCCTGCCGGACCGATGCGGCGGACACGGCGTCTACGTCGACCGCTGGCTGGGCGGCGGCGAGCACCGCCGGCACGATCGAGGCCAGCATCTCGACCCTTGGCTGGAGTTTCAGCCAGGAACTCGCGAGGCATGCTGCGGCGGCGAGATGCGCTCGATTCGAGTCTGCCTTTGTAAGGATGATCGATACGGGCACGGATCCCGATGCACTTCCTTCCAGGAGCGACTCTGAGTCCCTCAGTTGTCGAAGGAACTCAACCATGCCACTCGTATTGTCCGCCCGTTCGTTCTGTCGACGCGCGTCGTCTGGCCGATCTCGCTTGACGTACAGTTGCGCGATATCGATCAGCAGGATCACGTGACTTGCGGCAAAGAGTGCCGCGCGAAGACGGTCGGCATCCTCGCTTTCTGCCTGCTCGGTAAAAGCTCTCGTGAACACCTCGCCGGGGTAGTCGAGGTACTTGATCGCGACGGACCCCATTGGGTGCTCAACCTCGAGGTCAAGTTCGGTCCACGAGGTCGTCGCCCGGGGCCATCGCCCCATTGACAATTCCCGGTTGTAAGTCTGAAGAGTTTGATACACGCCAGCCTTGCGCGCATGCAAACGCATGGCATGTCGCCGCCACGAGTTCGGCTCATGCGGATCGAGCTCTGCGTAGAGCCGTGCGATATAGACACTCTTTCCTGACGCTTGGCGCCCGGCGATTAGGATCGTGTTGCGTTGGCGCGGGAGTGGCGGCGGGGCAGTGTGGTTAATCTCGCCATCGTCGTTGCCCGAGTCGACTGCGGCTCCTGCGGTTCGATGACCAGAGTTCCAATGGATCTTTGGTGGCTCGCCGCCGACGTCCGCGTCCGGCGGCGGTTCACCGAACTCGTCGTCTGACTCGAGATCGTAGTCCTGTGGGCTCATGGCTGGCAGGCGCTTACGATCACGGCAATAACGGCCAACAGGGCAACGAGCGCGATTGACAGTGCGATGGCGCGCTCAATCTGGCCCATCTGCTGGCTCCACGGCTGGCGTGCTCGATCGACCAGCCGTGTGACGGTTGCGGTGTCCGTTCCCATCGATGATTGCCGAGCTTCGAGCAACCCCACGCGTTGGGCGGCGGACCGTCGGATCTGCCAAGTCGCACTACTGTCTTCCGCAGCCTCAGAAAGGCTCTGAAGCTCAAGTAGTCGCTTGATCTCGGAATGGACCATGGCCTCCAACTCGCGCGCGCACTCGAGATGGGGGCTCATCGCCTGTTCTGCAGACAGGAAAATGGACTCAGATTCGCCATTGCTCTCGTCTACGCCGAGGTACCAAAGCCTGACGCTATTGCAGAACTCGTCGATCGTTCCGGATTGGCGCGCGGTCACAGTCCGCTCAACCCGCCGCGTCCACACCACCTGCTCTGCGGTCTGCCTCAATCGGTCGGGCAGAGGGGCGAGCCAATCGGTGCGGAGTAACTCGTGAGCAGACCGCTCGCGAGCGTCCTCGGGGTTTCCCAACAACGCAAGCTCCGCGGACAAGACCTCCTGCATCGCTGCGTCCGTCTGCGCAAGGTTCGTGGTCCAGTGCGGGCCACTTAGCTCAAGGACGCCGATTGCTGCTGCTCTCCGCGCTCCCGCGACTTGGCGAATGGGCCGATCGAGCACGGCGGATCGAAAGTCCTCCGAAATCTTGCGCACACCGCGGTAGTTCGCCCAGGCGTGGCGCGCCCGCTCGATGGCCTCGGCGGCCTCCGGCAGGAAGACGGGGCACTGTTCTGGCATCCCCAGGCGTACCATCTGGTCCTGAAGTCGCTCCGCGTCGACGCCAGTCACACCGCCGGCCACGAGCTGACTGATGAACTCAGGGCTGACTTCAAGGACGGACTCGACCTCGGAATAGAGGCCGATCCGCGACCACTCCGCAAGCCTGGACATTAGGTTGATCGGGGGTCTGATCGCAGCCACGTATGCTCGAATCTTTTCACGGCGGTCCCAATCGGGCTCATCAGTATTGCCCGCCTGAATCGCGGCTGCACGCAACTGGGCGAGATCCGGCGAGATCAGCCGGGATCGTGCTTCTGCAAGCGTCACTGGCCCGCCAGGCGTTCGCCCCGCCGCGAGCGCCAACATGGGCTGCAAGCACCTCGGGTTACAACACGCGAGCACCGGACACTCTCCTCCGAGCGGATCCAACGGCACGAGGGTCGGGCGGTGCCAGCGGAATGACGAGGTGCGGATCCGAAGGCCCGAGCCGGCGCCGAGTACCGGGTCAAAGCCGAGCTCAGGCGAGGTCGCGATCGCGAGTGCTTCGCTGCGCGCTTGGAGCTTTCCACAGTGCATGCACGTAAGTTCTAGCGGTACTCGCGTGGACCCCGTCATGGTCTCGGATGTTACTGGAGCGGCTCAGAAGTGCAGGATTGGCAACTACATTGCTGTAACTGCCACTGGAACCTCTGATTCCGTCGATGGTGCCGAAGCATGTCGCAGACTTCAATTGCCTCTGGAATGGGTGGGATCAGGCCGCGGTCATCGGTGCGCATGTCGAGCAGGGGACGCTGCTCGGCACGTTGCGCGCCAAGCGCTACCTTGCAAGGATCTGAGGTGCAGATCCACGCGCCATTCGCCGACGTCATCTTGACCGGGTCGCTCTCGCCGGCCCACCGCTGTCAGAGCCCGCTGGATGCCCGGGAGCAGTTGCGCCACTGGGTCGCCAGGCTCGCCCAACGTCGCTGACGGACCGGTCTTCGCGTTTCGTCTAACGACCAACCGTCACGACCTCGAACTCGTAGACCAGGTCGGCGTTCGGGGGAATCTTCAGCGCGGGAGCGCCCTGCGCCCCGAATGCAAGCTCGGCAGGGATCGCCGCAGCGCGAATCATCCCGACGCGGACGCCAATCAACGCCTGTCCCACGCCGGGAGGCGTGGCTCGACCAGCGGTGAAGCGCCTCGGATTACCATCCTGCTTGCGGGAGTCAAAGATCACCGTCCCGTCCTTGAGCGAGCACACATAGTGCACCTCGATCTGGTCGCCATCCACCGCTTTGCGTCCGGTCCCGGACTTCCGATCGCGGATGCGGACGCCATCGGCTTGCTTTGCGGCCCCCAAGAGAACCGGCGAACGGTCGATGAGCTCCTGGATCTGCTCGTCGGAGAGGGCGAGCGCATTCAGACCGGACTCCATGGCCGCCATGAACTGCGCCGGCGTCTTGAAGGCACCCTGCTCGGTGCGCTCCTTCAGCTCGGCTGCAAGTAGGCAGACGCCCTTCGTTCCTCCGTGGGAGCCGACGCCGATTCTCGCCGATCGATCCCACTCGATCGCATCACCCAAGAGCGAGTCGGGATCCACGTACCAGCGCGAGTCCACCTCGTTCGCGCGAATCCAGCTCGGAGTGGTCTGCCGATCGACCGGCGTCGCGGTGAGCTGGGCGACGGCACCCTCGCGCTCTACCTCAACCTGCCACGGACTTCCCGCAACGCCGAGCGTCGCGGAGCCGATCCCGGGAAGGGATGAGAAACGCCCAATGGCCGCCTCGATTGCGGGTGCCAGCTCGCGGCATTGTGCTGCGAACAGCCTGCAGCGGCGCGCGGTGGACGAATCGCCGTCAACTGCGGCCAAGAGCCGTGGAAGGGCGGCTGCATCGCTCTCAAGCGACTCGAGATCGGCCTGCATTGCGGCGAGCGTCTCGTACGGACTGCATTGGGGAACTTCCATGCGATCGTCGACGTACTTTGTCCGACGCCGGTCGGCGAGCTTCGCCTGGCGCAGCGGTTCCCGTTCGGACTCGATGTTCCTTGGGATCGGTGGAATGGTGCCGATCTCGGATCCGAGTGCCGGAATTGCGCGCATGCCGAGGGAGCGAACCGAATCAAGGCGCACCCAATCGCACCTGAGCGACGTGGCCATCTGCTCTCCAACGAAACAGGCCCTGAGGAACGTTCCGAGGTTCTCGCCTTGCAGGTTCTCCGGGATCGCGCTCACCGCTGCGCGCGCGGCTAACTCGGTCGGCGTCTCCTCGGGTTCCACGTCCCCGAGGGCGGTCGTCTCAACGAACAACCACTCCTGCTCGGGCTTTCCGCCCTCCGACCCGAGATGGATCGCCACGAAGACATGGCCTCGCGGCGAGACCAGCCAGACGTCGAATCCGAGCTTCTTCAGGACGCTGGCAAAGGCGGCCGAGCCGTCTGCGCAATTGGCGCCCCGCTCGGTGATCGCCTCGTGAAACGGGCGGATGTGCTGCGACGGGCCGTCGGCCGGGGCGCTGCTGTTGTGTATCGAGACGTACGAGATTCCCCGGTTTCGAAAGGCGCTCCAGATGGCGTAGATCTGGCGAACCAAGTCCGCGTACGACTCGCTCCCCGTGTTCCCCAACGAGGCGGCGATGCCGAGCGACTTCGCCTCCGAGATGAGCGAGCGGACCCACGGATGATCCTCGTTGACGAACTGTGGAACCGTGAGGAACCCCAGCCCGGTGTCCGCGATGATCGGCGGGTGAATGGTCACTTTCTGGGACGAGCTCGCTTGGGCTCCAGCGCAGCCGACGGTGAACTCCACCTGAGTCATGATCGGCTGCTTGATTTGCGCGAGTGCCTCCAGATTCCATTGGGGCGTGATCTCGACATCCCAGATGCCCATCGAGTCAATGGTGCCCTTCGCCGAAGCGCTCTCGCAGAACCCCGGCACCTTCGCAGTCGCGGTCACCTCGGTGCCTGGGGCGCCCCAGAAGCGGAAGGCGATCGGCGGAAATCGCTGCTCGACGTGGTTTGCGATCCTCATCCACGAGGCGTAGGTTCTCATGCCCGCGTTTCCGCCGAACCGTGTGAGCCGTCGTCCTTCTGCCTCGCGTTCCTCGTCGTTGAGCTTGAGGAACTGCGTCCAGACGAGATCAGACGCGATGATGGTGGACGAGTAGATGTCCGATTCGATCCAGGGTGCCCAGCTCACGGGCGCGGAAGGCGCCCCGTCTGCTTTCGGCTCAAGCTGCCCGGCGGGCTTCTTCGGTCCTTGGTCGAGGATCGGCCAGTCGATGAGGCCGAAGTTCCCGGCTCTGTCGAGGACGGGATCGAGTCCGTCGATCGCATCCACTAGCAGCTCGATGTACGCACCGAGCAGCTTCGCACTCAGGGTTCCATCCGGCACTGGAATCGCGACCTGCGCGCTGACGAGCCCGGACATCGCCTCGTACAGGAACTGAACGTCGGTCCCGAGCATGTCGGCTGACTCGAGAATCGCACGGCGAGCCGCTTCCGGATGCCCATATCCGGGGATCCAGTACAGCCCGGGAGCCTTTAACTGGTACCACCGAAGACCACCGGTCGCTGCGGTAAACGGAAACGCGCGGATCGTGAGCGACGCGTCGTCCGGGTGTCCATAGCGACGTGTGGGGGCGTTGAATGTAAGCGCGTTTCCGTCCGGCTGGAAGCGGTGCTCGATCTGCAGGAAATCGAGTGCCTTCGAGAGCGGTTCCAGTTGCTCGCGGGTTGCATCGTCCGCGTGCGCGGGCAACGCAAGCGTCAACAGGGCGAAGACGATCCCAACAGGGCCGCGGAAGCAGCGTTTCATCGAAGTCCTCCGGAGTTGGGTGAAATGTAGCCGGAAGCTATTCGGTGCGCCAATTCAACGCGGCGAGATCTGGGAGTGCGCAGCCCCGGCCGATTCCTGGGTGGTGCTGACCCACGGCGAGGGCTGGCAGCGTGAGGCGCTGCGCGCGGGGCTCGGGTCGAAACCCGGGGCTTCCGTACTGGAACCTCGGCGTGTTTCGGTCATCGTGTTCTGACCGGTTCTCCGCAGGAAACGGGGCTCGCGGCGGGATCCGGCCGCGTCCGGGCGCCGTATTCGTTGCGTCAGGCCATCACGGGCGGGTTCCGCTATCCTGCGGTACCCGGCCCGGAGGGGTCGGAGGTCATCTTGACACAGGAACCAGACATGAGGATGTCCCGCTTCTGCCTCCCCGCGACCGTCGCCACCCTCGCCGTCCTCGGCGGGTGCTACACGCCGCAGCCCACCACGCTTTACCGTTCGGACGAAATGTTGTCCGACGAAGAATACCTGGAGATGGCTCGTTCCTGGATGGACCTTTCGCGCTCCAATTACGGAGAGTGGAAGTCGTTGTCCGACAACCAGAGGGTGATGATCAACCAGATTTGGACGAAAGCCCATCAGGAGATGATCGCCAATGGAAAGATCTCGCCGGACACTCGTAAGGCTCTGAGTGCCTTCGCGGACTTCCGAAACACGGAAAGGCTCGTCTCCTTCGACGCCATCGCCTCGAACCCCACGCCCGACATGAACGGCCAGCTCGAGTCGTGGGACCGCCGCCGCGAGAACGACTCGATGGTCTACAACCAGAACCTGCGCGCGCTCGCCGACGAGTGGAGCCGCATCTGGCTGATGGAGCGCCCGGGCGGCACCCCGTACGACACGGTCAACACGACCGGCCGGTTCTGATTCCCGGTCGCGCGAAGAAGCATCGAACAACGGACGCGCCCGCCGTCGGATGACGGCGGGCGCGTCGTTGGTGGTTCGGAAACGGCCCCCCGGGTCCGCTCACCCGGTGGTGAAGTACTTGCGCCCCTTCTGCCAGCCCGGGATCCACCCCAGCACGTCGTCGAGCATCCGCGAGCGGTCGCCGTCGCCGTGGTGGCCGACCAGCATTGCCAGTTCGCCCGCGTCCAGCCACACGCCGCCGCAGCCGCCGCACTGGTCGACCAGCACCGAGCCCATCGGCTTCTCGGCAAGCTGTCCGCCGCACTTGGGGCACTTCATCCAGTTGGCGGGCTTCTGGGCGGCCTTCGCCGCGGCACGCTGCTCGTCGAGCTGGGCGCGGAGCTTCTTCAGGAGCTCCTGGTCCTTCTCATGGAACTGCCGCTCGGATTCGTTGTAGCCGATTGTTTCGAAGGTGCTCATGGGGTGTCCTTGGGGAAGGGCGCGGAGGATACTTCACCCGCACGTCCGCACCGCCGCCTCGAGCGCCGCGGCCGGATCGCCCCGCGGCATGAACTCCTGCGCCAGCCAGCCCGTGAAGCCGGTGGATCGGATCGCGCGGCAGATGGCCCGGTAGTTCAGCTCCTGCGCGTCGTCCAGGTTGCTTCGGCCCGGGTTGCCGGCGGTGTGGTAGTGCGCGATCCATGAATGCGACTGCTCGATGGTCCGGATCACGTCCCCTTCCATGACCTGCATGTGATAGATGTCGTACAGCAGCCGGAACCGGTCGCTGCCGACGCGCTTGCAGAGCTCGACGCCCCAGGCCGTGCGGTCGCACATGTAGTCGCGGTGGTCGACCTTCGAGTTCAGGAGCTCCATGATCACGGTCACGCCCGCGCGCTCCGCGGTCGGCATGATGCGCCGCAAGCCCTCGGCGCACGCCTGCAGTCCCTCGTCGTCGGCGAGCCCCTCGCGATTGCCGCTGAACACGATCATCTGCGGGATGCCCGCGGCCGCCACCTTGGGAAGCAGTTCCTCCGCACCCTTCACCAACACGTCATGGTGCTCGCGACGGTTCCAGCCCTTGGCGATGCCGCCGGGCCCGTTCGCCACCGCACACGTGAGCCCGTGCGCGGCGGGCACGGGCCACTGGTCCTCGTTCAGCAGCTCGACGCTGCCGATGCCTAGGCGCTTCGCCAGTACGCAGAGTTCGGCCAGCGACATCCCGCCGAAGCACCACGCGCACACGGACTGCCGGAAGGCCGGGGGCGCGTCGCCCGCGGGTCGTGCCGGGGCGCCGTCGGTTCCTGCTTCGCCCGCCGGGGGCTCGGTGCCCCGCGTGGGTGGTCGCGCCCCTGCGGACACCGCGATCGAGGCAGGAAGCGCCAGGCCGGCATGCATGAACGTGCGTCGATCCATGGGCAGCAGGCTATCGCCGCCCGCATGGCGCCCTATCCTCGCCCCCATGACGGCGCTCCGCATCGCATTCGTCGACAGCCACACCGAGGGCGAGCCGACGCGCGTGGTGACGGGCGGGTGCCAGATCCCGCCGGGCGCCACCGTCGCCGAACGCGCGCGTGCCTTCGACCGCGACTGGCACTGGCTGCGCGGCGCGGTGGTCGACGAGCCGCGCGGCAGCGACGTGCTGGTGGGCGCACTCCTGGTTCCGCCGTCGGACCCCGCGGCGCACGTGGGCGTCATCTTCTTCAACGCCGTCGGTGCGCTCGGCATGTGCGGGCACGGCACCATCGGCCTCGCGCGAACGCTCGTCCATCTGGGGCGCGCGCAGCCGGGCGAGCTGCGGATCGAGACCCCCGCCGGCACCGTCGCAGCCACGGTGCCGGCCGACGATCCGCATGCCGTGACCGTGGGCAACGTGCGCTCGTGGGTCGAACGTCAGGACGTCGAGCTTCGGCTCGAGGACGGACGCACCGTCCACGGCGACGTCGCGTGGGGCGGCAACGGGTTCCTCCTGGTGCATGACCACGGCGAGCGCGTCGAACTGTCGAACCTGGAGTCCTTGACGCGCACCGCGTGGATGTGCCGGCGCGCGCTCGAGCGGGCGGGCCAGGCCACGGTCGCCGACCGTACGGTGGACCACGTTGAGCTCGAGTCCGCCCCCGGCGACCTCCGCAACCATGGGCGTGCGTTCGTCCTGTGCCCGGGCGGCGCCTACGACCGCTCGCCCTGCGGCACGGGAACCAGCGCGAAGCTTGCCTGCCTTGCCGCGCGTGGGCGGCTCGCCCCCGACACGCCTTGGAGGCAGGAGTCCGTGATTGGAAGCGTCTTCGAGGCCTCGTACCGCGCGGCACCCGAGGGAGGCGTCCTGCCGATCATCACGGGACGCGCGTGGATCACGGGTGAGGGCACCCTGATCGTGGATTCCGCCGACCCGTATCGTCACGGAATCCCCATCGCGCAGCGCGCGCAAGGAGCACGAACACCATGAGTGGATGCCCGTTCTCGCAGGGCCCGTCCGGCAGCACGGCGGGCCGCACGTCTGGATCCGGGGCCGGTTCCGGCCCCGCCTCCGCGCCCACGCCGGCACCCGCAGGCACTCCCATGCGGCGCGACGACTGGGCCGGCGTCTTCCCCGCCGTGACGACGCCGTTCGGCGCGGGCGACGCCATCGACCTCGATCTCTTCGGACGCCACGTCGCGTGGATGGCCGACCACGGCTGCGCGGCGATCGTCACTCCGGGATCGCTCGGCGAGGGCGGCCTCCTCACGCTCGACGAGAAGCGCTCGCTCTGGGAGCGCGCGGTCCACGTGGTCTGGCCCGAGCTCCCGGTGGTGGCCGCCGTCGGCGCCTGCTCGACGCGCGAGTGCGTCGAGATCGCGCGTGCCGCCCACGCCGCCGGCTGCCGCGGGCTGATGGTGCTGCCGCCCTACGGCTACCGCGGTCCCTGGCGCGAGATGCGCGAGCACTTCGCGCGCGTCCTCGATGCCACGCCGCTCGGCTGCATGCTCTACAACAACCCGCCCGCATACGGCACCGACGTGCTTCCGGGACAGGTGATGGAGCTCGCGCGCGCGCACCCGAACCTGCACGCCGTGAAGGAGTCGAGCGGCGACATCCGCCGCATGACCGCGATCCGTGCGCTCGCGGGTGACCGCCTCGCCGTGTTCGTCGGTATCGACGACATGGTGCTCGAGGGCGTCGCCGCCGGTGCCGAGGGTTGGATCGCGGGCCTGGTGAACGGGTTCCCCGCCGAGAGCGTGCGCCTGTTCGAGCTTGCGCGGGCCGGACGGGCCGACGAGGCCGAGGAACTGTACCGGTGGTTCCTGCCGCTCCTTCGGCTCGATGCGGTGCCCGAGTTCGTCCATCTCGTGAAGCTTGCCCAGGCGCGCGCGGGGTGGGGCAACGAGCAGCTTCGCCTGCCGCGCATGCCCCTCGACCGCGAGGCGCGCGACCGCGCCATGTGCGTGATCGACGCGTGCATGCAGGTGCGCCCCGCGATTGCGCGCTGACGCCGCGTTCGCGCCTCGGCGTCGCATGCGAGCGACGGCGCCGTCGCCGTGCACCCCGTGCGCATACCCTTCACCATCCATGATCCGCGTGTGCGACATCCGCCGTTCGTTCGGCGCCCTCCGCGCGCTCGACGGCGCGACGTTCGAGGCGCGCCCCGGCGAGGTGCTGGGATTGCTCGGACCCAACGGCGCGGGCAAGAGCACGCTCATCGCGATCTGCACCGGGCAACTGGTGCCCGACGCGGGAACGGTCGACATCATGGGGCTCGGCAGCCCGCTGCGGCCGGAAGTCCGGCGCATCATCGGCATCGCGCCGCAGCAGATCGCGCTGCACGACGACCTCACCGCGCGCGAGAACCTGGTCTTCCTCGGCCGCATCCACGGCGTGCGCGAGCCCGTGCGGCGCGCCGATGAGCTGCTCTCCCGGGTCGGCCTGCTGCCGCGTGCGCGCGACCGCGTGAAGGCGTTCTCGGGCGGCATGCAGCGCCGCCTCAACCTGGCCGCGGCGCTGGTGCACGACCCGCAGGCCGTGTTCCTCGACGAACCGACCGCCGGCGTCGATCCGCAGAGCCGCACGGCGATCCTTGACGCGGTGCGCGACCTCGCCGAGCATGGCCGCACGGTCGTGTACACGACGCACTACATGGAGGAAGCCGAGCGGATCTGCTCCCGGATCGCCGTCATCGACCATGGGCGCGTGCTCGCCTCCGGCACCGCCGCCGAGCTCGCCTCTGTGCACGCGCCGGGCACCGCCGGCGCAACCGGCACGCTCGAGGCTGCCTTCCTCGCCCTCACCGGCCGGAGTCTCCGCGACTGATGCGCGCCGTCCTCGCACTGGCACTCAAGGACGTGCGGCTCGTGCTGCGTGACCGGCCGTCCGCGTTCTTCACGTTCGCGTTCCCGCTCGCGATCGCGCTCTTCTTCGGCTACGTCTTCGGCGGGACCACCGCCGCACCGATGCGCGTCGTGGTCGCATGCGAGGACCGCTCGGACGCCGCTGCGCGATTCCTGCAGGCGGTGGCCGACGACGCATCCCTGGATCCGTTGGACGTCGCCGACCGCGCAGCCGGCGAACGCGAGGTACGTGCCGGTCGCGCGGCTGCGCTCGTCGTGGTGCCGGATGGCTTCGGTGCGGCCGCCGATGCCGCGATGCGCGGCGGAACCGCGCGGCTCGAGGCCGTGGTCGATCCATCGCGCCGCGCCGAGGGGGCGATGCTGGTCGGCAAGCTTCACGAGATCGCCTTCGACGCGGTGTTCGCGGCGCTCGCGGAGCCCCGGTGGCGGCCCGTCGAGGTCTCGCTCGCAGAGGTCGCCACCGGCCCCGGTGCGGGCGGATTCGGCATCTCCTTCATGCAGGGCGTGGCATGGGCGCTGTTCGGTGCGGTCACCGCGTTCGCGTCGGGATTCGCCGAGGAGCGCGAGCGCGGGACCCTGGTGCGGCTGGTGACCTCGCCGATGCGGCCGTGGCAGATGCTTCTCGGAAAGGGCCTCGCGTGCGCCGGCACGTGCATGGCGACGCAGTGGCTGCTCCTCGGCACGGGCGCCGCGTTCTTCGGCGTGGCCATCGCACGGCCCGCCGAGGCCCTGGCCGCGACCGCCGCGAATGCCTTCGCGTTCACCGGCGTGATGATGGTGCTCGCCGCGGCGTTCCGCACGCAGGGTGCGGCGCACGGGGCAGGGCGTGCGGTGCTGCTGCTCCTCACGATGATCGGCGGCGGGACGGTTCCGCTCGTGTTCATGCCCCCGTTCCTGCAGGCCGCGAGCGATGCGAGCCCGTTCAAGTGGGCCGTGCTCGCGGTGGAAGGCGCCACGTGGCGCGCGTGGCCGATGGCCGAGCTGTGGCTGCCGCTCGCGGTGCTCAGCGGCATCGGCGTCGGCGGCTTCGTGGTGGGCGCGTTCCTCCTGCGCCGGACCGTGCTCGCGCGCTGAGCCCGCGGTCCGCTACGCCAACAGCCACGCGATGGTCGTCACCACCACGATCGCAGCGAGGTTCAGCACGAAACCCACGCGCATCATCGTCCCGTGCGGGATTCGGCCGGTTGCGTACACCAGTGCATTGGGCGGCGTGCCCACCGGGAGCATGAAGGCGTAGCTCGCGCCGAACGTGGCGGCAAGCACCAGCTGTTGCAGCGGAAGGCCGGTGGTCGGTGCCGCGGCCACCAGGATCGGCACCGCGGTCGCCGTGAGCGCCGTGTTGCTCCCCACCTCGCTTGCGAAGACCAGCGCGGCCGCGACGACCGCGAGTGCCACCACCGGCGTCACGCCGCCGAGACCCTCGAAGCCGCGCCCGATCGCCTGGGAGAGCCCGGTGTCCTGCATGGCGTCCGCCAGTGCAAGCCCCCCGCCGAACAGGATGAAGACGCCCCATGGAAGCTCACGGGCGGCACGCCACGGCACCACTCGCGCCGCCGAACCGTCAAGGGCCGGCAGCAGCATGAGCACCAGCGCCGCCGCGATCGCGACGCCGCCGTCCGGCAGGTCGCGCGGGCGCATCCAGTCGGGCCAGTAGTTCCCGGTCGTCCATGCGGCAACGGTCACCGCGAAGACGGCCAGCGTCATGGTCGCCGCGGGCGTCCAGGGGCGGCGGGCACGGACCTCCTCCGGTGCCGCGCGCGCGCCCCGCAGCACCACCCCATCGCACGGCAGCATCCACCACAGGACGGGAATCGCGACCGCGGTCATCGCGACGGCCATCGGCACGCCGACGCGCATCCAGCCGAGGAAGTCGATCGGCTGGCCTGCCTTGGCAAGGTTCTCCGCCGCGATCGGGTTCGGCGGACTGCCGACCAACGTCGCGCCGCCGCCGATGCTCGAGCCATACGCCACGGCAAGGAGCGACGCCGTGGTCAGGTTGCGTCGGCCGCGCGCCGCGGCCTCCGCGCTTGCGCCGGGTGCCGCAACGGCGCCTGCCGCGACGCCAAGGGCGAGGGGCAGCATCATCGCTGTCACCGCCATGTTGCTCACGAATGCGCTCACGCACACCGCCGCGATGAAGAGCGCCGCCACCACCGTCGCCGGCGAACGGCCCGCCGCCTGGAGCAGTGCGCCGACAAAGCGATCGCTGATCCCGTGGCGCTCGAGCGCCCACGCGATGGTCGTGCCGCCCGCGAACAGGAAGATCACCTGGTCCGCATAGTTGCCCGCCACGTCCTTGAACGGCATCACGCCGAGTGCCGGCAGGAGCACGACCGGGAGCAGCGACGTGACCGCGAGTTCCGCGGCGTGCGTCATCCACCAGATGGCCATCCACGCGAGGAGCCCGAGCACCCACGACGCATCGGGTTCCAGTCCGCCGGCTGCGCCCCAACCCGGATGCGTCGACGCCACCAGGCCGGCCGCCACCGCGGGACCGGCGAAACGCCCGATGCGCGCGGCACGCCCCGATCCGGCCTCGGATTCGGTGCTCGCGGTGTCGATCGGTTCGGCCATGCCGCGGATGATGCCACGGATGCGCCCCGCGCGCTTGCATCAGGTCTCCGTGGAGACCGAGAGCGTGAGTGCGCTGGGGATCATGGGGTGGCGCACCACGAGTCGATGCCCGACGAACGCATCCGGAGAGCGGTCGACCGCGCGCATGCAGTCATTCACGAGCTCCCAGTGGCGCGGGACCTCCGCGAGCGGGTTCGCGGCGAGGTCGGGGTCCAGCCGAAGCGGTCGCTCCGAGAGCGGAAGCCGTGCGCGCTCGCGCTGCGGTCCGATCGCACCGGACCCGCCCGTCAGCAAACCATGCAGTGCCGGCACGGGTTCGCCTGCGGGTGCGATCGACCGATCGACGAACACCTCGATCACGGCCACCTCGCACGGCACGTCGAGCCTCACCATGAGCTCGGTGGCGCCTCGCGCGCGGTCGCCGATCGCGTCGAACCGCTCGGCGAAGACGCAGTCGACGGTACCCGCGAGCCCGACCTCGCCAGGCGCGAGCTCCCAATCGGTGCCATCGGGCCCTTCGGCCGGGTGCAGTTCGCGCTGCCCGATCGACGTGAACTCCCTGAGGATCGGGGCGTCGTGCGGGCCCACCGACTCGTCGAGCGGCCGGGCACCGGAGTCGTGCAAGCCACCGCGCGGATCACGCACGCGCCGTCGTGCAAGCGGCCACGCCAGTCCCGGTCGCATCCGACGCAGCCCGAAGAACCCGCTGGCGAGCACCATGCCAAGCCTCCCGTCCGCAGCGGGAACCACCACGGCGACCAGGAGCCGCGCACGTGCCTCGATGCCCCACAGCGCGGAGTTGGCCACGAATGCGCTCCGCCGGAACTCGAGCGTGCGTTCGTCGTCGCCGACCGCGTCGCGACAGTGTGCGAGCATCGCGCGAAACGCAGCCCGAGAGCCGGCGTGCGCTCCCGCGACGCGCTCGACACGGTCGATCGCGGCATCGAGCGCGCGTGCCACGCCCATGGGGGCCCCGGCGTCGCGCACGGCCGCGGCGTAAATGCGGAGCCCCGATGGTCCCGGAAGGTGCTGGCTTCCATCGACCGGGTCCCGTTCGGCGGTGAACCGGGAGATCCGCCACGAGAGGCTCTTGTCGATTCCGAGCACCCGGCTCATCGCGAGCGCGTTCGTGCCCCGCGGTGCGGCGGAGGCCGCGGCCGCGCGGAGCGCATCGGCGAGCGCGCCGAGCGCGCGCCGTGCATCGCGCTCGAACGCCGACGCTCGGTCGGTGGATGCGCGTGACCCTGGAGCACGTCGTGTTGTGGTGGACACCGGAATTCCCCGCGTTCATGCCGGACCAGGGGCCGCGCCCGGCGCGCGGAAACCCGGAACTGGAGCGAACATAGCCGCCGTCCCGGTCGAGTCACGCAATTTCCCGGGAGAAGTGCGTTATCCGCCGCCATTCGTCGCGCATTCCCGTGGATTGGCGAACCAAGCCCGCATGCCGGGGATATCGACGCTCACGGGCGTGTCCCACTGCGCGTGTGAGTGGTGGGGACCATGACGCCTTGAAGGAGGAAGCAAGCCCCATGCCCAACCCTGAACGCCCCGTGCGCCTGCCGTTTCTTGCGGCCATCGCCTCCGTGATCACCGCGAACGTGGCGCTTGCCGGTCCACCCACCGTGACCTTCACGCGGACAGGAGCGTGGGAAGGCGGGTTCGGCGGATCGCTCACCATCCGCAATGACGATCCCAGTCCCATCACCGACTGGCGAGTTTCGTGGGATGGCGGGCCGACGATCACCACGCTCTGGAACGGCACGTACTCCGTCTCGCAAGGGCGATCCACGGTCGTGAACGCCGGCTGGAACGGAACGATTGCCCCCGGGGGATCGGTGACGGCGGGGTTCAACGGCACAGGCGTCTTCACGCAGAACATCGCATCGTGCACCGTCAATGGAACGGCCGCGGTAGTCGAGTACGCGGGATTCCCTGGCGGCGGTGGCGGCGGAAGCGGCGGCGGCGATGACGGCGGCGACGACGGCGGCACCACCGGTGGCATTCGGCCGCGCGGGCCGTTCGCGTGTCCGTCGGACCTCAATGGCGATGGATCAACCGACGGCAGCGACTTGGGCGTGCTGCTGGGCGCGTGGGGCACGGGTGCCCAGACGCCTGCCGACCTCAATGGCGACGGCTCGGTGGACGGCGTTGACCTCGGGGCGCTGCTCGGCGGGTGGGGCGCCTGTCCCGAGCAACGCAGGGTCGTCGCGTACTGGATCGAATGGGGCATTTACGGGCGCAACTACCAGCCCGCGGACACGCCATTCGAGAAGATCACGCACCTGAACTACGCCTTCGCCGACATCGGTGTCGACGGGCGGGTGGTCCCCTTCGACCGCTATGCGGCGATCGAGAAGATCTACCCGGGTGATGCATGGGACCAGCCCATCAAGGGCGCCTACAACCAGATCAACAACGTCCTCAAGCGGCAGCACCCGCACCTGAAGACCCTGATCTCGGTCGGCGGATGGACGCTCAGCGGACGTTTCAGCGACGTGGCCCTGACGGCATCGTCGCGCGCCGTCTTCGCGCAGAGCTGCGTCGAGTTCCTCCGCACCTACGGGTTCGACGGGATCGACATCGACTGGGAGTACCCGGTCGCCGGCGGCCTCGAGTCGAACACGTACCGCCCGGAGGACCGGCAGAACTTCACGCTCCTGATGCGCGACGTTCGCACCGCGCTGCAGGCGGCGGGCACCGCCGACGGGCGCGAGTACCTGCTCACCATCGCGGCTCCCGCGGGCTACGACAAGTTCGCCAACATGGACGCCGCGTCGTATGCGCAGCACCTCGACTTCATCAACGTGATGACCTACGACTACTTCGGCGCGTGGGACCTGTCCTTCACCGCCAACCACGCCATGTTCGAGGCAAATCCCGGGATTCCCTCGGCGAACCCCGAGCTCCGCACCAAGTACAACACGAAGTACGCGATCCAGCAGTACCTCGACGCCGGGGTCCCCGCGGAGAAGCTGGTGCTCGGCATCCCGTTCTATGGCCGTGGCTGGAAGGGCGTGCCTGCCGCCAACGGCGGTCTCTTCCAGCCCGGCACCGGCGTGCCGCCCGGGACGTGGGACGATTGGTCGAGCGGGGCCACCGGCGTGAGCGACTTCACCCAGATCGACCGCGAGTTCCTCGCGGCGGGCTCCGGGTACACGCGCGGCTGGGATCCGGTGTCTAAGTCGCCGTTCGTCTACTCCCCCACGGCCTTCGGGGGCCACTGGGTGGGCTACGAGGACGAGGAGTCCATCGCCATCAAGCTCCAATGGGCCGAGTCGATCGGGCTCGGCGGCGCAATGTTCTGGGAAATCACCGCCGACCGGGACCAGAAGCTGCTGGACGCGATCTTGCGGGGACTGGGCGCGCGCTCGCCGGGCTGAGGCTCGCCTCGGTTCCGCGACCGATCCGCCGACTTCGGGCTCCCGGTGCGACCGGGAGCCCGAAGCGTCATACTGTGGCCTCCGGGGCCTGTGCCGGTTCCCGGGCAGGCCCTCAACCCGGAGCGCCCCATGTACGGAATGGTGAACCAAGCGGTCGAGGCACTCGTCACCGAGCGATTCGGCGAAGACACGTGGCGGCGCGTCCAGGCGAGGGCCGGCATTGCCGACCCGCTCTTCGTCACGATGAAGCAGTACCCCGACGCGGTGACCTACCAACTGGTCGGCGCGATCTCAGCCGAGACCGGTGCGTCGGTCGCAGACCTGCTCCATGCGTTCGGCGTCTACTGGGTCGAGTACGCGCAGCGCGGCCCGTGGGGCAAGGTGATGATGGCGGCGGGCCGCAACGCGCGCGAGCTGCTCGGGGCCCTCGATGCGATGCACGCGCGGATTGCGCTCTCGTTCCCCGAGCTGAAGCCGCCATCGTTCCGCACCGTGCCGCATCCCGAGGGACTGCTGCTCGAATACCACTCCGAGCGCCCGGGGCTCACGAACTTCGTCGTGGGACTGGTCCAGGGCGTGGGGCGCATGTACGGTGAACACGTCACCGCGGAGCCCGTCACCACCCGCGAAGGCGGTGCGGCGTTCGACACGTTCCTGGTTCGCTTCCACGGTCCGCTCGCCGAAGCGGGAAAGGCCTGAATCATGCTCGGAATGGTGAACCATGCGCTCCAGGAGATGGTGACCGACCGCCTCGGCGAGGCGGCGTGGGAATCGATCCGCGCCGAGGCCGGCGTCGACGACGCGGTCTTCGTCATCATGAAGCAGTACCCCGATGAGCTGACGTACGCGCTCGCCGGATGCGTCGCCCGGCGCCTCGGCGTGCCCCTGCCCGATGCCCTCCGTGCATTCGGGCACCACTGGATGGCCTACGCCGAGCGGCAGCCGTGGGGCAAGGTCATGCACAGCATGGGCGGGAGCGTCCGGCAGCTGCTGCCTGCGCTTGACGCGCTGCATGCCCGCATCGCGCTGGCGTTTCCCGGCGTGCGCATGCCGCACTTCCGCACCGAGCCCCAGTCCGACGGATCGCTGCTGGTGCACTACATGTCCGAGCGCGCCGGCCTGGCGCCGTTCGTGCTCGGCGTGCTCGAGGGCATCGGCGCCATGTACGGCGAGATGATCGAGGTCCGTCAGGTGGAGGACCGCGCCTCCGGCGCCGAGCACGACGTGTTCCGCGTCTCGTTCCTGGGCGCCGCCGGCTGACCCATGGATCCGCAGACCCGCGATCTCCTCGAGCAGCTTTTTCCCTTCCACGTGAAGCTTTCGGGCGACGGCCTGGTCGAGCGCACGGGGCGGAGCCTCGCGAAGGTGATCCCCGATGCGGCAGGCCGGCGCTTCCTCGACGTCTTCGAGGTGGTCCGTCCCGCGGTCCATGATCTCGGGGGAATCCGGGCCAACGTCGGCGCGCTGGTGCTGCTCGCCATCCGCGGGACCCCGCTCACCATGCGCGGCCAGTTCATGGCGCTCCCGGACGGCGGCATGGTCTTCGCGGGCTCGCCGCGCATCGTCGACCAGAGCTCCGTGTGGGCATGGCCCGTCGGCGTGCTCGACTTCGCGCCGCACGACGCGGGCGCCGACTACGCGATGGTGATCGAGGCGTCGAACTCGCAGATCGCGGACCTCGAACGGCTCCTCGCGAAGGTTCGCGAGAAGGAGCGCAGCGAGCGCGAGCTCCGCCAGGCCGCCGAGGCGGCGAACCGCGCGAAGACGTACTTCCTCGCGAACGTCTCGCACGAGATCCGCACGCCGATGACGGCCATCCTGGGCTACTCGGAACTCCTGGGGAACGACGACCTCGGCTCGGCCGAACGGGCGGACTGCGTCGAGACCATCCGCCGCAACGGCGATCACCTGATGGCGATCATCAACGACATCCTGGACCTGTCGAAGATCGAGTCGGGCCAGTTCACGGTGGAGCCGATCGACACGGTGGTCGCGGACGTGGTGCGCGACGTGGTGCAGCTGCTGCAGGTGCGCGCGGTCGCGAAGGGGATCCAGCTCGTCCACGTGGTCGAAGGCGACGCGCCGCGCGTCCCGGTGCGCACCGACCCCGTGCGCCTGCGGCAGGTGCTCCTGAACCTGGTGGGCAACGCCGTGAAGTTCACCGACGAGGGTTCCGTCCGGGTCGTGGTGAGCGCCGAGCGGGAAGCGCAGCGCATGCGCTTCCGCATCGCGACGCACGACACCGGCCCGGGCATCGAGCCCGAGCAGCTCGGGCGGCTGTTCCAGCCGTTCTCGCAGGCCGACGCCAGCCACACGCGACGGCATGGCGGCACCGGGCTCGGACTCGCCATCAGCCAGCGGCTGGCCCAGCTCCTGGGTGGGCAGATCGACGTCGCCAGCGAGCCCGGCCGGGGAAGCGTGTTCACGCTCACGTTCGCCGCCGACACGGTGGCCGACGCGGCGCTGGTGCCCGAGACCGCCGGTGCGATCCGCCCGGTGCGCGGCACGGGCCCGCTCACCGGGATGCACGTGCTGCTGGTCGAGGACAGCGTCGACTCGCAGCGCATCCTGTCGGCGCTCATGCGTCTCGCCGGGGCCGAGGTCGACGTCGCCGGCGACGGACTCTCGGCCGTGTCGCGATTCGATGGCGCCTACGCGCCCGACCTGGTCATCATGGACATCCAGATGCCGGTGATGGACGGCATCGAGGCCGTCTCCCGCATCCGCGCGCGCGGCTACCGGGGCCGGATCGTCGCGCTCTCGGCGGCGGCGCTGGGCCTGGAGCGCGATCGCGCCCTCGCGGCCGGGTGCGAGGGCTTCCACCTGAAGCCGATCTCCCGCGGCGACTTGGTCGCGCTGTGCCTCGGGAACCCTCCCGCGCACGAATGAGCGTTTCCGCGTGCGCGGGGCGGGGCCGCGCCACGCGGCGATATCGTGCATGCATGCACGGTGCGCACCGCACCCCCATCCTCCGGTTCCTGCGCCTCGCGGCGGTCGGCGCGCTGTCATTCGCCTGCACCGCGGCCGTGGTCGCGCGGCCTGCCGACGACCCGCCCCGCCGCGTGCGCCCGGGCGATGCCGCATCGCAGGCCGAGGCCGCCGGCGACGAACCCGATGCGCCTCGGTTCCCGACGGCGCTTCCCGCGGGTGCGAAGCTTCCGGAACCGCCCAAGGTGGCGCCGGTGCGTGCGGACGCCTTCGCGGGGCGCGTGAACGCGCTCGAACGCGTGACCGCGTGCCCGAAGTGCGACGGCAAGGGTGCGAAGGTGACCCGCAAGCGCGAGTCGCGCGGGCAGCTCGCGAAGCCACGCATCACCGAGAGCGCCGAGGAATGCACCGAGTGCCACGGGTACGGCTTCGCGGTGACCGCGTCCCGTGTCGGTCCCGTGCTCGATGCACTGGCCGGCGGGCTCGCGGGCCTGCCCCCGGGGTTGGCCACCGGTCCCAAGCTGATGGACCGTGCGCGCGCCGTGCTGTCGCGGGTCGGCGCCGGGGGCGAGCTGGTCGCCGCGGTCACGGCCGTCGATCGCAACGAACTTGCGGGTGGCCGCTTGACGAAGGCGGGGACGCCGGTGACGGTCGCCGGAGAGATCGGCGAGCCCTTCCAGATTCCCGAGGGCGGCCGGGTGTATCCCGTGCTGGTCGACGGCCGCGAGCTGCTCCTCGTCCGTGCCCCGGTGATCAACGCGGCGCCCCAGCGCGGCGCGGTGCTCGTCGGGGGCGTGCTCGCGGGCGCGATGTCCGGCGCCGAGTGGGACTTCGGCCGCACGATCGTGCTCGACCATGGGTTCATCGTGCCCCGCATGGGCCCACGGAAGCTGCGCGTGGACGAGCCTGATGCCGACGAGCCCGCCGCCAACGACGCGAACAGGAACCCCTGACATGCCACGCACGCCGAAGGACGCCGACGCCGTCCAACTCGTCTTCGACTTCGACAGCACCATCGTGTCGGTGGAGGGACTCGACGAGCTCGCCCGGATCGCGCTCGCCGACGATCCCGACCGCGAGCGCACCGTCGAGGCCATCGAGGCCATCACGCGCGACGGCATGTCGGGCGCGATCGGGATCGACGAGAGCCTGCGGCGGCGGTTGGCGATGCTCACGATCGAGCGCAAGCACGTCGACGCGGTGGTGCGCCTCCTGCGGAAGCGGCTCAGCCCTTCGTTCCGGCGGCACGCGGCGGCGGTCAAGCGCAATGCGGATCGCATCCATGTCGTCTCCAGCGGGTTCCGCGAGTACGTGGAGCCCGTGTGCCGCGACCTCGGCATCCCGCCCGAGCGCATCCACTGCAACGCGTTCACGTGGAAGGGCCAGCGTGCCGTGGGGTTCGACGCCTCAAGCCCGCTGGCTAGGCCCGGCGGCAAGGCGCGCGCGGTCCGCGCGCTGCGGCTTCCCGGGCGCGTGGTGGCGATCGGCGACGGCATCACCGACGCCGAGATCCGCGATGACGGCGCCGCGCACGAGTTCGTGGCCTACTGCGAGAACGTCGAGCGCGAGTCGGTGGTGGCCCGCGCCGACCGCGTGGCCCGTTCCGTGGACGAGGTGCTGTGGCTCTACCGGCTTCCCGGGTCGCCCTCGTTCCCCAAGAGCCGCATGACCGCGCTCCTCTGCGAGAACGTGCACGCCGACGCGGCCCGCGCCCTGCGCGACGAGGGCTACCGCGTCGAGACGCTCTCCGACGCGCTCGGCGAGGACGAGCTCGAGCGTGCCATCCGGGGCGTGAGCATCCTCGGCATCCGGTCCAAGACACGCGTGACGCCACGCGTGCTCGCTGCCGCCGACCGGCTGCTCGCGGTCGGGTGCTTCTGCATCGGGACCGACCAGGTGGACCTCGCCGCATCGGCCGCGCGCGGCGTCGCGGTGTTCAACGCGCCGTACAGCAACACGCGCAGCGTCGTCGAGATGGCGATCGGCGAGATCGTGATGCTGATGCGACGCATCCCCGACGCCAACCGCCTGCTGCACGACGGAGGCTGGCGAAAGTCCGCCACCGGCTGCACCGAGGTGCGCGGGAAGGTGCTCGGCATTGTGGGCTACGGCCACATCGGCTCGCAGCTCTCGATCCTTGCGGAGTCGATGGGCATGCAGGTCGTCTACCACGACCTGGAGGAGCGGCTTGCGCTCGGCAACGCGCGCAAGTGCCGCACGCTGGCTGAGCTCCTCGGCAAGTCCGACGTGGTGAGCCTGCATGTCGACGGCCGGGCCTCGAACCGCGGCCTGATCGGTGAGCGCGAGCTCCGGAAGATGCGCGCGGGCGCCATCCTGCTCAACCTCGCCCGCGGGCAGGTGGTGGACCTTGCGGCGCTGGCGGCCAGCATCCGCGCCGGCCACGTGGGTGGCGCCGCGGTCGACGTGTTCCCGGAGGAACCGCTCTCGAACCGTGACCCGTTCGACTGCCCGCTGCGCGGGCTGCCGAACGTCATCCTCACGCCGCACGTCGGCGGCAGCACTGCGGAAGCGCAGCAGGCGATCGGCGAGTTCGTCGCCGCGCGGCTCGTCGACTTCGTGAACACGGGAAGCACGTCCGGCTGCGTGAACCTGCCCACCATCGCTTCGCCGCCGGTCCCGCGCGCGCACCGCTTCCTGCACCTGCATCGCAACCAGCCAGGGGTGCTCGCCGCGGTGAATGCCGTGCTCGCGAAGCGGCGGCTCAACATCCTGGGCCAAGCGCTGCGCACGGACGACGCGATGGGCTACCTCGTCACCGACGTCGATCGCCGCTACGCGGCCGATGTGGTCGATGAGCTGAAGGCGGTGCCGGGCACCGTGCGGCTGCGCGCGCTCTATTGACGCGCCGCCGCGGGCGCGCCCGCCGCGGACAGGCCCGCGAACGCGGTTCCGCACTCGGGGCATCGTTCCTGCGTGCCATGCCTGCGGTAGCCGCACTCGGCGCACACGGCGCGCATCCACGCAAGCCGCGTCCGTCGCGTCGCCATCAGGACCAGCGCCGGTCCGCACAGCACCGTCAGCGTCGTGATGCCCGCCACGATCGCCCACCAGCTGCCCCACGAGCACCAGCACGTGTCGCGCCGTGCCGCCGCGACGAACGTGGGTGCCGCGATGGCGAGTTCGACGCACGTTCCCGCCACCAGCCAGCGAACCATTCGGTCGAGCCGGTCGGGCGCGTGCGCGCGTCCCGCCCGCGCGAACGCCCAGGCCCATGCGCTGCCTGCAAGCAGCCATGCCGGCGCCAGCAGCCACGGGTAGATCACGTTGCCGCCGCGCAAGGCCTGGGCGGGCTCCTCTGGCGCCGCGACCATCATCAGCCCCACCATGTCCCACAGCGTGGCGAGCACGCCGAGCGCGCACGCGCCCCCCAGCGCGGCCGCGCCTGCGACCGACCATGCGAGCGAACGGCCCCCATGCTCCGGCGGCGTCGGACGGAGGGCCGGGGCCGCGATCAGGGCAGGGGCCGCGACCACCAGCAGCGCGACCCCGAGCGACGTGAACCCCGCCAAGTCGCCGACGAACATCGCGCGCACGAGCGAACTCATGGTCCGGGGCCACTCGTTGAGCGTGCGCTCCGGCAGCTCGAGGATGCTTGGCGACGAAGGCGTGCCGGGGTCCTCGATCCACTCTCCGAGGCCACCCACGACCAGCGACGCCAGCGTCGACACGGCCAGCGCCGCCACGAACGTGGCGACGACCAGCGCAAGCATGACGCACGCGCGCCGGAGCCGTGTCATCGCGTGTGCCACGGACGCCGGACCGTTGCCGTGCGCGCCGCGGGCGCGCCCGCCCGCATCACTCGCACAGCCCCCAGTTGCCGAGCAGGATGCCGAGGTCCTGCCCGTCGACGAATCCGTCGCCGTTCAGGTCGGCCGCGCCGGGCTGGCCCCACGATCCGAGCAGCACGCCGAGGTCGATCCCGTCGACCGCGCCATCGCCCGAGAGGTCCTCGGGGCAGGGCGGCGTCGAGGGCCCCAGCTCGATCACCGCCAGGTGCGGGAAGCCGGAACCGCTGTCGTTCACGTCGTTCCACTTGCCGTTCGAGCCGAACATCTCGGCCCAGTCCTCGGTCCCGCCGGAGTTGTTCGGCTCGCCCGCGTTCCAGTTGGTGAACGTCGCGGGCGTGCCATCGCTCCATGCGAACGTGCCTTCCGAGGCCGTGTCGCTGAACCCAATCCAGAGGCGCCGGTCCTGTCCACCGAAGTTGCCGAACGCCGCGAGCACGAACGCGTTCTCCTCGGCGCTGTTGATCGAGACCAGGTGTCCGCCGCGGGCCTGCGCATCGGCTTCGGCCAGCGTCCAGGTGGTGGCGCTCACCACTTGGTACCGGATGCCCGTGGCCGGGTCGATCTCCTCGCCGAGCGGCGGCGGCGGCGGCACGGTCACCGTGATCGAAAGCGGCGACGTCAGCGACGTCTCGGCCGATGCGCTGCCGACGGCGATGAACACCTGTTCGCCGGCGGCCAGGGTGCGCGAGAGCGTCGAACCGACGCCCGTGGCGCAGTTGTCGTTGCACGCGTACGTCACGCCGCCCGCGCACGCGGACATCAGCGCCATGCGCGTGTCCTGCGTTCCCGCGCACGTGCTGAAGGTGTGCGCGCCGGCACCTGACGCCGTGAAGCGCAGCACGTTCGCCTTGTGCACCACCAGCCCGCACGCGGCGGAGAGGTCGAGGTCGGCGGCGGTGGACTGATTCACGAACACGGCGTTCGATCCCGCGACGAGCGAGGGGTTCGTCGCCGCACAAGGGTCGTACGGCGGCGGCGGGCCGCCCTCGGAACCGGTGACGATGGGCGTGTTGGCGATGGACTCGTACGCCACCTTCAGCAGGGTGCGCTCCGTCACGCTCGCGCCCATGAGCATGCTTCCCCACCCGTAGTGGGTCTGGCCGTCGGCGGCCGTGAACCGGAACCCGAAGTAGTTGACGGCGTTCAGCTGCCAGTTGCCCGCCGCCGCCCCGAAGGTCGATGCGCCCGAGCCGTAGCTGCCGCCGGCCCCGACCTCGGTGCCGACGGCCAGGCTTCCGGCCGAGCCCGTGGTCGCGCCCGGATACCGCAGCATGCCGGTGCCCGTGGCGTTGAACCACGTGAGCGATGTCGCTGCGTATGGGTTGATGTCCCATCCCGTGACCGCCGTGCCCGACGAGCCCGTCTGGGCGGTCTCGACGTTCACGTAGAGGCCGTCGATGTTCGCCGGGACGACGGCGTTGAGGTCGTACGCGATGACGTCGGCGGCTGCGGGTGCTGCACACGCGGCCGAGATCGCGGCCGCGCGTGCGAGGTGCGAGCCGAGGCGCCCCTGGATCGAGGTGGGTCCCATGGGTCCAAAGGTATGCGTTTCCGGGCGTGGTTCAAGAAAGAACGGCCCGGGTCGGTCGTTTTTCGGGGGATAGCATTCGCGCACCCCGCAGGGGACCCCACCCATGAGCCCAGCCCGCCGCGTCCACCGGCCGTTCCTGACCGCCTGTGCCGCCTTCCTGGCGGCCGCCATGTGCGTGCTGCCCGCGCTGGCCCTCCACGCGCCGCATGCACCGGCGCCCCAGGCGCCCGGCACCCCGCCGACCGCACCCGTCGCTGCGAAGCCTCGCCTCGCCGTCCGCGAGGTGTCCGCCACGCGCGGTGTCGTCGCGCAGGCGAAGTCACGGGGCTTCGACAACGCGCTCGACCAGGTGCTCGAGGCCACCGACGCGCAGCTCCTCGATGCCTTCGACGGCGAGAGCGCGTTCGAGCTCGTCGCGCGCGGCGACCTCGGCACCGTGATCAAGGAGCAGGACCTCTCGCTCAGCGGCAACGTCAACGCCATGGACCCGCAGGCCGCGCGCGCGTACCAGCTTGCGGGCGCGCGCTTCGTCGCCACCGTCACGGTCACGAACTTCCAGGAGATCGTCGAGCGCACCGTTCTTCCCGGGCAGTTCGGCAACGCCAACGCCGAGCGCCGCACCATCGACGTGCAGGCGGTCGTGAAGGTCTACGACACGACGACCGCCGCGCTCCTCAAGAGCACCAACGTCACGGTGAGCGAGTTCGCGACCAACGAGATCCTCGCGGGTGTCGAGCAGTCCGGAAGCAAGACCAACGTCGTCCTCGGCACCGCCGCCCGCGCGCTCGCCGAGCAGGCCGCCGCCCGAATCTCGGCCGCCGCGCCCGCGGCGAGCCCGTCGCTGGCCACCCCGGCTCCCGCAGGCATGGGCACGTCCGGCAGCCTGCCCACGCGCCCGATGCGCCTGGCGATCTTTGTGAAGCAGCGCCCCTCGCAGGTGCCGCCTGAGAAGGTGACCGTCTTCGAGGACCTGGTCGCCGCCAGCGCCACCGCGCCCAACATCGAGATCATCCGCCGCGAGGACCTGGTGAACGCGGTGAACCGGCTGGCGCCCACCGGGCCGAATGCCGGCACCGGCCTGCCGGGGTCCGAGGCGGTCGACCGCATCCTCTCCGACCAATCGTCGGCAGTGCAGCTGGCCACGCTCATGAAGGCCGATGCGCTGCTCACGGTCTCGATCTCCGCGCTGCAGAACGCTGTGCGCACCCTCGAGGACCCCGCCACGCGCACCATGACCAAGGTCGAGCAGTGGACGCTGATGACGACGTACGGCGTGATCGACGGCGTCACCGGGGCGAGCCTCGGGTCGGGGACGGTCCAGTCGGACTTCGCCAACCGCGACAGCGCGGGGCTCCAGGTGAAGGTCGACTTCATCGACCCGCTGCTTCGTGACGCCGCTGCGCGCATCGGTCCTGCGGCCGGCGCCGCCGTCGCACGCGCCGCCGAGCGCACGGCCGCCGCACCCGCGCTCGTGAAGGTGGCGTTCGACGCGCTGCTCTCGGACCTCAGCGTCCCCGACGTGCGCAAGGACGAGAAGGGCGAGTACGTGGTCGGCGCCAACCAGTACCCGCTGCGCCCGATGAGCGTGCAGGTCATCCTCGACGGCGTGACCGTCGGCCAGACCCCGGGAGCGTACGAACTGCGCCCCGGCATGCACCGCGTGCGCTTCGAGCGCCCGGCCCTCGAGCCCGTCGAGCGCGTGATCGACGCGCGCGAGGGGCTCGTGGTGACCGCACCGATGCAGTTCACGCCCGAGGGCCGCGCCAACTGGCAGCGCGATGCGGCATTCTTCAACGACCTGAAGAACGGCGCGGTCGCGCGCGACGTCGACCTCATCCGCATCCGGGCGATCGCGGACTTCCTGCGCCAGAGCGACATCCGGCTCGACACCACCAACGTGCAGAACCTGAACCTGGGCGGCGAGAGCATCTGGTGGCAGCTGCTGGGACCGTGAACCGGGGCCACGCTCCGCGCACGGCCGTCGCCGCGACCTGCGCGGTGCTCGCGCTCGCCGGCTGCCAGGCCGACCTGCGCCGCACCGTCGCCGCCATCGACGACGCCTACGCGGGCGGCCGCTACGAGGGCGCCGCGTCGATCGCCGAGGACGCCGCGCGCCGGTACCAGGACGACCGCATCGACCGCGTGCTCTGGTGGCTCGAGTCCGGCCGCACGCAGCAGGCGGCGGGGCGCATTCCCGAGTCGATGGCCTGGTACGACCGCGCCTATGAGGAGGTGCGTCCGTACCTCGACTCCAAGGCCGAGGCCACGGTGAGCGAGGCGCTGGTCACCACCGCCGTCAACCAGGCCATGCGCACCTACCGCGCGACGCCCCCGGAGCGCGTCATGCTGTGCGCGCTGCAGGGTGCGAACGCGCTCTGCGCTGGAGACCTCGCCCGCGCGCGCGTCGAGTTCAACCGCACGGCCGACTTCCAGCAGGACGCCGCGGCGCGCTTCGCGAAGGAGATCAACGCCGCGCAGGACCAGGCCAACTCCGCATGGCGGAAGGAAGGCTGGTCGTCCGGCATCTCGGCCGACGCCCTCGGCAAGGTGCGCGCTGCGCAGGAGCGTCCGCAGGCTCCCGGAATCGGCGTCGGTTCGTTCGCGAACCCTTTCGCCAGCTACCTGCGTGCGTCGTTCCTGCTGGCCACCAGCGTGGACCCGGGCGACCGCCAGAACGCGCGCGCCGATCTCCGCGGCATCCAGGAGATGGTGCCTGGGCTCGTGCCCGCGGACGAGGACATCGCGCTCATCGACGCGGGAGGTGGGCTGCCTGCCGTGACGTGGGTGTTCTTCCTCACGGGCCTTGCCCCCGACTACCGCGAGTTCCGGCTCGACATTCCCATTCCGGTGGGAAACGTCAACTATGTGTCGGGAGCGTTCCCGGTGCTTCGCAAGCGCGGTGACTTCGTCGACGGCCTCGCGGTCGCGGGCGAGGGCGGGGCGCGCGGCGTACCCATCGCCGACCTTGACGTCATCGTGGAAGCGGAGTTCGACGCGCGCCTGCCGCTCATCGTGACGCAGGAGATCATCTCCTCGGCGGGAAAGGCCGCGGCCACCTGGGCTTCCAGCCAGGCGGCGTACCAGCAGAACAACACCGCGGGGGTGCTGGTCCAGATCATGGGCATCGCGTACCAGGCGGCGTCCACTGCGGCCGACCTGCGGTGCTGGTCCACCATGCCGAAGCAGGTGCACCTGTTGCGCGTACCCACGCCTGCCGACGGGCGCCTGACACTTGCGCGCCCGGACGGCGCGCCGCTGTGCACCGTCGACGTGGATGCGGGGCAGCCCAACATCGTGCTGGTCACGCTGCCTTCGGCGCGTGCGCAGCATCCTGCGGTCATGCGGTACCGTGGAGGCCCGCAGCACGGACCTCCGGCGCCTGCGCCGGCGCCCGCACCGCCATCCGCCGCACCCGCCGCGGCCGTCACCCAGGGAGCGAATCCATGAGCCTCGCACGAACCGTCGCCACGACCCTCGCCCGCGCCGCGGCCATCGCCGCGTCCGCACTCGCCGTGTCGTGCGGCAGCGTGAACACCACGTACACCCGCGACCGCCCCGCCGACACCGCGGTGGACGCCCGCACGCGCGTCAACGACCTGCTCCAGCAGATTTTCCTGAGTGCAAAGGAAGTCCGGATGTTCCGCAACTCGCAGGGAGTGATGGAAGTGCAGGTCGACGTCGAGAACAACGGGTTCTCCTACCGCTCGTTCTCCTACCTCTTCGACTGGGTCGACGCGCGCGGCAACTTCATCCCGTCGCAGCTGTCGGTCTGGAAGACCACGAACGTCCCCGACGGCGGCTCGACCGTCATCCGCGCGATCGCGCCCAACGACCAGGCCGCGGACTTCAGGCTGCAGATCCGCCGGTCGGACTGATTCCCGCACGCACGCCGCGTTCCCACAGGCACCACCATGCGAACCCACCTTCGAATCGCCCGTTCCGCCGCCCGCACGCTCGTTCATGCCGCGCCGATCGCGGTGCTCGCGCTCGCCGCTCCGGCATGCGAACGCGCCCGCTACATCGAGACCGGCAGCCCCGAGGGCATCATCAGCGTGGGCGAGGTCGACATGCAGGACATCCTGCGCGCATCGAGCGGCATGCTCGAGTCGCTCATCGAAACGGGTGTCCTCAAGACGGCGAAGAACAAGCCCGCCGAGCTGGTGATCGACCAGGTGGTGAACGACACCAGCTCGCGCTTCAGCGTCGACGAGCTCACGTACCGCATGCGCGAGCAGCTGGTGAATTCGGGCCAGGCCGCGGTGGTCACCACGTACGGTCAGACGCCCGAGGACAAGACCGCGCAGGACCTGCTGCGTCGGCAGGCGTTCCTGAAGGGCGAGCGTGCCAGCCAGATGCCTGACCCGGACTTCTCGCTCTCCGGCAAGATCACCCAGGTCAAGCGAACGGCCGGCGACACCAAGCAGGTGAGCTACACCTTCCGCCTGACCCTCACGAACATCCGCACGGGCCTGGAATCATGGACGAAGACGGTCAGCATGACCAAGGTGGGGAACAAGCCGGCGGTGGGGTTCTGACGGCCTCCCGAACGACCCAATAACCGAGTCTTCACGAATTGTCGCGAACCCGTGATGCCTGGCATCGCGGGTTTTCGTCTTCAGGGGTGGAGCGAGGTCCCTCCCCCATCTGCTTCCTCTTTTCCCTTTTAAGAGCCGACACCCATGAAGACTGCTGCCTCGTGCGCCTCCCGCATGGCCGTTTCTGCGGCGTTCATCTGCTCCTCGTTCGCCTTCGCGAATCCGGGGCTGACTTCGAGCGCGATGTACCTCGACGCGACCGGCGACATCGCCAGCGGGATCGCCACCGGCGGTGGCACGCTTGACCTGGTGTCGATGGAAGTGTCGAACACCGCCACGGACGTCATCTTCAAGTTGACGGTCAACGGCAGCCTGAGCAGCACCGACTGGGGCAAGTTCATGATCGGCATCTCGACCGGTGCCGGCGCGACCAGCGGCAACGGCTGGGGCCGTCCGATCAACATGACCTCCAACGGTGGCATGACCCACTGGGTGGGCTCGTGGGTCGACGGCGGTGGCGGTTCGCAGTTCTGGAACTACACGGGCACCGCGTGGTCCGGCCCGGCGGGCCTCGCCGGCTTCTCGCGCACGTCCGGCGCCCAGTCGACGCTGACCTACACCGTCTCGATGGCCTCGCTCGGCGTGTCGAACGGCAGCACCATCTACTTCGACGCCTACAGCTCGGGCGGCGGTGGCGGCGACAGCGCGGTCGACGCGCTCTCGCGCTCGGACGCCTCGATCAGCAACTGGGGCGGTCCGTTCACGACCTCCGGCATCGCCAGCGGCACCTCCGCATCGACCGCCGGCGGCGCGTTCGCTTACACGATTCCTGCCCCGGGCGCGCTCGCGCTCCTGGGCGCCGCCTCCCTCGTCGGAAGCCGTCGTCGCCGTTGAGGCGACTCGGCCCCCGCACGTGCGGCGGTCTGTGACCTGATCTTGGATTCCGGGGTTTTCTCTCTCCCGTCCTCCAGTCCCTTTCTTTCCCCCCTGCCAAGGAAGTTCCCGAACATGAAGAACCTGAATTCGATCGTTGCCGTCGGCGTCGTTGCCGCGGTGTCCGTGTCCGCAAGCGCCGCCGTCGTCGTCGGCTGGACCATGCCTACGGCGTTCCCGACGGGCACGGGCAATGTGCCGACCGGAACCTCGTACGTGCCCCCGATGCTCGTGGGCGCACCCGCCGGACAGGCCGATCAGGGCGTCAACCTTTCGGGCAGCGAGATCAAGTCTGTCCATGCGGCCTCGGCGGCGACGTATACGTCACCGGCCGGAAACGGCAATCAGTACTCCTTCTCGAGCAACAACTGGTCGGCGAATGATTACTACCAGATCAGTTTCAGCACCACCGGCTTTGCCGACGCGCTGACCCTTTCGTGGGACCAGGCTCGCAGCAGCACGGGCCCTTCGTCGTTCAAGGTCACGATGAGCGTGAACGGCGGTTCGTTCACCGACCTCTCCACGTACACCGTCCTCCAGTCAGGCGGTGGTGGTGCTCCGGGTACGTGGTCAACGACGACGTACAGCTCGCTGTACACGAACACGGTTCAGCTCGGCACCGCCGCGTCCAACGCGGCATCGGTGGTGATTCGGTTCGTCACCAGTTCGACTTCCGCCGCGTCCGGTTCGAATCGCATTGACAACATCTTCGTCACCGAAGTCCCTGCCCCCGGCGCGCTGGCGCTCCTCGGCGTGGCCGGCCTGGTGGGCTCGCGCCGCCGCCGCTGAGCATCCGTCGCGGGCATCTGCCCGCATCGCCCGTCACCCTCCCGCCGCGCGCCCTCTTCAGGGGCGCGCGGCGGTGCGTTGGTGGGCGTGGCGCGCCAGGGTGCCGAATGGGGTCGGAATCTCCGGAAGTCGCGTGATGGGTCGTGCGTGAGGATTCCGTTCACGAAGGGTGGTGGGAGGCTCGCACCAAGGCGCGGGGTGTCCGCGTCATCACTTCAGGAGTGAATGCGTCATGAAGATTCGAATGCTTGCAGCAAGCGTCGTGTCCGTGGCCACTGCATCTGCATCACATGCCGACATCGGCGTCGTCGAAGCGACGGGGGCCTTCCAGTTGGGCGGGGCATCGAGCGTGTCCTACCTCTCGGCCGTCGGCGCCAGCCAGAACCCGCGGCTGAATCAGTACGACTTCGGCTCGGTCAATGCGCTGACGGGCCAGTCGCTGCTGCTGCAGAACTGGTTCTTCGAGAACTACGCCTACAACGGCGGCAGCACGCCGGTGTTTGCGGCCACCAACAACAACTGGCTCGACGGGTCGAACGTCGCCACGCTCGTCGTGGCCATCATGTCCGGCGGTTCGGTGATCTCGAGCCAGAACTTGGCGCTGGTGCAGACCGGCAACTCCGGCAACAACCGCTTCTGGCAGCTGTCCGGTCCCGCTCAGGGCACGAACATCGCGGCCGGGCTCGCCAACGGAACCTACACGGTCGAGTTCTTCACCACCTACAACGTCAATCAGTGGACCGGGTCCGTCTCGCAGTTCAACGCGTTCACCGGTGCGAGCGTCGCATCGTTCACGGTCATCCCCGCCCCCGGCGCGCTTGCGCTCCTCGGCGTGGCCGGCCTGCTCGGCGCGCGTCGTCGACGCTGATCGCGACCCCCGCACCCTGATCCTTCCTGCTGCGCGCGCCCGATCAGCGCGCGCAGCGGTGTTTTTGCTGGCTCTACCATGCAGCGCTCCCCGCGCCTGCCCATGCTCCTCGTCGCCTCCGACCTCTCGAAGTCCCACGGCCTGCGCGAACTCTTCCGCAGCGTGCGGCTCTCGGTTGCCGAGGGTGACCGCGTGGGGCTCATCGGCCCGAACGGCGCGGGCAAGTCGACCCTCCTGCGCATGCTCGCGGGTGCCGAGGACCCGGATGACGGCGCCGTGCGTCTGCAGCGCGGTGCGTCCGTGGTCTACGTGCCGCAGCGCGACGACTTCGCGCCGGGCCTGACCCCGCGCACCGCCGCGGCCACGGCCGCCCTCCGCGCGCCCTCCGTCCACGGCGACGCCCACGAGGCCGACGTGCTCGCGGGGGTGGTGCTCGGCAAGCTCGGGTTTCCCGAATCGCGCATGGACGAACCCGTCGAGCGCCTCTCGGGCGGCTGGCGCAAGCGGCTCTCCATCGCCTGCGGCCTGGCCTCGGTGGGCGGCACGCCGGACCTCCTGCTGCTCGACGAGCCGACCAACCACCTCGACGTCGCGGGCATCGAATGGCTGGAGCGCTTCCTCACGCGCCCCACCAACGACCTGCGCGCCGGCGCCTGCGTGTTCGTCACCCACGACCGCGCGTTCCTCGAACGCGTGGCGACGCGGGTGGTGGAGCTGAGCCGCGCGTACCCCGAGGGCACCCTTGCGGTCGACGGTGGCTGGCGCGAGTTCCTCCGCCGCCGCGACGAGTTCCTGGCCGCGCAGGCGAAGGCCGAGGCCACGCTCGCCAATGAGGTGCGCGTCGACGACGCGTGGCTCGCGCGCGGCGCGAAGGCGCGCCGCACGAAGGCCAAGGGCCGGATCGAGGACAGCGCCGAACGTCGCGATGAGCTCGCGGGCCTCGCCGAACGCAATGCCGCGGCCACCGCGGGCGGCGCGCGCGTCGACTTCACCGCAAGCGGCCGTCGCACGCGCCGCCTGGTGCACGCCACCGGCATCGCCAAGGGCTTCGACGGCCGCACGCTCTTCCGTGACCTGGACCTTGAGCTTGCACCCGGCGACCGCCTGGGACTCATGGGCCCCAACGGCAGTGGAAAGTCCACCATGCTTGCTGTCCTCTGCGGCGAGCTTGCCCCCGACGCCGGCACGGTCCGCCACGCCGACCCCGCGCCGCGCGTGGTGGTCCTGCGCCAGCAGCGCACGGACATCCCGCCGCAGACGCTCCTTCGCGACGCCATCTGCCCGCTCGGGGACTTCGTCGACTTCCAGGGCCGCACCATGCACATCACCGCATGGAGCCGGCAGTTCCTCTTCAAGGATGCGCAGCTCCTGCAGCCGGTCGCCAGCCTCTCGGGCGGCGAGCGCGCCCGCGCGCACATCGCGCGCATGATGCTCGAGCCCGCCGACATCCTGGTGCTCGACGAGCCCACCAACGACCTCGACATCCCCACGCTCGAGGTGCTGGAGGCGGCGATCGAGCAGTTCCCCGGCGCCGTGGTGCTGGTGACGCACGACCGCGCGATGCTCGGGGCCGTGGCACGCACCATCGCCGTGATCGGTGCGCCTGACGCGTCGGTGAGCGTGGTGGCAAGCCTGGAACAGGCGTTGGCCGCGCTCGCCCGCGCGGAGCAGGGCAGCGACGCCGCCGCACGCGCCGACGCCGCGCGCGACGCCGCCGCACGCGCCGTCGTTCGCGAGCCGCGCACGGAGCCGGAGGCCGCCGGCCCACGCCGCAAGCTCAGCTTCAAGGAGCAGCGCGAGCTGGACTCCATGGAGACCGCCATCGAGTCCGCCGAGCGTGCGCACGCCGCCGCCGAGGCGCGCGTCGCCGACCCTGCCGTCGCCGCCGACCACGTCCGCATGGCTGCGGCGTGCGCCGAGCTTGAACGCGCCCAGTCCGCAGTGCAGGCGCTGTATGCGCGATGGCAGGAACTGGAATCCAAGCGCGGCGCGTGACTACGATTCACCCTCCATGGCCACGTCCCGCGCCCCGCACGTCGCTGCCGCCCTCGTCGCCGTCGTCGTGGCGGCCGGGGTCGCGTGGTTGATCAACGCGCCACCCGCGGGCCGCGACCGCGCGGAGAAGGCCGCCACGCCCGAGGTCCCGAAGGTTCCCCTCCTCGTGGTGGAGCCCGTGGTCCTCGAGATGGGCGAACTCGTTCCGCGCCAACCGGTCACGCGCACCGTCATGCTGCGCAACCTCACCGACCGAGCGCTTCGCGTCACCAGCGCCATCGCAAGCTGCGGATGCACCACGTCGACGTGGCCCACCACGCCGATCCCGCCGGGCGGCACCGCGGAAGCGCAGGTCACCATGGAAGCCGGGGACTCGCAGGGCGAACCGTTGGTGAAGCAGGTGAACTACCTGCCGGAAGGCGGCATGCCCGTGATGCTCACGGTCCGCGGGATGGTCGGCACGTTCGTCAGCTGCGAACCCCGCATGCTCGACGAGCCGGGTCCCGGCGAACCCGGCCAGCCGTCGGAGGTGGTGGTCGAGTCGCTCGATGGCACCCCGTTCCGCATCGACGCCGTCGACCCCGACGTGGCGATCCTGCCGGCATCGGAAGCGCCCGCCACGCGCCAGTCGGTGCAGATCGATTGGACGCGCTGGCGTGCGGCCGGGCGTCCCATCTACCTCGTCATCGAGGTGGACCACCCCAAGGCACCCAAGCTCGGCGTGGTGGTCCGCCGTGCCATCATGCGCTGAACGCGCCGAGGAATTCCCGATGAACCGCGGTGCGCTCGCTGCAACGTTCCTCGCCTCGCTCATGCTCGCAGCACAGGCGCCCTCGCGCCCGGCCCCGCCGGCGCGCAAGGGTCCGCCAGCATCCACCGAGTTCCGCCGCACCGATCCGCCCATGGTGCCCGGTGCGCAGGTCGCGTTCCCGGCGCTCGACACCTGGGTGCAGGGCACGGCCGAGAGCGCCTTCGCGCCCGGCACGGTCTACGTGTTCGAGTTCTTCGGCACCAACTGCTCGCACTGCCGCGAGTGGTCGTCGCTCGTCCAGGAGCTTGCACGCGTGAACGGGGCCAAGGGCGCGCGGTTCATTGCCGTCACCGACGAGCGACCGGACGTGGTCCGCGCATGGCTCGACCGCCCCGGGATGCGTGAAGCCATGCCGTGGGCCATCGCATGCGACCCCGACCGCTCCGCGATGAACACGTTCCAGAACGGCACGTTCCGCAACTTCAACCCACGGTTCTTCGTGGTGAAGGACGGCGTGGTCCAGTGGTTCGGGCACCCGAACCAGGCCGAGAAGCCGCTCGAGCGCATCATGGCGGGCGACTGGGACCCTGCGGCCGCTCGGACGGAGGCCATCCTCGATTCGCAGGTCGCGCTGGCGAAGGCCCGGCTCGATGCGATGGCCGCCGAGTGCAACGACGCGGGCGACTGGTCGCGCATGTTCGTCCTCCTCGACAGCGTGATCGCCGCGCTTCCTGAACGCGCGGGCCAGTACAAGGCGCAGCGGTTCCTCATCATGATCGGCCTCGGCGACCGCGTCGACGAGGGCTACGCCTATGGTCGCGCGGTGGCCAAGGACCATGCGGGCGAGGCGAACACGCAGCGCCTACTCGCGCGCGCCGTGCTCGCCGCGCCCTACACGCGCCGACGCGACGTGGACTTCGGCTTCGAATGTGCCGTTGCCGCCGACCGCCTCTCTGGCGGGCAGGACCCGAAGGCGGCCGACGCACTGGCGCTTGCGTGGTTCTCCAAGGGCGACGCGCCGAGGGCCATCGAGCACGAAGCGCGCGCGGTGGCCCTCGAGAAGGGCGCGAAGCAACGCCGCGAGTACGAACGCGTCCTCGAGCGATACCGCACCACCGATGCTGGCCCCGCTCCCATCAAGCCGCCGCCGCAGCCGGGCCAGGCCACGCCCCCGGCCGCGCCCGGCGCCGAGTGAGCCCTCCAGCGCCGCGCGTCTCGCACGTCTGCGCGCGGGCCTTGGCTCAGCTTCCGCTCGAACGCAGCCCGTCCGCGATCCGTGGTGCGCCCAGGCTGACATCGCGCGCGCGGATCGCCGCACCGAACGCCTCCGACTCGGCCGCGCCCGCCGCTTGCGCATCCGCCGTGATGTCGGCCGCCTCAAGCGTGGCATCCAGCGCCATCCGCGGTTCGGTCCGGCCTTCGAGGCAGGCGTCCTCTTCCCACAGTCCGTTCAGCAGATCGCGGGGCGAAGGAACGAGCCCCATGCGCCCGCCAAGCGCCGTCCGCAACATGTCCACGCCGCAGCTCTGCGTGACCGCGTTGTACCAGCGTGGCTCGGCAGCCAAGCGCTCCGTCTCGTGCGCATAGCGCTCGAACAGCCGGCGCACCTCGGGAGGGTCGAGCCGGAGCCGGTACCGACGCACCGTCTCGCCCCGGAAGTCGGTCCGGACGCGCACCACGTCGGTCTCGTCCGCCCAGACGTACTGCAGCGTGAACTGGCGGAACATGCCCCCGATCGCGGAGTACTCCTGGCCCGATCGCTTGCGTGCCTCGATCGACACGCACACATGCTCGCGGCGTCCGTCGGGAAGCGCGAACCCGAAGCTGAGGAACGTGTGGCAGATGAACTTCGGCCCCCAGTGCGAGAAGAAGACGTCGACGCGATCGAGCGCCGCGAGGTCATAGGTCCGGGTCTCCCATCGCGGTTCGGCGTCCATGTCGGATGACCGATAGCGAAAGGCGCGCACGTCACGAACCGTCGCGCGGTCGTGTTCGAGAACCACGCGGGCGGTTCCGGCGCACTCGGGCCGCCAGTCAGCGGACGCGGGTGCCGGCACCAACCAGAACCACGTCACCACTCCCAGCGAGGCGATGAAAGGAAACGCGCGGGCGGCATGGCTGGCCCACGGCCGTCGGGTCGGGCGAACGGCCTCCGAGAGGAGCGATCCCGCCACCAGCGCGGCCGCCATGGACCACGTGGTGGGCGATGGGCCGGATGGGGCGAATGCGATCGCGAGCGCCGCCCAACTCACGGCGAATCCGAGCGCCAATCGCCTCGTCCACCGAGCCGCCAGGCGGCGTGTGGACGGAAGTACTGGTTGGGTCGTGGGTTGCCGATGAGCCATGGACGGGATTATAGGACACCATGCGAGGTGGTTGAAACACTCGTCCGCGGCGGACGGTGCGCACGAATCTTGCGCGCGATTCCTTGCAGCCAACGAAAGCCGTGGCATCTTCACGATGCGGGTTCCATGCCCGCATTGCGTCCGTGGTTCCCAACACGACGCACGCCACGACCCGGTGGCGAAGTTCGGTTCCCTTTCCCTTTCGGAGTTCCCAGGCATGACATTCCGCTCGCTCGCTGCCGCCGCCTTTGCGGCCGGCTCCGTCGCATCCGCCTCGTCGGCCGCGATCATCTCGTTCAACGACTCCGGCCTCTTCGCGCAGTTCGCTGCGGTGAACGGCGCCTCCGTCGCCACGGAGGGCTTCGATTCCTACAGCGGCTTCGCTCCGTCGTTCTCCGGCAACCTGCTGGGCGTTGCGTGGGACGCGAACTCGGCCGGCGGCATGTACGCCCAGGGCGGCGTGATGTCGACGAACAACCCGGGCACGATGTACTTCGACTTCGCGGGCGGCGTCACCGGGGTCGGCGGCCAGTTCTTCGCCACCGACATCAACTTCAACTTCGTCCCCAGCATGATCATGGTGGGCCTGGCCGACGGCTCGGGCTTCATCGGCCTGGTCAGCTCGACCTCGCAGTGGCAGGGCTTCTGGTCCAACGGACCGGCGATTACCTCGATCTCGATCCAGGTGATGGGCTCGGGCACGCTGTACCCCTCGGCCGACTCGATCAGCGTGGCCGCGATCCCCGCCCCCGGTGCACTCGCGCTCCTCGGCGCGGCCGGCCTCGTGGGCGGTCGTCGCCGCCGCTGAGCGACGCCGCGCGGATGGAACCGCGCGCCAACTCCGAATCGGAACGCCGCGGGCAGCCTTGCATGGCTGCCCGCGGTGACATTTTCGACCCGCGTCCGGAATGCGCGCTCGATAGCCTCTCCGCGTGACTTCGCCCCGGTTGGTCGCCCCCGAGCCTTCAGGCGCATCGCGGCTTGCGCGCACCGCATGGCTGGCGGTCGCGCTGCTCTGGCCGGTGGCGATGCTCAACTACCTCGACCGGCAGATGCTGGCGTCGATGAAGTTCTCGGTGATGGCCGACGTCACCGATGTCGCCACCGACGCCAACTGGGGACTCATGCTCGGCCAGTTCAAGTGGGTGTATGCGTTCCTGAGCCCGCTCGGTGGATACGTCGCGGACCGGTTCGGGCGCCGGGCCACCATCGCCGGCAGCCTGTTCGCGTGGAGCGCGGTCACGATCCTCACGGGGAGTGCGACCACGTTCCGCGAGCTCATGTGGGCCCGCACGCTGATGGGCGTCAGCGAGGCGTTCTACATCCCCGCCGCGCTCGCGCTGATCGCCGACCTGCACTCCGAACGCACGCGTTCGCGCGCGGTCGGCGTGCACCAGACCGCGATTTACGTGGGCATGATGGCCGGCGGCTTCGGCGGCTACGTGGCGGATGCGCCTGCCCTCGGGTGGCGATTCGCGTTCCATGCCGCAGGCGCGCTCGGCGTCCTCTACGCACTGCCGCTCGCGATCGCGCTTGGACGGGTCGAGCGCGCGGTCGCGGCTCCCGCGGGGTCTGCGTCCGATGGCGGCGGGCCGCAGGCCGCACGCGCTGCGCGAAACGGCGCCGAGGCCATCCCGCCGTTGCGCGCGGTGCGGGAACTCCTAGGCAGCCTTCCGTTCCTGCTCCTGGTTGCCTGCTTCACGCTGCCTGCGCTGGCAGGGTGGATCGTTCGCGACTGGATGCCCGCAATCCTGAAGCAGCAATTCAACATCGGGCAGGGCGTCGCGGGCGTCAGCGCCACGCTCTATCTGACCATCGCCATGCTCGTGGGCGTCGCGATCGGCGGCGTGCTTGCGGACCGATGGTCGCGCATCACGCATCGCGGTCGTGCGTTCACGAGCGCGCTCGGAATCCTGCTCCTGGTTCCGGCGCTGTTCGGCGTCGGGAACGCGGGAACCCTCGCGGTCGCCGTCGCGTTCCTGGCGCTCTTTGGCCTCGGCTGGGGCCTCTTCGACTGCAACAACATGCCCATCCTGTGCCAGATCGCGCGCCCGGGGCTGCGGGCCACCGGCTACGGGATCATGAACCTCGTCAGCATCAGCTGCGGCGGGCTCGCCGACTGGGCCTTCGGGCGCATGCGCGACGCGGGCTGGCCGCTGAACGCCAGCTTCGCGGCCTTCGCGGTGATGGCGCTCCTGGCGGTCGGGCTGATGCTGTGCGTTGCGCGGCTGCTGCCGACTCCCGCCGGGCTATCCGCGGAATCCGCCTGAAGGACCGGGAACTCGCGGATTCCTTCCGGCGTATCGGTGCCAACGCCCGGATCCGGGCTATGTTCAGGAGACCCGATGCACGCATTCCCAAGACCTGACCGTTCGCGCCAATCCGCGCGGGGCGTCTTTCGCGCCGCAGTGGCTGTCGTCTGGGCGCTGGCGGCGCCGGCGTTCGCGTCGTGCCCGCCCGGCAACCTCGACGGAAACGACGCGATCGACGGCGCGGACCTGGGCTTGATGCTTGCGCAGTGGGGCGGTCCGGGCAGCGGCGACCTCAACGGCGACAATTCGGTGGATGGGCTTGATCTCGGGCTGCTGCTCTCGGCGTGGGGCCCTTGCCCGGTGACGCCCCCGATCCAGCCATCCGGCGAACTCGCAGCCGTGGCGCTCGCGTCCTATCCGTGGGCCAGCTGGGTCGACACCTTCAACTCCGATGGCGGCGTGGGGCTCGCGATCGACCCGTTGCAGCATCCGGCGGCCGCCGGCCGCCCCGCGCTGGCGTGGGTCGTGGAGAATCGCTCGGCCGCCCAGTGGGCCTCGAACGCGACGCTGGTCGATGCGCGGCCGGCGGGTGCGCAGGCCGTGACCGTCCCTGCTTCCACGCTCCAGGGCAACGTCATTGCGCTGAACGTCGCCGGGCTCGTTGCGGGCTCCGGCGACGCGCCCGCGCGCGGGTACGACCTGGTGGTCGACCTCGACGCGAGCGGGACGCTTTCGCCTGGCGACATCATCGACGGCGGCGGCGACGCACCCGGGTTCTGGTGGACGCGCGACATCGCAGCCGCGGGCCCGTACTCCACCGCGAGCATCGCGTCGTATGACGTGAACGACGCCGACATCACCGACACCATGGAGCTCGAGCGGATCTACTACCCGACCAACGCGCCCGGCGCGCGGCCGATCGTGGTGATCTCGCACGGCAACGGCCACCAGTACACGTGGTACGACTACCTCGGGACGCACTTGGCGAGCTGGGGCTACGTCGTGATGAGCCACCAGAACGACACGGTCCCCGGCATCGAGACCGCGACCACCACCACGCTCGAGCACACCGAGAGCTTCATCGCGCAGCACGCCGCGATCTCCGGCGGCGTGCTCGCCGGGAAGGTCGACGTCACCCGCATCGCGTGGATCGGCCACTCGCGTGGCGGCGAGGGCGTGGCGCGCGGCTACGACCGCCTCTTCGACGGCACCTTCACTTCCCCGAGCTACGGTCTTGCGAACGTCAAGTGCGTCATTTCGATCGCCCCCACCGACTTCCTCGGTGCCGCAAGCGCGAACCCGCAGGACGTGCCCTACATGCTGCTCTACGGATCCGCCGACGGCGACGTCTGCGGCTGCCCCGACAGCGACATCGCCGACAGCTTCAACCTCTTCGAGCGCGCCAGGGGCATTCGGCATTCGTGCTACGTGCAGGGCGCCGACCACAATGACTTCAACTGCTGCGGTTTCAACGACTTCGCCGGCCCGGCCGGGACGGCGATCGGCACCGCCGCAGCGCAGCAGGTCACCAAGGGCGCGGTCCTGGCGATGCTGCGCCGCGTGCTGGCCGACGACCGCGCGATGGAGGAGTTCCTCTGGCGCCAGAACGAGTCGCTCCGGCCGATCGGGCAACCGTCGACGGTGACGGTCACGCGCGAGTGGAAGACGGTCGGCGGTATCGCCGCCGAGATCGACGACCTCCAGGCGAACACGGCGACCGGCCTCTCGAGTTCGGGGGCTGCGGTCACGGCAGCCGGCGTGGCGAACTGGGTGGAAGCCGTGCAGAACGACGGCAACACCAGCTTCACGTGGCTTTCGAGCGACCCGATGAACGGCGCGGTGCGCGCGCGGTCCGGCGAGTCGACGCGCGCCATGCTCTTCGACTGGACCGGCCCGTCGAGCATCGAGTGGGCCGTGCCTGCGTCATTGGCCGACCTCACCGGCCGCAGGTACCTCTCGTTCCGCGCCGCGCAGGGCACGCGCCATCCGAACACGACCTCCGCGCTCGGTGACCTCGACTTCACGGTGTCGCTGCGCGACGCCGGCGGCAACGAACGCAACGTGCGCATCGGGGCCTTCGGAGGCGGCATCGAGGAGCCATACCAGCGCACGGGCTTCGGCACCGGGGCGGGCTGGCAGAACGAGATGGAAACCGTCCGCATCAAGCTCGCCGACCTTCGCTCGGGGGGCGGCACGTTCGACTTCTCGAACGTCGCTGCCGTCACGCTGCGCTTCGGCGGCGCGAATGGGTCCGCGGCGGGTCGCCTGGTCGTCGATGACCTTCGATTGGAGAACGAATGATGCCGGTCACCGCAGCGATCGCCATGTGCACCGCGCTCGCGCTTCAGGCCGCGCCCGCGGGATCGGCGCAGTCGGGCCCCTCCGCCCGCCAGGCGGCCCCCTCGGCGCGCCCGGAACCCGGGGTCCCGTTCATCACGCCATCGGTCGAACGCCCCGCCGAACCCACCCCGCCGCAGGTGCCGTCGGCCATGCCGCCCGTGCCCGCCACGCCCGGCGCGCCCATCGAGGTCGTCGCGAGCCAGACATTCACGTTGCGTACGCCGTACGTGCATCGCTGCCGTCGGGAGGGCGGAGAGGTGCGCTCGGGCCACCTGGTGGTGGTGCGTGCGGCCCCCGGATTCATCATCCCGCGCCAGGTTGCGGAGCCAGTGGCGTGCTTCGGCTCGCAGACCGGCGAGCGCCTGTGGGCGTCGCCCGACCGTGGCCTTGCGGTCTACCTGGTTCCCGCGTGGGACGAGGGCTCGGACGCGGCCCGGCGTCCGGGCAACCCGTTGGTTGATCCCGTGTTCTTCGGTTCCCCCGAGCTTCCCGAGCGGGTCGACGCTGCGTGGATCGCGGCCGAGCGCGCCCGCGCGGAGGCCGCGTTCTCGAACGGCGCCCTCCGGGTCCCCGCCCGGCCCGCGGTCGCCCCGACGCCCGTACTCGACCTCGATTCCGTCGATAACCTCTTGAAGGAGGCCGAGCGCCTCCTGCCTCGAGATCCTGATCCGTCCGCAACTTCGCCTAGGACCATGCCATGAAGACCACCGTCACCCTCGGATCCATCGCCCTCTGCGGCACCGCCATCCTGACCGGCCAGTTCAACGCGGTGGCCCTCGAGGGGTCGTCAGGTGAAGGGCTCGTCGCGGGCGCCGACGTCATCGTCGGCGACCTCGTTGGCATCTCCAAGTACGGCGCGGTCACGGTCGGCGGCGTCCCGGTCATGGCCTATGCCATCGGCACCACCAGCTGCAACGTCGGCACCGCGCAGCTGCAGTGGTTCGCGTCGCCGGACAACCGGCACCCGTTCATTCCTCAGAACATGTTCCGCTACAAGAACGGTCGCCTTGAGCAGATCGGCATGGGCTGGGGCAAGCACGGCTTCACCGCGCTGCAGGGGACGGTGTGCGGCAGTTGCTCGGCGTCGAGCACGGGCAACTACCTCGGCATCGGCTGTTCCGATCCGTATTCCTCGAGCCTCAACGGCAGCCAGAGCGGCCTCGGAACGCGCATGGAAGTCAACGCGGCGACGGGCGTGTTCCCCGGCACGCCGAACGTCGGCATGCCCTCGGCGCCTGCGACCATCGGTCGCCGCATCCAGGTGAAGGGCTCCGACCTCGATCCTGCCCAGAATGCGGGCGCCATCTACCTGGCGGAAGGCCACTACATCGCGCAGGACGACGCGGCCGCCGGAAACGACAACAACAACGCGTCGTGGCGCCAGTTCACCGTCGGTTCGCTGACGAGCGGCTCGTACACGCTGGCGTTCACCAGCACGACGCAGCGCCAGAATGCCGCGATCTTCGCGTGGAAGGCATTCGACAGCGACGTGAAGATCGCCAACGTCGACGTGCCGAACGACGGCCGGTTCCACGTGGGCTATCGCGTGACCGACAACGGAAACGGCACGTGGCGCTATGAGTACGCGATCCACAACATGAGCTCACACCGCAGCGGCCGCTCGTTCTCGGTGCCGGTGCCTGCGGGCGTGACCATCACCGGCGCGGGCTTCAAGGACGTCGACTACCACTCGGGCGATTCCTTCGACCCGACCGACTGGTCGATCAGCACCTCGGGCGGCGCGGTGACGTGGAACGGCGGCACTTTCGCGACCAGCGCGAACGGCAATGCCCTGCGCTTCGCGACCATGTACAACTTCTGGTTCACCGCCGACCGTCCCCCGGTGGCGGTCAATGCCTCGCTCGGGCTGTTCCGCCCGGGCGCTGCCGGCGATCCGTCCGCGATGGCGGTCGGCATCCAGGGCCCTTCGGCGCCGCCGGTCGTCATCGTCGGTGACCTGAACGGCGACGGCATCGTGAACGGTGCGGACGCCGGCCTCCTGCTCGCCAACTGGGGCGGATCGGGCGTCGGTGACCTCAACGGCAGCGGCACGGTCGACGGCGCCGACCTCGGCGTCCTGCTTTCGAACTGGAGCTGACGCGCGGCCTCGGCATGCAGGCCACTGGACTTTTCGGCGTCGCCGTCATCCTTGCCATCGGCTGGGCGGTGTCCACCGACCGCCGGCGCATTCCGTGGATCACGGTTGCGGTCGGTGTGGCCCTTCAGCTGGCGATCGGGTTCCTGTTCCTGCGCTTCCCGCCGGTGGTGGCGGCGTTCACGCTGTTCGCGCAGGGCGTGACCAAGGTGATCTCGTTCGCCGACGAGGGCACGCGCTTCGTGTTCGGCAATGCGGCCGATGCGTCGGGCCCGTGGGGCTTCATGTTCGCGGTGAAGGTGCTCCCCGTGATCATCTTCTTCGCGGCGCTGATGGCCGTGCTCTACCACCTCGGCGTGATGCAGCGGGTCATCGCCGTGATCGCATGGTCGCTCCGGCGTGCGATGGGCATCTCGGGCGTCGAGGCGTTGTCCACGGCGGCGAACATCTTCGTCGGCCAGACCGAGGCGCCGCTCACGGTGCGCCCCTTCATCCCGCGCATGACGCGTTCGCAGGTGATGGCGGTCATGACCGGCGGCTTCGCGACGATTGCCGGCAGCGTCATGGCGGCCTACATCGGGATGGTCGGCGGGGAAGACGAGGCCTCGCGCGTCGAGGTCGCGAAGCACTTCATGACCGCATGCGTCATGAGCGCGCCCGCCGCGATCGTGATGGCGAAGCTGATGCTCCCCGAGACTGAGCCGATTCCGGACGAGTCGCCCGACGCGCTGCGTTCGATGCCGCGGACCACCGCGAACCTGATGGATGCCGCGGCCGAAGGAGCCTCTGATGGCCTGCGGCTGGCACTCAACGTGGGCGGCATGCTCATCGCGTTCGTCTCGCTCATCGCGCTCGTGAACTGGCCGCTCGCGGCGTTGGGCGAGGTCGATGCCTCGTGGCTGCCGATCGCGTCCTGGCGCGCCGAGCACGGCATCGCCCCGCCCACGCTCCAGAACCTCCTGGGGTGGCTGCTCCAGCCGATGGCGTGGCTGATGGGCTGCGGCGCCGACAGCCACCGTGTGGCCTCGCTCATGGGGACGCAGGTGATCGCCACCGAGTTCGTCGCATACGTCGACCTCGCGCAGATGGTGAAGGACGGGTCGATCGCGGGCCGCGGCGCCACCATCGCCACGTTCGCCCTGTGCGGGTTCGCGAACCTTCCGTCAATCGCGATCCAGATCGGGGGGCTCGGGGCGATGGCGCCCGAACGCCGCTCCGACTTTGCGCGCATCGGATTCCGGGCCATGTGCGCGGGCGCGCTCGCATGCTGGATGACGGGCGCGATGGCCGGCGTCGTCGCGCCGTGATGGCGCTAGCATCGCGCGTCATGGCTTCCTCATGGTCGGTTCCGTCATTCACGAAGGCTGCGTCCGTGGCAGTCTTGTTCGGCGCATGGCTCTCGGGCTGCGCCTCGAATCCCTTCATGATCCACTACAAAGGGGAGCGGCTTTCGGCCGTCGCCGATGCACGCCTGGTGACCGCGGCACCTGCGGACGGCACGGCGCGCGAGCTTGGTTCCAGCACGTTCCTTGCGAATTCCGACGCCCGCGCCGATGACCAGGCGCTGGCCGCCGCACGGGAGGTTGGCGCCGACCTCGTGATGGTCACGCGCACCGACATCGACCCCGAGGAGTGGTCGAAGGAAGATCCCGTCTACCGCCGGCGCGCCATGGGGCAGGGCAACTTCACGACGTACACGCCCTTGCCGGGCCAGCGCCAGGGACTTCGGTTCACCGCCCGCTTCTGGCGCTCCGTCGAATCGGGGTCGGCAGCGCGATGACCGCGCGCCGCGCGGTGCTCGCCGCGTTCATCGCGTTCGTCGCGGTGAACCTGCTCTTCCTCGGCACGCGCCCCGTGCTCACCGCGGACGAGACGCGCTACGGCAGCATCGCCGCGCAAATGGTCGAGTCGGGGAACTGGCTGCAGCTGCGCATGAGCGGGTTCCGCTTCTACGAGAAGCCTCCGCTCGTCTACTGGATGACCGCCGCCTCGATCGAGGCGTTCGGCCACACGGCGTTCGCCATCCGACTGCCGGCGGCGCTCTGCGGCGGGCTCGCCGCGCTCGCCGCGGGCGTCGCGGCACGTCGTGGTGCGCAGTTGGCGGGGGCCGCGCCCGGCGACGCGACCGTCATCGGGGCGCTGGTGTCGCTGGCGTCCCTCACCATGGTGCTTCCTGCGGTCGGTTCGAGCGTCGCCATCCTCGACCAGCCGATCGCCGGCCTCACGCTGGCCGCGTCGTGTTCCTTCTTCATGGCGGTCACGGGCCCGGAGGGCCGCGCGCGCTTCGCGTGGCTCGCCGCGAGCGGCGTATTCGCGGGGCTCGCGTTCATGACGAAGGGCCTGCTGGCCGTGGTGTTCCCCGCCGTGACGCTGGTGCCGTGGCTCGCGTGGGAACGCAGGTGGCGTGACCTGATCGTCACGCCGTGGATCGTGCTTGCCGTGGGCGCGGCGGTGGTGGCGCCATGGGCCATCGCGGTCACGCAGGCCGAGCCGGGGTTCTGGACGCGCTTCATCGTGCACGAGCACTTCCAGCGATTCGCCGGGACGGGGTCGAACCAGCCGCGCGAATCGACGTTCTTCTACCTGCTCATCGTTCCGCTCGGCTGCGTGCCGTGGATCGTGGCAGCACCCGCGGCAGCGGGTGCCGCGTGGCGCGGGATCCGCTCGAACTCCGGTCTTCGCTTCGCGCTCTGCGCCCTCGTGGGCCCGTTCATCTTCCTGTCCCTCAGCCGAGGCAAGCTGCCGACGTACTCGCTGCCGTGCTACCCGCCGGCGGCGTGGCTCATCGTCGTCGGGCTGCTCGGCGCGTTCGCGGCACGCGCAGGGCGCGAGCGATCGAGGGCGTCCGACCTCCCGGGGGCCGTCCTCGTGCTGCTCGGCCTCGCCTCGGTCGGGGTGGCGCTGGCGGGCGGGGCCTCGGCGGAACTGCTCGGCCGCGCGTGGCTGACGCACCCCCATGCACACGCGGCGTTGCTCGGAGCGGTGCTTGTGCTCTGGGGCGTCGGGGATCTATGCGCCCAGCGTGGACGCACGCCGGCGTCGCGGGTCGCGTGGATGGGGCTTTCGCCCGTCGCCGCGCTTGCGTCCTTCGGGCTGCTCTTCCCCGATGCCATCGTGGACGACGCCATCTCGACAGGCCCGACAATCGAGCGCGAACGCGCGTCGATGTCGACGGTGCGCACGCTCTTCTGCGACCAGAAGCTGGCGCATGCGTCGGCGTGGTTCCTTGGCCGCGCCGACTTCCTCGTGGTCGACCGCCCCCGCGAGTTCGCGAACGGGCAGGGAGTGGCGGAAGACGACGCGCGGCTCGTCTCCGATGCGCAGTTTGCCGTTCGCCTGCGGGAGGCGCGCGCAGGAGGGGCCGTGGAGCTTGCCGCGGCCACCCCGATCGTCGAACGCCTGCTCCATGCCGAAGGCGTCCCCGAACCCGAGCGACGGGTTGACTTCCGCGGGTGGGCGCTCGTCGAGTTCGCGCCATTGCGTCCGCTACACTGATTCGGTGCCGACGACCCTCGAGACGTCCCCTCGGTCCGGCGGCCACGCCGACCGCATGACCGCCACCGCCGTCGCCAACGAGGTCGTCGTGCCGCTCTACAACGAGCGCCGGATGATCACCGCGGTCCATCAGGCGATGGTGGCGTTCGTGGGCCGGCACCCGGACTGGTGCGTGTCGTTCGTCGACGACGGCAGCGCCGACGGCACCGCGCAGGTGCTGGGGACGCTGCTGGCGGTCGACGATGCGGGCGGCCGGATCCGCCTCGAAGCGCTGCCCCGCAACGTGGGCAAGGCCGATGCCGTGGCGCACGGGATCGGACGCGCCACGCACTCGCGGGTGTTCTTCATGGACGGCGACCTGGCCTACGACCCCGAGCTCTTGGTGCAGCTCTCGGCGGCGCTCGACCATGCCGACGTGGCCATCGGTTCGCGCGGCATCGCGCAGGGCGGGCGGACCCCGGGATTCCTGCGCCGCGTGCTCGGCGAGGGCTACAACGCCCTCGTCCGCTCGATCCTGGGCCTTCCATACCGTGACACCCAGGCGGGCATCAAGGGCTTCCGCCTCGACGCGGCGAAGCAACTCTTCGCGCGCCGCACCAGCACGGGCTTCGGCTTCGATGCCGAGCTGCTCTTCATCGCCAACCGCCGCGGCATGCGCGTGGCCGAGATCCCGGTTCGCGTCAGCGAGTCGCATGCCGAGGCCGGTTCCAACGTGCGCCTCCTGCGTGACCCGCTGAAGATGCTCGCGAGCCTCATGCGCATCCGCCTTGATGCGCTGCGCGGCGCGTACCGGTCGTGAGCGTGCGGCCGGCCGTCCTGTTGAGCTTCGACGTCGAGGAGTTCGACGCACCCGTCGAGCGCGGGCGCGCGATGTCGATGGCCGAGCAGATGGAAGCCGGCGGGCGCGGCCAACGGCGCGTGCTCGACCTGCTCGACGCGGCCGGCGTCCGGGCCACCATGTTCACCACGGCTAGCTTCGCGCAGTGGCACCCGGACCTCCAGCGCCGCGCCGCGATGCGCCACGAGATCGCAAGTCATGGACGCGTGCATGCGTCATTCGTCGACGCGGACCTCGCCGAGAGCCGGCGCATCCTGCGCGAGACGAGCGGGCAGGAGGTCGTTGGGTTTCGCCGGGCACGGCTGCAGCCGACCTCGCCTGAGGCCATCCTTGCCGCCGGATACCGATACGACAGCTCGGAGAACCCCATCTTCCTGCCGGGTCGATACAACAACCTCCGTAAGCCCCGCGCGCCCTACATGAAGGGCGCGCTACTCGAGGTTCCCATCTCGGCCACGCCCCGCGTGCGGCTGCCGCTCTTCTGGCTCGCGTGGAAGAACCTGCCGATGGGTGTCGTGCGCGATGCCAGCGCCCGGTGCCTGGATCATGACGGCGTGCTCAACGTGTTCTGGCATCCGTGGGAGTTCATCGACCTCGGGGCAAGCGGCCTTCCGCGCTACATGCGCTCCGTCGACGGCGAGCGTGCGTGCGATCGACTGGTGGGGTACATCGACTGGCTGCGCGGTCGCGCCGGCTTCATGTCGTTCGCCGATTGGATGCAGTCGCGCCGCGTCGCGTGAGGGTTCATGGCACGCACCGCATCCCCATCCCTCGAGGTTCGAGACGTCCGAAACGGACGGGGACTGGTGGCGCTCCGCCGGTTCGAGCGTGGCCAGCGCGTGTGCGTGCTCCGGGGGCGGCTGGTGCACTTCGACCGCCTGTGGTCCTGGTGGGATCGCGACCCGCGCCGGGCCGCCAACTGCATCCGCTTCGACGCGGATCGCTACCTCGACCCCGAGGGCGAGCTCGGCGCGTTCGCCAACCATTCGTGCCGGCCCAACACCATGCTCGTTCGGGCAGGACGCGTGCTTGACGTGCGCGCCATGCGGGTGATCCGGCCCGGCGACGAAGTGACCCACGACTACAGCACGTGCCTCGGCGCCGACGACACGTGGTCGATGCGGTGCAACTGCGGGGAGCCGGCCTGCCGGGGACGGGTGCGCCGGTTCGACCGGCTGCCCGCCGACGTGCTCCAGCGGTACATGCGTCTGGGTGCCATTCCTGCCGCGATCCTCGCCACGGCCAATAACACGTGACTCCAGCGCGGCCCGGTGCCGGATTTCCGTTCACGGAACGCAATTCCGTGTCCGAATTTCTCGCCTGAGCCTGATTTGAGGACATGTTCTCCAAGTCCGCCTTTCCCTTGGGCGGTCTCCCGTTTCGAACCGCACGTCCCTTTCTCCCGTGCAGGAGTTCCCTTCCATGCAGATCCGATTCATCGGCGCCGCCACGGCCGCCCTCGTTGCCTCGACCGCGTTCGCCAACCCGGGCATTCTCTCGGGGACGACTTCCTACTCCGACGCGGCGAACGACATCGCCAACGGCATCGCCACCGGCGGCGGCACGCTCGACCTGCTCGGCATGGAGGTCTCGCACACCGCCACCGACCTCGTGTTCTCGCTCCGCGTGAACGGCAACGTCACCGGCAGCGGCAGCGTCGACTGGGGCAAGTTCATGATCGGCATCGCCACGGGCAACGGCTCGGGCACCACGTCGGGCAACGGCTGGGGCCGCCCGATCAACATGAGCGCTCCGAACGGCGGCATGACCCACTGGGTCGGCTCGTGGGTTGATGGCGGCGGCGGTTCGCAGCTGTGGACGTACGGCAACGGCTCGTGGTCGGGCCCGGCCGGGCTGTCCGGATTCGCGTTCGCCGGCAACACCATCACCTACACCGTCTCGATGGCCTCGCTCGGCCTCTCGATGGGCGACACCTTCTACTTCGACGCCTACAGCTCGGGCGGCGGCGGCGGCGACGGTGCGATCGATGCGCTCGCCAACCCGAACGTCAGCGTCCAGGGATGGGGCGATTCGTACTCCTCCAGCGCTCCGAACATCTTCTCCTACACGATCCCCGCCCCGGGCGCGCTTGCGCTGCTCGGCGTGGCCGGGATCGCCGCCGGTCGCCGCAGCCGCAAGGCCTGAGGCAGATCGCGGTTCCTCCAAGCCCCGGCGCGGGTGCAAGCCCGCACCGGGGCTATTCTTTGCGCCGCGCGCATGAACGTCCTCGGCATCTCCGCCTTCTTCCACGACAGTGCGGCCGCCCTAGTGCAGGATGGCCGGATCGTGGCGGCCGCCGAGGAGGAACGCTTCACGCGTCGCAAGCACGACGACCGGTTCCCGGAGCGTGCTGCGGCGTGGTGCATGGGCGAGGCCGGCCTCACCGCGGACCGGCTCGACGCGGTCGTCTTCTACGAGAAGCCCCTGATCAAGTTCGAGCGGCTGCTCGAGACGGCGCTTGCGTTCGCGCCGCGTGGCTTCCGGTCCTTCGCCGCCGCCATGCCCCCGTGGCTGCAGCGCAAGCTGCACCTTCCCCGCGAGATCGACCGCGGCCTGGGCGGTGCGTACTCGGGCCCCATCCTCTTCACGACGCACCATGAGTCGCATGCGGCCAGTGCGTTCTTCCCAAGTCCGTTCGAGGACGCCGCGATCCTGACGCTCGACGGCGTCGGCGAGTGGTCCACTGCCACGTGGGGCACCGGCCACGGGAACCGGATCGAGCTCCGCGAGGAGATGCGCTTCCCGCATTCGCCGGGCCTCCTCTACAGCGCGTTCACGGGCTACTGCGGCTTCCGCGTCAACAGCGGCGAGTACAAGCTCATGGGGCTCGCGCCGTACGGCGAGCCTCGCTTCGCCGACCTCATCCTCGATCGCATCGTGCGGCTCCATGATGACGGGTCATTCTGGCTCGACCAGCGCTTCTTCCGCTACTGCCATGGCCTGACGATGACGTCGCCCGCGTTTCACGCGCTGTTCGGTGGTCCTCCCCGCGCCGCCGAGGGCCCGATCACGCAGCGCGAGATGGACATCGCCTCGAGCATCCAGCGCGTCACCGAGGAGATCGTCCTGAGGATGGCACGGCACGTCCATGCGCGCACCGGCATGCGGAACCTCTGCATGGCGGGCGGCGTGGCACTCAACTGCGTGGCGAACGGCAGGCTGCTGCGCGAGGGTCCCTTCGAGCGGCTCTGGATCCAGCCCGCCGCGGGCGATGCGGGTGGCGCGCTCGGCGCCGCGCTCATGCACTGGCACGGGCACCTGGGAAAGCCGCGCGCGCCCGACGCGACCGACGCGCAGCGCGGGTCGCTGCTCGGGCCTGTGTACGACGACGCGTCCGTCGTGGCGGCGCTTGACCGCATGGGCGCGATGCGTGAGACACTGGCCGACGATGCGCTTGCCGAGGCCGTGGCGGTGGAGCTTGCGTCTGGCCGCATCGTGGGGCATTTCGACGGGCGCGCGGAGTTCGGCCCTCGCGCCCTCGGGAACCGGTCGATCCTGGGCGACCCACGCGACCCCTCCATGCAGCGTCGCATGAACGTGGCGATCAAGTTCCGCGAGTCGTTCCGCCCCTTCGCGCCTGCGGTCATCGAGGGACGGCAGCGCGACTGGTTCGACCTCGACGCCGAGAGCCCGTACATGCTGCTGGTGGCGCCGGTGGCCGCCGCCCATCGCGGCGATGCCGCCGCGGCGGCTGCCGCGCGCGGGCTCGCGAAGCTGAAGGCCGTGACGGGCGACGTCCCCGCCATCACGCACGTCGACGGCTCGGCGCGCGTGCAGACCGTCTCGGCCGGGCGCGCGCCGCGCTTCCACGCCATCCTGCGCGCGTTCGAGCGCCGCACCGGCTGCCCGGTGCTGGTCAACACCAGCTTCAACATCCGCGGTGAGCCCATCGTCCATGACCCCGCCGACGCCTACCGGTGCTTCATGCTCACCGACATGGACGTGCTGGTGGTCGGCAATCACCTCATGCGCAAGGAACGCCAGCCGCCCATGGCCGGCGCCGAGGAGTACAAGCGTTCGTTCCGGCCCGACTGAGCCACCCGCACCGCTGGATTGATGCGGCGCCGACACGATTCCCGATCAACCTTGAATGGCACGCACATCGTTCATCTCCGAGCTCTTCGCGTTCGTGCGGGCGCACAAGGCGTACATGCTCATCCCGGTCATCGTGATGCTGCTGCTGGCGGGGCTCCTCATCATCCTGGGCGGCACGCAAGCCGCGCCATTCATCTACACCCTCTTCTGAACCCGCGATGATCGAGATCGACTGGAACCCCGACCGCCGCGCGCTCCGGAAGTGGGGCGTCGCCATGGCCGCCGCGATGGCGGCGGTGGGCTCGCTGTTCCATTTCGTCGACTGGGGCGTCTTCCGCGCGGGGCACGGCATGGCGCCCTTCATGTGGGGCTTCGGTGCTGCAGCATTGCTCACTGCCGGCACGGGCAGCCGCCTGGGGCGTCCCGTCTACCTGGCATGGATGGGCTTCGCGTGGTTCGTCGGGACCGCGCTCGGGTTGATCGCGCTGGCCGTGGTGTTCTACGGCGTGGTGACGCCCATGGCGATCGTCGCGCGCCTTGCCGGCCGTGACCGGCTCGACGTGCGAAGCGTCCGCGGCGGGCCGCGCACCACGCGATGGCATCCGCTTCCGCAGGCTCCGCACGACCCCGCACGGCAGTTCTGACGACCGATGGAACGACCCACGCCCAAGACCCCGTTGCCCCCATGGAAGCGCACGCTGTTCCTTGCGGTGACGCTGCTGGTGCCGGTCGTGGCGCTCGGCGCCGTCGAGGTGGTTCTCCGCCTCTTCGGCTGGGGCGGCTACCCGGCGTTCATCCGGAAGGTCGGCGAGGTCGAGCCCGGCACCACGCTGTGCATGGTCGAGCCCGACGCATCACGCCCGTACTTCTTCGCGAATCCGACGCGCCCGGGGTACGCGGACCAGACCTCCTTCCGCATGCCGAAGCCCGCCAACACGGTGCGCGTGTTCCTCTTCGGCGAGTCCGCGGCGAAGGGCTATCCGCAGCCTCGGAACCTGTCGATGGCGTCGTTCCTCGAGCGCATGCTCGAGGACGCGTGGCCCGGCCGCGATGTCGAGGTGATCGATCTCGGCACCACCGCGGTCGCCAGCTTCCCCATCGTGTACATGGCGAAGGAGGCCCTTGCGTACCAGCCCGACCTGTTCGTGCTCTACGTAGGCAACAACGAGTTCTTCGGCGCCTACGGCACCGCCTCGATCAACGCATCGGGCACGATGCCCTCGGGCGCGCTGCCCTTCGTGCGCGCGGCGCGCGGGCTTGCGGTGGTGCAGGCCATCGACTGGATGTTCCGTCGCGACGCCGACGCCGACCGCACGCTCATGGAGCAGATGATCGGCCAGACCGTCATCCCGCCGGACTCACCGCTGCGCGCCGCGGCCGCCGCGAACCTGCGCACGCACCTCGGACGCATCATGGGGATGGCGAAGGATTCGGGCGTACCCGTGGTGGCGTGCACCACGGCGAGCAACGAGTCGGGGCTTAGGCCGCTTGGCGAGGGTGCGGAGGCGCCGGCCCGGTTCACGGAAGCACAGGCGCATGCGACCGCGGGCGACCGCGCCGCCGCACGTACGGCGTTCCTTGCGGCCCGCGACCTCGACTCCATGCCGTGGCGGCCGACCTCGAAGACCGAGTCCGCCATCCGCGAAGCCGCCGCGGAGGGCGGTGCGATCCTCTGCGACGTGGCCGAGCGCTTCCGGGATCGCAGCCCCGAGGGCGCGACGGGGTGGGACCTCCTCGACGACCACGTGCATCTTTCAGTGCAGGGGCAGGTCGAGGCCGCGCGCGCGATCGTCGGTTCGATGTCGGGGCTGCCCGGCACGCTCGCCGTTCCCGCCGATCGTGCGGCGCTCCTTGCGCCGTGGCAGGAGTATGCGCAGCGGCAGGGTTCGAATCCATGGGACGACTACCGCGTGCACCACACGCTCCGCGTGCTCTTCGGCGTGCCGTTCATGAAGCGGTCGAACCAGGAGGCGTTCGATCGATTCGACCGCCTGTGCCGCGAGGCCGAGTCGCGCATGTCGCCGGCGGTGCTCGCCACGGCGCGCGAGTGGCAGACGTCCGCGCCGCATGCGGGAGGCATGCGTCCCATCACCGGCATGGTGGCGCGCGTCCTGCTGCGCGAGGGCAAGGCCGCGGAGGCCGCGCCGCTCTACGGCATCGCACGCCGCCAGGTGCCGCGGTACACGTCGTGGGAGCTTGAGTACACGTACTTCTGCCTCGCCTGCCGCGAGAAGCTCGCCGGCGGGCTGACCGACGACGAGCGCGCGACGGCGCTCGGCGCGATCGCGGACGGCCGCTTCCTGCTGTCGCACGGGCATTCGTCCACCGGTCTGACCGAGCGCTACGTTGGCCGGTTGCACCAGCTCCGAGGCGAGTGGGCCGAGGCCATCCCGTACCTGCTCGATGCGCGACCGCGCATGGCCGCCGAGGACCTGGTCGCCTGCGACCAGGCGCTCATCGCCAGTTATCTCCGGTGCGGGCGGACGGCGGATGCGAAAGCTCTCGCGGATCGTGGGATCCGCGAGAGCGGTCGATTTGCAGGGGTCTATCGCCAGCTCCTCGAGCAGGTGCTCAAGGCTCCGTGATCAAGCGCGACGGCGACGCACGCCGATCAGCGCGGCCGCTCCGAGGAGCGCCACCGAGCCGGGAGCAGGCACCACGCCGATCCACAGCGAGCCGACCGACGCGTAGGCGGTGGTCGGGCTGAAGTTCAGCGTGAGGGACGTGATGCTCGCACCGGTCGGCGAGACGAAGCCGACGAAGTTGCCGTACGGCTCGGCAGGGCCCGTGAGGTTCGCCCAGGTCGTTCCGTCGCTGAGGATCGCAACGAAGAGCGCCGGGATCACCGTGAAGTCCTGGGCGGTCGCGAAGAACGTCCCGGCGACGGCATTGACCGGCTCGCTGAAGGTGAACTGGATCGAGGTGCCGGGAACATTGGTCGAGAAGACGCCGTCCTCGGAGTAGAAGCCGCCGGAGGTGAACGCGGTCCAGGTCACGCCGCCGGCGGAACCCGTCACCGGGGATCCGGCGAAGCCCGCGAAGCCGTCGAACGTCTCTTCGCTGACCTGCAGCGCAAGGTTGGCGGCGATCGTGTCGAACACCGGCTTGCTGGGCGTGGTGATCAGAGCGGCGGACGCGGTCGTGGCGGCGAGGGCGGCAGCGGCGAAGGCCGTGGCAGTGAGGGTCTTCAAGGGAGGCTCCGGAGGGTGGCGTCGCCCGAACAGGCCGACCGTGGGTTCGAGGGCAGGCGTCCGGAAGGGTCCGGACTCAAGGGATCTGCCGTCGCATCTATCGGCGGGATCGGCCAGGATGCCGGATCACGAATTCGGTCAGGGTTCGGTCAAGACGGCGTGAGGGGCGCCGGCATGGGTCGTCACGGCGCGCACGGGCCCCAGCTCCCGAGCATGAGGCCCAGGTCGACGCCATCGACGCTGCCGTCGCGATTGAGGTCCGAAACCCCGCCCATGCCCCAGCGTCCGAGCATCACGCCGAGGTCGATGCCGTCGACGGTGCCGTCGCCGTTCAGGTCTCCGCGGCAGGCCGAAGGAATGCTCAACCGCGTGAGCGTCGAGAACTGTGCAACGTAGAGGCACTCATTGACGTGGTCGGCATACACGCCCACGAGGTTCAGGAGGCCCGCATCGAACAGTGCCACGGAGCGCAGCGATCCTGCGGCGTCGAGCCGCGCGGTGCGCATCCAGCCCTCGGTGTAGTCGCCGAGGAAGTGCACCCCGCGCCACTCGGCGGGCCAGCTGGCGAAGTCGGCCCGAGGCGCTCCCAGTGCGCAATAGCCGCTGAACTGCACGCCGAGCGCACCGCCATTCGATCCGATGGCGCTCACGACGCCGGCACCCGCCGAGGTGAACGCCGGAGTGCGTGCGGCCGCGCTGCCGTGGCGCCAGTCGATGAACGGCCTGCGGTGGGTGAAGGTCGGGATCCCCGCCGGAAGGTCCGCCGAAGCAGCCTGGCCCTCCACCCACATCGCATCGACGTTTGGTCCGTTCGGGCCGACCGTGCGGATCCGCACGACCCGGTTTCCCGCACTGAGCGCGATCGGCGCGGTCGTGGCCACCCGCCACTCGCGCCACGATCCGGTCGGCGCGAACGACATCGACGATTGGCGCACGACGCCATCCACGAGCACGTCGAGCGGTCGGTCGGCCGTGCTCCCGTTGGCGAAGCGGAACGCGAGCGCGACGCTGCCTGCTGCAGGCACGTTGACCGTCCACTCGATCCACGCGCCCGTCACGTCGCCGAAGTCACGGTATCCGCTGCCCGTGAACCCGAACTCGGAGGATGACGTCGGCGCATTCTGTGCGTTCGCGGATTCGGCGCCGAGCACGCGGCATGCCGCGACGAATCGCGCACTCGCGGTCGAGTCCTGCCGGATCAGCTCGCGGAACGGGACCGTCCCGCAGGCGGACACTACGGCGTCCGGGTTCGCGGTCGAGAGCGCGGCGTAGTTGGACTGGTGCTCGAGCCCCTCGAAGATCGGCCACCCCAGGTTCTGCCCGGGGCCCGTGATCGTCGAGACCTCCTCCCACAGGTTCCAGCCGACGTCGCCGACGACCAGCGTCCCCGGGTCGGCGGCTGCCGGATCGGGACTTCCCGTCCCCTGCAGCAACGTCATGCGAAACGGGTTGCGCAGGCCCAGTGCCCACACGCGGCTGCGAGCCGCGCGCGGGGCCGCGGCGTCGAACCACGGATTCCCCGCGATGCCGTTGCCGGTCTCAGGGTCGATGCGAAGCACCTTGCCTGCAAGGCTGTCGACGAGCTGCGCACGAAACGCCCCGACGTTTTCCTTCGCCGAGAGGATCCCGTCGGCCAGGGCCTGGTTGACGTATCCGCCCGACACCTGTCCCCCGGAATCGGCCGTCAGGTAGCTCGCCGAGTCACCCATCGAGAGCAGCAGCGAACCGTCGCGGCCGAACAGGATCGACCCCACCGCGTGCGACTGGTAGCAGACCGGCAGCCCCGTCTGGCGCGTCTCGCCGATCAGGATGCGCCGGCTCGATGCGATCGCCTGAACCGTTCCTCCGGAGATATCCAGCCGGTATCGGGCGACGCGTCCGATCGTGGCGGAGGAGTAATCGTCCGTCAACGGGTTGTAGGCCGGAGTGCCTGCGTTGAGCAGGTGGTGCCGATCGACGACGTAGAGCAGGAAGATGTCGGGGACCGCCGGGAACGACGGGTGCACCGCGAGCCCAAGCAGGCCGTGGTCGCGCCATGCCCCGACCTCGTCATGGATGTCCAGGACCGGCGTTGCCTGGCGCGTTCCATCGGAGCGGATGAGCCACACGATGCCCGAGCGTTCGAAGGCGAGCACCCGCCCGTCGGGAAGCGTCTCGGTGCCGATGACGTCGGTGAACGTGCCACCGAACGGCTCGGCCACGAACGGTGCCGGCGGCGCAGCATGCGTCGGCAGCGCCACGGCCAGGATCAGGGTGGGCCGGATGCGAAGGAAGCGGGACATGGGGTGGTCGGCGTCGATCAGTCGGACCCCCGGCAGGCAAGAGGCGGGAGCCCTTGGCTGCATGGATCGGGAATTCGATGATTTCCTGCTTGAAACGGGCATCCTTGGCCGATCTCCCGATTTCATGATCCGACCGCGCCTCGGATCCCGCCTTCATGCCCGGAGGGTCGGTGTGTACCCCCATCCCGGGACGATTCCGGGGTCGGGCCCGCCTCTCTGAGGGTTCATGACTTCGCGCCGCATCGCGTCGCGCACAAGGGAAAGGGAAGACATGCGTCATTTCATCGCAGGGGCGTTCGTTTCGACGGGGATCATCGCTTCGGTGGCATCGGCGGGTGGTTCGCCGCAGGCCATTGCCTGGTTCACCGATCCCAAGCTTTGGGAAGAGGCGCCGGAGTCCTTCACTTCCGACAAGCTCTATCCCGCCTCGTGGGTCTCCGAGGTCGCGCCGTTCGCAGTCGGCCTGACACGCGCCGGCTCCTACCCGTCCGTTTCCGGTGGCGTGGATTGGAATACGTGGAACGTCTCGGCCGAGGGTGGTGTGACGGCGGACGGGAGCACCGTGTACGGGACCAACAATGGGGCGTCCCTCAAGATCACCTTCGGGGACAAGCCCGGTACTGATGGAAGCGGACTCCACGGCGTCGGCGGGACGTTCCGGTTCCTTGACGACAGCGGCGCCTTCTTCACGGGGAACGTCCGCATCGAGCTCTCGAACGGCACCGCATTGGTCCGCAGTTTCTCGAAGACCAACCCGTTCGCCGGCTTTTGGTCCACCGACCCGCTGCTGACGATTACGAGCATGGAAATCATGCCGTACGGCCTCACGCCGCCCGACTTCTCGATCGGCATCCAGGACCTGTACCTCGGCTACGCCGGCGTCCCCGTGCCCGCCCCCGGAGCCCTCGCGCTGCTCGGCGCCGCAGGCCTCGTCGGACTGGCCCGTCGTCGCCGCTGAGGCTGCGTTTCGCACGCATCACACGAACCTCCAAGGGAACAAGGGAATCACATGAACACGAAGCTTCTCATCGCCGCGCTGGCGGCGGCCGCATCGGCTGCAGCAAGCGCCGACGCCGCGATCACCGCCTACGCGCGTCAGACCACGTGGGCCGCCGCGCCTGCGAACCTCACGGGTTCCGTCTTCACGCCGGGCACCGGTCCGATCTTCCAGAACGAGACCTTCGCCGGCGCGGCCGGCTCGTCGGCAGCCTCCCACTCGGGCGGCTCCGGTTGGGGCGCCTGGACGGCCACCTCCAGCGTCGCAGGCGGAACGGTCACCGTGGACCATGGGGCCATCTTCGCCGCGACGGCCGGTAGCTCGCTCGTCATCACCTTCGCGCCGCCGTCCGGCTCGTCGATGGGCGTGATGGGTGTCGGCGGCGACTTCCGGTTCTTCGACCAGAACGGCGCGCGCGTCGACGGCCGGATCTGGGTGCGGCTCGGCAACGGCACGTCGGTGATGCGCAGTTTCACGGCCGCGGAGCCCTTTGTCGGGTTCTGGTCGGATGACGCGTCGGCACCGATCACCTCGCTGCGCATCCAGCCGATCAGCAACCTCGGTGCGACCACGTTCGTCGGGCTCGATGCGCTGTACGTCGCCACGGTCCCGGCCCCCGGAGCGGTCGCGATCTTTGCGACGGTCGGCATGATCGGCAGCCGCAGGCGGCGCTGACATCGCGGGTCGGCGATTCCGACCCGCCCAATCCTGCCCCTTTTCTCTGGGGCGCCTGTGGTCAACCACCGCAGGCGCCCCACGTTGCATTGGCCGAATAACCGTTCAGATTTGACCGGTGGCCTACGGATCTCGCACAATTCAATGATCATGAACCTTCGAACTCTGGGTCTCGTCGTGCTTGCCGTCGCGAGCATCGTGTTTGCCGTCACCGCGTTCCGTGCCTCCGGCAAGGCCGCATCGGCCGAGGCCGAGGCCGCGCGCTGCGCCGAGTCCACGAAGGCCACCGAAGCGAGTCTCGCGGAGGCGCGCGTGAGCGCCGAGAAGGACCGGACGGCGGTGGATCGCCTGAAGCAGGAGATCGTGGCGATGAAGGCGGGTTCCGACGAAATGACTCGGCAGCAGGAGGCGCTTCGCTCCAAGCTGGCTGCCGCGGAGCAGGAGGCCGCGAAGGCACGCGCCGAGTCCGAAGCCGCGCGCAGCGCGGCGATGAAGGAGCGCGACGAAGCCCGGGCCGAGGCCGATGCCGCACGGTCGGCGGCGGCCCGCGCCGGCGTCGAGCTCAAGCAGGCGATGTCTGACTCGGAACGCGCTCGCGAAGCTGCGGCGCGTGCCGCCAGCGCGAGTGCGGCGACCTCCGCCGGCGCGCAGGCGGCACTGGACCGGTCGGGTCCTTCCCCCTTCTGGAACGGCAAGCCGTGGTACAGCGACCTCGAGCTGCGCGAGATGATGTGGTACCACCACGACCCCGCAAAGTCGGATGACGCCCAGTGCATCGACTGGCGCGAGGCCAAGCAGGAACTCGCGCGCCGGAGTCGCTGAGCGCCTGCGGGCGCATGCGTCCAACATGCCATCCCGCGCTTCCCCACCCGTCATCGTCTGGCACCGGACCGACCTTCGGCTTGCGGACAATGCCGCGGTGACCCATGCGGCGCGGCAGGCGCCCGCGGGTGTGGTCGGAGCGGTCGTGCTTCCGGCCGAACCGGGCGCTCCGTTCCCGCTCTCGCGCGGGCGTGATTCGTCGGTGGCGGCCCGCGCCGCGGCCCTCGACGTTGTGCCCGGCGTGACGGGTTGGAGCCACCGGCGGCTGGGCCACCTGCTGCAGGCGGTCGAAGGCCTTCGCGCCGAGTGGCGCGCGGTGGGGTCAGAGCTCTTCGTCGTGCGTGGCGACGCGGTGGAGTGCATTCCCGTGCTAGCCGCCGAGCTGGACGCGCACGAGGTGCACACCGCGCCATGCCCGGCCGTTGACGAAGTGCGCGAGAACGCAATGGTCGAGCGCGCGCTGTCGGAGCGCGGCATGAGCCTGCAGGTGCACGACGAGACGACCATGATCGCGGCATCCGACCTGCCTTTCGCCATCGGCGATCTTCCCGAGGTGTTCTCGAGCTTCCGACGCCGCGTCGAGCGGGAGTGCCGCGTTCCCGCTCCGCTTCCGGTCCCCGCGATCCGAGGTGCATGCGATGACGTCCGCGCCCAAGCGGCCGCGTGTACCGACGCCACGCTTGCGGCAGCGGATCTCGCCGCGGCGCGCATCGCCGCAGCGTCGAGCGATCCTCGAGCATCGTTCGCATGCGATGGCGCCCGGTCCGCCGGGTTGGCGCGGATCGCGAAGTGGTTCTGGGCGGACGACTGCGTGGCCCGTTACAAGGAGACGCGCGATGGCTTGGTGGGCGCCGACTTTTCGTCGCGTCTCTCGTCGTGGCTTGCCCTCGGCACCATCTCACCGCGCGAGGTTGCCTCCGAGATCCGGCGCTATGAGGCCGAGCGGACCGCGAACGAGAGCACCTACTGGCTCTTCTTCGAGCTGCTTTGGCGCGACTATTTCCACTTCTGGGTGCGCCGGTGGCAGCGCCGGGCGTTCAACGCCCGCGGCGTGCTCGGGCGGACGCCGTGCGGTTCGCAGGACCGGGAGACGTTCGCGTCATGGTGCGCCGGCGAGACCGGCGAGCCGTTCGTCGACGCCGGTATGCACGAGCTGCGCGCGACCGGCCAGCTCTCCAACCGCGCGCGCCAGAACGTCGCAAGCTGGCTCGCGCGCACGGCGGGCGTCGACTGGCGCTGGGGCGCCGCATGGTTCGAGAGCCAGCTCATCGACTTCGACGTGGGGCCGAACTGGGGCAACTGGCAGTACGTTGCGGGCGTCGGCAACGATCCGCGCAACCGGGTCTTCGACGTGCGTGCGCAGGCCGAGCGCTACGACCCTGATGGTGCGTACCGCGCGCGTTGGGCGAGCTGACGTCGTGGGTGGCGCGGACGCCGCGGGGCACCGCACTCCGGCCTCATCGATTCCATACACTCACGGTCCGCGCATCCTTGCGCCCACGCCATCGCCTTCACACCCCATGCCGAACCTGCCATCAATGCCCCGTCCCCTCGGCCGCTGCATCGCGGCGCTCATGGTCATCGTGCCGGTTGCGCTTGCTGGCTGCTCCCGCTGGGGCGCGTCCGTGCTCGAGGACAACCACGTCGCGTTCAACACCTCGGTCGCCGAGGCCATGGACCGGCAGATGCTCCTCAACGTGGTGCGCATGTCGCAGCGACGGCCCACGCAGTGGATGACGGTCAGCCTCATCAACGTGCAGACCACGGTGGGTGCGGGCGCCAACGGCGCGGTGGCGGTGCCCGCGGGTGGACTGGTGAGTGGCGCCACGGGCGGCAACGTGAACTTCAGCTACACGCCGAACATCACCTTCGTCCCGCAGCAGGGCGAGCGCCTGTCGCGCGAGCTGATGTCGCCGATCCCGGTCTCCACCGTCGAGCGCATGGTTTCCGCAGGGTGGCCGCTGGAACTGGTCGTCCTGCTGTGCGTCGAGAAGATCGGCAACGTCGAGGGCTTCGACGTCACCAGCGAGCAGGGCATCGTGCTCGGAAGCGGCGAGTTCGGGATGCTGCTCCAGTCGATCGAGCGGCTCGGCGTGCGGCACCTGCTCTCGCTGAGCCAGGTCCCGGACGCGGTCACCTGGAATTCCGAGCCCATCCCGCGCTCCGAGGTCACGGTGGACCGAATCATCGACAGCAGCAAGGGCGGAGGTGCATTCGTCAAGCTTCCCGACGGCAACTACGACTACCGCACCATCGAGCGCGTCCCCGTCATGACCCTGTACGAGGGCATCGAGTCCGCGCCTGAGGCGGCGAACTTCAAGGAGTTCCTTGGGGTCCCGCCCCGCGCCGGCAGCTACCGACTGGTGGCGTCCGAGGACATCTGGCCGGGCGACACGCTGTCCATCCGCGCCCGGTCGTTCGTGGCGACGCTGCAGCTCCTGTCGATGGGCGTCGATGAGGCGCCCAACGCGCCGCCGCCGTCGGAGGACGTCGACACCGGCACCGAGTTGTTCGCGCGGATGACCAGGATCCAGAAGGGAGAGGACCTTTCGCGCTACGTGCGCGCCGTCTTCCGCGTCCATTGCGGCGACTCCAAGCCCGCGAACGCGCTGGTGTCGGTCCATGATGGCCAGCGGTGGTACTGGATCGACAGCACGGACAAGACGTCCCGGTGCGTGTTCGCCATGGTGCGCGACATGTACGACCTCCAGGTGACCGCCGAGGGCCAGTCGACGCCGATCCTGACGTTGCCGGTGGGAACGGGGCGGTAGTCGGCCGCATCGAACCGTTACGCTTCGTCCGTGTTCCCGTTGCTCGACGCGCCGCCCATCGACACCCAGCGCGAATTGGCGGCCATGCGCGCGGAACTGGCCGAGATGCGCGCGCAGGCACGCGATGCATGGCTCGACGAAGCCCGTGCGCAGGAGATCCGGACGATCGTCCGTGATGCGCTCGCGGACAGCTCGCCTCGCGCTTCGTTTCTCTCTGCGGACTGGTCGTCGGGCTTGGCAAGCGGTCCCGACGGCGGGGTCTACCTGCGCGCCGCAGACGGCTCCGCGAGCATGCGCTTGGTCAGCATGTCCCAGACACGGTTCGTCGCGGCATCGGCGTATGGACCCACGTCGCAGGGTGGTCCCGTCACCGACACCCGCTGGGGATTCGAGAACAAGACCGTCCTCTTGGCGATCTCGGGAAACATCATCGATCCGTCGATCACCTACCTCGCGGCGATCGGCTACACGTCGCAGACCAACCGATTCATCGTCGTCCCGGGCCAGTACCGGCTGGTGTATGCGCGCATCCGCAAGGATCTCGGGGAGGGCTGGGCGGTGGCTGCCGGGCTCCTGAACGTGCCCTGGGACCTTGAGAGCGACTACATCGGGTCGTCACGCCTGACGACCGGCGACTATTCGATCTTCAACTACCGCTTCGGCGCCGGCAAGCAGCCGGGCGTCGCCATCGGATGGACCGGCGACTGGTTCCGTGCGGCCGGCGGCGCATTCAACCAGATCAATTCGCTGGACCTCGGTTGGGATTCGCTGCGCAACCTGTCGTTCGCCGTCGCGGGCCGCGCTGAGGTGAAGTGGGGCATCCCATGGGAGCAGATCGCCCGCATGTCGGGCCGGCCCGGCGATGCATCGGGCCTGGTGCTCGGGCTCGGCGCGTGCATGAGCAACGGGCGCGGGCAGAACCCGCAGCCGCCGGACTCGCCGCTTGCGACGCCGTCGGCGCAGGGATTCACGACCGACGCACGGGTCCTGCTCGGCGAAACGACGGTGATCACGCAGTACGCGCTCATGCGGGATCCCGTGGGTGCGCCCACCCTCGGGTGGAACCAGGGGGTCAATGTGCAGGCCAGCACGTTCCTGTCGCAGTCCGTCGAGGCATTCGCCGAGGGATGCTGGATGAGCGACGTCCCGGTCGAGTGGATCGCCCAGGCGGGACTCAACGTCTTCCTCGCCGGCGAGCGCATCAAGCTCACCGCGAAGGTGGTGGTTCCGTTCGGTGGCGGCAACGTCAACGGGATCCGCCGCATCTCGGGCGGCTTGGGGATCGCCTCGAGCGACAACAACGCCAGTTTCGTTTCGCAGCTGCAGGTGACGTTCTGACGGTTGGGAGGGGCTGGGTGCGGGGCTGGGTGCGGACGACGCGAGTCCCTCGCGGAACCGAGTCAACAGCCGCCGCCAACGCACCGAGGCGCCGCGCGGTGCGCGACGCCTCGGAGGAATGCGAAGTGATGAACGCTCCTGGCCTCAGCGCCGACGGCGACCGGTGACCAGTCCCGCCGCGCCGAGCAGCGCGATGGCGCCGGGTGCGGGCACGGGGACGCCGGCGTAGCCGAGGTACAGGTCCTGGATGCCGATCGAGAAGTCGGGCGGCGTGAGACCGTATGGCGTGATCTCCATACTTGAAATCGTCATCAGCGGGTCAAGGGACCAGAAGCCGACGAACGGGTTGGTCTCCGAGAAACTAATGACTGATGCGCTTCCGTCCGAGAGGTCGAAGCGGATATCACCATTGACGACCGTGCCGTCCGAGTTGCGGAGCAGGAGATTCCCGCCAACACCGTGCAGTCCGCTTCCATCAGCACCGGGATTGTCTCCGAAAGAGATCTTGAGGGACGCCCCATTGTTCGTCCCGTACACAGTGGTGCCGTTTGCCGTCAGGCCACCTTCGGCCGAGACGGTCCACGCATTCCACTCCGTGCCACCGGAAACCGACGGGTAGGAGCCGGGTTGTGTCAGACCGACCGCGAACGGCACGACGTCGGAGACCCACGAGGCGGGATAGAGCTTGGCGGCACTGTAGGACTCCGGCGCCTCTTCCCAGAGCTTGAGTACGTCGAACCAAACAACACCCTGCAGCGAACCCTCCGCCGACGCATCGAAGTTGGTCGCGTGCACGCTGCCTGCATTGAAGTTGAAGTAGGCACTGGTGACGGTCAGACCGGCTTCTGCGGTCGATCCGAGCCCGAGGGTGCCGCCGAAGAGCAGCGCAGTAGCGGTCGCACAGGGAATCGAATTGTGATGCATGGCGTGGGAGTTCCGCGCTCGAGGCGCGCCTGAGGACTGCCTTCCCGCAATCTCGGGAACGCGTGGGCCGCCGAGACCCCCGGCGAGGGCCCAGTCCCCCTCCAGCCCCGCGGGCCGAAGGTCTCCAAGAGTATTTTTAGCACCGCGGGCGCTGCTTGCCACCATTTTCGGGTGATTGGTCTGAAACTCCGGCGGTTCGGCGAAAGCGGGGCCGCTGTCGGTGAAGAACTGGTTACGGAGACCCCGGCCAGGCCACCCCCTTCAGGTGCCGCTCGTAGTTCCGCCAACGCTCCACGCTGCTCGAATAGAGCGGCCGGTTCACCTGGTCGTAGCTCAGCGTCCGCACGGTCCGGCGGGACTCGTGGAACCGGGTGCACCCCTCGTCCCAGTCGAGGCCGAGGAACCCGATGAACCGCGGGAACTGCGTGCCGGGGTCGGTCACGACATCCTCGTACCGCACGTCCAGGATCGGCAGGTCGGTCTCGCGCTTCCAGTGCTCCATCAGGCGCCGGCTCTGCTCCCACGCCGCGGCGATCCACTCGATGCGCGTCGTCCACGGGTAGTAGTCGTTGTTGAAGCCGCCCATGAAGCAGCTGATGGCCACGTCCCTCGGGTCGCGGATCGCGTGGATGATCCGGGTGCGCGGGAAGAGCCGGGATAGGAGTCCGACGATCCGGTTGTTGCCGAGCGCCTTGTTGACCACGCGGAGCGCGCCCGGCGCCTCCTTCGTGCAGTGCGACACGTACGCCGCCGCAGCGTTCCGGAACGCGCGGTCGCGCATCGGCCCGAAGCTGTCCGGCGCAGGAAGCGACGCATCCCACGCCTGCTCGAGCTCGCGCGCGAAGTGCTCGATGACCGCCATCTCACCGACGCCCGCAGCGCGCGCGTGGGCGTCGATCACCTGGTCGAGCAGGCTGGTCCCGCTGCGCGGCATGCCGGCGATGAACACCGGGAGCTCGCTCGTCGAGTCGCTCGTCGGGAAGTCGCGCATGGTGGCGCGCGTCCAGTGCGACATCAGCGCGTCCACCGCCGCCGCATACTGCACCGGGTCGAAGTCGACGCGGCCGATCTCGTTGGCGCGTGCCGCGGATTCGAAGGCGTCGTCGAAGCGCCCTGCGCGGTCGCACGCCTTGGCACGCAGGTAGAGCGCGTTCCGCGTCGGCGCGCCAGGGGCAATCCTCGGCAGCACCTCGCGGTCGAGGTGCTCGATCGCCTCGCCGAAGCGCTTCGAGTGCACGAGGAGCGACGCGCGCAGCATCTGCAGGTGGACCGTCACGCTCTCCGGCAGGCTCGTGGCGCCCGCGAGCATTCCGTCGAGCGCTGCCTGAGCCTCTGGAATCCTGGTCGCGCCCTCGAGCGCCTCGACGATCAGTACCTCTGCGGCGACCGTTCCCGGCGCCATCCGCAGCACCGCGCGCGCTCGCTCGATGCTGCGGTCGGTCTCGCCCGCGCCGACGTCGGCCCGCGCGAGGATCAGCAGCGAGTCCGGGTGCGACTCGACCGCCTCGGCGCGCACCGCGAACGCCGCCGCGAGCCCGCGCCGTCCGGCGACCTGCTCGAGCGACGCGCGCACGCGGAGGAACTCCGCGTCACGCGAGCCCTGCCCGACGTGGCGCTCCGTCGCCGCGATCGCCTCATCGATGCGGCCGGACCGGGCGAGCGTCTGCGTGCGCGCGAGATCGTTCCCGCGCTCGAGCGGCGGTCGCATCCCGGTGCCGATGGGCTTGCGCGGCGAAGGCATGGCGGACGGAGATTACGGGCTTCTGGCCGCGCCGTTCCCGCGGGCCGTCGCTTCGCTGGCGACTCGCGGGGGCCTCCGAATCCGTCCGGTGCCGCCGTCGAACTGCCAGCCATGCCCCGCATCGTGCGCCCGCCCGTCCCCCCGCCGAAGGACTGTGCCTGCTGCGGACGCCCCTTCACGTGGCGCAAGAAGTGGGAGCGCGACTGGCCGAACGTGAAGTACTGCCCGGATGCGTGCCGGAGGAAGGGGGAGGTCGCCGCGCCACCGGTGGCAAATGCGCGGCGGCAGCGATCTCAGTGATGGGACCGCGTCGACCGGCCCGACGTCCGAAAGCGCATCGAGGGCGCCTCGGATCAGGTTGCGATCCGTCGAGCCGTGCCCGTCAGCTCGCCGCCGCTTCGTGAGCGCCTCGCCCGAGCGACGGAGCGGTTCCCGTCAGTTGCAGGCACCCCAGCGCGCAAGCAGCAGTCCGAGGTCGGCGCCGTCCACCCGGCGGTTCGAGTCGAGGTCGGCCCGGTTGCCCAGCAGCGGGTGGTCGCCCCAGGCGGCCAGCATCGCGCCCAGGTCGGCGCCGTCGACCGCGCGGTCGCCGTTGATGTCTGCCGCGCAGTTCGCGCCGCCCGCGCCGCCCGCATATCGCCGCGAGAGCACCGTCGTCATCATCTCGGTCTCGACCGGCGTCAGCGAAGCCTGCGTGGCGCTGCTCTGGTAGGCCCAGTTGGTCGGCTCGATGCTGAACTGGATGGCCCAGTTGCTCGACGCCCAGTAGGTCCAGCCCGACCAGACGTCGCTGTTGGTCTCCATGAAGTCGAACGCGCCGTTCAGGTCGTCGTAGCACACGGAGTTCGAGCCGGCGCCGATCTCGCCCAGGAAGCCGATCCGCCCGTTCGAGCGCAGCCACGTGGTGAAGTTGGCCAGGCTCTCGGCGCCGTGGCTGGCGTCGCAGGTGTCCGATGTGCCGGAGTAGTTGCTGTCCACGTACTGGTGTACCTCGAACGCGAACTTGCCGGCGCTGTCGGTCACTGCCAGCATCGCGGTGGCGTTCGTGGTTCCGGTCGTGTCGGTCGTGGAGGTCCAGCTCCATGCGCCGGTGTAGAAGTTGCCCGGCACCAGGATCCAGTTCTGCGTGGCGCCCGCGCCCGTCTGCGTGTCACGGATGGCGGCGATGGCCTGGTTGCAGTATCCGGCCCATTCGCTGCACTGCAGCTCCTCGCCGTAGTCGTCCCACTGCACCGGCTCGTTCATCAGGCCGAAGACGACGCCGGCATCGTCCTTGTACAGCGTGGCCAGGCGCTTCCACAGGTCGACGAACGCCGAGGCGGGCACCGACGACGAACCGATGTGGTGGCGGTTCTGGCCGGATAGGCGGTACATCGAGTAGTTGTGCGGGTCCAGCAGCACCATCATGCCGTTGGCGCGGATGGTGGCCACGGCCTGCTGGATGTAACCCAGGTAGGTCGCGTCGAATGCTCCGCTCAGCGTGGGCTGCAGGCGTTCCCAGGCGAACGGCAGCCGCACGATCCCCATGCCCTTGCCGGCGTAGTAGCCGATCTCGGAGCTGGTGGGGAGCACGTAGTTGGAATTGACGGTGCCCGGGAAGGTGCCCTCGCTGAACTCCATGCCCGCCGCATTCACGCCCATGTGGAAGCCGAAGGCGGTGTCGGCGCTGGCCTGCGGAGCCGCGACGACGATCAGCATCGCGGAGCCCGCGCAGGCCGCGGCCAGCAACGCCTTGCGGTGGGTGGCGCGGGAGTGATTGCGGCGGAGGCTGCGGTTGAACATCGTCGGTGGCCCCTTTGGACTGCTCGAAGGAGGTCGAACCTACCCCGGATTCACCGTGGATCGATCATCACTTCCGAATTTCGCGGATTTCGTTGGCAGAGTTCGAACCATCGAACGTCCGAGATCCCTCATGACTCGCGTGGAAGTCGAGGTCGATCACGCCCCCCGCGCGAGCAGCTCGTCGATCCGCGCGTAGCACGACTCCATTCCGTCGGCCATGCCCGACGCGACGACCTCGTCGCGCGCGTCCTTCGACGGATACGTTTGCGTGATGCGCATCGTGGTGACGCCGGGCGCGTCCTCCGAGAACTCGTGCGTCTCGAGCTGCGTGCCGATCACCTGGCCGTCGCCGAGCGCCATCGTCTCGGTGTGCACGGCGCGCTCGTGCAGCACGATCTCCGTGAACTCGCCCGAGATCGTCATGAACGGGTCGGCCTCCTCGCTCCTCGACGCCACGCGGAGCGCGCCGCCCACGCGTGCGTCGCACTCGCAGACGGTCATCGTCAGCCCGGGCGGAAGCATCATCCACCGGCGCATCGAGGCCGGCGTGAACATGGCCTCCCACACGACCTGTCGCGGGGCACCGAACGTGCGGGTGAGCACGATCGTCGTGTCGGTGGGCGTGGTGACGCGGAGGGCGTTGGGGGAGGCGGGGGCATCGTCGCACGATACGTGCCGCTTAAGAACCGCAGTCCGACCTCACCGCTTCCCGCGGCGCTCCTTCACGCGCTCCTGTCGCGTCGCGATCGGCACGAAACCGATCTCGAGGCCCGCGGGAGGCGTCACGAGGAGCGCCGGGTCGATCGACGCCAGTGAGCCTGTCGTCGGGGGTGCGATGTACTCGCGGTCCTTCGTCCAGGCGCGATGGATCAGCTCGACGCGACGTTGCGCTTCATCGCGCTCGGCATCGGACAGCCCTGCGGCGAGCATCGCAGGCTGGTCCTTGAAGCGATACCAGCTGTAGGTGACCGTGCTGCCGTCGCCGAGCACCGTCGTGAACGGCCCGGCGACGGGGCCCGGCTTCCGGAACGTGCTGTCGGCCGCGTCGGGCGTCGTGTATGCGCCCTCGCCGCGCTCGCGCGGCGTGCGGAAGGTGAGCTTCGAGAGGCCCGCGGCGGCGGGCACGTCCTTCGCCTGCACGGCGACCCAGTGCGGTGCGTGGCCCTCGCGCGGCGTGAGGCGGAAGTACTCCGGCAGCCGCACGCGGGCGCCCGGTCCCGCGGGGCCGTCGTCGATCCGCTTCACGAGCGCGGTGTTCCAGGTGAACCCGTAGGTCATCCCGTCGTGTGCGGTGGGGGTGCCGAAGGCGTTCCAGTCGATGTCCCGGCGCGCGTCGTCCTTCGTGTTCTCGGCGAAGATCTGCCACGTCGAGCCGCCGCCGTTCCCGAAGCGCTGCACGTGCGACGCGGCAGGATCGAGCGCGCCGCTCGCCGCGGGGCCGCCCGCGAACCAGGCGCGCACCGCATCGGAGAGCGCCGCACGTGTGTAGCAGGTGAGCCGGTGCAGCACGGTCGTGCGGCCCGCGTCGTCCACGGGAAACGAAGTCGGCGCCACGCGCGCATGCACCGCGCCATCCGCGCCCGGCGCGCCGAGCCATGCGGGCACCCACTGCGTCTCCATCTGGAACGCCTTGTTCGGATCGCTCCCGCGCGTATCGAGCAGCATGCCCGCAAGCTCCGGGCGCGCGATCGCATGCTCGGCCCAGAATCGCGGCGTGAAGAACGCGACCGGTCCCTTGAAGTTCGCGGAGTTCACGAAGAGCGTCCAGCACTGGTCGCCCATCGCCATGGGGCGTTCGGGCGACGCCGTCACCGCGGGCACCAAGGGCAGGGGGACGTAGCCGTATCCGAAGAGCTCGCCGCAGGTGCCCTGCGCCAGGTTCAGGCCATCGGGTGGCCAGACGACCCAGGGGCTCAGCTGCGCGATCGCATCCTTGCCGAGCGGCTTCGACCAGTCGCGGCCCTTGCCGGCGCCCGGCCCGTTGGCCCACGCGATGAAATCAGGCGCGACGCCGCCCATGATGAACTTCGGCACCGTCGTCGCGAAGCGCGTGTCGCGCCACCAGCCGAGACCGCCCTCGATGTCGGAGTACATCGAGCCGGGCTTGTCGCCCGTGTCATGCTTGCCGTCGGGGCCGCGCTTGAACTGCGCGAACATCCACGTGCCGAAGAGTCCGGTCTGGAAGTTCGAGCCCGGATAGCGCTCGACCAGTGGCCATGCTGCCGCGTAAAGCGAGAACCCCGCGTTGAACTCCTCGGGCACGCGATCGACCGGCACGAGCATGTAGCCGGACATCTCACCCTTCGCGGGCGCCGCGCTCGGAGCCGGCGGCAGCGTCGGCACGAACGCCGGCGATCCGGCGATCGCGAGCGAGCGCATCGCCTCTCCCAGGGCATTGCCGACGCGCAGGTACGTTTCGGCGTTCCCGAACTCGTGGTGGCCGTGGCCGGGGTTCGGCGAATCCTCGGGGTCGCGCACGAACGCCGCGGTGGGCACGAAGCATGCACGCGGCGTCGGTCCGTCGCCGCGGACCTCGGGTCGTGCCGCGGCCGCGGCCTGCGCACGCCGCAGGGTGTTCCACTCGCCGGGTGCCTCCACCCACGGGCCCGTCAGCTCGCCGATCACCACGGGAAGCCGCGGCGCATCAAACTCGCGCCGCAGGTCGCCCACGAGGTTCACCAGGTTCTGCTCGTACTCGGGCACGGCGCGCTTTGGGTCGCAGCCGTCGTTCCATCCCTGGTACCAGATCACGCCCGCGAGCTCGGGGCGGCACTCTGCAAGCGCCGGGATCTCGCGGAAGGCCCCGTCCATCGCCGCGTGCACGTCGGCCACCGCGCGCGCGTAGTACGGCCCGGTCGTTCCCCCCGAGGACGGCGGCCGGAAATCGGCGAACAGGCTCTTGCCGCCCCACGCGACCTTCACGAGGAGCACGGGCTCGTCGATCGCATCGCCGAGCACCCGGCCGATCCCGATCTCCGGCCCGAAGTGGTGCTGGTCCAGGTACGGCGTGAACCCGAAGCCGAGCGGTCCCGACTTCGCCGGCTTCCCTTCGGGCGTGTAGCGCACGAAGACGTCGTCGCGCACGATCCACGATCCATCGCCTGCGCGCAGCGGCGCCACCAACTCCGCGGTCGCGGGGTCGTCGGCGAGCGCCACGAGCGTGCCGCGACCGTCGTTGTAGTTCGGGCCTTGAAGGTCGACGACGCCCTGGCCCTCCATGTTGGACTGGCCGATCAGGATGAAGACCTTGCAGGCACGGGCGAGGAGGGGGAGCATGGCGTGGAGGGTAGGGGGCGGGGTGGTTTGCGTCGGCGCGGGCTGCCGACGTGACCGACCCGACACTACCCTGACGTGCCGTGTTCCTGGTCCAAGATCCCCCGCCCCTCGACGTCCAGCGCGAACTGGCCGTCATGCGCGCGGAGCTTGCGGAGATCCGCACGTCGATGCGGGACGGCTGGCTTGGCGAGGCCCGCGCCGAGCAGGTGCGTGCCATCGTCCGGGACGCCCTCGAGGACAGCGCCACGCGGGCGTCGTTCCTGGCCGACCGCTCGACGGTCCGCATCGGCCCGGGCGGCGCGACGGTCGGCTCCGCCGACGGCCTGATGACGATGACGATCAACGTGTGCGAGCAGGTCCGGTTCGTCGCATCGAGCGCCTACGGTCCCGCGGTCGCGTCCACGGACTCGAACACGCGGTGGGGCATGGAGAACAAGCTCTTCTTCCTGTCCGCGGCGGGCACCATCGTGGACCCGAGCATCACCTACGTGGCCGCGATCGCTTACACGTCGCAATCCAACCGGTTCATCGAAGTTCCCAACACGCTCCGCGTGCTGTACGCCCGCATGGTGAAGGACTTCGGCGAGGGTCTGTCGTTGCACGTGGGGCTCATCAACGTGCCGTTCGACGTCGAGAGCGAGTACATCGGTTCATCGATGCTCACGTCCGGCGACTGGTCCATCTTCAACTACCGGTTCGGCACCGGCAAGCAGCCCGGGGTGGGCCTCGATTGGCAGGGCGAGTCCATCCGTGCCGCGGGATTCACGTTCAGCCAGCTCAACTCGCTCTCCGAGGGGTGGGATGACGCGACCAACCTCTCGTTCGCCGTCGCCGGTCGCGTCAACTGGCGGATCGGCGGGTCATGGGAGCAGCTCGACCGCATGTCAGGCAGCCCCGAGGATCCCGTGGGTGTGGTGCTTGGCGTTGGCGCGTGCATGAGCAACGGCCGTGGCCAGAACCCGCAGCCTCCGCCTGACTCGGTGCTGGTCACCCCGTCGGCGCAGGGGGTGACGGCGGACATCCGCGTGCTCCTCGGCAGCACCCGCGTGCAGGCGCAGGGCGTCTGGATGCGCGACCCCGTGGGCGCGCCGGAGCTGGGCTGGTATCCGGGTGCCAACCTCCAGGTCACGGGGTTCGTTGCGGAACGGGTGGAGCCGTTCGTGGAGGCATGCTGGATGGGCGACGTCCCCGTCGAGTGGATCGCCCAGTTCGGCACGAACATCTACTTCGACAACCCGTCCCTGAAGCTGACGCTGAAGTCCGTGGTCCCGTTCGGCGGCGGCGACGTGAACGGGATCCGTGCGGTCGCCGGCGGCCTCGGCATCGCCGACTCGGACAACAACGCCAGCTTCATCGCGCAGCTGCAGATCAAGTACTGAGGGACGCCTCACCACGAAGGTGGTGGTGCCGTTCGGCGGCGGCGCCGTCAACGGCATCCGGTTCCTCGCGGGCGGCCTCGGCATCCTGTCGGCCGACAACAACGCGAGCTTCATCGCGCAGCTGCAGGTGATGTTCTGAGCGCGGGCCCCGCGGCCATGCCTGGCTCGATGAGGCCGTCACGGGCCCTCATCGACGGGCGTTGTCGCCGACGTGCTGCCGCTTCCCACGAGGCCTTCGCCGCAAGATGAGATCACCGGCGTGTGGCGCATGCGTGCCTTCGGTCAATCCCAAGCACCGAGCAGCGCGCCGAGGTCGAGGCCGTTCACCGTGCCGTCGCGATTGATGTCGCCGGTGCACGGGGACCCGGCGCACGGGCCCCACGCGCCGAGCAGCATGCCGAGGTCGAGGCCGTTGACGACTCGGTCGCAATTGAGGTCCGCGTCCGCGCAAGGGGCGGTCCAGTAGCGGTGCAGCACATCGGTCCCGGCCACGAGCAGGCTGCCGTCGGCTGCGAGCGCTGGGCTCTGATTCATCCCCATGACTGAAACGCGCCACTCCTCGGAGAGCGTCGGCGAGAAAGCCCGAAGGTCGCCGATCACGTCGCCCGCGCCGTTCGAGTTGTTGTGGAACACGCGGCCGAGCGAGTCGATCGCAACGAGCGACGAGGTGAAGCCGTGCGCGGCAAGCACGGGGGTCTCTGATTCGGCCAGGAGCACGCCTGTCTCCTGGTCGCGGATCTGCAGGTGCCCGAGCGGCGAGAGGAGCGTCACGCCTCCGTCCGGGGTGACGCCGTGGCGGGCGAATGGCTCGTACGTGGTCGGCGCGGTCCACAGCAGCTCGAAGCCGCTTCCGGTGTCGCGGAAGGCGTAGAAGAGGTCGACGGTCGGCCCCTCGTTGCTCGAGCGCAGGTAGAAGACGAAGCCTCCCGGCGCGCAGAACGGCGAGTTCTGGTTCAGGAATCCCGGCATCGTCTGGCTGGAGTACTGCCTCAGCCCGGTGACTGCGCTGAAGCGCGAGATCCGCTGGCCGCCTGGCGCGGTCTCGTCGATGTAGATGGCATCGCCGTCGCGTGCCGGCCCGCAGTTGCCGCTGACGCTGCATGTGCGCGTCGAGTTCCAGACCGTCGCACCCGTCGTCGCGTCAATCCGGCGGATCTCGGTGTGGCTCGCGAAGATGGGGTCGCCATCGTCCATGAAGGCAATGCCCTCGTTGGCGGCCGTCCTGACCTCGTCGTTCGACACCCACAGCAGGGCGCCGTTCTCCGCGCTCAGGCAGTGGACGCGCGCCGCCGAAGCCGCGCCATTTCCGCCGCGTCCCACGTACACGCGCCCGTCGCGCGCGCCGTAGACGACCGTCGACCAGTCGCCGGGCTCGAACGGGCAGTCGAACGTCCACAGCGTCACGCCGGTCCGGATGTCAAGGCAGTGCACGAGTGCGTCGGCAGCGGGCGGCTCGTACGGGGCCCACGCGTAGGTCTGGCGCACCGTGAACATGCGGTGGCCCTCGGTGATCGGGCTCCACGCGATGAGGCACGGCGTGTCGCTCCGCGTCCACGTGGCCGTCGCGGAATCGGGGCCGGCCACCTCGGCGAGCGAGTTCTGCCGCGCGTTGCCGCCCAGGTTCGACCAGTCGGCGAGCGACACTGCGGGAATGCCGAGCGAGGCGGCTGCGACGAGGATCCGGAAGGAAGTCTTCATGGGGAGTCGGAGGCGGCGCCGGGCTTCTCCAGAATCTAGTCCAAGCCATGCGGCTGTCAACCGAATTCGCGGGGCGATTCCGCGCTCTGAACTCGATTTGTCGTCCACCCCGCAAGGGCGCTCTCTCCCACCGAGTTACACCCGCAGACGTCCGTCGTGGCGCTCCGCCGTGGAGTCAGGGCACCGGACCCCACGCCGCGAGCATGGCGCCGAGGTCGGCGCCGTCGACCATGCCGCTGCCGTCAAGGTCGGCGGGCCCGTGCCCCGGGCCCCACGCGCCGAGCAACGCGCCCAGATCGACGCCGTCCACCGTGCCGCTGCAGTCGATGTCCGCCGCCAGCCGGCACGGGATCGCCAGCGCCGCGTTGTAGAAGTCCCAGTTCGCCTGCCCGAGCGCGTTGAGCACCGCGGGTGCCAGGTGATCGACGCCGGGAACCACCGTGAACGAGTGAGGGATCGCAAGCGACGTGAGCAGCGCGTCGAACTCCTGGTTCATCGGCAGGAGCGAATCGAGCGAGCCGATCCCCTGGCGCACGCGGACCTGCGCGGCGATCACGGCCTCCGCCCGCTCGGCGACGACCGTCCGCGGATTCTGCGACGTGTAGTACGCAGGGTCGCTTCCCCAGACCATCTCGTAGATGGCGGCTCGCTGCTCGGGCGGGGTGGTGCTGCCGTCCGGCTCGTCCATGAAGTCCGTCTGGATGGGGCCGGCGCCGAGCATCGACACGCCGGCGAAGAGATCGGGCCGACGGAACCCGAGCCTTCCGCTTCCGGCGCCGCCCATGCTGAAGCCGTCGAGGATTCGGCCGCTTCGCTGCGCGATGGTGCGGAACGTGGCGTCCACGTGCGGGATCAGGTCGTCGAGCACGACCGTCTCCATCGGCACGTGGCCGTCCTTCGAGTCGCACCACATGCTGGAGTTCATCCCGTTGGGGAAGACCACGATCATGGGCGGGATCCTGCCCTGCGCCATCGCGGAGCCGTAGAAGCTCGTCAACTGCGCGATCGGCGCGGTGGGATTGCCGGAGCCGTGCAGCCAGTAGAGCACCGGGAAGCGGCGGGCCGGCTCGGCCGCGTAGGCGGGCGGCAGGAAGACATGGAAGCTCACCGCCGTGCCCGCGGCCGTGCTCTGGAAGAGGCGGTACTCGACGCCCGGCGCGGTCACCGGCGGAGTCGTCCACTGCGCGGACGCCGCCCCCGCGACCGCAGCGCCCAGCATGGCGGCAGCCACCCGGCAGCGCAGCGCGCAGGCAGGCGTGGGACGCGGATCGTGGGCAGGCATGTCTTCCATCCTGCGACGTCCAACGGCCGAGTCCACCCAGCGATTGTGGAACGGACGAGAATGGGTCCGGAAAGTGCAGCCCTTGCGGAGAAGGATGACCCACGCGTCCTCCTTGTGGCCCTGCGGCAGCGTGCGCATTGCGAAGAAGGGGCGCCCGCCGTCAGCACGCAAGGGCGTGCCTTCCGCGGCATGAAATGAACGGGCATCCGCGCTCGTCCGGACCGATGCGCCTCGCATCGGACGGCAATACGTACTTCGGCAAGTGGCGAGTCGTGGGCTGCGAAGTTCCTCGCACGGGACTGACCCGATCCTCATACCCCTGTCACTAGCATCCGCGCCATGCTAGTTCCCCGCAGCGCCCTTACGATTGCCGCCGTCTTCCTCTCGCTCTGCGCGATCGTCGGGGCGCAGGAATCGGCCGTCGCGCCCCGGGGCGCCGCGTACGACGACTTCGTTCGCCGCTTCCCGGCATGGAGCACGACCGCGGCGCTTGACGGCCTGCGCGCCAGCGATTTCGCGCGGCTGGATCAGACGCGGCAGGTCTACCTGGACTACACCGGAGGCAACCTGTACGCACTGCGACAGCTCACGCAGCACGCGCGTGACCTGCAGGAGAACGTCTTCGGGAACCCGCACTCGGCCAACCCGAGCTCGCAGGCGTCGACGGACCAGGTGGAGCGCACGCGCGACGCCATCCTGGACTACTTCCGCGCGCCGCACGACGAGTACGAGCTCATCTTCACGCCCAATGCCTCCGGCGCGCTGCGCCTGGTGGGCGAGAGCTATCCGTTCACGGCGGAGAGCCGGCTGCTGCTGAGCGCGGACAACCACAATTCGGTGCTGGGGATCGGCGAGTTCGCCAAGGCCGACCGCGCCGCGGTCGACTACGTGCCGCTCCAGGGCGACGACCTCCGGCTCGATGCCAAGGCGCTCGCCGAGAAACTTGCGCAGCGCCGCCCGGGTGGGCGCAGCCTGCTGGCCTACCCGGCGCAAAGCAATTTCTCGGGCGTGAAGCATCCGCTCGAGATCATCGACCAGGCGCATGCCGCGGGGTGGGACGTGCTGCTCGATGCGGCGGCATTCGTGCCGAGCAACCGCCTGGACCTCTCGCGCTGGAAGCCCGACTTCGTGTGCGTCTCGTTCTACAAGATGTTCGGCTACCCGACGGGCGTCGGGTGCCTCTTGGTGCGCAAGGAATCGCTGGCGCGCATGCGCCGGCCGTGGTTCGCCGGCGGCACCGTGGACGTGGTATCCGTCGTCGCTCGCACGCACCTCATGCGCCGCGACACGGCTGCGTTCGAGGACGGCACGATCGACTACCTCTCCATCCCGGCGGTGTCGCATGGGCTCCGCCTGATGGACGAGGTCGGGATCGACACGATCCGCACGCGCGTGGAATGCCTCACGGGCTGGCTGCTTGCGACGGTCCCGACGTTGCGCCACTCCAACGGGGCGCCGCTCGTCAAGGTCCATGGACCGAAGGACGTGACCGCGCGCGGCGGCACGGTGTCGTTCACCCTGCGCGACCCGGACGGGAAGGTCATCGACGTGGCGGCGGCGGGGGCGATCGCGAGTAAGGCGGGCATCTCGCTCCGCACGGGTGGCTGCTTCTGCAATCCGGGTGCCGGCGAGTCGGCCTTCGGAATCAGTGCGTCGGACGTCGGCGCGTTGCTCGATGCCTGTGCGAAGGACGGCGATTCGAACGTGCGCGACGAGATGTTCCGCCAGCATGGGATCCACGTGCTGCGCGCCTCGTTCGGCTGGGTTTCGAACTTCGCCGACGCGCAGGCGCTGGTCGCGTTCCTCCGCGGCTTCATCGACCAGCCGGCGGACCGCATTGGCAGGATGACCGGTGCGAACCGGGGGCCGGAAACGCCGTGAGGGGACTTGAACCCTCGACATCCAAGCAAGGGGTACCGGCGCGAGTTGCCCTCGCTCTCGAAGGGCGCGTCAGGTTCGTCACCTGGTCGGTGATGCTTCTCGGGATGGTCGTGGTGGCGATGGCCGCGGCGATGCTGTTCCAGGCCGTGAACGGGGCGCCGGTGCCGGGCCCGGGCGGTCAGGCGCCCGCGGTCGGCGGGGTCGCAGCAGCGCCGACTGCCGAGAAGGTGCGCGCTCCCGTGGAGTGGACCCTTTCCGGTGCCGAGCTGACGCCCGAACAGGTCGCGCAGATGTCTCGCGATGAGTGCCGCGACGCCTTGGCGCAGGTTTCCAGGGCCCGATCGCAGCCGGACCTCGACCAGGCGACCCGCGATCGCCTGAAGCGGGAGTTCGATGCGCTCATGGCGGGATTGCGGTCGCGGGGGTGAGGGCGGGTGAAGGCACCTGAACCCGCCGCAGGCGGGTCCGAAGGACCCGGGCGGCGGAGCCGCCCGCGGACCGGGCATCGCCCGGGACGCCTCAACCGCCCTCAAAAGCGCAGCAACCGAAGGCCAGGCACTCGCCGTCCCTTTCCGAAGTTTTCCATGCCTGCAGTCCGGTCGAACTACCGCTCGCGGTGAGAAAGGCCGCCTTGCAGCAGTTTCATCGCGGTCTCACAGCAGCCGCGACGTGCCGTGCGTGCCAGTTGTTTCTCCGCTCTTCCGTACAGTTCCGTACACGAAGCGAGGGGCCAGAGCTTTGGATTGCGTGAACGCCGGAGTAGCCTGCGTCCGAAACGGGGCCGGGTGCTCCGGGAGGCATTAACGACATGAAGAACCTGATCCAGGCGGCGGTGGTCACTCTGCTCGCAGCTTCAACGGCGCAGGCCCAGCAGGCCGTGCAGTGGAGGGTCCAGGATGGGGGAAATGGGCACTGGTATCAGGCACTGTCTACCCCCACGGGTATCTCGTGGGAAGCTGCTAGGGATGAAGCCTTCGGTTTGGGTGGGTGCCTAGCCTGCCTCGAAACCCCGGGCGAGGAATCCTTCTGCTTCGCCAAGTTTGCTCGGGAGTCGGTGCCCGACGTCTGGACGTTTCAGGGGGGCTTGTTTATCTTCGGACCGTGGATTGGTGGGTACCAATTGGCTGGATCCGCTGAGCCGAGCCTTGGGTGGCACTGGCTCTCGGGTGTGTCGTTTGTGGTGCGCTGCACGGTTTCCTGAGACACCCGTCTGGGACTCGAGGGCACAATGCACGACACCATGAAGAAGCCACGACACAAGACGCCTTCGGCGGCGAAGCGAGCGCGGAGCGCGAGCGGAGCCGACGAAGGC